>JBGSTZ010000095.1:0-1541 GCA_041736255.1 Burkholderiaceae bacterium
AGGGCACGCGGTTGCCCGCAGCACTTTCCGGCGGCGAGCGCCAGCGCGTGGCCATCGCCCGCACACTTGTTCGAAGCAAACCCGTCCTGTTGCTGGACGAGCCGTTTGCTTCCCTTGGCCCTGCGCTTTCCGCGGAAATGCTGAAACAGGTCGCTGAACTTGCAGATACGGCACAAACCGCGGTGGTGCTGGTGACGCACGATCCGCAAGAGGCGCAAGACTTCGCCACGCGCGTGATTTTTCTGGATGCCGGCAAAATTGTTTATGACGGACCTGTTGGCAAACTGCGCGAGAACGGTGGGGACGCGGTCAGACGCTATCTGGGAAATCAGGATTCCTGACCGTCCAGCCGCATCCTGACTTTCAGCAAATCTTGCCATGCCAGTTTTTTCTGCGCGGGTTGGCGCAGCAGATAGGCTGGATGCAGTGTCGGCATCGCGTCAATCTCCTGCCCACCCAGCGTGACCTTCGCCCAGCGCCCACGAATTTGCGTGATTCCGGCCTGCGTGTTGAGAATTGTTTTGGCTGAAGGACTGCCCAGCAATACCAGCATTTGCGGCGCAACCAGTTCGATCTGCCGCTCTACAAAAGGTCGGCAGATTTCAGTTTCCTGTGGTGTCGGCGTGCGATTTCCCGGTGGTCGCCATGCGATCACGTTGGTGATGTAGACACACGTTCGGTCAAGCCCGATCGCGGCCAGCATCTTGTCGAGAAGATGCCCGGAACGGCCGACAAACGGCAATCCCTGTTCATCCTCCTCGCGGCCCGGCGCTTCACCTATCAGCATGATTTTGGCTTGCGGGTTGCCATCGGCAAACACCAGATTTTTGGCCGCCAACCGCAAATTGCAACCTTCAAACTGCTCCATCACAGTGCGCAGCGCTTCAAGTGTATCTGCGCCCGCCGCCAATTCCCGCGCACTTGCAACCGCCGCCCCGTCGGGCATTGCCACCGTGGCTGGGGTCAAAGGCCGTGTCGGCGGCTGACTGTCGCGTCCCGGCAGGCTTCGCTTGGCAGGTTCGGGCAAGACTTTTTGCGTGCTTTCGGCAAACCTGTCGATGGGGATGTCGTCGAGTGCAATGTCAACGCCGATCTCCATCTGCCAGCGCAGCATCTCAAGCATCTGTGCGTGGCTGGCAGTTTGGGTTGGCTCGGTATTCACTTGACCTGTCCTCTCGAAGAAAACGACGATGGCGAAGGAAGCTTCACAACGCAAGGTTTGAGCCGAAACGCACACGGTAAAATATTGACGTTGACGTAAGAGTTAATTATGCTTGGCTGACATTTGCCAGTTTTTTTGGCCGTGTTAACTACAATCATAAAGGCAAGTACTTTGCTACTTTCACCGGCAGGCTGGATGGGTCTTCACGATTTGGGGCGAACAACCGTTATGGATTTTTCCCATCTGCTTCGGCAGCTTGGATAATTTCAGAAGAAGATTTTATGCGTTACAGCAGCGTTTTTAGTTTTCTTAAACTGAAAGTGGGCTATGGCCGTACCGGAAACGCTGATATACCAAATTACCAACGATTCGGAACTTT
>JBGSTZ010000128.1:0-18124 GCA_041736255.1 Burkholderiaceae bacterium
GGCGCCGCCATTGGCGGACTGGCCGGCGCCGCCGCCGGTAACATTTGGTCGAACCGGATGGAAAACCAGAAGCGCGCAATGGAGCAAGCTACTGCCGGCACCGGCGTCCAAGTCAGTCAGACTGCCGACAACCAGCTGAAACTGGATATCCCGAGCGATATTTCCTTCAGCATTGGCAAGTCCGATATCGCACCGAATTTTCGCCCGGTACTGGACCGCTTCGCTGCCAGCCTGAATGACAATCCTGGCACTAGCGTGACGATTATCGGCCATACCGACAGCACTGGCTCCGAGGCAATCAACATGCCTTTGTCCCGCGACCGTGGAGCACGCACGCGCGATTATCTGGCGGCCCGCGGCGTAGCAGCTAATCGTTTTGCCGTTGAAGGCCGTGGCCCGCATGAACCGCTAGTATCCAACGATAGCGCCGCTAACCGCGCCCGAAACCGCCGGGTAGAGATATTCGTGGCTGAACAGGCGCGCTAACAGCAAGGTATGTTTCAGTTTTTGCAGTATAAGATTAAAAAAAGGGCCACGTTAAAACGCGGCCCCTTTTTTAAATCTGATTCTTAAAAAAGCCAACAAAAAAAGCCGGTCAATTTATTTATCATTGACCGGCTTTTTTTGGGCTTACATTCTGCTGGGATTTACTTCGATGCAGCCGTCATGTAATCAACCGCTGCTTTGACTTCCTCCTCTGAGGCGGCAGAACCACCCTTAGGTGGCATCATCCGGATGCCTGCAATCGCATTTTGATGCAACACCTCCGTACCTTGCTTAATGCGAGGCGCCCAAGCTGCCTTGTCGCCCAACTTGGGAGCGCCCATGACGCCGGAACCGTGACAAGCCAGGCAGGCTGATTCATAGATTTTCTTGCCAACATCGGCGGACATATTCGCCGGCGCAGCCGCAGCAGGTGCAGCCGCAACTGCCGGAGTTGGAGCCGCGCTAGCCGTTGCTGCGGCAGGTGTTGCAAGTGTTGCCTCGGCTGCAGGCGCGGCAGGTGCTGCTGCAGGTGCAGCAGCAGTGGTTGCCGCAGGTTCCTTGAATGCAGCGCCAGCCTTATTGGCCATATACACCACGGCGCGCGCTACTTCAATATCATCCAGATCAGGATTTCCGCCTTTGGCAGGCATGCCGCGAATGCCATTAATGGCATTCGATACCAAGGTGTCATAGCCTTGCGCGATGCGTGCAGACCAGGCACCAGCCTCACCCAATTTAGGCGATCCGGCAGCGCCGCTATCGTGGCAGGCGGCACAAACAGCGGTATATACAGCCCCGCCCGCCTGCAATACTTTCGGGCCGCTTTCAGTTTTCAAGGTAAATCCCTGATCGGCAACCGGACTGATGCGCGCTGCGATCGCCTCCTCGGTATAGCCGTGCGAGTTGGCGCTCATTTTCTTGTCATTGGTCACATATTGCACCAGCAGCACGATGCAGATGATGGGGATGATAAAAGCCGCCAGCACTGCAATGACCAGTTGCTTGGGGGTCTTGATCGGTGATTGATGATCGTTGTGTTTGCTGCTGTCGTCATTTTGATTCGATAGATCGCTCATGGTTTCCTCGGTGCTATTTTTTAAACCGGAAGGCGGATGCGTAATCACAGCAAATATGCATCCGCAGGCAGCGCAAAGCTTTGCCGAACCTTTGATTATAGGCGCAATGCAATGGCTTTGAAACGGAAGATCATAGCTTTTAAATGGACGATCTGCGCGAAAAACTGTATCCTCTGTTTCTGTCCAAAATATCACAATGCGGCTGTAGCTCAGTGGATAGAGTATTGGCCTCCGAAGCCAAGGGTCGCTGGTTCGATTCCAGCCAGCCGCACCAGTAAAATCAATGATTTACGATTTCTCGTAATACATTCTGCGTTCTATAGTTCCTCCGTGTAACCGCTGTGTAGTTCTATTTCTATTTTTAAATCAAACCTGCACTTTATCAATCAGCTCTGCTGACACAAATTCGCTGCCGAATCTTGTCTGGTAAAAAATCAGTGTGTGGCAGGTGCGCTGGCGGTGGTCGTTGCTTGGTGCCGTTCTGCCGTTTGCGTAACCAGTGCGCGCAGATCGTTCAGGATGGCAAATTCTGCGGGGCTGGGTTTGAGGTTGGGCGCGGTATTGCCCCAGTCGCCGTAAATAAATCCGACTGCTTGGCGGTTAACAGTCAGTGGCACGATGATGAAACCGGTGGCAGCGGACAAGCTGTCGCGCCACCAACCCGGGAGTTTGGAGGCAAACTTGGGGTCTCGCGCATTTTCAGCAAAAATGATGCGGTCGCTGGCCAGCGCCGCATGAAACACGTCGGGCTGAAAGGCATCATTGAACACCAGCTGCGGAATCAGTGTCGACACGTCCGCGCCGAAGCCCATTCTGGCCGAGTATTTCGCTTTCTTCACGTTCCGCAAAAAAGCAATCGCGCGTCGGAAGTTAAGCCCTTGATATAGCGTTTCAAGTCCCATCGTCATCATCTGGCTGGGCGTCGCGCTATCGACGATGCTGCGCATGTCGAGCACGCCCTGTTGCAGGATGTTGGGTGTGGGCGCTTCAGGCGCATTGTCGCGGGCACGCTTTTCGGTGTTACTGCGCTTGGTGCGGTGGACCGCGCTCAAGTCGGATTCGGTGGTTTTTTTTGCACTTTCTGTCGCCTTCAGCACCGCTACGGTGTCGATGCCGAGTATGCCGGCATAGGCATCAGCAAGTCGCAGGATTTCGGTGTTGCCCACGGCTTCGTCTTGGCACAGCGCGCTCGCGCACTGGCTGGTCATGCTCGATATCGCTGCCAGCCATTCAGCATGCGGCACTTTTTCTTCTGCTTCCAAGGGCTGTTGTTGTGGTTCCACCGTGCGCATGCTGTTGATCAGGCTGTCGGGCAGCCCCCAGCGTTGCGCAATGGCGCGGCCAATCTGTTCCAGGGAAAGCCCTAGCATTTCCTGCGCCACCAGATCCGGGTGGCGCAGGGTTTTCTCGCTGTTTTGCTGCGCTTGCGACCAATAATCGGACAAATAAAACGCCACCATCATGCGTCCTAACGTGTGCAGCATTGAGCACACCACGGCCTCCTCGGCGTGATGGCGATTGGCGTCACTTGTGACCTGGCGTGCGACATGCCCGGCCAGCAATGCTTTTTCCATTTCAAGCCGGGCGCTGAGTGTATCGGGGGCGCTGGATGACAATGCGTCGATCAGTTTGGAGCCTAGCGCCAGATGACCGATGGTTTGCGTTCCCAATACCGCGACGGCTCTTGACACAGTACCGACGCTTTGGCCAAAGGCGGAATACATCGCACTATTGGCAAGTCGTAGTACTTTCTGGGTCAATCCGGGGTCTGACATGACGGTTTTCGTCATGTTGAATTCTCGATCATCTTCACCATGCATGGCGTCCAGCACCGCACTGATGGCTTTGGTAAAGCCGGGAAGGTCGCCGCGCTGCCGGATGCGCTCCCATAGCAGATTCAAGGTTTTGTCGGCGTCGGTATTCGTTAAGGTCATGATAATCAATTTGTTTGGTGCATTTCGGGTGCAGTCTCAGCGCGTGCCACGCACGCCGGTTGCAGCGGAGTGCCGGTATCAGCCAGAGCTTCCAGTGCGCTGTGTGGCGTCATCGGCCTGCCGGTGAGGTAGCCCTGAATGTAGGTGCAGCGCCGGTCTATCAAGAACTGCAGTTGTGGCTCTGTCTCGACGCCTTCGGCCACTACCGACAACTGCAGATGATGGGCCAGGCTCATGATGGTGTTGCAGATGGCGGCGTCCTTTGACGATGCGGGCAGATCCTTGATGAAAGCCCGGTCGATCTTCAGAATCGCAATCGGGAACCGCTTCAGATACGCCAGTGACGAATAACCGGTGCCGAAATCATCAATCGAGATACGGGCTTTGCGCGCGACGATTTGATGCATGATGGCTTCGGCCTGGAGCGGATCGCGCATTAGCGTGCCTTCGGTGATCTCCAGCACCAGCTGGCTGCCGGCAATCCCGGACAGGGCAATGGCCTGGTCCAGCAATTCCAGGAATTGGGCTTGGCGGAACTGTCTCGGACTGACATTGACCGAGATGTAGAGCGGTCGTTTGGCTGCCGCCTCGAAAATTTTGAGCTGGACGCAGGACGCCTTGAGCGCCCAGGCGCCGAGCAGGTTGATCAGACCGTTGGCTTCCGCGATCGGGATAAAACGGCTCGGCGGCACCAGGCCAAGGCCGGGCCGCATCCAGCGCATCAGCGTCTCGAAGCCTTGTATCTGGCGCGTCCGGGCATCGACGATGGGTTGATAGTCGAGAAAAAATTCGCCATTCGTGACGCCTTGGAACATCGCTGCTTCCAGCGACAGATCATGCTCCGGCTGGCCGATTTGGGCACTGTTATAGACCACGCAGCATGCCTTGCCGGTTTCTTTCGCGCGATACATGGCGGCATCGGCATGAGCCAGCAGCGTGTCCTCATCCTCGCCGTGTTCCGGATACACGGCAACCCCGACCGAGGCACTGATGTGCAGCGTATGGCACTGCACCTCGAACGGCGCCTGCATCGCCGACATCATGCGGCCGCAAATGAGCTTGATGTCGGCGTTGCTGACCGCGCCGGTCATGATGATGACGAACTCGTCGCCGCCGATGCGCGCCAGCGTATCGCTATTGCGCAGGGTCTTGATGAGCCGCGCAGCGGCGACCCGCAACAGCGCATCGCCGAGCGGGTGCCCCAGACCGTCATTGATTTTTTTGAAACCATCCAAATCCAGCGTGGCCACCGAAAATCCCTGGCCGCAGCGCCGTGCCTGGGCGATGGCCATGCGCAGCCGATCTGACAGAAGCGCCCGGTTCGGCAGCCCGGTCAAGCTGTCATGCGTGGCCAGATGACGCAAGTGCGCTTCGGTCGCGCATCTACTCGACATGTCGCGCCCGACGACAAGCAATTCGTCCGTCTCGTCTAACGTGGTGTAAGCCGAGAATTGAAATTCGAACCAGAGCACGGTGTCGCTGGTCTTAATGCGCAGTTGGACGCGGTCTGGCTGTCGGGTTGCGCAGGCGTTTTCCAGTGCTTGCTGCAGTGCGCCCTGCTCGGAAGAACACACCAGTTCCGACAGCGTGCTGCCGATCAGATCACGCTTGGTGTCAATCAGGTCGATAGTGCGTTGACTGGCATACAAAATGTCACCCTGATAGCTTAGTCTGATCACAATGTCGCCGGCAGCCTCCATCAGGCTGGCCAGTGCAAGTCGATAGTGTGCTTTAGGGTTGGGTGGCGCGCTGGATGACAATTTGGAAACCTGGCTCTTCAATAGGGTGGGTCTGATGCCCTCCGGTGACGGAGTCGCATAAATAATGCTTTTTGGCAATGTACCACCGAATATGTGATATTTGTAGAAAAAGTAAATGCAGAAAGGGTTATGCAATCTTGGTGCTGCTAACACGTCTGGTTTTTTCAGCCCATCAAGCATTGCCATGCTTACAGGCGGACTTTCTGGATATCAATATACTACTTGTGGCATATTTAAGATACGCATATATAATATGCGGAAAAGAACATGTTTTACATGATACCCCATGTTTTCATTAACTGGATTAGCTGAAACAGCGGCTCGATAGGCAGCGCCAGCGTCGTCATTCCGGTGGCATGGAGCGCAGTCACGATTGGCGCCCGAGCTGGAGCTTTTTGACCGGGAGCGATATTTCGGAAGCCCTTCCCGTCGCCACTGCAATAAAGTAGTGGCGCTGTTAATTCCGGTCTGCATCCGCAATAACCAGCCTGCCCCGGCGCGTGCAACGCGGCGCCTGTCATGCATCCAATGTGTGTCGAGCCGGATGCACAGACTGGCGACACCCAGCACGTGAACAAAGAGGTAATCATAAATTGCGGGAGTATCATAGAAAATATGGTATCTTTATTATTATTCTAAAGCAACTTTAAAAATACACCATGCTGTAAAGTGAATTTACACTATTCAAAAGATAATTTGTACTTGCCTACTCCCCAGTAGTAAAATTTTTCCTATACACACCACACACCATAAAGGAGTCTCACCATGTCATACGAAGCCCCATTGAAGATTCTGAGCGGAACCGCATTGACCGACGAACAAAAGAAAGATCTGCTCAATCGCCTGGCACGCGTCGAGGGGCAGGTGCGCGGCGTGCGCAAATTGCTTGCCAAAGCAGTGGTTCCGGATGATTGCGATGGCGTAGCGCAACAAATGGCAGCCGCCCGCAAGGCGCTTGATCGCGCATTTGTGAACTTACTTACCAGTGCGATAGTCTCACACACTTCAGGTGCGACTAGCATCGAAGACGCTACCGACCGCGCCAAGCACTTGTCTGAAATGCTCAACAAATTTGCATGATGTGCTTGTTGGTTTGCATAGTGATTTGATTGCTCGTGTATTTAATTGATCAAACACATGAAACCGGCAACTTCCGGATGCGAGGGCAAAAGCGGTGATGTCCTCGCAGTAAAAATGTCGTAATCTTTTATTTCATATACCGCATTCCGGAAACTCGCTATGACCCGTTTATTACGTTTATCTGTTCTTGCACCAACGCTAATTATGAGCCTTGCGCTCACCTCCTGCGGCGGGAGTGATTCATCGACGCAGGCAGCGGCAACTTCCGATGCAGCGATTACTTCGCAACGACTTTCGCAGGAACCAGGTGCACCATCAACCTCAGCGCCAGTGGTCACTTCGCAACAACCTACACAAGATACAGTGCAAGACCCCGGCGATATGGCGAATGACGGCTTTAATTGGTTCAATTTCCGTCGGCAACAAATGGGTATGCCAAAACTGGTGCGAAATAGCCTGATCGATACTGCTGCGCAGAGACATTCCGAGTATCAAAAAATTAACAACATCATCACTCACGACCAAACTTCAGGAAAGGACGGGTTTACGGGCGTTGATTTGCAAGCACGATTAAGCCAAGCCAAGTACAACTTGGTTCCAACTTATGCCATTGGCGAAGTCCTTGCGAAGACTGGCTATACTTATGGTTTTACCGCAGCGGAAGCCCTGATTACCGCCATTTATCACCGTTTTGTGATTTTTGAACCTGTATACAAGGAAGCTGGTGCCGGTTATGTCAGAGCAGATAACGGTTACACCTACTTCACCACCGATTTCGCCGCCAGCAATGGCTTGGGACAAGGACTGGGTGTGGACAATTTCACCGTTTATCCGATAGATGGCCAGAAGAATTTACCGAACAATTTTTTCAGCGATTCAGAGGAGCCCGATCCTGTGCCAAATCAGAATGAAGTCGGCTATCCGATCAGCGTGCATGCCGACATCATCAGGAAAATAACAGTGCAGAGCTTTACGGTTCGTCCGCGCGGCGGCGCGCCTCTGTCAGCACAATTGCTAACGAGCACTTCAGATACAAACACGCCAAACTCTGCCGCCTCCATCATCCCGCTAGCGCCGTTGACTGCCAACACCACTTACGACGTGGCTTTTTCGGGCGGTATCTGCACCCTCAATGATCAGGAAGTCTGCAACTCCACAAACAAGGCAATTACAAGAAGCTGGTCATTCACGACCAAATAAAGACAACACTCCTTACTTACCAATACAGAAACGGCTAAAAATTTCCCCCAGCAAATCATCGGGCGTAAATTCGCCGGTGATGCTGTTGAGTTGTTCTTGTGTCAGGCGTAACTCTTCTGCCAGCAGGTCCAGCGAGTTGTCGCTTTGGGCGGCAAACTGCGCTGCGATTTGCAGGTGGTCGCGTGCGGCGCGCAGCGCAATCAGGTGCCGCTCGCGCGCCAGATATACCGATTCGCCGGTTTGCTGCCAGCCAGCTATACGTAGTAACTCTGCGCGCAGCAGGTCGATCCCGCTTGCGTTTTGTGCTGACAGATAAATATGCGTGGCGTCCAGCATGGTGTCGATGCTGGGCTTGTGTCCGGACAAGTCGATTTTGTTCCAGACCCGGATTACCGGCACGCCACTTGGAAAGCGCGCCACCATAGTTTCGTCTTCGCGCGTCGGCCCGCGTCCCGCATCCAGCAGATGCAGGATCACGTCGGCTTTGCTCACTTCAATCCAAGCACGTTCAATGCCGATGCGTTCCACCTCGTCATTGGCGTCATCCGTGTCGCGAATGCCAGCGGTGTCGATGATATTAAGCGGAATGCCTTCGATCTGGATGGTTTCCGTCACCTTGTCGCGGGTGGTGCCGGCAATCGGCGTGACGATCGCCACTTCCGCGCCTGCCAATGCGTTCAGCAATGAGGATTTGCCGACATTGGGCTTGCCGGCCAGCACTACGTTCAAGCCTTCGCGCAGCAATGCGCCCTGTTGCGCTTGCAGCAAGACGTTGTGCAAAGTCTGTTGTATCCGTTCCAGTTGGCCGCGTGCATTGGATTTTTCCAGGAAGTCGATTTCCTCTTCCGGAAAATCGAGCGTCGCCTCAACCAGCATGCGCAATTGCACCACCTGTTCCACCAGCGTATGAATTACCTTGGAAAATACGCCCGACAGCGATTGCGAAGCCGACTTTACCGCCGCCTCGGTTGATGCTTCGATCAGATCGGCGACCGCTTCCGCTTGCGCCAGATCCATCTTGTCGTTCAGGAATGCCCGGTGCGTGAATTCGCCCGGCTGCGCCATCCGCAGCCCGATATCCCGCCCCGCCTCCAGGCAACGCGCCAGCAGCATCTGCAGCACTACCGGCCCGCCGTGCGCTTGCAATTCCAGCACCTCTTCACCGGTGTAGGAATGCGGGGCCGTGAAATGGAGCGCCAAGCCCTGGTCGATGATGCTGCCATCGGCTTGTGTGAAGGGCGTATAGGTGGCATGGCGCGGCTTGAGTTGCAAGCCCAGCGTCTGCAGCAAGCCTGCAAGATTTTTGCCGGAAACACGTACTACGCCAATTCCGCCGCGCCCGGGAGCGGTAGCGATGGCTGCGATGGGGGAGGAGTCAAGGTTCATGCTGCAATTTTACCTAACTGCACTGATGCCCTGTCCACGAAATACACGAAAGGGACGAAAAATACGCTCTGAACGACATGCGTTTGTAAGCGCATGTCGTTCAGCAAGGGATGGCAAGCAGCCGCAGCCTGTGGCGGCCGGCAGATTGGTTATGCCGCCAGACGCGTACCGGTTCGGCAACCGTCGAGCAGATATCCGAGACCGATCACCAGCAATAACTCGCCTTCGGCAGAACGCGCAGTCCCGGTAATGCCGGGGACGTTGAGGCAGGATAAGGGTTTAATAACTAGATCCGCAGTGCCTTCAACCGCTTCCATGGCTAGAATATACGGCTGCTGTGCTGCAATCACGATACCTACCCGTTCCACACATGGCTCATAACCCAGAATTGCGGCCAGCGAGCGCACCAGCAGCGGACGCCCCTGATCGCGTAGGATGGGGGCGCCACCGACTTCGGCAAAAGTTTCCGGCAGCTCCACCACGCGTTCGATCACGGCCAACGGCATTGCCAGTGCAGCGCCGCTGGTGCGCACCAGCATGGTCGGCACGATTGACAGTTCAATCGGCAAACGGATCAGAAAACGCGTGCCCAGACCGGGACGTGAATCAATCCGGATCGTGCCGCGATTCTTGTCGACTGCGGTTTTCACCACATCCATGCCGACCCCGCGTCCGGAGACTGCAGTAGCGACTTCCTTGGTGGAAAATCCGGGCAAGAAGACCAGTTGGAATGCTTCTTCATCGGTCTGCGCATCGTTCTCGCCGATCAATCCCTTGGCAAGCGCTTTGTCGCGCAAAAATTGCGGATTCATGCCTTTGCCGTCATCCGCGACCTCGATCATCACGCTACTGGCTTCTTGCCATGCGGTCAGGGATATGGTGGATTTGGGGGATTTCCCTGCCTTGATGCGGTCTTCCTGGCTTTCCACGCCGTGGTCGAGTGAGTTGCGCAACATGTGCACCAGCGGATCGTACAGACTGTCGACGACCACGCGGTCGACTTCGGTTTCCGCACCCTTGATCGCCAATTCGACTTCCTTGCCAAGATCCTTGGACAGTTCCCGGATCAAGCGGGGAAACTTCTGGAACAGCCGGCCGACCGGCTGCATGCGGGTGGCCAGAGTGGCCCGCTGCAATTCAGTGGCATAGCGCGAGGCGCGCTCTATGGTTTCCGTCAGCGTGGCCATCAATGTGGTGGCGTCGGATTCGAACTTGAATTGCGCCAGCTTTTCCATCAACACGGCCGCCTGGTTGGCAGCCTGGACCGACTCTCCGGCTACCTCCAGCAAGGTATCAAGCTTGATGGCATCAATCCGGATGCTCTCCTCGATGATCGGCGTAGTGGATTTGGCGGCCTGCGTTGCCGGCTGGGATTTTTTGGCTGGTACTGCGGCGACCGGGTTTGCCACTGCGGCGGGAGCAGGAGTCGATATTAATGGCGGTGCGGCTGGCGGCAGCATATCGGATGGCACTACTGCACGATAATACGCATCCCAATCCGGCTTGCCGTCAAGAGCGGCTGCCGCAACAGGTGCCGCAGCGGCGCTTGCAGCCGGTGTTTCAACTTGCACATTGCTTTCAATTGCCGCAGTCAGGATGGCTTGCAGTGTATCGGGCATGGCCGGCAACTGCTCGGCTGTAACGCCGTTGGCCAACTCGCCGAGTTGGTCAGCCACAAAGCCGCTGGCCTGCAATGCTGCCTCAATCGCAATCGGCGTTACCGGTGCAGCACCGGTGCGCAAAGCATCGAACAGGTTTTCGGTCAGATGACAAGCCGAAACCATTGCCGTCAAATTCATGAAGCCAGCACCGCCCTTTATGGTATGAAATGAGCGGAACAGCGCATTCAAAGTGTTCTGATCATCCGGTTGGCGTTCCAGCACCAGCAGATGCGCTTCAACATTGGTGGCGAGCTCCAGCGCTTCAACCACGAATTCCTTGAGCATGTCGTCCATCAGAAACCCAAATCATCCAGAAGGCTATCCACATCGCCCTGTCCCATCGCGGCAGACGGTAAGGCCGGTCCCTGCATCAGGTCAACTACCGCTTCCTCCTGTGCAAGCGACTTGTCCTTAAACTCCTCAGGAGCGTTGTCCCACAGCAGTTGTGCTAGCTCACGCTCGACAGCTTGGGTAACTGCAACCACTTTTTTGATCAGCTGGCCGGTCAAATCCTGGAAATCCTGCGCCATCATGATTTCCAGCAAGCGTGCTTTCTCCTCATCGGTAACCTCAATTACCGATGACGTAAAACTTCTGGTGTCGTCAGCGAGTAGCTTGAACTCTTCCGTGCTGAGCTTGCCCTCGTACAGATCGTTCCAACGCGCCTTCATTTTCTTGGCACTGTTTGATAGGGATTCCTGCGCCGGCATGCCGGCATCAGTTGCATTCAGTACTTTGTTCGCGGCTTGCTCGGTCAGTGTTGCAACATAGGCCAGGCGATCTTGCGCATCGCCGATTTGCGAATTAAGGTTGTTGAACGGATGCTGCTGGCCCAGTTCACGTATCGAGTCGTGCAATGTCCGTATGATACTTCCGAGCCGTTCGTACATCGGCTTTTCAGCGTCTGTAGGTCCTTCGTGCGCAACTTCCGATGCTTCCGAAACTTGGGCAGCGCTGGGTGGAGCAGCAATTACGGTCGCTTTAATTTCGTCATTCTGTGCAGATATCTGATCGAACAGGGCATCCAGATCCTCAAAACCGTCACTCATAATCCATGCCTTTCATGATTTTTCTAGCTAGTTGCCCTATGTTGCAGCAATTCAACATTTTACGATACAAGCAAAGTGTTATTTCGCGTGGCGCCTAGAATTTTTTTATTACAGGGAATTTTCGTAGAAAGTCGCTGTAAATACCCGACGTGTTTCGCGGTGCATTACCAGTCATCTAAAGCCATTACTGTATTAAATGCGATTGCGTCGAGCTGCACATTGTCTATCAGGAACATTCGGATAGCGGACGAAAACCGAATTATCTTTAATAAAAAAGGCGGAATCTTTCCAGATTCCGCCTTTGCATGTGCGTCTTATAGGTGAAAAAGCCTATGCTTTTTTGCCGCCCTCCATCTTTTTAGTAATGGCCCACTGTTGGGCGATTGACAATATATTGTTGACAACCCAGTACAGTACCAAACCAGCAGGGAAGAAAAAGAACATAACCGAAAATGCAATAGGCATGAACATCATGATCTTGGCTTGCATCGGATCAGGCGGTTTCGGGTTCAGCTTGGTCTGAATGAACATGGATACCGCCATCACTACGGGCAAAATATAAAATGGATCCGGTGCCGACAGGTCGTGAATCCAGCCCAACCATGGCGCATTGCGCATTTCGACACTGGCCAGCAACACCCAGTACAGCGAAATGAAGACTGGAATCTGCACCACGATCGGTAAGCAGCCACCGAGCGGATTGATTTTTTCAGTCTTGTACAACTCCATCATCGCCTTATTCATGTTTTGCGGCTCGCCTTTGAAGCGCTCGCGAATCGAAGTCATTTTCGGCGTGACCAGCTTCATTTTGGCCATACTGCGATAGCTCGCTGCCGACAAGGGGAAGAACGCCAATTTGATCAAAACCGTCAGCGCGATAATGGTCCAACCCCAATTGCCGAGTACTTTGTGGATTTGATCCATCAGCCAGAAAATAGGGCGGGCAATAATCGTCAGCCAGCCATAATCTTTAACCAGATCGAGTCCGGGAGCAATTTTTTCCAGTACGCCGGTTTCTTGCGGGCCGGAGTACAAGTCCGCAGTCATCGAGGCAGTCGCTCCCGGTGCAATGGTACCCAGTGGCAAAATGGTGCCTATCGCGTACAGATTGGTGTCGACTTTTTTGGTGAATATTTCACGCGACGCTTTGTCCTGGGGAACGATAGCTGAGACAAAATAGTGCTGTATCAGCGCCACCCAGCCGTTATCGGCCTTTTTCGCATGCTCATCACTGCCATCTGCAATATTGTCGAAAGACAACTTCTGGAATTTTTCTGCATCGGTAAATACCGCGGGGCCGGTGAAAGTACTATAAAGCTTGGACTCTCCACCTGGCTTGTTGCCATCGCGCACCAACTGCAAATATAACGAAGGAGCAATCGGCTCACCGGATAAGTTGATGACGTCGTGCTTGACGTCAATATTGTAATCACCGCGTTTGAAGGTAAAAGTTTTGATCAGTTTGACGCCACCGGTTTCAGACTCCAGTACCAGTTTCACTGTGTTGTCTGAACCCAATTCGCGGGCGCCAGGTTGCACCGTGAAAGTGGACTTGTGATTGGGAAATGCACCACCTATCAAACCCGTCTGTGCCAGGTAAGTTTGCTGGGGAGTGGCATTGAACAACACCAGATTTTTCGTCTGATCGACCGTATCCTTGTGCTTTAAAAGCTCAAGATACTGCAACTCGCCACCCGCCGTATCAATGTGCGCCTTAACGACATCGGTGGTAATCGTCACGATTTCACTCTTGACAGATGCCGCGCCGGCAGCCGTTGCGGCAATTTCTGCCGGCGACTGCGTGTTACCGGCACCAGTACCGGTGACAGATGCTTGCGGCACCTCGGTTTTAGAGGATCCGGTTGCTGCAGTAGCGCCAGTTTTGTCTTGCTGCGTCACCGATGGCGAAAACATCGATGGTTTTCCGTTATAACGCATCCAGTTGTCCCAAAGGATCAACAGCGAAATCGAAAAAACAACCCAAAGAATGGTACGTTTGATATCCATAAGTGTACTTGTCAGGAGAAATCAGTAATTCGGGAATGGCTGCAGTCGCTAGCGTCTGCAGAAGTGGATCCAGGTTTTTTTTCCGGTACAGGATCAAATCCGCCCGGATGCCATGGATGGCATTTGCATAGGCGTTTGGTAGCCATTGCGCTGCCTTTTAAGGCGCCATACTCGCGCACCGCTTGGCTGGCATAATCGGAGCAACTCGGATAGAAGCGGCAATTTTGCCCAAGGAATGGGCTGATGCACAGCTGATACGCACGCAACAGCAACAGCAATAGCGTCTTCATCAGGAGTTCTCCGGCAGTTTCTGCGACGCCAGCAAGCGCGTCAATTCAGTGCGCAGCAGTACTTTCAATTGCACGGTAGTTGCCGGATCGGCCTTGGTATTGATGGGCTTGGACAGGCGAACAATGCAATCCAATGACAATAATTCGGTCTGGCGAAACAGCTCGCGTGCCACCCGTTTGATGGTGTTGCGGGTTACCGCGCGCTGCGCAAACCGTTTTGCCACCACGATACCCAAGCGGGCATTGGGCAATCCTGCCGGCTTGGTATACAACACAAAATGCGCAGTTCTGTAGGCTGGGCGCATACGAAAAACGGATGAAAAGTCATCCGTTTTAACGATTCGCCGAGCACGTGAAAAATCGTTTGTCACGCAGTCAGCTTTCCTGCAGTACGTTTGGCTTAAGCGGCCAAACGCTTACGACCCTTTGCACGACGTGCATTCAATACGGCGCGGCCGCCGCGGGTTGCCATGCGTGCGCGAAAGCCGTGGGTGCGTTTGCGGCGTACGACTGAGGGTTGGTATGTACGTTTCATGTTGGTCTCGTTAATCAGCTAAATAAATCGGTATAAATCGTCTTGCTACGCCCAGCGCCACATTTAGATGTTTGCAGCGCGCATACCGAATCAGGCACAAGCTAAAGCAACCATTGAATGGTCAGGGAACCGTGGATTAGACATTATTTTGCATAGGTTTGTCAACACGCCAGCGGTATTTATCCAAAGGAATGAATATGCACTGGCAATCTAAAAGTAGCGCTGCCTGTGGATAACTTTGTTCTGCAAGGGTAGAATAGAGCGGATGTGTGGCGATCTGATGCAGGATTGCATCGCTGTTTTTTCTGTGCAAATACCGATACGCCCTCCCTCCCACACCTTTTCAATCAAGAAGATTCATGGAAAATTTCTGGCAGACCTGCTCCGCCCAACTGGAGCAGGAACTGACGCCGCAGCAATTCAGTGCTTGGATTAAACCGCTGGCTCCGCTCGACTTTGACGGCGGCGTATTGCGTATTGCTGCGCCAAATCGCTTCAAGCTGGATTGGGTCAAAACCCAATTCGCCAGCCGCATCAATGTCCTCGCAGCCCAGTTCTGGGAAATGCCGATTGATGTGCAATTCGTGCTGGACCCGAAGCTCAATGCGCCACGACGGCCCAATGTGGTCGCACCTGCTGGCGATCCGATGGGCGCGCCGGTGCCAACCGATGCGCAATTGCGCTTTGCCGAAACGCCGGCAGCATCTGCACCACCTGCGCCCCGCCGCGATCAAAGTCGCATCAATACGGCATTGACGTTCGATAGCTTCGTTACCGGCAAGGCCAATCAACTGGCACGCGCCGCGGCGATCCAGGTCGCCAATAATCCGGGCGTTTCATACAATCCACTGTTCTTCTATGGCGGCGTCGGACTGGGTAAAACACATTTGATTCACGCCATCGGCAATCAGGTGCTGGCCGATCAGCCGAATGCAAAAATTCGCTACATTCACGCCGAACAGTACGTTCGCGACGTAGTGACCGCTTACCAGCGCAAGGGTTTCGATGAGTTCAAGCGGTATTATCATTCGCTCGACATGTTGTTGATTGATGATATTCAGTTCTTCGGTGGCAAGAGTCGCACCCAGGAAGAATTCTTTTATGCGTTTGAAGCGCTGATTGCAGCAAAGAAACAAATCATCATCACCAGCGATACCTATCCGAAAGAAATCACCGGCATGGATGACCGCTTGACGTCGCGCTTTGATTCCGGCCTGACGGTCGCGATCGAGCCGCCTGAGCTGGAAATGCGGGTTGCTATTTTGCTGAAAAAGGCGACCCAAGAGGGTGTCACGCTGTCGGACGATGTGGCATTCTTCGTCGCCAAGCATTTGCGTTCCAACGTGCGCGAACTGGAAGGTGCGTTGCGTAAAATCCTCGCATATTCGGGTTTTCACGGCAAGGACATCACGATTGATGTGGTCAAGGAAGCGTTGAAAGATCTGTTGTCGGTGCAAAACCGGCAAATTTCGGTGGAAAACATCCAGAAGACCGTCGCCGATTTTTTCAACATCAAAGTGGCCGACATGTATTCCAAGAAACGGCCGGCGAATATTGCGCGGCCGCGCCAGATTGCGATGTATCTGGCCAAGGAATTGACGCAGAAAAGCCTGCCGGAAATCGGCGACCTGTTCGGCGGACGCGATCACACCACGGTCTTGCATGCAGTGCGCAAAATCACGCTGGACCGCACCAAGAATCCGGAGTGCAACCACGAGCTGCATGTGCTGGAACAGACGCTAAAAGGTTAGAAAAAGCGGCAACTATTGCCGTAAAGCGTCAGGATTGCTAATTGCCAGCGGATTTATGGATAATGGCGGGTCTGGCTTGCCACCGCATTAGCGGCCAAGCTGGCCCAGATGCAAGTATGAAGCGCGCCACTCTGGCGCTGAGAAATATTAAGTATTTTTAGTTGGTTTTACTCCGTTTTACTGGCGTTTATACCGAACGTGGCGCGACAAGCCAACGGTAAACTTTAACCATTGACAATCAAGGATATAACTATGCAATTGGTGAAGACTCATAGAGATGCGCTGCTGCGCCCCTTGCAGGTCGTCAGCGGTATTGTCGAGCGTCGGCACACTTTGCCGATTCTGGCCAATATCCTGATTCGTAAGGATGGCGAAAAGGTTTCTTTTCTGTCCACCGACATTGAGGTGCAAATCACCACCAACGCCCAGATCGGCGTTGGTGCCGAAGTCATGGCGACCACGGTTGCGGCACGCAAGCTGCTTGACATCCTGCGCGCCTTGCCGGAATCCGGCGATGTGACGCTGACGCTGACCAACAAGCGCATGACGGTACAAAGCGGTAAATCGCGCTTTGCGCTGCAAACGCTGGCCGCCGATGAATTCCCGACAGTGGCGCAAGCCGAGCAATACAACGCCAGCCTAACGCTGCCGCAAAAGACCCTCAAGCACCTATTCAACATGGTGCATTTCTCGATGGCGCAGCAAGACATCCGCTATTACCTGAACGGCCTGCTGCTGGTGGTTGATGGCAAGAACGTGATCGCGGTCACCACCGACGGCCACCGCCTGGCTTTTTGCCAGGTCGAAACAGAGCAGGATTTCCCGCGTCAGGAAGTCATCATTCCGCGCAAGACCATTCTGGAATTGCAGCGCTTGTTGGAAGAAAGCGACGAGCCGGTGAAACTCGATATTGCCAGCAACCAGGTCAAATTGACTTTCGGCGATATCGAACTGATTTCCAAGCTGGTCGAAGGCAAGTTCCCCGATTACACCCGGGTGGTGCCGAAAGGCTACAAAAACAGTTTCATCATCAGTCGCGACGCCTTGCTGCATTCGCTGCAACGGGCCGCCATCATGACCTCTGACAAATTCAAGGGCGTGCGTTGCATCGTCACGCCCGGCAGTCTGAAGATCAGCTCCACCAATGCCGACCAGGAAGAGGCGGTCGAAGAACTCGAAATCGATTACGGCGGCGACAGCGTCGACATCGGTTTCAACGTTTCTTACCTGCAGGATGTGCTGAACAACCTGAAGTGCGAATACATCAACGTCGCACTCGGAGACTCCAACTCATCGGCACTGATCTCGATTCCCGAAAACCCCGACTTCAAATATGTCGTGATGCCGATGCGCATTTGACTTAGAAAATGAATAGGGAATATGCCAAATAACATGGCATTTTCCGCATATATTTATTGCAATAAATAAACATACAATTAATAGTATATTTATAGCGCCAAGCGCGTGCAGCAATCAGTAACCGTTTAATCAGAAAGTAGCCCATGTCCGAGATTCAAACAGACAACGCCAGCCAGCCCGACAACAGCCAATACGGCGCTTCCTCCATCCAAATTCTGGAAGGGCTCGAAGCAGTGCGGAAACGCCCCGGCATGTACATTGGCAGTACGGACATCAAAGGTCTGCACCACCTCGTCTGGGAAGTTGTGGACAACTCCATCGACGAGCACCTTGCAGGCTACTGCACTGACATCTGGGTAACCATCCACCCCAACAACAGCATCACCGTTCAGGACAACGGACGCGGTATTCCAACTGGGTTACACCCCAAATTGAAGGTGAGCGCCCTGCAGGTAGTGATGACCGTGTTGCACGCCGGTGGTAAATTTGACAAAGATTCTTACAAAGTTTCCGGCGGTTTGCACGGTGTGGGCGTATCCTGCGTGAACGC
>JBGSTZ010000136.1:0-5917 GCA_041736255.1 Burkholderiaceae bacterium
TTTGCCTGCCTGGCGCGATGGGGTGAAATACGCGGTTTCCTGCGAGATCCTCCGCGAAAGAACCGACAGTATCAATCGGACCAACTGAGATCTGGTTCTTTTGGTTAGCGCGTATGGGGGCAACCCCGTCCCCTACTCGATGCAGCACGATTTACTGAACAGGCAGCGCGTACTGGCCTGACTCGGACTAAAATGCAATTTTACTGATGCGATAGACCGGACACCATGCATTACCAGACAATAGAAAACACGATAGGCAACACCCCATTAGTTCAACTAAAACATATTGCAGGCGCTGACACTGCGCGTAGAAATAACGTTATTCTCGGCAAAATGGAAGGCAATAATCCAGCAGGATCGGTCAAGGATAGGGCTGCTTTGTCGATGATCATGCGTGCCGAAGAACGTGGTGAGATCAAGCCTGGCGACACATTGATTGAAGCCACCAGCGGCAATACCGGCATTGCGCTTGCGATGGTGGCTTCCATTCGCGGCTACAAGATGACTTTACTGATGCCTGAAAATCTCAGCATGGAACGGCGTCAAAGCATGTCTGCTTATGGTGCGCAATTAGTGCTCACGCCCAAGATCGGCGGCATGGAATATGCCAGGGATCTGGCGCTGCAGATGCAGAATGACGGCCAGGGTTTGATCCTTGACCAGTTCTCCAATCCGGACAATCCGCGCGCGCATTATGAAACTACCGGGCCAGAAATATGGCGCGATACCGAAGGGCGCGTGACGCATTTTGTGAGTGCGATGGGTACCACCGGCACCATCATGGGCGTGTCGCAATATTTGAAGGAACAAAACGACGCAGTGCGCATTATTGGTGCGCAACCGGAAGAAGGCTCGCAGATTCCGGGTATCCGTAAATGGCCGGAAGCCTATCTGCCAAAGATCTATGACAAATCCAGAGTCGATCAGATTGAGTCGGTAAGCCAAGCCGCATCGGAGCACATGGCAAGACGACTTGCGGTCGAAGAAGGAATTTTCTGCGGCATCTCCGCTGCGGGTGCTTGCGAAGTTGCGCTACGGGTTTCTCAAACAGTTGAGAATGCAACCATAGTTTTTATCGTATGCGATCGCGGTGACCGCTATCTATCAACCGGAATTTTCCCCGCCTGAGTTTCTTGGTCGCAGGCCTGATATAAGGTAATGCCTTCAGCCCTGCGATCAAATGCACTTCATGCCACAGGGGATTTACGCTGCCGCTGTTTCCTTTGGCTTGAACTGCTTGTCGCTGATCCTGAACTTGTTGCGACGATCGCCCATCAAGTAGCGCAGATCGCGGATGCTTAAATCGCTTACTTCGTGCATTCTGATCAGCAGAGATGCACCGACTGGCAATCTGCGGTGACGGATCTTGCTGATGACAGGTGGTGCAACTTCCAGCGCCCGCGAAAGTGCTGCATCGTTTTTCAGATGTAGCTTTTCGATTAACGTATCCAATAGACGATTCGGATTGTATTCAAACTGATCCATCAGTGCGGTGCTGCCGGTGTCAATGTCTGTTTGCGTGGTCATGATTTTGGTCTTTCATTTTATAAATTTTATGGGGTGGAAGCGCAACAAAGAATCTGCTTATACATGCATCGCTATGGAGTAATACAGTGAAACCGTGTATGACCGTAAGCAAATTTACATTTAAAAACAAATTCTTAGATCCGGATAGCGTGGATGTGCCTGATGCTCTTATAGTTGCTTTTACGGTAATACAAATATCAAGTACAACGACAACGATGCGATGCTTTGAAATTTCTGGTTAAATTTATTGCTATTAAAATAATGCAACAACAAAAATTCCAAAATGCTATTGCTTTGATGCACCAACAATTAATGCCATACGGCAAGTAAGAACGTGATAATAATCTTATTTTGAGAAAAATATCTGCAAAACAAGTGTCAGACTATTAAAAAATATAAAAATTCCCTCCACTTAAGAAATATTTTGTCAGATAAATAATAGTTCGAGTTGACTGTTGTCAATATTGCATTAAATATGTGCGCTACCCTGAATGGTCGAGTGGGCAGTTGCAACTATCTGCTGCGCATGGCACTGACTGTGCGACCAAGCTCGATTACCGACATCGCGTAAAAAAAGCTGCGGTTATATAGAGTGATGGCAAAAAAATTGTCGGTGCCCAGCCAGTATTCAGTCGCTGCGGCACCGTTTTGTAAATCGACCAGACCGTACAGCAAATCTGTTGGCGTCTGTGGACTTGGCACTACCCCAGCATTTTCCAAAGCACCGAAGGTGTATTTTGCTTCCAAGCCTTGGCCGATGAACGATGTCCAGAGTTGGTCCTTGTTGGCCGATGCCGGGATGGTTGCAGGAAAAATGATAGGCGCATCACGTTTCCATCCATGCACTGTCAGATAATGGGCCACGCTTCCAATGGCATCTGCGGGCGAATTCTGTAAATCAATTGTGCCGTCTTGGTCGAAATCAACCGCATAACTGCGGATACTGCTGGGCATGAACTGCGGCCAGCCTATCGCGCCTGCATAGGATCCGGTCAGGGACCAAGGGTCGATGCCGGATTCGCGCGCATACAACAAGACATTTTCCAGTTCGCCGCGAAAAAATGCCATTCTTGCCATGCGTGTCGGGGTATCTGGGTAGTCAAAACCGAGCGTGGTCAGGGTATCAAGTACCCGAAAATTCCCCGTGTTGCGGCCATATACGGTTTCCACACCGATGATGCCGACGATGATTTCCGCCGGAACGCCATACTGTATTTCGGCGCGTTCCAGTTCGGTGGCGTAATCATTCCAGAATTGCACACCGGCATTGACGCGTATCGGTTCCATGAAGCGTGCACGGTAGGTTTGCCAGTTCTTTGGTTGCCCCGGAGGTCCTGGTTGCATTAATCGGGTTGCTGTTTCGGAATATTCGACTTGGGCCAGGATTGCTTGCAGTTTGGCTTTGTCGAAATGATGTTTTTCAACCATTTGATCAATAAAGCTTGCGACTTCTTCCGATTGTCCAAATTTAACGAATTCGGCCTGATTTTCTTCCGTGGCATCGACATTGCGTGCCGCAGTCGTGTGCGGCCCCAATCCTAGCGATAGCAGCAAAAGCACGATGGACAGGAGTGTCACGCGCTGCAGTTTATTAGAAAATTTTATCAACATTGGGTACAAATGCATTGTGGCCTTGGAGTGGCGGTCACCATGAATCCGTCGGATGACCGTCTGGAATTAGTCAAACATGAGGCATGGCTTGGAGGCGCAGGATAATAACTGACCTTACGCGCGCACATATTAGTAGAGAATTTGGTCAATGGTAAAAGCTTGTGTGCGAGTGTCAAGGGTATGTAGAAATAAATACTGACGCTAAAATAGGCTTGGATATTCGTTAGTATAAATTGGAGTATATTTTATATGCCACTAAAAATATGCAGTAAATGATAATAAATTAGTGATACACCCTATTTTTTAATGACTGCGATTGTATTATGAATTATTTGCGTATGCAATATCAGTTATAAGAATTTTCTTGAAAGTCTTAAAAATATTTATGCTTTATGCTCCAATGTGTGTCGAAGTTAACCTTAACAGATACCTACAATATGCTGATATACGTATAAATACTGTGCGCTAACGAACATAGAGATACTTCATTAATATAGGCAACGTGAATCTTTTGCTTTGGCGCTATTTTTTTGACGCATTTTGGCCTCAATACTGATGCATTCCTGATCCCAAGCTGATGTAATTAAAGAAAGATACGCCCGTAGCAGCGGACGAACCTGCATCCATGACGACAGCTTTTTACACGCATTCCGACTGCATGCTCCATGAAATGGGAAGTTGGCATCCTGAGTCACCGGAGCGCTTGCAGGCAATTGCCGATCAGTTGATTTCAAGCCGGGTTGGCGCTTTTCTGAAGCATCGCCAGGCACCGATCGCCGATGTGGCTGACATCGCTCGCGTCCATACGTCGGCGGCCATCGCGCTGATTCGCGACAACGTGCCGCAGGTGCACAGCGGCCAATCCAGCTATTACCCGCTGGATGGCGATACTTCGCTCAATGCCTTCAGCTGGAAAGCGGCGCTGGCGGCTGCCGGCGCCGCAGTAGCGGCTACTGATGCGGTCCTCAAAGGCGAGGTCGAAAACGCCTTCTGCTCGATTCGCCCGCCCGGCCATCATGCGCGGCCGACGGAGTCGATGGGATTTTGCCTTTTTAATAACGTCGCCATCGCGGTGCGGCACGCGCTGGAAGTGCATGGGCTGCAACGGGTAGCCATCGTCGATTTCGATGTCCATCATGGCAACGGCACCGAAGAAGCATTCGCCAACGATCCAGGGGTGCTGATGGCGAATTTCTTCCAGCATCCGCTGTATCCGTACAGCGGGACCGACCGCAGCATCACGAACGCGGTCAATATTCCGCTGCCGGCATACACAGGAGGCGCCGAGGTGCGCCAGCAGATTACCGAAAAATGGCTGCCGGCGCTGCACGCCTTCCGGCCGCAAATGATCTTCATATCAGCCGGTTTCGATGCCCACCGGGAAGATGATATTGGTCAGATGGATCTGGTCGAAGCCGATTACGCATGGATTACCCAACAGGTCATGGATGTCGCCAAATTGTATGCAGGCGGGCGCATCGTCAGTTGCCTCGAAGGCGGTTACAACCTGTCTGCGCTGGGGCGCAGCGTGGTAGCACACTTGCAAGTTTTGGCCGGGCTGGACGGATTTTAGATGGCGCACGCCACAACTCCGTACAATAGCGTTTTATCCCGCAAGAATTGATTCCGCATGTCGATACAATGGTTCCCCGGCCACATGAACGCCGCCCGCAAGAAAGCTGCGGAAACCATGGAAGCTACCGATCTGGTCATCGAAGTGCTCGATGCCCGCATCCCGCAAGCCAGTTGCAATCCGATGGTCGAAGAGTTGCGCCTGTTCCGGCAGCGGCCTTGCCTGAAAATCTTAAACAAGAGCGATCTGGCCGATCCGGCAGCGACACAAGCCTGGCTGGCTTTTTACAATAGCCAAAAAAGCGTGCGCGCGGTTGCGCTGTCCTGCAAAAAACCGTCGGATGTCTTGAAGATTCCAGCCTTGTGCTTGGAGCAGGCACCGCATCGCGGCGTGCCGACCAAGGCGTTGCGGATGATGATCATGGGCATTCCGAACGTCGGCAAATCGACGCTGATGAACGCCTTGCTCAAAAGACGCGTGGCCAAGGTCGGCGACGAGCCGGCGGTGACCAAGGTGCAACAGCGTTTGTACCTGAACAAAAACATGATCCTGATCGATACGCCCGGCTTGTTGTGGCCAAAAATCGCCCATCCGACCGACGGCTTGATGCTGGCCGCCAGCCACGCGATCGGCGTCAACGCCTTGATGGAGGACGAAATCGCCATTTTCCTGGCCGAGATTTTGTTGCAGCGTTATCCGCAATTGCTGGCAACGCGTTACAACCTGAAAATCGAAGGCATGGACGCGGTCAGCGTGGTCGAAGGTGTCGCGCAGCGGCGCGGTTATCGCTTGAAAGGCGGCGATTGGGATTTCGAAAAAGCCGCCAATACGTTGCTGCAGGATTACCGCACCGGCGCACTGGGGCGCATCAGTCTGGAGACGCCCGACAGCCGCACCGCGCTGCTCGAAAGCTACGTGCCGCCCGTGTTGCTGGGCCTGTCGCAGCAGATATTGCCGCCTTCGGATATCGAGGAGGAATCGGAGTAATTAAAATAACGGGGCGTATGCCTAAAAACCATGATTTTTCCGCATATATAAATTGCGGTATTGAAAAATACAATTAATAGCTGATGTTACGCAGCCTGCAGAGCCTGTAGTTCGGCATAGGCCTGTCGGGTTGCTTTGATGAAGAGTTTTGCCCTTATCGCGAAATGGTTTGTTTTGAGCTTTATATTCAGGCACTCCAATTTGAATACGGCATAAATT
>JBGSTZ010000041.1:0-3198 GCA_041736255.1 Burkholderiaceae bacterium
TGGACGGCGCTGGCATCCTCGCGAAATGCCACATCCAGGCAGCGGTGCAAACCGTTCTCTATGCCCCAGTGCAGCCGCGTGGCGCTCAATATTGCCTGCGCGTCGGGTGCCATGGAACCCATCAGGTAGCGTACTTCCGTCGTCATTTTTCCCTGCGCCTCGCGCACGGCTTCAATACGCGCAATGCTCTTGATGCCGGGCCAGCGCAGGATCTCCGGAATATATTCCGGCACCGACAATGATACGCAGCGCCGCGTCTCGACGCGCCCGTGTCCCTTGTCGCGTGTTTCAAACCGGGATGGCATCAGATTGGCCCATGCGTGCTGCTCGCCAATGCGGATGTATTCTTCGATCGCCTCGGCAAGCTTGGGCTGATTGTCTTTGGCATTGAGCAGATAGTCACCCTTGCGCTCGATCATTTGTGCGGCGATCGCTGTCTGGCATCCCATCGCGTCGATCGTCACGATGCAGCCCGTGAGTGCCAGATTGGGCAGCAGCGCTTCGATCGCCGTGATCTCATTGGACTTCTCCTCACAGCGCTGCTGAGCCAGAACCAGCCCAACCTCGCTGGCATAGGCGCTCACCACATGCAGTGCCCGCTGGCCACGAAGAAGAGACCCCGAACCCCGAATACTCTTGCCATCGATCGCGATCATCTGGCCCAGCACCGGGCACACATGTCCGATCCATTCCAGCAGCACCGTTTCGAGCTGCTTCGGATCAATCGCCTCAAACACGCGCCGGATCATATCGTGGCCAGGGATCCCGTTGCGCAGATCCAGGTAAAGACGCAGTCGTTCTTCGTTGGCCTCGCCCCAGGCTTCGATGTCATCCCAGCCTTCGGCACCCGCCATGATCGCGCACAGCGCGATCATCAGAATATCGACGAGTGCGTGATCACACCGGCCTGTGACGCGCGGATCGTCAATGCCTCTCAGTCGTTGTATCAGGACCATGCCAGGATTCATGTCTGCTCCCAAATCAAAATCAAGAATAAACACGATTTCCCGTTTGTTTACAATACCCCGCGGTAAACTATTGTTTTTTAACGACTTTTAATGCTCCGGCCCTGCACCGCATGGACATCGAATAGGAATGTTGAACTGCTCATCGCTATAACGGTGAATACTGCCCACCGGACAACTGATCAGAGCAAGACAAGTAGCCTTGCAACTTGATCCGGCCTGCTTTCGGGTGTTGACGCATTTCACGAAATCGAAATGTCTTCCTTCCAGGGCCGCTCCAGGGCAACTGGCGATGCAGACTCTGTCATCACAGCTTGTGCAGGGAGACGCACTCGCAATAGGCTTGGTTGGCTCAAAGGCAGTATCGGTCAACACCACCGCACGGTACGCGTACCAGGAACCCCATTCCTGATCAATGCCCACCATGAACGGCGTGGCATGGTGCCATCCCGCCAATTGGCCAAGTCACTGCAGGCCAATCGCGCAATTTCCCGGATAGACGATTTCGTATGTGTTTTGTGCGTGACACTTTTCCAACCAATGTCGCATAGTCTAAACCGTGAAATCATCGATAGGATTCTCAGAAACGATCTCGGATGCTTTTTAAGATTGCCAGAGCGTCCTCCCCGCGTGACCAATCATAATGAGCTGGCGATAAGACTGGACAGAAACGCAACTTGCCCTGATGGGCGCGACAATTTCCACGGGAAGGTCGTCAATATTAAAAATAGCATGCCGGTTCAGGCCCGCACTATTAAGCAGTTCGTTATCAAATGTCTGAAATTTTTGCATGATTCCTGCTGAAATCTTACTTGGAGTTTCTCGGGTATGCGCTACCAGCCAAGCCCGCCATGAAATAATTCAGTAGCATTTTCGAGCGCGGGATTTAACAACTGTTGCGAACGAAAGTACATGATATCTCCGAATCAACTTTCAAAAATAAACAGCTTGGATGCAGTGTCCTCCCCATTTTCCATCACACCTGCCACGCAGCAAGTTTGCCAATCCGATTGAAACCCGCGTAAAATGCACGCTTCGCGGGTGTAGCTCAATGGTAGAGCAGAAGCTTCCCAAGCTTCCGACGAGGGTCCGATTCCCTTCACCCGCTCCAGTTTCCAAGGCACCTGACTCGGTGCCTTTTTTGTTGGCGTAGTTACGTGTTGTTGACGTAGCGCAAACCGCTCTAACCTTCTTGCAAACCACTCAAAGCATGACCGATACCCCATCTTCTGACGATAGCGGCAAAGCCCGTTTTTACGACCCGACCAAACACCGGATTCGCAGTTTTGTGACGCGGGCAGGCCGCCTGTCGGTGGCGCAGGGACGCGCGATTGCCGAATTGGGGCCGCAGTTTTGCTTGCCTTACGTTAAAGCGCCGATGGACCCTGCGCTGGCTTTCGGGCGCAGCGCGCCGACCATTCTTGAAATCGGTTTTGGCATGGGCGAGAGCAGTGCCAAAATTGCAGCAGGCATGCCGGAGAAGAACTTTATCGGGGTAGAAGTGCATACGCCGGGCGTGGGCAGTTTGCTGAAGCTGATCGACGAGCAGAAACTCAGCAATATGCGCCTGATTCAGCACGATGCGTTTGAAGTGCTGACCCATATGATCGCGCCGTCATCTTTGGCTGGCGTACATATTTTCTTCCCCGATCCGTGGCACAAAGCGCGCCATAACAAGCGCAGGATGATCCAGACGCCGCTGGTGAAATTGCTGGCGTCACGAATAGCGCCGGGCGGCTATTTACATTGCGCCACCGACTGGCAGGAATATGCAGATCAGATGCAGACAGTGTTGTCGGCGGAACGGGCTTTGGAAAATACCGCAGAAGGATTTGCGCCGCGCCCCAAATATCGTCCGGTGACGAAGTTCGAAAATCGCGGCTTGAAGCTGGGGCACGGCGTGTGGGATCTGGTGTTTCGCAAACGATGATCACATAAGTCTCTTATCAGTCAAGTCTTTACATTTTTTGAGCAACTAATGGAACCGATTTTGCAGGTAGTGCTAACGCCTTATCAGCCCAACATTGTGCGCAGAATGTTGGGCTTCGCTGCGCTCAGCATCAACCTACCCTATTTCGCATATCCTGATTTTATAGGCTATGTCGCAATGGCCTGTTGAAAGTGTCTTTATTTCCCTAAAGCAGCACGCAAACCCATGCTTGGGGAAAGGTTTTTGCCGAAACGCTCCAGCATTCTGCGCCATCCCAGATAGCTTGCAAGATAGTCGGTAGCA
>JBGSTZ010000113.1:0-8760 GCA_041736255.1 Burkholderiaceae bacterium
TCGAACGCACCCAGACCAGCACCGGACTGCGCGTCACGGTTGACATCATCAACAGCGCTTATGAAACCGGCCGCAAGGCGGCAGACCATCTGAAAACCAACATGAAAATTATGCTTGACTCGATCTTCCCCAAATGGAACTACACGATCTCACCGCAGGCAGGTTCATGAGTTCGGGAAGTTATTTCGTACACGTTCCTTAGTCTGGCCCCAGGATTGGTTCGGAACGTGCGTGATGCACCGCGCATTTCTTAACTGCGGTGATCGCAATGCGGATCACCCGGCATTTTTCAATGTAATGGGCAAACTACACTGTCGGTCCAGGTTTGTTAGCGTAGGTTTTTTCGTATTGACGCTGGCATTCTATGCAGCGTTTTGCCGTCGGGTAGACGGACAGCCGCTTGAAGTCTATTTCGCCTTCGCAATCAATGCAGGTCCCGTACGTGCCAGCCTGAATCCGCTTCAGTGCTGTATTGATATCGCGGACCTGTTGTAAGTGCTGGCCAATTATTGCGTTTTCCGTATCAATCAATGTGTAGGCTGCTGCCTCGTCACCGCTATCAGGTACGCTGTCGACGATATTGCCGTAACTTGCTTTGACATCGGGATCCATCTCCTCGCGTGCCTCATTCAGTACGCGAGCGATTTCCTCTTCCATGGTGCGTTGCAGTCCATCGATTTGCTGTTTGGTTAGGTTTGCCATAAATATCGTTCGCCTCCTGTTTGGCAGAGTTTGTTCATATTTTTTCAAGTGTATTGCAAGCATGAGGCTTGCGATGTCGCATGCAGATCTTCCTTGCGATAGGTCAAATTCAAAACAATGAGTGCCATTTTTGTGAAAAATGGAGGCGTCTGCCTTCGTTTTTTTTATCTGAATTCTTGGAAATTGCCGGTAACACGCGGCGTTTTCTATTCAAAAATCATCCAATAGGCGCTCTGGCGTGCTGGCTCAGTGCACAATACTGGTTTCAGGCGAGTCGCTTAAAAAACAAAATCAGCTGCGTTTCAGCTTATCAACAGGAATACGATGTACTTAAATAACATTATCAAATTTGCCAAATCGGCCGCTGGATGTGGCTTGCTGGTATGGGCCGTAGCGGGCTGCGCTCAGGCGTTACCACTTACAGTGGACGCTGCGCTGCAGCGCGCCGGCATTCCCGTGACGGGGGTCGGGGTTTATGTGCAGGACGTGTCGGCCGGAGCGACGCTGCTGGAGGTCAATGCAGCGAGTGCATTCAATCCGGCCTCGGTGATGAAATTGGTGACTACCGATGCGGCGCTTGAGCTGCTGGGCCCCACCTATGCCTGGAAGACCTTGGCTTATGCCGCCGGACCGCAGCAGGGCGATGTGTTGCACGGCGATTTGATTATCCAAGGCAGCGGCGACCCGAAACTGGTGCTGGAAAATTTCTGGCTGTTCCTGCGCAGGATTCGCGCCCAGGGCATCCGCGATATCAGAGGTAATCTGGTGCTTGACCGTAGTGCATTTGAGGAAAATCCGCACGATGCAGCGGCATTCGATGATGAACCCGGCAAACCTTATAACGTCGGGCCGGACGCTTTGCTGCTGAACTACAAGACGATCGGCGTGCGCTTTTTGCCAGATGCTGCCGGCACTGTGAAAGCCTCGGTGGATCTGCCGTTTGCCGGCTTTAAAGTCGCCGCGCCGCGGGTCTCCAACGGGGATTGCGGTAATTGGCACGATAAGCTGGGTGCCGAATTCACCGACGACGGCCTCATTTTTAACGGTGCGTTTCCGGTCGCTTGTGGTGACAAGACTTGGTATATGAATCCTTACCGGATCAGTCATGTGCAGTTTTTCGACAAGATGTTTCGCCAGATGTGGTGGGAGCTTGGCGGCACCTTTAATGGCGCAGTCATCAACGGCCGCGTGCCGGACGACGCCAGCCTGATCGCAGAATGGTCGTCCCAGGCGTTGCCGGAAATTATTCGCGATATCAATAAATACAGCAACAATGTGATGGCGCGCCAGGTGTTGTTAAGTTTGTCGCCTTCAATCCCGCTGTTGCCGGCCAGCACCCGGCGCGGCGCCGATGCGGTGCGTTTCTGGCTGGCAGGCAAGGGCATCAATGCGCCTGAACTGGTGATTGAAAACGGTTCCGGCCTGTCGCGTACCGAGCGCATTTCACCTCGTACGCTTGGGCGCATGCTGGTAGCGGCATACCGCGCGCCGACCATGCCGGAATTCATCGGGTCGTTGCCGCTGGTGGGGCTCGATGGCACCATGCGCAAGCGGCTTCGGGATGAAGATATCGCTGGCAACGCCCATATCAAAACCGGCTCGCTGCACCAGGTGCGCTCGATTGCCGGCTATGTGCTGGCCGCATCCGGCCGGCGTTATGTGGTGGTATTTCTGATTAACGATACCAACGCCGCATCGGGACGCGCGGCGCAGGATGCGCTTTTGCAGTGGATCTATCAGGCGGGATAATAGTTTTTACTGGAGTATGCAAGTTTTCTGCATTATGTATATGCGGGAAATGATGCTTCCTATAGGAGTATATTGCTCATGCAGGGCACATCACCACATCACAGCAGCACCGGCCGGTTGTCGATTTGATTGCTGGTCTCGCCTTGTGTCGGGTAATTTTCCTGCAACAGGGCATTGATTTTTTGCAGCGCCGCAATGGCGCTGTCGTGAAACTCGCCGCGGGCAAAGCCGTGCGTCATGGTCTGGCAAATTGCTTGCCAGACGCTACTATCAATCTTCCTGCCAACGTCACGGTCGGTCACAATCTCGACTTTGTGATCGGCCAGATTGATGTAAATCAGCACGCCGCAATTCTCTTCGGTATCCCAGATCCGATGCAGCGCAAACAGCTCGCGGGCGCGGTTGCGGGCCGAGACTTTCTGCAACACTTCGGTCAGCGTTAGGGACGGCTCGATAATCAGGCAGACTTCGGCCCGGTGCAATACTTCACCGGCGGCGATGGTGGCTTCAATCGCTTTCAGCGTGGCGGGCGGAAAAGCGTGACGGCCGGTGCCGGAAGTCGTCAGCAGATGCCGTTTCAGGCGTGAAAATAGTGAAAGCGTCATTACCAATCCCCCGATGCGCCACCGCCATCAAAACCGCCACCGCCGCCGGAAAAACCACCGCCGCCACCACCAAACCCACCGCCGCCGGAATGCCGGCCGAATCCGCCGCCAGCGCCGAAGCCACCCAAGCCGCCTAGAACCACGCCGGCACCGCGGCCCTTAGAGCCGTATTTGAAGGAACTGCGCGAGCGCTGGTAAATGATCGCAGCGAACATTAAAAATACAAACAGAATCGGTAGCCAGCCGGAGAACCCATCGTCGGCTGTCTGTTGTTTGCCAGCGGGTGCCGGCAGATGCTCCTGATCCATCAGCGTGGTCAGTGCGCTGATAGCTGCGGCCAGACCGCCGTAATAATCGTTCTGGCGGAAATACGGCGCAATCACGTCTTGCAGAATGCGTTTTGACTGGGCATCGGTGACGGTGCCCTGAATCCCGCGCCCGGCCTCGATGCGCAAGCGGCGCAACGCTTTGTCGTTGTCTTTTGCGACCACCAGAATGACGCCGTCATCGACGCCTTTGCGCCCCAGCTTCCAGGCGTCGGCGACCCGGATGCTGTATTGCTCGATGGCTTCCGGCGCGGTGCTGTTGATGAGCAAAATCGCAATCTGGCTGCCGCTGCGGGCTTCGTATTCTTTCAGTACATTATCCAGATTGCTGCGTTGCCTGGCGTCAAGCATGCCGGCCTGGTCGATCACATGGGCCGAAAGCGGCGGCACCGGAACGAAGCCTTGTATCGGAGCTTGTGCCCGCGCCTGCCCCCCGGCTAGTGTTAGCCAGAACGCCAAGGTGTAGGTGAGCAGAATTCGGAACGTGTGCATGCGCATGTGTAAAATTATTTACCGAAATTCACGGCAGGTGCGTTCGAGATCGCCTTTTCATTCTCGACCGTAAATGACGGTTTGACCTGGTAACTGAAGACCATCGCGGTCAGATTGGTCGGGAAGCTGCGGGCCAACACGTTGTATTCCTGCACCGCAACAATGTAACGCTGGCGCGCCACCGTGATGCGGTTTTCGGTGCCTTCCAGCTGCGATTGCAGGTCGCGGAAACTGGTGTCGGCTTTCAGGTTCGGATAATTTTCCGACACCGCCATCAGGCGCGACAGCGCACCGGACAACTCGCCCTGCACCTGCTGGAATTTGTTGAAAGCTTCCGGATTGTTCAAGACTTCCGGCGTAATCTGGAAACTGGTGGCAGCCGAGCGCGCCTTGATTACTGCTTCCAGCGTTGCACTCTCGTGCGAGGCGTAGCCCTTGACCGTATTCACCAGGTTCGGGATCAGATCGGCGCGGCGCTGGTACTGGTTGACCACTTCGCCCCAAGCCGCCTTGATGCCCTCATCTTTGGATTGGAAATCGTTATAGCCGCAGGCCGACAGGGTGACGCTTAACACCGCAATTGCAATCAGTTTCAGCCATTTGTTCATTTTATTTTTCCTGAAGTAGGTGGGTAGGTATGCAGTAAGCACTATGTTACCGTTCAAAGCCTTATTTTGGGAGCAGCATTGGGATTTCAATTGCTTGCCATCCTGAATGACGTGTTCGTGAGCGTTACAATGCACGCGTTTGCCTCAATCAAGATATGCCATGACATTCATCGAAAAACTTTCCGCAGCCTGGGCTGAGCACGATTCCCTGTTGTGCGTCGGACTCGATCCCGACATCGGCAAATTTCCGCCCCATCTACAAGGGCAGCCGGATGCGATTTTCACTTTCTGCAAGGCGATCATCGACGCCACCGCCGATACCGCGTGTGCGTTCAAGCCGCAGATCGCCTATTTTGCTGCGCTGCGGGCCGAAGATCAACTGGAAGCGCTGTGCAGTTACTTGCGTCTTAATTATCCGCAACTGCCGGTGATTCTGGACGCCAAGCGCGGTGATATTGGCGCTACCGCCACCCAATATGCGCGCGAAGCGTTCGAGCGTTACGGCGCCGATGCGGTGACGGTGAACCCGTACATGGGTTCCGATTCGATCGCGCCGTATATGGAGTGGCAGGATCGCGGCACCATCGTGCTGTGCCGCACCTCAAACCCCGGCGGCTCCGACTTGCAATTCCTGAACGCCGATGGCAAGCCTGTATATCAACATGTGGCGCAACTGGTGGCCGAAAAATGGAACACCAACGGCCAGTGCGCGCTGGTGGTCGGTGCCACCTTTCCCAATGAACTGGCTGCAGTGCGCGCGATTGTCGGCAACATGCCGCTGCTGGTGCCCGGCATCGGCGCTCAGGGCGGCGATGTTGCCGCCACGGTCGCCGCAGGCAAAACCGCCGATGGCTGCGGCATGATGATCAATTCATCCCGCGCCATTCTGTATGCGGGCCAAGGCGAAGATTTCGCCGCTGCGGCACGCGTGGTAGCGCTGGAAACGCGGGATGCGATCAATCGCTGCCGCCGGTAATTTTCAATTGCAGACTTCAAGAGAAACTAGCAAATAAATGATTTCGAAAGATTCACACTCGCACTCCCTCGATCCGGACGATTGGCAAGCGCTGCGTGCGCAAGGTCACCTGATGCTGGATGACATCATTGATTACATGGCGAATCTGCGCCAGCGTCCGGTCTGGCAAGCAATTCCGCAACACAAGCGCGATATTTTTACAGAATCTTTGCCCGCCGCGCCGACCGATCTGGCTGCGGTGCATGACAGTTTCATGCAGGATATTTTGCCGTATGCGTGCGGCAATACGCATCCCGGCTTCATGGGCTGGGTGCAGGGCGGCGGCAATCCGGTCGGCATGCTGGCCGAGATGCTGGCGGCTGGTTTGAACGCCAATCTCGGTGCGCGCGACCAGATGCCGCTGGAAGTCGAACGCCAAGTGCTGCGCTGGGTGCGCGAACTGTTCGGCTTCCCGGATACGGCCAGCGGCCTGTTCGTCACCGGCAGTTCGATGGCGAACTTGATGGGTGTGCTGGTGGCGCGCACTGCGGCGCTCGGGTTGGAAGTGCGGCAGCACGGACTGGCCGCCGGCGGCCGGAGGCTGACTGCCTATACTTCGGAAGGCGCGCACGGCTGCATTGCGCAGGCTGCAGATTTGTCGGGGCTGGGTTTTGACGCATTACGGGTTATTCCGATGAATGCGCAGCATCAGATGGATCTGGCTGCGCTGCAGCACGCGATTGCCGCCGATCGCGAGCGGGGTTGCACGCCATTCTTCATCGCCGGCTCGGCCGGTACCGTCAACCACGGCGCGATTGATGACTTGACGGCGCTGGCCGATATCGCAGCGCGCGAAGGGCTGTGGTTCCATGTAGATGGCGCTTACGGTGCGCTGGGGATGTTGTCAAATGAGATCGCACCGCGCCTGAAAGGCATCGAGCGCGCCGATAGCATCGCTTTCGATTTCCACAAATGGATGCAGGTGCCTTACGACGCCGGATTCTTTCTGGTGCGCGATGGCACCGTGCATCACGATGCCTTTGCCTCGCCGGCAGCGTATCTGCGCCGGGAAACACGCGGCCTGGCGGCTGGCTCTCCTTGGCCGTGCGATTTTGGCCCCGATCTGTCGCGTGGGTTTCGCGCCCTCAAAACTTGGTTCACGATCAAGGTCTACGGTGCTGAAAAGCTTGGCCAGGTGATTGCAGGCACTTGTGCCTTGGCGCAATACCTGCAGCAAAAAATTGAGGCCGAACCGAAGCTGGAGCTGTTGTCGCCAGCTTCGCTCAATATCGTCTGTTTTCGCTATCGCTGCACAAATGGCGAGTGCGACCGCGTGAATGCCGAACTGATCGCCGATCTACACGAATCCGGCATCGCCGCACCCTCCGCCACCACAGTCAACGGCTGCCTTGCGATACGCGTGGCAATCGTCAATCATCGTACCGAAAAACGCGATATCGACGCCTTGTTTGACGCAGTGATCAAGCTGGGCGATAGGGCAAACAAGTAAGAAATGGGAGATTTAAAATAGCCAGTTTGGTGCTAATTTGACGCACCAGAACTGACAGTCTTGACCGGTTGCGATTGGACTTAGGAGAGGTTCAAGCGCAACCGCACCACAGAGACCGGTCAAGCCAACCTAACACTATCGGGTGAGCGGTAGGTAACTGCAATAATTAATATCCTTGCTTTTTCATCATTCCATCATTCTTCATCATGCAGTCCTTCTGCATCATTCCATCTTTTTCCATCTCGCATTTCTTCATCATCATTTCGTGCTGTTGCATCATGCAGTCCTTCTGCATCATTTCATCTTTTTCCATGCTGCAATCTTTCATCGCCATGTCATGTTGCATCATTCCAGTTCCCTGCATCATCTTGCCTTGCCCCATTCTGTCGTGCCCAGGTTGCGCGCATCCTGCCAGTACACCCAAGGAGATGCTCATTACAGCAATAAGCTTATTCATATTGTTTTTCCTTAAATATAGGTTGCGCAGTATTGCGCAATTTAATTTAATGAAATTTGACGAATAACTTTTTGTTATGGCTCAAAAATATGTCAATGAAAGCGGGCCAGGCCAGATGGAGGTGAAAAAACCGCCTGTTTTCAGGATGCGGCAGGCGTTTTTAGAAAATCCAATATCCCTTGCAGGCAATACGCTACGGTTTGCTCGCGCACTGCTTGCCGGTCGCCGCTGAAGACTTTGCGTTCGGTTACGACCCGCGCGCCCGTGGCCCAACTGAAACAGATGGTGCCAACCGGTTTGCCCGGCACTGCACCGGCGGGGCCCGCAATGCCGGTGGTGGCGATGGCGATGTTCGCATTGCTGTTGGCTAATGCGCCTTGTGCCATCTCAGCGGCAATTTCTTCACTAACCGCGCCGTGGCGTGCCAACAATACTGCCGATACATCCAGCATTTCAGTCTTGGAATCGTTCGAGTAAGCAATGTAGCCGCAGTCGAACCACTCCGAGGAACCGGCGACTTCAGTGATCGCATGCGCCACGCCGCCACCGGTGCAGGATTCTGCGGTGGCTAATAGCAGATTTTTTTGCTGTAACACTTGGCCGACTTCTGCGGCTAATTTGATGATGTCTTCCATTTCAGTCTCCTCCTGGGTTTGTTACTGTTGTAAATCTAAATCTGCGTCTAAATCTGTGTCTTTACATTGCACGCCACAAAGCGAACACCAGCAAGGTGTAAAACGCTGCCATGATGTCGTCCCACATTACGCCAAAACCTCCCTTCAGGTGTTGATCGAAATAACTAATCGGTGGCGGCTTAACCATATCAAAAAAACGGAACCAGATAAATGCCCAGGATTGGGTATTGAAATCGGCCGGTGTAATGAGGAGCAGCACCAGCAAGAAAGCGATGATTTCATCCCACACCATGCTGCCGTGGTCAGGCGCGCCGAGGTTGCGGCCGGTGACTTCGCAGACCCAGACCCCGAGCGCGAAGCCCAGCACGATGATGATGGCCCAGTTGGTCGGGGTAAAGATGTCCGGCCAGCGCAAGCTCAGGACGGCAAACACCAGCCAGCCGTACAAGGTGCCGGAAGTGCCCGGCATGATCGGCGACAAGCCGCTGCCGAAGCCCTGGGCGATGATATGTGCCGGATGGGCCAGCATGAAGCGGGCAGTGGCTTTGATGGGCGGGGTGCTACGGATGGGTTCGGGTGTAGTCATGGAGATGAGAAGTGGTCGAAAGAGGAATATTGCAAATCGAGCGTCGCGCCGTTGGCGTCCACCAGACGCAGGCCGGTGGTCGGCTCGATGCTGCCGATGCGGGTGACGGCGGTGTCGGCAGCGTGTGCCGCAGCC
>JBGSTZ010000160.1:0-3053 GCA_041736255.1 Burkholderiaceae bacterium
CGGCGGCGGCGGTCGGGGTTGGTGCACGCAGGTCGGCGGCGAAGTCGGCGATGGTGAAGTCGGTTTCATGGCCGACGCCGGCAATCACCGGCATGTTGCAATCGACAATCGCGCGCGCCACCGCTTCGTCGTTGAACGACCACAAATCCTCGATGCTGCCGCCGCCGCGGCAGAGCAGCAATACATCACAGTCGCCGCGGTTGGAGGCGAGCCGGATCGCGTGGGCGATTTTGGCAGCAGCGCCTTCGCCTTGCACCGGCGTCGGGTACAGGATTATGTCGACATGCGGCGCGCGCCGTCGCAGCGTGGTCAGGATGTCGCGTAGCGCGGCGGCTTGCAAGCTGGTGACGATGCCGATGGTTCTGGCGAATACCGGCAAGCGCCGTTTGCGCGCCGGGTCGAACAAGCCCTCAAGCTCCAGTTTTTCTTTCAGCCGCAGAAACGCTTCGAACAGGTTACCAAGTCCGGCACGCCGGATCGCCTCCACATTCAACTGGTAATCGCCGCGCGGCGCATACAGCGTCACCAGGGTGCGCAGTTCAACCCGGTCGCCATTCTTGGGAATAAAGTCGGCGTATTGGGTGCGGCCGCGGAACATCACGGCGCGCACTTGGGCGGCGCTATCCTTGAGCGTGAAATACCAGTGGCCGGAAGCGGCGCGGGTGAAGTTGGAGATTTCGCCCGCGACCCAAGTCAGCGGGAAACTGCGTTCCAGCATTCTGGCGACTGCCTGATTGAGCTCCGTGACGCTCAGGATGGGCGCAGCAGCACGCGGGTTTTCCTGTGGATTGTTTGGGCTCATGCTTTCGAATGATAAAAAGTGTTGCACGTATTATGAACGGGAATTAAAAATCCTTACGGATCAAGCACTTCGGCATTGATCGTAGTACTTACGCACAAAGTTATCCACAGAAACTGTGCAGAACCGATGGCGCTGGCGATTGTCCCATGCAATGCATCTGTCAGGCGCTGTTTTGCCTATTGAGACAGCGCGCTGTCACGCATTTCGCAAAAAACAACCTGAGTTCGGATCGAAACGCAGCGGTGCATTTATTTTAATCATGGAATTAAACTTATTTACAATCAATGACTTACAATTTTTTGATGGCTTTGTGCACAAAGTTATCCACAAGATATGTGCACAACTTATAGGAAAGTTCGGCTGTGCAATGATGCTGCGAAAAAGTTTGCCACATTTTCGCTCATGCGTTTTAAAGCGATAAAAATCAAACACTTAATGCGCTTCAAGCGACTTATGCACAAAGTTATCCACATAATATGTGCAGAACTTTCTGAGTGAGGATGCCGTACAGCCCGCAAAGAACGACCCCGCTTCAAATGTGCCGGCGACGGATTCGGGCTTGCCGTGACGTGTCCAACACGTTACATTGCGGCTTCGCGATATTCAACCCATCGTCAATCTCAACAGCAACATTTATATCTACAGGGAGTTTCTTTTGTTCTCCATTATTCAAGCAGCCGGGTGGCCAATCTGGCTGTTGCTCATATCTTCCGTCATTGCGCTGGCACTGATTATTGAACGCAGCGTGTATTTGCGACGCAATCTGGTATTGCCGCCGACTTTGCTCGACGAAGTGATTAACGTGTATCGCAGCGGCCAAGTGAGCGCTGAAGTGATCGACAAGCTGGAACAGAATTCACCGTTAGGCCGCGTGCTGGCCGCCGGCCTACGCAATGTGGACGCGCCGCGCGAAATAATGCGCGAATCGATCGAGGAAGCCGGCAGCGGCGTGGCGCATGAGCTTGAACGGTTCTTGACCACGTTGGGAACGATAGCCTCGCTGGCGCCGCTGATGGGCTTGTTCGGTACCGTGGTCGGCATGATCGAGATTTTTGGTTCGCAAACTGCGACCGGCGCCAATCCGACGCAATTGGCGCATGGTATTTCAGTAGCACTCTACAACACCGGTTTTGGTTTGCTGATTGCGATGCCGGCGATGGTTTTTTACCGGCATTTTCGTGCGCTGGTGGATAGTTTCGTGATCGATATGGAACAAAAGGCGGTGAAATTCGTTGACGTTGTGCATGGTGCACGCAAGTCATAAGCGGAAGGCTACGCATGAGATTTCATAAAAATCGCAGACATGAGGACCCTGAAATCAATTTGATTCCGTTCATCGATGTGCTGCTGGTGATCCTGATCTTTTTGATGGTCACGACTACGTATAGCAAGTTTTCTGAATTGCACATTACGCTGCCGAGCGCGGATGCCGAAAAGGTGCAGCAGCGGCCGTTCGAGATCAATGTCGGCGTCAGTACGGATAACAGTCGTTATGTGATCAACAATACTTCGGTGGCCTACCACGATGTGCAGGAGTTGGCCGAAAGCCTGAAACTCGCAGCGACGGTCAATGGTGTGCGGCAAACAGACCCGGTCGTGATCATCAGTGCCGACGGCACCGCAACCCATCAAAGCGTGATTAATGTATTGGAAGCGGCGCGTTTGGCGCAATTCGCCAAGGTGACTTTTGCGACCCAGGTCAGTACCACGAAGTGATCTTACAGTATGCTAGTTCTATTATAAATAGTGCCAGTATGCCAAACAAAATGGCATTTCCCGCATAATTATATTGGCATCAAAAAAATGCTGCGGTTAGTATGTTGCCTGCCAAAAATCGTCACCAACATCGGAAAATACCGCCTTGGCTTCTGCCGCATCCAATGTCGAATCCATTTTAAGCCGCGCCTGGCTACGCCGCGGATTGCTGGCGTGTGCGCTGTGGCCGCTTTCCCGATTGTTTGGCGGCTTGCTGGCGCTGCGGCGGACGTTATATCGGCGCGGCTGGCTGGCGTCGGTGCAGCTGCCGGTGCCGGTCATCATCGTCGGCAATATATTTGTCGGCGGTACTGGCAAAACACCGCTAACCATCTGGCTGGTCGATGCATTGCGCGCTGCCGGCCGTGTGCCAGGCGTGATTTCGCGTGGCTACGGATCGTCGTCGGCTGAAATGCCGCGTCTGGTGTCGGCCGATGCGACGCCGCAGCAGGTCGGCGACGAACCTCTGCTGATCGCCCGTCGCGCGCAGTGCCCG
>JBGSTZ010000030.1:0-4506 GCA_041736255.1 Burkholderiaceae bacterium
TAAAGCGCGCGATCAGGCTGGCCGGAAGTTCGGCTGTTGCCACCGGCGGCATGAAGCGGGCGCAGTGGGTCTGCCAGAGCGGTGTTGCCGGGAATGTTTCAATCCACCAGGTTCTCCAGCGTTGCAGCGTTCGGGCAGGAACGGCGAGTGTCTCGAAGTGTTTCGCCTGTGTTGATGTCGGCCCGGCACGCCGGGCCGACATCAACACCACCAAAAGCGCCAAATACACGCGCCGCCCCAGAAAGCGCACCGACATGGCTGTGGTGCGCTTGCGGCACCGGTTACAACAGAAACTGAAACGCGATGCGTAATCAGCCCGTGCAGCAAGGGGGCAACCGCGCGGTTTGCGTGGATAGTTGGCGCGGTGAAGGACGCCGCCACACGCACATTTCCCTGCGTGCGTTTGCGCAGCCAGATCCATGTCAATGTGGAGCAGTAATCGAAAAAACCTGGGGTCTTGCAGGAAGATATGGCACACTTTGATCGTCTCGAGTCTTGGAAAACAAGAGACTGCCCCAAGAAGATCGTTTGTTCAAGGTCTTTGAGGGGCAACTTCCCCGTCCCATCACGTTACTTGATCAATTCAGTAGCAAACACCATCAAGATCACTGACCGTACTCAATCTAAGCGTTTTTTGGCAAATATCGGCTGAACGTGATTGCGGTAGAGTGACATATGGGTTGCATACGAACGGCTCCGGTTCTTCACGATAGGCAAGAAAGTGTCGAAGAAGAAATCATCCATTGTCGGGCAAGATGCATGGCGCGGGCTTGCAGACGGGCCCTTGGTCAGCTCTACATCGGCTAAACGTGCTTTCGCCATTGCGCGGGCGGCATTGGCCGAGACCTCCCCCACTCCGGCTAATTTTTCTTGTCGCTGGATTCCCTGCGCATCGCGATAGACGATGACATAAGCCATGCTGCCTTTTTGCGTGATGTTGACCGCAAAACCGGTTTGCTCCTGGTCAAATACCACCATCTTTTTTTTGCCTGCTGGCATGACGAACTCGTTGAGTGCTTTTTCGGTGATATGCAATTTCATGTGAATGTCCTTACCGCACCTCTAGCCAAAGCGACTGACGGCCAATAGGTCATCGGGCTGAACCGTGCGGCTACATTCAACTTGAAGCGTATAGCCATTGCTCTTATTTTTTTTAGCCTTTTTCAAACTATTTTCAATTTATTTTCATACGCTGTTAAAAAAGTGCGTGGCCGGTAGATCAGCATTTTTATTGCTTAATCGAACGGCCACGCAAAACCCTGAAAAAACCCCTTTTTTAGCTCTGCTTAAGCACGGTGCTGTCCTTGCTTGCCTCAAGACATGCCACACTATGTCGCTCATGCCGCGCCGCACCAATCACCTTGACTATCCCCGTCACCAACGCATTGCCCATTAAAAATGCCCGCCGCGCATCGGTCAATCCGCAACCATCCGTAAATCCACGGGGAAATCCGGTCAGCGCTTCGAGTTCCTCCGGCACCAGCCGGCGCAGACGGCCCTGTGCATCGTGAACAACGTGCTTTGTGCGTGATGCCGCAGTGCCGCCCTCGCTCGTGATGATGGTTCTTGATGGCTTGTTGAGCACGTCCGGAAACACTAAAGCCCCTTCTGCAAACTTGCGTTCGATACCGTCTGTCGAAAGAACGCAAACGTGCCGCAGTGGACGCCGTGGCAAAAGGCTCCGGCCTGTTGACTGTATTACCGGTATCGGCGCCCGCGAATGCCACCGACTTCATGCGAACCGCTTGATGTTTTAAGTGTTGGAGCGTCCTGAGCCGGGAAACCGGGCAGGACGTCCTGACTCCAGCATCACCAATATGGGGTTCTGCACCCAAACCGGCGGAATTTGTCCACTGTGCTGACCGTTTACCGGCTCTAAAATGCTTGCACCCGCTTGAATTATGTAGTAATGTTTCTACATCATTCAAGCATACGGGGGTGTCGCCATGACCATTACCACCTTATCAAGCCGCGAGTTCAACCAAGGGGCAAGCGAGGCAAAACGGGCCGCAAACAACGGGCCGGTGTTCATCACACATCGAGGCCGACCGGCCCATGTGCTTATGCGCTTTGAGGACTATCAGCGGCTTACAAAGCAGCGGCGCAACATTGCCGATGCGCTGGCTATGCCGGGTATTGCCGACATCGAGTTTGAGCCGCCGCGTGTGGCCATCGAAACTCGCCCGGCTGATTTCTCATGATGTTTGTTCTCGATACCAACGTGGTGTCCGAATTGCGCAAGGTGCGGCTTGGTAAGGCCGATACGAACGTGACGGCATGGGCAGAAAGCGTTGATGCCGCTGACCTCTTTCTGTCGGCCATCACCATTATGGAACTGGAGCTTGGCGTTCTGTCGATTGAGCGAAAGGACGCCACCCAGGGGGCCATGTTGCGCTCGTGGCTAGAGCAGCACGTATTGCCTGAGTTCTCCGGGCGCACGCTGTCTGTCGATACCGCCGTGGCGCAACGCTGCGCCCGGTTGCATGTGCCCGACAAACGCGGCGAGCGCGATGCACTCATCGCGGCAACCGCCCTTGTGCATGGCATGACGGTGGTCACTCGCAACGTCGCTGATTTTAAGCCCACGGGAGTACCCCTCATCAATCCGTGGGAGGTATCGCAGTGAGGGTAAACAGATGTTTGTCGGCCCCATGTTGGCTTGCCCCTTTTAGACCGTTTTGAAGCAAATCGAGCTTTTGCCATTCAACCCAGGCCTGCTCGTGAAACCGCAGTTTAAAGGTCATTCAGGCTTACCGTAACAAAGGGACCTGCGGCACGCTCGCGCACCAGTTTGGCGTCCTCCAGGTCTTCCATATGTGAGATCAGCTGCTCATAGTAATCGGCAGACAACAGATACGCTTCCGGACGATTGTGGTTTAAAACGGCAACCGGCGTGTTTTCCATTTCTTTTAGGATATTGGCAAAGTTGCGTTTGAGTTCTGTCACGCTGACTGTGACATTGGCAAGTACCGTATCCATAACACCTCCAATTAAGTATTAAATATAGCATTTTTTTATTGTATTTCTGCTGAGGTTATTTTGCAGCACTTCCCCCTTTGAAACATCCATCAGAAAAGCGGTGAATGCTTTTTGCGCAATCACCGCTTTTTGTTTTAGTGCTGGCCTACTTCGCCGAGGGTCTGGTTTTTAGGCAATTCTGGACATGCCGCACTATGCCGCTCATGCAGCGCCGCACCAATCAGCCTGACTATCCCCGTCACCAGCGCATTGCCCATTAAAAATGCCCACCGCGCATCGGTCAATCCACAACCATCCGTAAATCCGCGCGGAAATCCGGTCAGCGCCTCGAGTTCCTCCGGCACCAATCGGCGCAGGCGTCCCTGTGCATCGCGAACAACGTGCTTTGTGCGTGATGCCGCAGTGCCGCCTTCGCTCGTGATGATGGTTCGTGACGGCTTGTTGAGCACGTCCGGAAACACTAAAGCCCCTTCTGCAAACTTGCGTTCGCTACCGTCTGCTTGAAGGCGCGTAATAGCCTTCGCACCTTTTAGATATTCCCAGCGTGGCAGGGTAGATTCATCAATATAGAACGCCGGCGGCACGCTGGTAGTAGCGCTGACCACATTGCCGAGCGTCATTGGTGCGCACTGGCCGACATACCGTGTGTAGTCGCTTATTGGGGCAGCTTGCACATCACCGGTCCAAACCTGGCCCTCAATGCAGACACCCGCCGACTTGAAACGGGTGTCGCCCTTGTCGGTGGCATAGCTGGCCTGGGCCTCCAATACATCGGCAGGCAGGTCGAAACTACTTATCGATGTGCCCGGTTTCAAGACTGCCGGCAGCGCCTGCGCCAGTGTGCCGGTGTCGGTCAGCCAGGATCTGGCGTGGGCGGATTGGAGGTCTCGATAAGATTGTGTCGATGCGTGATACGCCATGATAAAAACACGCTTGCGGCGCTGCGAAAATCCGTAGTCTCCGCTGTTGACGACCCGCCATTCGACGGCATATCCCATACTTTGCAGCGATGCCAGAATGATGGCGAAATCATGTCCGCGGCAAGGTTTTGGACTGTTGATGAGACGGTCGACATTCTCGAGCAACAGATACTGCAGTGGCTTTCTCGCCTCACTGCGCGCTTGTAGCATGCGATGGATGCCCCACCATAAAACCCCTTTTTTACCTTCGATGCCCTTAGACTGATTGGATGGCCGTGCCACCGAGTAGTCTTGGCACGGGAAGCCACCGACCAGCATGTCAGGTGCCAGCGCATCGATATCCGCCATTGCCGCTGCATCGTCGAGCACCGCAAACAAGTCGCGATTGACGAAACCAGCGTCCCCGCAGCGCGACACATACACTTTCGCGGCATGCTGCTCCTTGCTCGCCGGCTCAAACTGATTGCTCTTAAGAAACACAGTTCATGTGACTGATTTTAAATGGGTTTTAATTCAATCGGTTCGCCTGCGACGAGCTTCATGCCCATTTTTTCGGCACGCTTTGCCAGATTCCGAAGTACGCTCTCACGGTAGCGCTCCTCGTAGT
>JBGSTZ010000055.1:0-20052 GCA_041736255.1 Burkholderiaceae bacterium
AATCCGGCCGGCATCGACTGCTTGCGCGGCTGCCAACGCCGCCAGCAAATAATCGCGCTGCGCCAGCGGCTGATCCGCGCCGTCGCCGTCGTTGCTGCCGTTGCCGCCGTTACCTAACTCGCGCCCGTCCAAGCTGCATGCCAGCACCTGCAACATGTCGGCAAAGCGCTGCGGTTTGCGCAATGCGTCGCAGCGCTCCAGCAGCGACACTGTGGCATCGGCATCCAGTTGCAGCGTACCGCCGAGCTTGCCGTATTCGCGTGCCGTCATGATGGCAAGATCGCGGCAATCGTGCGGCACCCTCAGGCGCTCGCACACTGCGGCAACAGGAGAAATCATGTCTGTGCCAGCATCCAAATCGTGCAACAACAGCGCGAGTCGGACCGGCAATGTCAAATTTTGTCGCGCCGCAACATCAATCCATCGCATGGTATTCAGGCCGACCTTGGTATCCGGATGATGCCGGGACGGCGTGTGCCACACCCCATCGAGTTCCGGCAGCAAGCGCGCCAGCGCGCCGCAGTCGCGCAGCACGTCGAACATGCGCGAAGGCTTTTCTTCCGTCAAACCGCGCGCCAGTTCCTGCCAGACGCGCTCTGGCACCAGCGCGTCGACTTCGCCGGCAGCTACCATGTTTCGCATCAACAGATTGGTTTCCGGTGCCACCTGAAAATCATGAGGAGGCAGCGCAAAGCGGGCGGCGAAGCGTGCTAGCCGCAAGATCCGCACCGGGTCTTCGGCAAACGCCGGCGACACATGGCGGAACACCCGCGCGGCGATATCGCGCTGGCCGCCGAACGGGTCGATCAGGGTGCCGTCTTCGGCGCGGGCGATCGCATTGATGGTCAGGTCGCGCCGCGCCAGATCCTGCTCCAGTGTGACGTCGGGCGCGGCATGCATCTGGAATCCCTTGTAGCCGGGCGCAGTCTTGCGTTCGGTGCGGGCCAGCGCGTATTCCTCATGCGTTTTGGGATGCAGAAAAACCGGAAAATCCTTGCCCACCTGAAGGAAACCACCCTCCAACATCTGCTGCGGCGTGGTACCAACCACCACAAAATCGCGATCCTGTACCGGCAAACCCAGCAAGGCATCGCGCACAGCGCCACCGACGGTATAGATTTTCATGTGAATGCTTCCGCCAACATCAATCCGGACCGGCATCGTACTTGACTGAACGCTCCGGTTCGGCCAGCGCCTCCGTCATCCATTGCGCCACCGCAGGATGGGCGGCGACGCGGTCCGCATACGCCTGCAGTGCCGGCGCCAGTGTCACCTGATAGCTTTTGAAACGCATCACCACCGGCGCGTAATAAGCGTCTGCGATTGAAAACGCGCCGAACAGGAATTGATGGTGGCCAAAGCGCGACAGGCATTCTTCCCAGATTTCGCAGATGCGGCCGATGTCGGCCTGGGCATCGGGCGTGCGCCCTTTGCCGGGAAACGACATGCGGATATTCATCGGCATCGCGCTGCGCAAGCCGTTAAAGCCGGAATGCATCTCGGCGCAAATGCTGCGCGCCATCGCGCGGGCAGCGACATCCTGCGGCCACAGGTGCAGGTCGGGAAACTGCTCGGCCAGGTATTCACAGATTGCCAGCGAATCCCAAACCGTGATCGCGCCAGCCTCCAGCACCGGCACCCGCCCGGCAGCGCAGATCTCGGCGATGCGCGTGCTGGTATCGGGCCGGTCCAGCAAAATGCGATGCTCATCGAACCGGATGCCGAACGCAGTCATCGCCACCCACGGCCGCATCGACCAAGACGAATAATTCTTGTTGCCGATCACCAGCCGGAGCCTGGGTTTACCGCCATTGGTCAGCGTATCGGACAGTGTGGTATCGGAATCGGTAGTTTGCACGGCGTTCTTTCGTAATGGTTTCGATTATTTCGAACAACCTCGATTAACGGCCCGCTCGAGAGCGATAAGCGTCATAGCGCGCACGCGGTGTGCGCCCCCCTAAATATTGCGGCGCAATCGCTTCCAATGCTGCTGGCGTAATCCTCAGTTCCGGTGCAATCGGTGCTTTTGCCACATTATCGACTTGCATCGAAGCCAGATTGTCACGACTCATGACCGGACCGAACGGCGCATGTTCCAGCAGAAAGGCTTGCAGCCGCCCCAGCAATGGCGGCAGCGCAATGATCGGACGCGGATGACCGGCATATTTGCCAGCCAATTGCACCAACTGGCGCAAGCTGTATACCGTAGGTCCTGCCAGCTCGTATGTATGACCGATGGTTTGCTCGCAGGCCAGCGCATTGACGAACGCGCGCGCCACATCTTCGACGTGGATCGGCTGGAATTTCGCTTCTGCGCTGCCGAGTGGAAACACAGGCAATATTTTTTGCATCGAAGCAAACATGTTCAGAAAATTATCTTCCGCGCCGAAGATCACCGATGGCCGGAAGATGGTGGTTTTCAAGCTCGGCTCGGAACGGGCAACGGCCTCGCCGGCAGCTTTGGAGCGCTGGTACATCGACGGCCCATTGGTGTCGGCACCCAGCGCACTCATGTGCAAATAACGCGAGACGCCGCTGGCAATACAGGCAGCGACGATACGCTTGGGTAATTCGACATGGGCCCGAGCAAAATCCGGGCCGTAAGGATCACCCGCACGCGAATGCAAAATACCCACCAGATTGATCACCGCATCGACGCCCTGCATCAGGCGGCGCAGCGTCGCATCATCATATACATCGGCCTCAACCACATCGACTGTCGGTAGCGTGATCAGATGTTTGGCCCGCTCGCGGCGGCGGGTCGGCACAATCACCACATGGCCGGCGTTCGACAATTGCGCAACCAGACTGCTGCCGACAAAACCGCTACCGCCGATGACTAAGACTGTTGGGTATCGCATGAGGTGTTGCTCCTTGAATGTAGATTGCCATACGGCAAATTTATTATTTTGAATGGGTGATTGGCGCAGCATCAAGCGAAGCCCAACATTTGCTCGCCTTATCTACAAGCTCCGAATGCTGGGCTTTGCAGCCCAACCTACAAAACCTAGGCTGGGTATATTTTATATACGCAATAAAATAATGCGATAAATGCCATAAAAATTGGCATACTCGCACTATTTTAAAACTGTTGCATCGTAAAGTTTGTTCGTGTTTTTCGTGAAAAATACGCTATACCTATTTCGGCGTCACCGATCCCAAACGGGCCTTGAGGGATTGCGGCTGACCGTCGAACAGGGCTGCATAATACGTCGCGTTGGACAGCACGTTCTTGACGTAACCACGGGTTTCCGAAAATGGGATGGTTTCAGCAAAGATCGCGCCTTCCACCGTCCCCGGCAAAGTGGCGCGCCAGGCTCGCGGCCGCCCTGGACCCGCATTGTAGGCGGCGGTTGCCAGCGCCTGCGAGCCGCCCAGATCACCCAGAACGATATTCAGGTAATTGGTGCCGAGCAGGATGTTGGTGTCAATCTCGTTGACCCGACCCGGAGAAAACGCGTCGAAACCGATTTTTTTGGCAACCCACTTGGCGGTAGCCGGCATCAGTTGCATCAGGCCGGAAGCGCCCACATGCGAGCGCGCATCCATGATGAAGCGCGATTCCTGTCGGATCAGCCCATAGACCCAGGCCATGTCGATGCCGAGTTTTTGCGTGTTGCTGTGCATGATGTCACGAAACGGGGTGGGAAAGCGCTGCTCGAAATTGACTTCCGTTTTAGTGCGGTCGGAGGTGTTCACCATCCGGTCCAGCACATTGCTTTGCCGCGCGAACTCGGCCGCTGCCAAAAGCTGTCGCTCACTCATCTGGCGCAGCTCCCAGTTCCATTCGCGCGTACCTTCAAAGCGCAAATTCATCGCGAAAAACTTCAGCGCACGACGAAAACCCGCATTCACCGTCATCGCTGCCACTTCGGTCGGAGTGGCCTTGGCGGCACTGGCAGGAATGGTAATTTTGCCGCCGGTTTCTTCAATCGCCAACTGACCGTAAAAATTAGTTTGATCGGCAATCGAGGCAAACATCTGTTGCGCTACCGTGTTTTGCCCTTGCGCCTTCAGCGCGCGCGCCGCCCAGTAAACCCAGGTTGTATCGGTACGCAGACTTTGTGGCATCGCATCAATCGCCGCGCCGACTTGCTTCCAGTCGCCGGCCCGCAAGGCGGCGCGCGCGCGCCACTCATATCCATCCAAAGACAAACGGGCGCCATCTGCACGGCTCCAGTAATCGGCGGCTTCCGGCACCAAATCAAGCGAAGCCGGCAACGCAATCTGTGCCCAGCCTTGCGCCTGTTCCTGTCGGCTTAGGCCAACGCTGCCAGTGCTGTCAGTGCTATTACTGGACAACGAACGCGCCGCCTGCTCCGGGCTGGAGCGGGCCAAGCGGCCCAGTGCGATCAGATATATTTCATGCGCGGCGCGGCCGCTGCCGGGTCCAAAAGCCACTGCCAGCGCCGGCTTATGGATGGCGTCGGCAACTGCCTGCGCCATCGTCAGATCGACCAGGGTGGTCAGTTTGTGCGCCAATCCCACATTATTGACCTCAGCCGCCAGCCGGACTTGTTGCCACAGATCGTCTTCATCGAACTGCCCGGTTTCGGCCAATCTGGTGAGCAAATCCACGCAAGCTTCACCATAATTTTTCGGCTCCACCAACAGCGCCTTGGCTTCGGGCGCAACCTGCTGCCGTTTGTCGATACGCGACATCAATGCATAACACTTGAGCTGGGTATCGTCGTCGAGCGCAAATTGCGGATATTGCTCATCGAATCTTTTCCAGTCGCGCTGTTGGCCCAGTTCCAGCAGCCAGTCGTTGCGCAAGCGGTCGGCAATCGCGCTGCCGTCATAGCGTGCCAGATAACTGCGAATTTCTGTCTCGGGTGCGGTTTTCAGGCGCGCCTTGAGGCGATAGTAATTAACATAAGAATCAATGTCATAATTTGACAAGCGCGCTGCGATACTGTCTGTTTTTTCAACATCATCCTGGCGCGCGGCAGAACGCAAGGCGATGAAGTCCTCGTCTGCGCCAAGCTGATCGGCCAACGTGAACTGCGCGTGGGCGACCGGCAGCAAGCTGAGCGCTGCAGCCGCAAGTGCAATTCGGGTAATGCGTTTGACGGTAAATATAGACACTATTTTCACTACTTTCTTATGACAGGTTTTAGCATAACACGCGATTTCAGCAATATTTTAGCGCATGAGTTGCCACCGCAACCTCCCGCTGCCGCAGCCGAACAGGATAAAACCATTCTCCGCAGCAGTCTGCTCAAATTGCGGCGCAACATCGCGGCTGAACAGCGGGCACAGTTTAATCTGGCTATAGGCAGCCACATCGTCGCATGGTGGCGCGTGCATCCGGTGCCGGTGTTGGGGGTTTATTGGCCAATCCGGCACGAACCGGTCCTGCATGCGGCATATGCCGAGTTGGCAGCGGCAGGCGTGCAATTGGCGCTGCCGGTAGTAATAGCACCCGACGCAGCGCTGCAATTCGCCGCCTGGACGCCAGGCGCGCCGCTGATAAAAGAAGCTTTCGGCGTATCGATTCCGGCCGGAACCATCATCCCTCTACAACCGCAAGCATTGCTGATTCCTTGCGTTGGCTTTACTGAAGCAGGTTTCCGGCTCGGTTATGGCGGCGGCTTTTACGACCGCACGCTGGCAGCTGCAGTGCGTCCGCTCGCCATCGGCATCGCCTATAGATGCACCAAAGCCGATTTTGCTGCCGCAGCGCACGATGTGGCGATGGACGTCATCATCACTGAAAACGGCATGGTGGATGGGTGAAACCCGTCACCTATCGTACTTACCGGATGATGGGTTGCACCCATCCTACGCAAGTCGTTGCAATATCGCTCGGGTCGGCACGGACTGATTCATCGAGTAAAAGTGCAATCCCGGTGCGCCGCCTGCGAGCAAGCGCTCGCACAATTGCGTCACCACATCCAGACCGAAAGCCTTGATGGAATCGGTATCGTCGCCAAAACTGGCCAGTTTCAGCCGTATCCAGCGCGGAATTTCGGAGCCGCACATGTCGGAAAAACGCATCAGCTGCGAGTAATTGGTAATCGGCATGATGCCTGGCACCACCGGCACATCAATACCCAGCTTGCGGGAGTTTTCCATAAACTGAAAATACGCATCGGCGTTGTAAAAATACTGGGTGATTGCAGCGTTCGCGCCGGACTGCACCTTGCGCACGAAATTCTGCAGATCCTCCTGCGGCGATTTCGCCTGTGGATGCATTTCGGGATAAGCCGCAACCTCAATATGAAACCAATCGCCGGTTTCAGTGCGGATGAACTCCACCAGATCGCTGGCATAGCGCAGCTCGCCGGCGCCGCCATAGCCGCTTGGCAAATCACCGCGCAAAGCCACCAGCCGGCGAATCCCGTGCGCTTTGTAATCGGCAAGAATCGCGCGAATTGATTCCCGTGAACTACCTACACAAGACAAATGCGGCGCCGCTTCCAGGCCCTCATGCATGATGTCAACTACGGTATCGAGCGTGCCTTGCTGGGTAGAGCCGCCAGCACCAAAGGTCACCGAAAAATATTTCGGCTGCAGCTCGGCCAGTTGTGCGCGCGTCGCACGCAGTTTTTCCGCTCCTTCCGCCGTTTTTGGCGGAAAAAACTCGACGCTAAAATTTTCTTTTGACATTTACTTCTTCAGAATGATCGACGACAAAGCCCACGAAATAATACTAAACAGCAATGCGCCACCTACCGCCGACCAAAATCCGCCAACACGAAAGCCCTCCACCAGACTCGACACTGCCCAGAACATCAGCCCGTTGATAATGAAAATGAACAAACCCAAAGTCAGCACCGTGACCGGCAATGTCAGCAGGATGAAAATCGGGCGTATCAGTGCATTGACCAGTCCCAGCAGCAGTGCTGCAATCAAAGCCGTGGCAAAACTGTCGACCCGTACCGAATGCATCAGGTAAGGCAGCGCCAGCAAAGCCAGCGTATTGATAAGCCATACAACAAGTAAAAGCATGACAACCTCTTAGGTTAAATACAGCGCATCAATCAAAAATGGCGCGATGTGGTAGGAGCGGGTAGGAGCGCACTCGGGCGCGACAGGCTCTTATTCAGTTGCGTTATCAGTCCTTTCAGAACTGTTCGCGCCCGGGTGCGCTCCTACAGGGACTTACAATATTAATACCGATAATGCTCCGGCTTGTAAGGGCCGGCCTTGGTCACGCCGATGTACGCGGCCTGCTCTTCGGTCAACTCAGTCAGCTGCGCGTTGAGTTTCTTCAATTGCAGGCGCGCCACTTTTTCGTCCAGATGCTTGGGCAGCGTATAGACGCCGACCGGATATGCGGCGGTGTTGACGAACAATTCGATCTGCGCAATGGTTTGGTTGGCAAACGACGAGCTCATCACATACGACGGATGGCCGGTGCCGCAACCCAGATTCACCAGACGGCCTTCGGCCAGCAAGATGATGCGCTTGCCGTCGGGGAAAATGATGTGATCGACTTGCGGCTTGATGTTTTCCCAGGTGTACTGCTTGAGCGAGGCAACGTCGATTTCATTGTCGAAATGGCCAATGTTGCACACAATCGCCTGGTCTTTCATCTTAGTCAGATGGGCGTGGGTCAGGATGTGATAGTTGCCGGTGCAGGTGACGAAAATATCGCCATGTTCAGCCGCGTAATCCATCGTTACCACGCGGTAGCCTTCCATCGCCGCCTGCAGCGCGCAGATCGGATCGATTTCAGTGACCCATACTTGTGCTGACAATGCACGCATCGCCTGCGCCGAACCCTTGCCAACGTCGCCATAACCGGCGATCACCGCCACCTTGCCGGCAATCATCACGTCCGTGGCGCGCTTGATGCCGTCCACCAGCGATTCGCGGCAACCATACAAGTTATCGAACTTGGATTTGGTGACCGAATCGTTGACATTGATGGCCGGGAAAGCCAGCTTGCCTTCTTTGTGCATCTGGTACAAACGATGCACGCCGGTGGTGGTTTCTTCGGTCACGCCCTTGATCTGCGCCAGGCGGACTGAATACCAGTCAGGCGATTCGGCCAGCTTCTTCTTGATCGCATTAAACAGGCAAATTTCTTCCTCGGATGACGGATTGTCAAGCACCGAAGCATCTTGTTCGGCGCGGGTGCCCAGATGCAGAAGCAAAGTCGCATCGCCGCCATCGTCGAGGATCATGTTGGCTTGCTGTTCGCCTGGCCATTCGAAGATGCGGTGGGTGAATTCCCAATAGTCATCCAGCGACTCGCCCTTGAAGGCGAACACCGGCGTGCCGCCAGCGGCAATCGCAGCGGCGGCGTGATCCTGGGTCGAGTAAATATTGCACGAAGCCCAGCGCACATCGGCGCCGAGCGCTTCCAGGGTCTGGATCAGCACCGCGGTCTGGATCGTCATGTGAATCGAACCGGCAATCCGCGCACCTTTCAGCGGCTGAGCGGCGGCGAACTCTTCGCGAATCGCCATCAGGCCGGGCATTTCGGTTTCGGCGATGCGGATTTCCTTGCGGCCCCAATCGGCCAGAGCCAGGTCAGCTACGGAATAGTCCGTGAATGTTATGGATGCTGCGGAGGTATGGGTTTGAGTATGGGTATTGCTGGTGGAATTGGAAACTACGGCGTTCATCACGCCCTCCTTTCGGTTAGAAAAAAAGTAACGTGAGCGCGGTTGCGGGAAAATCAGCCCAAGCCTGATGTTGTTTACCGGAAGCAAACAACACTGCAACGCTCCTTGGGGAGGCGAATTATAACCCGATATGCACGGCCGTAGGATGGGTGAACCCCATCACATATTTAACCTACATGATGGGTTGCACCCCTCCTACGTACTGCTACAGCCCAGCCGATGCGCGCAATATTGCCGCCTTGTCGGTGCGTTCCCAGGTGAATTCCGGCTCTTCGCGGCCGAAGTGGCCGTAGGCTGCGGTCTTGGTATAAATCGGACGCAGCAAGTCGAGCATCTGAACAATGCCTTTTGGGCGCAGATCAAAATGTTCCCGCACCAGCTCAGCGATTTTGTCATCGGAAATCACGCCGGTGCCTTCGGTGTACACGGAAATGTTGATCGGCTTGGCAACGCCGATGGCGTAACTGACCTGAATCTGGCATTGGCGCGCGAGGCCAGCGGCGACGATGTTTTTGGCAACGTAGCGCGCAGCATAAGCGGCGGAGCGATCCACCTTGCTCGGGTCTTTGCCGGAAAACGCGCCGCCGCCATGCGGGCAAGCGCCACCGTAAGTATCGACAATGATCTTGCGTCCGGTCAGACCGCAATCGCCTTGTGGGCCGCCGATGACGAAACGGCCGGTTGGGTTAATCAGGTAGCGGGTATCTTGCAGCCATTCCGCCGGCACTACAGGTTTGATGATCAACTCAATCGCGGCTTCTTCAATATCCTTGTGCTGCATTTCCGGCGCGTGTTGGGTTGACAGCACGATGGTGTCGATCGACACCGGGCGGCCATCGACGTAGCGCAAGGTTACTTGCGATTTGGCATCCGGACGCAGCCACGGCAAGCGGCCATCCTTGCGCAATTGCGACTGGCGCTCAACGATGCGGTGCGCGTAATGGATCGCTGCCGGCATCATTTCCGTGGTTTCATCGCAAGCGTAACCGAACATCAGGCCTTGATCGCCTGCGCCCTGATCCAGGTCCAGCCCTTCGCCCACATTGACGCCCTGGGCGATATCCGGCGATTGCTGGTCGTAGCACACCAGTACCGCACAGCCTTTGTAATCAATGCCGTATTCGGTGTTGTCGTAGCCGATGCGCTTCAGGGTTTCGCGCGCGACGCGAATGTAATCGACCTGCGCGGTGGTGGTGATTTCGCCAGCCAGCAACACCAAGCCGGTATTGCACAAGGTTTCGGCAGCAACGCGTGCGGCTGGGTCTTGCTCCAGCACAGCGTCAAGGATGGCGTCAGAAATCTGGTCGGCGACTTTGTCGGGATGACCTTCTGATACGGATTCGGAGGTGAAAAGATAGGTATTGGCCATGGCAGGCTCCTATAATGGTTTTTGGCAATGTCGCGGCCAATCCAACGAGCCTGCGACGCTTTAGCGAAATTTGTATACCGCCTCGCAAGTTGTCTCTGTTAACTCGGCGGTTACTGCGTGTGATATTTTACGCTCCTTGCTGGCGAACTGTAAAAGCCGCCCACCTCAACTAATATTCGTTACTTTGTCCGCCATCATGCTCGTCATTCTGTTTCGCCTGCTGTCACATCTCCCATTGCCCGTACTGCACGCACTCGGCAGCGCGCTGGGCTGGCTGGTGTATCTGGCGTCGCCCTCTTATCGCCGGCGTCTGTCGGAGAACATCCAACGCGCCGGCCACGGCGCACATCGCAACGCCGCCATCCGCGAATCAGGCAAAAGCATTTTGGAGCTGGCTTTCGTCTGGTGCGCGCCGCCGGCGCGGGTGTTGCGCTGCGCCACCATCGAACATTGGGAACTGGTGCAAACTGCGCTCGACGCCAAACAGGGCGTGATCTTCCTGACGCCGCACCTGGGCTGTTTCGAGATCATTGCCCAATCCATCGCTGCCCGAACGCCGCTCACCGCTCTGTACCGCCCGCCGCGCAAGGAGGCGCTGAAACCGCTGATCGAAGGCGCACGCGCACGCGAAAATCTGTTGCTGGCTCCGGCCAATCTGTCGGGAGTGCGAACCTTGTTCAAGTGTCTGAAAAAAGGCGGCGCGATCGGCTTGCTGCCGGATCAGACACCGCAAAACGGCGAAGGCGTGTGGGCCGACTTCTTCGGCAAACGCGCCTACACCATGACGCTGTCAGCCAAGCTGCACCAACTCTCCGGCGCGCCGATCATCCTGTCGTATGCGGAACGGCTGCCGTTCGGACGCGGCTACATCGTGCGTTTCATCCGCTTCGAGGAAACGCTGGGCGAGACCCCTGAATCCCAGGCTGCCGCCATCAATCGCGCCATGGAAAAACTGATCGCGCGCTGCCCGGCGCAGTATTTCTGGAGCTACAACCGCTACAAAACGCCCCATGGCGTGGCCGCGCCAGCAACCCAACAGGAGCAGGCATGAAATTATTACTCGGCCTGATGTGGCTGCTGCACTGGCTGCCGCTGCCGCTGCTGGGGCGGCTGGGCGAAGGCATCGGTGCTCTGCTGTTTTTGCTGCTGAAGACGCGCCGCCATATCACCCTGACCAATTTGCGCCTGTGTCTACCGGATTTGGATGAGGCTGAACGCAAACAGCTCGCCCGCCAGCACTTCGAAGCGTATGCCCGCAGCGTGCTGGAGCGCGGCATCCTGTGGTGGGCTTCGGAAGCGCGCCTGCGCCGGTTGATCAAGGTCGTGCCGCAGGTGCCGCTGGACGCGATTGCGGCCAAACCGACCATCCTGCTGTGTCCGCACTTTGTCGGCCTCGACGTGGCTGGCGTGGCGGTAGCGCTGGAATCTTCGGCGTGCTCGATTTATACCGCGCAACGCAATCGTCAGTTTGACGACGCGTTGCGCCGTGGCCGCTCGCGCTTTCGTCCGGTGCAATTGTTTGCGCGTAGCGAAGGGGTCAAACCGATCATCCGCGCGCTGCGCCAGCGGGTGCCATTCTTCATGCTGCCGGACATGGATTTTGGCTCCAAAGATTCCGAATTCGTGCCGTTTTTCGGCATTCCCGCCGCCACATTAACTGCGCCGGCCAGGATTGCCGGCATGACCGGCGCGCAGGTGATCCCGGTCATCGCCACCTATTTGCCGCATTATCAAGGCTGGAAAGTGACGTTTTACCCGCCCCTGGAAAACTTCCCCGGCGACGACCTGATTGCAGCCACCCGCGCCATGAACGCCTTCATCGAACAACGCATCCTGGAAGCGCCAGCGGAATACTTCTGGACCCACAAACGCTTCAAGACGCGCCCGCCGGGCGTCGCCAGCGTATATGCGCTGACTCCGCAAGAATAAATATGCTTAACGTTGAGCCGCATCGTAGGTTGGATGAGCGGCTTCATCGCGTAATCCGACATGTGCGGCGAAAAATGTCGGATTACGCTACGCTCATTTAACCTGCCATACCAAAATTTGAATACTCAAAAATGAAACTAAAATTCACTAAAATGCACGGCGCCGGGAATGATTTCGTGGTCATCGACGCGATCAATCAGCAGATTGATTTCACGCCGGCGCAATGGCAATTCATCGCCGACCGCCGTTTCGGCATCGGTGCCGACCAGATGCTGGTGGTGGAAAAGGCGTCAACGCCGGAGGTGGATTTTCGCTACCGGATTTACAACGCCGATGGCGGCGAAGTCGAACAATGCGGCAACGGTGCGCGCGCCTTCGTGCACTTCGTGACCGAAAAAGGCTTGACCGACAAGCGCAGCATTCGGGTGCAAACCCTGTCCGGCGTGATCGAACCGATGCTCCAAGCCGACGGCCAGATTACCGTCAACATGGGTGCGCCGGTATTAGATCCGGCGCAAGTACCGTTCGACGCCCATGGCCTGCAAGGCAAAACCGAAGGCAGCGACACCCTGTATCCGCTCGACATCGACAGCGCGATCGTATGGATATCGGTAGTTTCGATGGGCAATCCGCACGCGGTACAAGTGGTGGCAGACGCGGAACAAGCGCCGCTGGGTAACGACGGCCCAAAGATCGAGCATCACCCGCGCTTTCCGAAACGCGTTAATGCCGGCTTCATGCAAATTGTCCATCGTCATCACATCAAGTTACGCGTATTCGAGCGCGGCACCGGCGAAACCCTGGCCTGCGGCACCGGTGCTTGCGCTGCGGCAGTCGCCGGCATCCGGCGCGGCCTGCTGGATTCACCAGTGCAAGTCAGCATGCGCGGCGGCGAACTCTCGATCGCCTGGGCCGGACAAAACCAGCCTGCAATGCTCACCGGCCCGGCAGTGACGGTGTTCGAGGGCGAAATCGAGATCCAGTAGGATGGGTGAAACCCATCATTTAATTTTGCAGCGCCTGAAAAGTGATGGGTTGCACCCATCCTACGGCAACCAGATTATCCCGCATCCCCAACCAAAGCCTTCAAGCGATACTGGCGCTGGCGATAATTGCCTTCAGGCCCGTCCGGGCCGGGATCGACATCTTCGAAAATCCGCTTGAGGCGGTTCAGGGCATGCAATTCCTCGGCGCTTTGCAGCAGGATCAAACGGCGTTTGCTGCGCGCATTCTGGGCCCGGATATCGACTTGCAAACAATGACCGCAATCAGCCAACTCCAGATCAATCAGCAAAGCTTCGGCCCGCGACAGCCCAAACAGCGCTGCCAGTTCAATTCGCGCAGCCAAAAACGGCTGGGCCGCGATCATGTCGCGGGTTAGCTGCTGTTGCACTGCCAGCGCCCACGGCGCCGGAATCGCCGGAGCCGCCACCTTAGTCAGTAGCGACAAGGCTTCCAAGCTGCCTTGCGCGGCTGCTTTTTGCAGCCAATAGGCGGCGCGCACATCGCTCGCGCTTGTCTCGCGGCGGCTGCGCCACGCAGCAGAGCCGCATTCCAGTTGCGCCGCGCAATGCCCCATTTCGGCCGCTTGCTCCAGATAACGTCTGGCATCCGGCAAGCTGCGCTGCGAAAATTCCGCTTTTAGATAAATCCGCGACAAGGCGAACCACGCTTCGGCCGAACCTTGCTCGCCAGCCTTCGTAAGCCAGAATATCGCCTTCTTGTAATGTGCGGAACCCGGCGCCATTGCCGAGCGCGTGCCATCCGGCTCAATCCGCGCCAACCACAAACCAAGCGCCAACTGCGCCGCGCGGTCGCCTGCATACGCCGCCAGTTCCCAGCAGCGCTGCATCAGCACGATATCTGCATTTCCGGTGCCAGACAGCGCCTGCGCGGTGCGCGACAACAATGTCACATCGGTCATCGCCATGCGTTGCGCCTGCGCTCTGAGCACTTCGGGCGCATCCACAGCAACAATATGCGCGATGCCGTCGATCAACTTACGCGCCAGCGGCAAGGCGCGATGCAGAAAACCTTTCCAGTCCGACGCGGCCCACGCATGTTCGGCCAGCACGTGCTGCGCTTGCTCCACACCGCCATCGGCAGCACGCGCGGCCCATACCAACGGCGTTTCTTCCGGCTCTGCTGCGTGCGGCGTCAATGGCAATGCACTTGCCGAAACCAACTCTTGCCCGGCAACAGAGATGCCGGCCTGCTGCGCCAGCAACCATTGCGCATCGGCAATTCCAGCCTGCGCCGCCGCCTGCAACGCTTGCAAAGCTTTGTCTCGCAAGGCCACATCCGGCGCACTCGCAGGCTTCGGCTTCGGATTCGGATTCGGATTCGCGTCCGACTCCAGCACCAGATTGGCAAACACCAACCCCGCCGCCAGCACGCCGGCATCGAAGGCGCGCTCGTACCAGACCAGATAAGACAATGGCTTAGTAGCCCGGCGCAGTGTCTCGAAAGGGATATGGTTGCCGATCAGCATCCAGGCTGCGCTTTCGCCCTGATGCGCGGCCCGGTCTAGCCAGTGCAACGCCGTCGTCAAACTTTGCGGCAAGCCGCCGCCGCCAAACAAGTAGCGCGTACCCAGCGCCAATTGCGCGGCAGCATCCCCGGCGCGTGCGCCGCGGATCATCGCCAGCTCTTCACGTGTAGCCATAATTACAGTCCTGCTTAGAAATAATACGTATAGGAAATAAGCCGGTTAATGGCTAAATAAACAATGTTTTATAAATAAAGCGTACATAAAACCGCAGTAAACGTATTTATAAAACAACAATTTACCACGTTTTGGTGCAAATCGCTTACCGTAACAACGCAAGCCGATGCACTAATCTGCACCATACCGATAATAAAATACAACAAATTATGTTCCCAAAAAACAACAGCACCAGATAATTAGTGATATTTATCAAATGTATTAAAACCCCAAACACCAATCCAGCGGCTGCGGCGTCATTAATCCCTATCTTCTAGCTCATCCGCAACAAACGGATCCCCAGACAACTGTTCCATCTTGGAGATACACATGAAAAAGACTCTTATCGCATTGGCAGTACTCGGCTCCATCGCCGGCGTAGCACAAGCTCAATCAGCAGTTACCATCTACGGTAAATTGGACGTTAGTGTTGCCAAAGTTACTGGCGAAACAACAAAAATGGACCACAACCACAACAGCCGCCTAGGCTTCAAGGGTTCCGAAGACCTCGGCGGCGGTTTGTCTGCGATTTTTCAATTTGAAAATCGTTTCCTTGCTGATACTGGCGAATCCAAAACTCCATTGTTCCAGGCACAGTCGAACGTCGGCCTGAAAGGCAACTTCGGTACTGTACGTCTAGGCCGTATCTACAACCCGGTTGACGATATCGCCGCTGCGATGGATCCATTCGGTCAAGATGGTATTGCCGCGATGCAGTTGAATACACTGACAGTTACACGCCAAAATAACTCATTGCGTTACGACAGCCCGAACTTCAGCGGCTTCGGCGTTCAAGCTATCTACTCGTTGAAAGAAGTTGATTCTGTAACTTTGCCAATTGGAACTATTGAGGCTAACGACGGTTTCGGTGTAGCTGCTACTTACAACAATGGCCCAATCACGGCTGCTGCAGGTTGGAACCGCGTAACAAATTCAAACGACTCCGATTACTGGACTCTCGGTGGCGGCTATACTTTCGGCCCAGCCAAAATCACAGCATTGTATGAAAATGCCACAATCAAAACTGGCCCTGCAGAACTCGATCAAAAGAATGCTCTGATCGGCCTGGCTTACAACATCGGTGCTGGCACTATCAATGCGTCTTTTGGCCGGATCAAGAGAGATCAAGCCACAGGTGGCGATACCTCTGACAAGAAATTTGGTTTGGGTTACACACATAACCTGTCCAAGCGCACTTCCTTGTATGCTGATATTGCGCGCACCGATCGCGACGTACCTCCAGGCGTAGAAGACAAGATCAATGCATACGAAGTTGGCGTAACACACAACTTCTAAGCAACAAGAGGGTTGATTTGATCCGTGCCAATGTCTAACAACTGGACATAACACGACAAATTAAGCCTCTATGCTGGATACGTTAAACGGGCCTGCATGAGAAATCATGCAAGCCCGTTTTTTTATCTATACAAACACACTTTTTCACAAAAGCGTTATAAAAAAACAACGCTTCACTGTCAAATTTCCTTGTTTTGCAAAGTCTGATTATTGCGACGCCTAAAGCATGCACTGTTCCGGGGAATAACTCTTATTGTTATGACCATATTCAGCTGAGTTGAATATTTAGAGCAGCACTCCTCTTGTTTAACCAAGGACGATCAAAATGAAAAAATCACTCATCGCAATGGCAGTGCTGGCATCAATAGCCGGCGTAGCACAAGCACAAACCCCATCCGCAATCACCATCTACGGTGTTGTTGACGTCGGTCTGGCCCATGAAAACAATGGCACCAATTCCGTTACCCGAATGGATAGCGGCAATTTGAATGGCAGCCGCCTCGGCTTTAAAGGCACCGAAGACCTCGGTGGTGGTTTGTCCGCCATTTTCCAATTCGAAAATGGCTTTAACGCCGACACCGGCACACAAGCAGATACATCAAGACTGTTTAATCGCCAAGCCTATGTTGGTCTGGCCAGTGGCTTCGGCACCGTCAAGCTTGGCCGTCAACAAAACCCCGTGTACGCCAACTTGGCAACCTTCGATCCATTCGGCAATGCTCTGGCTGGCGATTCAGCACGCTTGTTCAGCTACAACGGCAGCCGCACCGACAATCTGATCACTTACAACTATGCTGCCAACGGCTTCCGCGGCGAACTGCAATATGGTTTTGGGGAACAGGCCAGCGACTCATCCGCCAATCGCACCATTGCAGGTTTTGTCGGGTACAAAAATGGCCCGATCGACGTTGTTTTGACGCACCAAAATATTAAGAACCAAGGCTTTGTACCAGCAGGAATAACACCCGCAGCAGCCGCAGCGATACCTGGTGACACCAACACCACCAAGATGACATTACTGGGTGGCAATTATGATTTCGGTGTGGTTAAAGCTTATGCTTCTTATGCATGGGAAAACGATGTTGTAGGTACTGCAGCTGCTCCAATTCGCGATCAACGCGATGCACTGATTGGCTTAACCGCACCGGTCGGCGCAACCGGCACTTTGATGCTTTCCTACGTTCGTAAAGACGATAAGACTGTCGGCAACGCCGATGCACAACTAATCGCTATCGGCTACACACATGCGCTTTCCAAGCGCACATCTTTGTACACCAGCTACGGTCACCTGCGTAACGATGACAATGCAAGCTACAGAGTTCCTGTTGCTGGCGATACAGATAAATTGTTTAATGTCGGCGTCCGTCACTTCTTCTAATCGTTTCATAGCCTGATGTAGGCTGTGCACGATTTGATTCACCCAGTAAAAAAGCGCCTCAGGCGCTTTTTTACTGGGTGAATCGCTTGTATGCAAGAGTGCAGAAGCAAACTGCATTGCACCACGCCAAGACGTCAACTGGTGAGCGTAACAAAAAAACAACACTCATTAATCTATTTTATTTAATTAACAAAAAAACATGACTCGCAGGACCAATCCTTTACCGTTTTGCCAGATAAATCATAAGGTTACGATTATATTCAGTTAATACGAATATTTAGAGCAGCACTTCTCTTGTTTAACTAAGGACCATCAAAATGAAAAAATCACTCCTCGCATTGGCAGTGCTGGCTTCAGTTGCCGGCGTAGCGCAAGCACAATCTGCGGTCATTATCTACGGCAAAGTGGATGTTGGCGTTACCAAATTGAGCAATGACACAGCACCTGCAAATTATACAGGCGCCAGCACATCGGCAAAAATGCAAAGCAACCACGGCAGCCGCATTGGCTTCAAGGGTACGGAAGATCTGGGTGGCGGACTGTCTGGGATTTTCCAAATAGAAAACCGTTTTAACGCTGACTCCGGCACACAAGCCGGCAATGAATTGTTTAACGGTCCGGCATACGTTGGTCTGGCCGGTGGCTTCGGTCAGGTGAGACTGGGGCGTAACTACGGCACCATGGATACCATAAGCTCAGTAGCAATCGACCCGTTCGAAGCCGACGGCATTGGCGGCATGAATTACTTAACGCGCGCACGCATCAGCAATACACTTACCTACTACACACCGGAAATGAGCGGCTTTGGTGCGCAAGCGCAATACATTTTGGGTGAAACTGATACCCTTCCTGGCGGCGTTGACAATGATGGCTACGCTGTCGGCGTGAACTACAACAACGGCCCGATCTACCTCGGCGCTGGTTATGGCGTTGAAGAAAACACCGACAAATCAAACATCTGGACTGTTTCCGGTTCGTATGCATTTGGCCCGGCTAAAATCGGACTCGGGTACGATCAGAGCAAAAATAAGCTTCTTCCCGGTGATCCAAAAACCAAAAACTGGGTTGTTGCCGGAACTTATGAAATCGGCTCTGGCATGATCAAAGCGGCTTATGGTCAAACAAGAGATGGCGTAGATGGAACTGTAACAGCCTCCACTGTCGCCCTTACTGCCCCGCTCGGCACCCCCGAAGCAAACGTTTTCGACAAAATCCAGAAGTTATCAATCGGGTATCAACATAACCTGTCCAAACGTACTTCGCTGTATGCTGACGTTGCACGCACCCGTTTCACCGATCCTGGCTTCAAGAACTCGGTTACTGGTGTCGGCATTGGCGTAACCCACAACTTCTAATTATCTGAAGACATGACTTGATCATTTGCCAGACTCGGCGCTGGGTCAGCAAGGATTAAGTTAATGCTGCGATAATAAGCAAGTTGAACGGGCGTATAGGGGAAATCCTATACGCCCGTTTTATTATTCGCATATCATATTTGCCCCCCGCATTGAAGTTCAATAGAATTTTCCCGCTTATGGCGCAGCGCCCATAAATCAATATACAAGCAGCTTCAGCCGCAAGTTTGTGGGTGCGAATTTATTCGCATTCTTACCTATCCCAGGCCGACTAATGCGAATAAATTCGCACCCACAGCACCACGCCACTTCCCTCTTGATTGATATCCGACTGCACAATTACCCATATTGTGGATATTCATGCGCTGCACCTGATTTGCATCTGCCCCAAACGCCGATATACTGCGCACACTGCATTTTTGCTGCCATTGCCTTAAAGACTATCCCATGACTCTCCCGCTGGACTCCCATTCTGTTGCGCAATTCCTGTCAAATACACCCGGTTTTTTTGAAGAGCATGCGGCTCTGCTGGGTCGGATACGGCTATCGAGCCCGCTGACCGGACGCACGCTGTCTTTGCAAGAACGTCAAATGGAAGTGATGCGCGAAAAGCACAAAAAGCTGGAGCTGCAACTATCGGAGTTACTGCGCCATGGGCAAGAAAACGATGTCAATGTGCACAAGTTCCAAAGCTGGACGCGGTCACTGCTGCAAGCACGCAACGATGTTGATTTGCCGCATGTGCTGGTGACTGGTCTGCAAACTATTTTCGATGTGCCACAAGCTACTTTGCGGCTCTGGCGCGTGGCGCCGGATTACGCGCATGGCTGGTTTGCCGAGGATGCCGCGCAAGATGCGATGATTTTTGCCAACAGCCTGACAGCACCGTATTGTGGCGCGAATAACGATTTCGACGCGGTGCGCTGGCTGGAAGATGCTGCCAGCGTGCAATCGACCGCGCTCATCCCGCTGCGGCTCGGCAGTGTGGACAGTGCGGGCAGCGCGCCGGAAACCTTCGGGCTGCTGGTGCTGGGGTCAAGCGATCCGCAGCGCTTTGCGTCCGGCATGGCGACCGATTTCCTGAGTGAAATCGGCAGCACCGCGAGTGCTGCATTGACCTGCTTACTGGACTAAATCTAAAAACGGCGCGCTAGAGCCGATATCTACGCATCCGGCAATCGGCTGTTTCGCTCCTCTCTCCTGTTTGCGGGAGAGAGGGTGGCCGCAAACATTCCGGCCGCATCAATATAGCAATGCAATCAAGGTTGCGCCTTGTTTTGACACCGGGCATATTGCGACCTCCCTCTCCCCCGGCCCCTTGTATGCTGTTTTTACGTGATTTGTTATCGATTTTATGGTTTTGTAGTTGTCTTTAGATGTTGCGATGGGCGGGGCTGCGCAGGGAGCGCGTAGCGCGACTGGAGCAGCCCCGCCCATCGCGG
>JBGSTZ010000085.1:0-12916 GCA_041736255.1 Burkholderiaceae bacterium
CATCAACCATCGCAGACAACCCTGTCGCTGTCGCCCGTCCAAATGTACTTATCAAATAATCCGTGTACAACTCAAGTTCAGCTTTTTTCATTTCAACAGATTAACAATTTATACTGAGGCCTGCGTAACATCAGTTATTTATATAGACCGATCAAAAACTGATAAAGAATTTTACTTGCAATTAATTACTTAGAGCAAGCGTGTGCCATACCCTCAGGGGCGCCGCCTGTTGCGCCGCTTGGCTAACGTCCGCAAGCGCCAGACCACGGTGATCAGTCCGTAGGTCAGCAGTCCCATCAGCGTGGACGTGATAGCAAGTCCCACCAACAGCGGTTTGCCCAGTGCAGTAATGCGATGCCACATGCCGACATCCTTGGCGTGGTCGCCATCGCTTTCAGTGATGACATCGCTAGCCGTGGTGTCCGCCGGTACGGCATCACCAGTCACCCATGCGCCGAGTCGGTAAGCGCCGTAGTAAATCGGGCCGAAAGTGATCGGGTTGGTGACGAGAGTGCTGGCGATGGCGGCCGGGACGTTAGCGCGCAGTATCACGGCGGCAGCTACCGAAAGGGGAATCTGTGCAATGGGAAGCAGCAGGCCGAAGAACATGCCTAATGCCACACCCAATGCAACCCCGCGCCGCGACCAGTGCCAGAGCTTTGGCTGGTGCAGCCAAGGGCTGAGCCATGCGAGCCAGCGGTTACCCTGAATCTGTTCCCGACTCGGTAAATGACGCCGCACACGCTCTTTAAAACTCATTCATGTCCTTTGTTTCTGTATATTTAAACGTTTTCATGCACTTGCTACAGGCAACCTGCAACACTGTTTGTCAACGACGCCACGTTGTGGAATACATTTTAATCCTGCTTTAACCCTATGCGCGTCGCGTAGATTTTCGATTCGAGCATAAATAAGTTGCAACTATAAAGAGTTTAACCATGGAACGCATCATTACTGTCAACTACCAAGCCACAGTTTTATCCGCAGCAAGGGCAACCTGTCCGCTGGCATCCAATCCGTTGCTGCAGCATCTCATATTGACAGTCAATGCCAGCGCACAAGAGCGATGCTGATGCGCTGCCCGGTTTGTGAAGGCAGCGCGTGCCGCTACTTCATGTGCGTCGAAGAGCGCACGTATTTGCGCTGTGACGCGTGTCTGGCGACGTTTATTCAGCCGTCGCAGTTGCCGTCCAGCGCCGCCGAACTGGAACGATACCGGCAGCATTGCAATTCTCCGGACGACACTGGCTACCGTCAGTTCCTCGACCAACTGGTCACGCCTTTGTTGCAGCGCCTGCCACCGGCGCAGCAGGGCTTGGATTATGGCTGCGGACCAGGGCCGGTGCTGGCCGCTATGTTGCGCGAAGCAGGACACTCGGTTGCATTGTTCGATCCGTTCTTTGCACCGGACCAGGACGTGCTGGCGCATGCTTACGATTTCATCACATGCACCGAGGTGGTCGAGCATTTTCATTGGCCGGCAGATGAGTTCAGAAAATTCGATGCCTTGCTCAAGCCCGGTGGTTGGCTGGCACTGATGACCACTTTCCAGACGGACGATGCGGGTTTCGCTCAATGGTATTACCGGCGCGATTTCACCCACGTGGTGTTTTACCGCGAAGCCACGTTGCGTTATCTGGCACGGCATTACGGCTGGCACTGTGAATTTCCCTGTGCCAATGTGGCTTTGCTACAAAAAAACGCGGGTAAGCCACGTGGGTAAGCCTTAATCCACCTTAATCCGCGCTACGCACCAGGCGCGTCTTGTCTGCAATGCAGAATCTTGACTAAAATTTCGTGTTTTATGGCATACCGTATTATGTATTATTTTTATCGCAATAATTATATGCGGTAAGTAGGCGTTTTTATAGAATATAGTGGGAGTATATTATTTACGTGAATCTGAACATATTAAATAGCCAATCAAGGACAACATCTGTTGTGGATGCATTCCAATAACTGTAACGGGGTATTTATGATCAGATCGGCACCCCAGGAGCGTGGTGCGAGCTCGCCACAATAGCCCCACGCTGCAGCGACGGTATGCATGCCGGCGGCTTGCCCGGCCTGAATGTCACGAATGTCGTCACCAACGTACCAACAATCCTTTGGCGATATGCCAAGACGTCTGGCAGCTTCGAAAAGCGGCTCGGGATGCGGTTTGGATTGTGGCGTCGTATCGCCGGACACCACGCAACCGGCCTCGTGCAGGCCAATCCGGCGCACTAAAGGATCTGTGAAGCGCGCTACCTTGTTGGTGACGATTCCCCACGCCAGGTCGTGCTCGCTTAATCCTTTGAGCAGGTTGCTTACGCCATCAAATAGCCGGCTTTCCACTACCAGCGCAGCTGCGTAATTATCCAGAAAAGCGATCCGCAAATTTTCATAGCCGGCGTCTTCAGGTTGGAGCCCGAATGCCACGCCGATCAATCCTCTCGCACCTGATGATGCTGCGGGGCGCAGTGATTCGTATGGTGTCGGCATTAAGCCTTGTGCTGTACGCAACAGATTCACAGCCGCAGCCAGATCGGGTGCAGTGTCGGCTAATGTGCCGTCAAGGTCGAATAAAATGGCGCGGGGAAGGGGGGACGTATTGATGTTCACGGCAAGTCTATCTATCTGCAATTCACATTTTTGATGTGGCAGTGTGCGAAAAGTGAAATTTGATCAGGCGCTGTGCGTGCAGGCCATCATGTAATTAACGCTGGTATCGTGATTTAGCGAATACAGTTGGGTCACAGGATTGTATGTCAGGCCTTTCATGACATCGACCGTCATGTTCGCATTGCGAGTGTATTGCGATAACTCAGCCGGAGTAAGGAATTTCGCATATTCATGCGTGCCTTTTGGCAGCAGGCGCAACAGGTATTCAGCTCCGATAATGGCGAACAGGTAAGATTTTAGGTTGCGGTTGAGGGTCGAAAAAAATACGCGGCCCCCGGGTTTTACCAAGGTGGCGCAGGCGCGCACGATCGAAGCCGGGTCCGGCACATGCTCCAGCATTTCCATGCATGTCACTATGTCGTATTTGCCAGGTTCTCTGGCTGCCAGGTCTTCTGCTGCAATCAATTCGTAACGAACCTTTGTGCCAGATTCCAGACTATGCAAGTCGGCAACCTTGAGAGCCTTTTCGGATAAGTCGATTCCGGTGACATCCGCACCTTTGTTTGCCATTGATTCTGACAATATACCGCCGCCACAACCAATATCGACTATGGTTTTCCCTGCTATGGGCACACAAGCGTTAATCCATTCCAAGCGAAGCGGATTGATGGCATGCAAGGGGCGAAATTCGGAAGTAGGATCCCACCAGCGGTGCGCGAGATCACTGAATTTTTGTAGTTCGAGAGGGTCAGCATTCATAGGCGACATGATAGCGGTAAATGTGGCGATGCGCAGGTCTTGTAAAATAAATCTGGAGATTTAAGGCAAGACAATGTACGGGATTGTTTGGCCCAAAAAAAACCCCGCGTCCGCGGGGTTTTTGAGCAAATTTCTTGCTAAATCAATTATTGCGGGGTACGTGTACCAACAACTTCGATTTCTACGCGACGGTTTTGAGCGCGACCTGCAGCATTTTTATTGCTGGCAACAGGTTGTTTCTCGCCTTTGCCTTCAGTGTAGACGCGGTTGGTTTCAACGCCTTTGGAAATCAAATAAGCTTTAACTGCTTCAGCGCGGCGAATCGACAGTTTTTGGTTGTAAGCATCAGACCCGATCGAGTCAGTGTGACCAACGGCGATGATGACTTCCAGATTCACGTCGCTCAATTTCGAGGTTAGATCATCCAACTTCGCTTTGCCGTCTGGTTTCAGTACGGATTTGTCAAAATCAAAGAATGCATCAGCAGCAAAAGTAACTTTTTCTGATGTTGGTGCAGCTGCTACCACAGGAGCTGGCGCAGGTGCTGGTTCAGCAACAGGCGCTACTGGAGCGGCAGCAACGATTTCACCGTCACAACCAGCTACTGAATCAGCAGGAGTCCAGTAGCCAGCGTGCCAGCACAAACCGAACGGGTTACGTGCAATTACACCACGACTATCTTGAACGTATGCGCTATTAGGAGTATTGGCCTGAATATCTTGTGTGCCTTGTGCAGATGCCGAAACGGACAGGACTGCGGACGCAGCGAAGACGAGTTTAACTAATTTTTTCATATTTTTTCCTCTCGGGTGAGATATCCGCAGATAAACTGCGCAACAAATTTACAACATATGGAATTAAATTACTACTAGCAACAGGTTATCACAATTATAAATTAGCCCTATGCAATAGTCCGGTTTTCATTTTGCCATACGCTTTGATTGACTGCTTTATTTGTTAAATTGACTGCGGGGTAATTTTGGTCATTCGTTGCGATTTCACAACGATAAAGTAACTGACATTAGTTTCAATAAATTTATATGGCTTGTCAAAATGTTTCACTAACTAGCTACTCGGCTAAATGTCCTTTAACTTCAACTGTTAATCTTCGGTTGGGCGCCAGACACTGAATAAGTTTGTTGCGAGGTAAATTATGGCTGCAGGTTTTTATCGGCTGCGTTGCGCCGGCTCCTGTAGTTTTAATGCTGAAAAGGACATTTTTGCTTTTCAGGTACGTAGCCAAGTTTTCTGCGCGTTTTTCGGATAGCAGTTGATTATATTTTTGTGATCCTAGTGAATCAGTATGGCCGGTAATCTGTATGGACTCAATTTTTGTGCAATTCGCAAGCTGCAGGAGCACTTCTTCGTCGACAAGTTTTTTAACTACTTTGGTAAGAATGGCGCTATCAAACGGAAAAGTCTGATCGTTTTCCAATGTTACCGCGAAATCGCATCGTTTAGAATCTGGTTGCGCAACAGTCGCCACAACCAATGGTGCTGGCGGCGCAATGGCAGGGGCGGTGGGATTCGAGATAATAGGCGGAGCCAGTTCGCCGTCGCATCCTAGAACGGCATCCTTAGCAAGCCAAGTACCGGTGCGCCAGCAAAGACCATAAGCACTACGCACCACTATGTCATCGTTGCTTTGCAGGTATGCGCTATCTGGTGTTTTGGCTTTGATGTCAGATGTTTGGGCGTATACACCAATAGCTGTTGCGCCGATCGCAAGGCCCATAGCCAGTTTTATAAACATGCTGCTTCCTTTTTTTTGCGATTTGTAAGAATGCGCGATTGAAATATCCGGCAGTATTTAAACATATTTAATGCGCTGGTCAGTATTTTCGGGAAAATATCGCGTCGCTACTCCAAGTTTCTTAATGGCCATGAAGAAAGCGGCACATGATAAAATTATCTGTTTACAAGCTCCAACCAGTTGTTGTAACAATGCCTTAACGATAGGCATCATATGTTAATAACCCACTAAAAGAGTAGCCGAACAGCCAATGGATCAATTCGCCAAAGAAACAATCCCGATTTCCCTTGAAGAAGAAATGCGCAAGAGCTACCTCGATTACGCCATGAGCGTAATCGTTGGTCGTGCCTTGCCGGATGTGCGCGACGGCTTGAAGCCAGTGCACCGCCGCGTCTTGTTCGCTATGCATGAAATGAATAATGTCTGGAACCGCCCGTATGTAAAATGCGCACGTGTGGTCGGCGAAACCATGGGTAAATATCACCCGCATGGCGATCAGTCGATCTACGACACGCTGGTGCGGATGGCGCAGAGTTTTTCGCTGCGTTACATGCTGGTTGACGGGCAGGGGAATTTCGGTTCGGTCGATGGCGACAGCGCCGCGGCGATGCGTTACACCGAGTGCCGCCTGGGAAAAATAGCCAATGAACTGCTGGCTGACATCGACAAAGACACCGTCGATTTTATGCCCAACTACGATGGCAAGGAAAAAGAGCCGTCGGTATTGCCGACCAAGATTCCTAATCTGCTGATTAACGGCTCTTCCGGGATTGCAGTCGGGATGGCAACCAATATCCCGCCGCACAATATTACGGAAGTCATCAAGGGTGCCTTGCACTTGCTGCGCAATGTCGACTGCACCATCGATGAACTGATCGAGATCATTCCGGCACCGGATTTTCCGACTGCCGGCATTATTTATGGTGTGTCTGGGGTGCGCGATGGCTACCGCACCGGCCGCGGCCGGGTTGTGATGCGCGCCAAAACGCACTTCGAAGAGTTCGGTAGGGAAGGACGTACCGCGCTCATCATTGATGAGCTGCCGTATCAGGTTAACAAGAAAACCTTGCTGGAGCGTATCGCCGAACATGTGCGCGACAAGAAGCTTGACGGTATTTCCGATATTCGCGACGAGTCCGACAAATCCGGCATGCGCGTAGTGATCGAATTGAAGCGCGGTGAAGTGCCCGAGGTTGTGCTGAATAATCTCTACAAGCAGACGCAGTTGCAGGATACTTTTGGCATGAACATGGTGGCGCTGGTGGATGGTCAGCCGAAGCTGCTGAACCTGAAAGAGATGCTGCAGTGCTTCCTGTCGCACCGGCGCGAAGTCATTACTCGCCGCACCGTGTTCGAGTTGCGCCGTGCGCGCGAACGCGGGCATGTGCTGGAAGGCCTGGCGGTTGCGCTGGCCAATATCGACGATTTCATTGCCATCATCAAGGCTGCGCCGACGCCACCGATCGCCAAGCTGGAATTGATGTCGCGCGCCTGGGATTCCTCGGTAGTGCGCGAAATGCTGGCGCGTACCGGGGCTGAAAATGCCGGCGGCATCGAGGCTTTCCGTCCGGAAAATTTACCGAAGCATTACGGCATCCAGAAAGATGGTTTGTACAAGCTGTCGGATGACCAGGCTCAGGAAATTCTGCAGATGCGTCTGCAGCGCCTGACTGGCCTGGAGCAGGACAAGATCGTCAATGAATACAAGGATGTGATGGCGCAGATCGCCGACTTGCTCGATATCCTGTCCAAGCCGGAGCGCGTTACCGTCATCATTACCGACGAACTGAATCTGGCCATCAACGAATACGGCGAAGGCAACAAAGATGTGCGCCGTTCGCAGATTGAGCTTAATGCAACCGATCTGGGTACCGAAGACCTGATAACACCGCAGGACATGGTGGTGACCTTGTCGCATACCGGCTACATGAAGTCGCAGCCGATGTCGGAATACCGGGCCCAGAAGCGCGGCGGTCGCGGCAAACAGGCGATGGCAACCAAGGAAGACGACTGGATCGACCAGCTTTTTATTGCGAATACCCACGATTACATCTTGTGTTTCTCCAACCGCGGCCGCTTGTACTGGCTCAAGGTATGGGAAGTGCCGCAAGGTTCGCGCAATTCGCGCGGCAGGCCGATCGTCAACATGTTCCCGCTGCAGGAAGGCGAGAAGGTCACCGTGGTGTTGTCGGTGTCGGGTGAAAACCGGACGTTCCCGGAAGACCGTTATATCTTTATGGCGACCAGCCTTGGTACCGTCAAGAAAACCCCATTGAGTGACTTCAAAAATCCGCGCAAGGCCGGCATCATTGCGGTTGATCTGGATGAAGGCGATTTCCTGATCGGTGCTGCGCTGACCGACGGCAAGCATGACGTGATGCTGTTCTCGGATGCGGGCAAAGCCGTGCGCTTCGACGAGAACGATGTACGGCCAATGGGACGTAACGCGCGCGGTGTGCGCGGCATGAACATGGAAGAGGGTCAGCAGGTTATTTCCTTGCTAGTGGCTGAAAACGACCAGCAAAGCGTTTTGACCGCCACTGAAAACGGTTACGGCAAACGCACTCCGATTCATGAATACACACGCCATGGCCGTGGCACCAAGGGCATGATCGCGATCCAGACCAGTGAACGCAATGGCCCGGTCGTAGCTGCCACCTTGGTCGAGGCTAATGATGAAATCCTGATGATTACTACTGGCGGTGTTTTGATCCGCACCCGCGTTTCTGAAATCCGTGAAATGGGCCGCGCAACGCAGGGCGTAACCCTGATCGCAGTCGAAGACGGCACTAAGCTCAGTGGTTTGCAGCGCATTGTAGAATCTGATATCGAGATCGAAATTGATAGCGACATTAATGCTGAAGTGAATAGCGCGCTTAATGGCGAAAGTAATGGTGAAGCTAATGGTGAAGTTAATGATGAGCGCAATGGTGATGCGCCGGACGAAGCATGACGCGCATCTATAATTTTTCCGCCGGGCCGGCAATGCTGCCTCAGGAAGTATTGCAGCAGGCTGCTGCTGAAATGCTCGACTGGCACGGCAGCGGCATGTCGGTGATGGAAATGAGCCATCGCGGCAAGGAATTCATGTCCATCATCGCAGCCGCCGAGCGCGACCTGCGCACCTTGCTGGCGGTGCCGGACAATTACCGGATTCTCTTCATGCAAGGCGGGGCGATTGCTGAAAACGCGATCATTCCGATGAATCTGCTCGGTCGCAAGCCGCAGCCTGCAAGCGCGGATTACGTCAATACCGGTTCCTGGTCGACCAAGTCGATCAAGGAAGCGAAGAAGTATTGCAATGTCAACGTCGCGGCTTCTTCTGAAGATATCCATTTTTCGGCGATTCCTGCACGCGACACCTGGCGCTTGTCGGAAAACGCTGCATATGTACATATTTGCACTAATGAAACCATTGACGGCGTTGAATACCAGTTTGTGCCGGATGTCGCGGCTGGCACCAACGACGCGCCCTTGGTGGCCGACATGTCGTCCCACCTTCTGTCGCGCGTGATCGACGTGTCGAAATACGGCGTCATCTACGGCGGCGCGCAAAAAAATATCGGCCCGGCCGGATTAACCATCGTCATCGTGCGCGAGGATTTGATCGGACATGCACTGCCGTTTTGCCCGTCCGCATTTGACTGGAAACTGGTGGCAGACAATCATTCGATGTACAACACGCCGCCAACGTATGCGATTTACATCGCAGGTCTGGTATTTCAATGGCTGCAGCGCCAAGGCGGGGTGGCAGCGATCGAACAGCGCAATATCGCCAAGGCTACCTTGTTGTACGACACTATTGATACTAGCAGTTTCTACAGCAACAAAATCGCTCCCGAAAATCGTTCCAGGATGAATATCCCGTTTTCACTGCGCGACGATGCGCTCAATGCAGCGTTTCTGGCGGGCGCCCAAGAGCGCAGTTTGTTGCAGCTCAAGGGGCATAAATCGGTCGGCGGCATGCGCGCTTCGATTTATAACGCGATGCCGATCGAGGGCGTGCAGGCGCTAGTGGACTACATGAAACAATTCGAGCGTCAGCACGCTTAGCCGCATTAGCCGCAATTGCATTACCGGTCGCGGCCCGCATAACGAAGAAAACATGAGCCAAGATAAACTCCAACCCTTGCGGGTGCAAATCGATGCCGTCGATCAGCAGATACTGGAATTGCTGAATCAGCGCGCGCGTCTGGCGCAGCAAGTCGGGCAGCTGAAAGCCGAAACCAATGCGCCGGTATTTCGTCCGGAGCGCGAGGCGCAAGTTCTGCGCCGGGTCGCCGAACGTAATCCAGGCCCCTTGTTTGACCCCGACGTACAAACCATCTTCCGCGAAATCATGTCGTCTTGCCGGGCGCTGGAGAACCGGGTCACGGTCGCCTATCTTGGCCCGGTCGGCACTTTTACCGAACAGGCGGTATATCAGCAGTTCGGCCGTGCGGTCGAAGGCATGCCGTGCCCTTCGATTGATGAAGTGTTTCGCGCGGTGGAGGCCGGCACTGCCGATTTTGGCGTGGTGCCGGTGGAAAATTCGTCCGAGGGCGCGATCAACCGGACCCTTGATCTGCTGCTACAAACCACGCTGTTGATCAGTGGCGAAGTGTCGATTCCGGTCCATCACAGCCTGATGTCCTTGAACGGGACGATGGACGGGGTGCTGCGGATTTGCGCCCATTCGCAGGCGCTGGCGCAGTGCCACGCCTGGCTAAATCAGAATTATCCGAATATTGAACGCCATGCAGTCGCTTCCAATGGCGGAGCGGCGCGGCTGGCGTCGGAGCAGCCCGGTACGGCCGCCATCGCCAGCGAGATTGCAGGTCAGCAATACGGTTTGCAAGTCGTCAACGCGCACATCCAGGACGATCCGCACAATCGCACCCGTTTTGCGGTGATCGGCCGCTTGCAGACCAGTCCGAGCGGACGCGATCAAACTTCGCTGGTATTGTCGGTGCCGAACCAGGCGGGCGCTGTCTATAATCTGCTGGCACCGCTGGCCAAACATGGCGTATCGATGACGCGCTTCGAATCGCGCCCGGCCCGCATGGGCACCTGGGAATATTATTTTTACGTCGATATCGAGGGCCATTTGCAGGATGACAAGGTGGCCCGCGCCTTGGCCGAACTAAAACAGAACGCCGCCTTTTTTAAGGTGCTGGGTTCTTATCCTTTTTGCGCTTAATTCCATTCAACTCCGGAGTCGAAGATGTCGATACAGTACGGTCCTGATTATGTGCGTGCAATTGCCCCTTACCAGAGCGGCAAGCCGATTGCCGAAGTCGTGCGCGAATTCGGCCTGGACGAGGCAACGATTGTCAAACTTGCTTCCAATGAAAATCCGCGCGGCATGCCGGAGTCTGCCCGCCTGGCAATGCTCGATGCGGTAGCCGATGTAGGCCGTTATCCTGATGCCAATGGGTTCGACCTAAAAGCGGCGATCACCGCCAAGTACAACGTGCCGCAAGAGTGGATCACGCTCGGCAATGGCAGCAACGACATTCTAGAACTGGCGGCGCACGCTTTTGTGCAGCCGGGCCAGGCAATAATGTATGCGCAGTATGCATTTTTAGTCTACCCGCTGGCGACCCAGGCGGTGGGCGCGCGCGCCATCGAGGTGCCGGCTCAGAATTGCGGCCACGACTTGAACGCAATGGCGCAGGCGATCACGCCTGACACTAAACTGATTTTTATCGCCAACCCGAATAATCCGACTGGCACTTTCCTGCCTGCTGCCGCCATCGAAGCGTTCCTGAAAGTGGTGCCGCCGGAAGTGGTGGTGGTGCTGGACGAAGCCTACAACGAATACCTGGCGCCGGAACTGCAGTACGAATCGACCGAGTGGGTCCGGACTTACCCGAATCTGCTGGTGTCGCGCACGCTGTCGAAAGCGTATGGGCTGGCCGGCTTGCGGGTCGGGTTCGGAATTGCGCAGCCCGGCGTTACCGATTTGCTCAATCGCATCCGGCAACCGTTCAATGTCAATTCGCTGGCGCAGGCGGCAGCCATCGCGGCGCTGGGCGACACGCAATTTCTGCAAAAGAGCGCGGCGTTGAATGCTGCCGGTTATCTGCAGCTGACAGAGTTTTTCGATGCGATCGACTTGCAATATGTGCCGTCTTTCGGCAACTTCGTGCTGGTCAGGGTCGGCAACGACGTCCAAGCCGGCGCCCGCATCAATCTGGCCTTGCTGAAGCAGGGCGTGATCGTGCGCCCGGTCGCCAATTACGGCTTGCCGCAATGGTTGCGCATTTCGATCGGTTTGCCGGAAGAAAATGCGATCTTCATCGAAGTGCTGCGCGCGGTGCTGAAAGCGGAAGTGAAAGCGGCCTGAGTGCGCATTAGCGTTTTTTACAGGGACGAGCTGAAAATATACTGTTTATTGTATTTTTAAATGCGCAATATAAATATGCGGAAAAGGTACTTCAGCGTTTCTTCGTCGGTACAGCACTTACAGTAGAGTCATTCCCTTGTTCAAAAAAATCGTTATTTTCGGTGTTGGGCTGATCGGCGGCTCATTTGCGCTGGCGCTCAAAAAGGTGGCTGTGGTGACGCAAATTGTCGGCGTCGGCCGCAACGCCGCCTCTTTGATGCGTGCCAGCGAGCTTGGCATCATCGACGTCGCCAGCAGCGCCGATTCCGCTGCGCTGGCAATCTGCCTGGGGGATGCCGATCTGGTATTGATTGCCGCGCCAGTAGCGCAAACCGAGGCGATTCTGGAAGCTATCGCGCCGCATTTGCAGGCCGGCACCATCGTCACCGATGCTGGCAGCACCAAGACCGATGTGGTGGCCGCCGCCCGCCGTGCGTTGGGCGCAAAAATTGCGCAGTTCGTGCCGGGTCATCCGATTGCCGGGCGCGCACAAAACGGGCCGGAAGCGGCGCTGGCCGATTTATATGTCGGCAAGAAAGTGGTGCTGACGCCGCTGCCCGAAAATGCGCCGGCCGATGTGGCCCGCGTAGCTGCTGCCTGGCAGCAATGCGGTGCCATCATCCATCAGCTCACGCCGCAGCAGCACGACCGCGTATTTGCCTCGGTCAGCCATTTGCCGCATTTGCTCGCGTATGCGCTGGTCGATGATATTGCACGCAAACCGCATGCCGACCTGCTGTTCCAGTATGCGGCCAGCGGCTTTCGCGATTTCACCCGGATTGCCGGCTCTTCGCCAGAGATGTGGCGCGACATTGCGCTGGCCAATCAGACCGCACTGCTGGGCGAACTGGATGCTTACATGGCGCAGTTGACGCACTTGCGCAGCGCGCTGGCAGATGGAGATGGCGCGGCGATGGAAGCGGTCTTTTCCAATGCGCAGCAAGCCCGGCAGCACTGGGAAAAAGCGATTGAAGCGTCAGAAAAACATCCTCAGGAAGGCGGTAATTGATGGGCCACACCATGAAACCAACCAGCATCCAAACCCAAGCGCATCATCCGAAACATTATCCGGATCATCTCGATCTGGCATCCGCGATGCGCGCGCAAGGCACGGTGCGGCTGCCCGGCTCGAAGAGTATTTCCAACCGCACTCTGTTGCTGGCCGCGCTGGCCGGCGGCACCACCCGGATTCTGGATTTGCTGGCGTCGGATGATACTTTCGTGATGTTGAATGCACTGCATCTGCTGGGCGTGCGCTGGGAGCAGCAGGGTGAAACCCAGAATTACACCGTGTTCGGCGTTGACGGCAAACCTCCGGTGCACCAGGCCGATTTGTTCATGGGCAATGCCGGCACCGCGATCCGCCCGCTGACTGCGGCGCTGGCCGTGATCGGCGGCGATTACACGCTGCACGGCGTGGCGCGCATGCACGA
>JBGSTZ010000099.1:0-18545 GCA_041736255.1 Burkholderiaceae bacterium
GCGAAGGCGGCTTGCTGAAGTTGCCGCCGGCAGCCGGCGCAGCAGCCGGCCTGCGTTTCATGCCGGAACATGACGCGCGCGCCGAGCTGGCGCCGCGCGATGTCGTCGCCCGCACAATTGACTTTGAAATGAAGAAACGCGGCCTTGATTATGTGCATCTGGATATTAGCCATAAATCTCCTGAATTCCTGCAAGAGCATTTCCCTACTATTTATGCACGCTGCATGGAATTCGGCATCGATATCAGCAACGAACCGATCCCGGTAGTGCCGGCGGCCCACTATACTTGCGGCGGCGTAGTCACCGACATGAACGGCAGCACCGATATCACCGGTTTGTATTCGGTGGGCGAGACTGCTTATACTGGATTGCATGGAGCAAACCGACTTGCCAGCAATTCGCTGCTGGAATGCGTTGTATTGGGCCGCGCTGCAGCACTGCAGATTGATAGCTTGCCACGAACAATTCGCCCATCGCTGCCAGAATGGGACGAAAGCCGCGTCACCAATGCCGATGAAGAAGTCGTGATTTCGCATAACTGGGATGAACTGCGCCGCTTGATGTGGAATTACGTCGGTATCGTGCGCACTAACAAGCGCCTTGAACGGGCGCAACATCGGATCAGCCTGTTGAAGAAAGAAATCCACGAGTACTACGCTAATTTCCGTATCACCAGCGATTTGCTGGAATTGCGCAACCTGGTGGAAGTCGCTTCGCTGATCGTGGATAGCGCGCTGATCCGGCGCGAGAGTCGTGGCTTGCATTTCAGCCGCGATTATCCGGCTACATTGCCCAAGGCATTACCGAGCGTGTTGTCACCGAAACGGCCTTGATAATGAAAAATGCACGGTAGTTTACTGCTCCGTGCATTTTTTATTGCCGCAATATTTATATGCGTTAATAAGCATGTTTTAAGGCATACCCCTATAAAACGATATATTTTACACCGCAATCTTCTCCAGAATCCGCAATGAATAATCGGTAGCCCGCACATCTTTGGTCAAAGCGCCGATTGAAATCCGGTTCACGCCGGTTTCGGCAATTGCCCGCAGCGTATTCAGGTTGATGCCACCGGATGCTTCCAGCAAAGCGCGCCCGGCGTTGATCTGCACCGCTTCACGCAGAGCATCCGTGCTGAAATTATCCAGCAGCACAGATCGGGCGCCGGCTGTCAGTGCTTCTTCTAGTTGTTGCAAGGTTTCGACCTCGATCTGAATCGGCACCCCGGAACGCAAACCAAACGCTGTGGCCATCACAGCACCGATACTGCCGGCGGCGGCGATGTGGTTTTCCTTAATCAATATACCGTCATACAAGGCTAGCCGCTGATTCTGACCACCACCCACGCGCACCGCGTATTTCTGCGCCAGCCGCAATCCCGGCAAAGTCTTGCGCGTATCCAGGATCGCCGCGCCGGTGCCTTCGATAGCTTTTACATGACGCCGCGTAACGCTCGCCACACCCGACAAGAGTTGCAAAAAATTCAATGCGCTGCGTTCGGCAGTCAGCAGCGCACGTGCCGGCGCGTCAATCGTGCAGACCGCGCTGTCAGGCGACATAAGATCGCCTTCCGCGTAATGCCATTCGATCCGGATGCCAGAGTTAACCAATTGCATCACCCCTTCAAACCATGGCGCGCCGCATAATACAGCTTCTTCGCGCACCAGTACCCGTGCCTTGACCCACTCGTGTTCCGGCACCAATCGGCCGGTAACGTCGCCGCTGCCGATATCCTCTTGCAGCGCGACCCGGATATTTTCTACAAAGGCGGCCGCCAAATTCGCATCCATTGGCGCAAATCGGTTAGTCAGCGTGCTCATGCCGGCCCGATCCCTGAAAACAACTTGGCTTCCTGTGCCAGATCGGCACCGGGACGCACATTGGCTTTCTTTGCAGAAGCGAAATCGAGCATGCGGTCGATGCAGAGCACTGCCTTGCGGCCGATTTCTGGATCGACGAAAACTTCATTGCTGCCGTTTTCCAGCGCATCGGCAAGGTTTGCCAGGCCGTTCATCGCCATCCACGGACAATGGGCGCAACTCTTGCAGGTCGCGCTGTTGCCGGCGGTCGGCGCTTCGATGAAATGTTTGCCGGGCGCGGCCAGCCGCATCTTGTGCAGGATGCCGTTATCGGTCGCCACGATGAAAGTGTCGGTATCGAGTGTTTGGGTGGCTGCAATCATTTGCGATGTCGAGCCGACCACATCGGCCAAAGCCACCACCGCCTCGGGCGACTCTGGATGCACCAGCACTTTTGCATGCGGATATTGCTGCTTGAGAAATTCCAACTCGACTGCCTTGAATTCGTCATGCACCAGGCACGAGCCCTGCCACAACAGCATGTCAGCACCGGTTTTTTTCTGGATGTAGCCGCCCAGGTGCTTATCCGGCGCCCACAGGATCTTTTTACCCTGCGCATGCAGGTGGGCCACGATATCGAGCCCGATTGAGGAAGTCACCATCCAGTCGGCGCGGGCTTTTACCGCGGCGCTGGTATTCGCATACACGACCACGGTGCGGTCCGGATGGGCATCGCAGAAGGCAGCGAACTCATCAACCGGGCAACCCAGGTCGAGCGAACAGGTAGCATCCAGATCGGGCATCAACACGCGCTTTTCCGGGCTTAGGATTTTTGCGGTTTCACCCATAAAGCGTACTCCTGCCACCACCAGCGTCTTGGCCGGATGATCTCGACCGAAACGTGCCATCTCCAGCGAATCCGAAACGCAACCGCCGGTTTCTTCGGCCAAATCCTGTATATCGGGATCGACGTAATAATGCGCCACCAGCACTGCATCGCGCTCTTTGAGCAAGCGTTTGATGCGCTCCTTAAGAACAATTTTTTCGGCAGGCGACACAATGGCAGGCACGCGGGCCCAGGCTTGCGCGGTGCAACTGGAACCGGTATCCATTTGCGGAAGTTCGAATTCAACGGGTTTGATATCTTGAGTTTGCATATGCAGTTTGTCCGTGGTCGGTATAAAAGAGTGACAGGATGGCTTTCGGTGCTGCTGATATCAGCGCCAGGCAGGATAAAACAAGGCCCTGATACCAGTTGAAATGCGTGCATATGTGCGTCTCTTAAAAGAATAAAAGCGCACTGTGTTTAACAAACAGTGCGCTTTTTCAGGCTTTCCGAGACCGTTAAGCAATACCCTGACTGGTCAGGTAATCCTCGTAATTACCCATGTAATCGATGACTTGATTATCCTTGATCTCCAGGATACGGGTTGCTAGCGAAGATACAAATTCCCGGTCATGCGAGACGAATATCAAGGTGCCGGCGTATTTTTCCAGCGCGATATTCAGCGACTCGATGGTTTCCATGTCCATATGATTGGTCGGCTCATCCATTAGCAGCACATTATGGCGGCCCAGCATCAGCTTGCCGTAGGTCATGCGCCCTTTTTCACCACCGGATAACACGGTTACCGATTTTTTGACGTCATCGCCACTGAACAGCAAGCGGCCCAGAATCGAGCGCACAGCCTGATCGTCGTCGCCTTCGGTAGTCCAGCGCCCCATCCAGTCGGTCAGATTCATATCTTTGGCGAAATTTTCGGTAGGATCTTGCGGCATGTAACCGGCATCTGCATGTTCGGCCCACTTTGCAACACCGCTATCCGCATGCAAGCCGCACACATCGCCGCCGATGCAGCGCAGCAAAGTGGTTTTTCCGATACCGTTGGCGCCGATGATGGCGATGCGTTCACCGGCTTCAACCGTCAGATTAACGTCTTTGAAAATCGTATGATCGTAACTTTTTGACAAATTCTGCAGCTCGACTGCCTGACGATGCAATTTTTTCTCGCCATCAAAACGCACAAACGGGTTCTGGCGCGATGATGGCTTCAGATCTTCGATCTTGATCTTCTCGATCTGCTTGGCGCGCGAGGTGGCCTGGCGCGCTTTCGATTTGTTGGCTGCGAAGCGGCGCACGAAATCCTGCAGTTCGGCGACCTTTTCTTTCGCCTTGGTGTTGACCGACTGTTGCTGCTGGCGCGCCTGCGTGGAAGCGAACATGTAGTCGTCGTAATTGCCCGGATACACTTTCAATGTGCCGTAATCCATATCAGCCATGTGAGTGCAGACCTGATTCAGAAAATGGCGATCATGGGAAATGATGATCATGGTCGAATTGCGCTCGTTGAGCACATCTTCCAGCCAACGAATGGTGTTGATGTCCAGGTTGTTGGTAGGTTCATCGAGCAGCAGGATGTCCGGATTCGAGAACAAGGCCTGCGCCAGCAATACCCGCAATTTCCAGCCGGGTGCGACGTTGCTCATCGGGCCCTGATGCTGCTCAATCGCTACGCCGACGCCCAGCAACAATTCGCCAGCGCGCGATTCTGCTGTATAGCCATCGTATTCGGCAAATTTTGCTTCCAGATTGGCTGCTTTCATGTAGTCATCGTCAGTGGCTTCCAAATCTGCGTAAATCGCATCGCGCTCAGACATCACCGCCCACATCTCGGTATGGCCCATCATCACCACATCCAGCACACGCATCTCTTCAAAGCCGAACTGATCCTGGCGCAATTTACCCAGGCGCTCATTGGTGTCGAGCATGACCGTGCCGGAAGACTGATCGAGGTCGCCGCCCAGAATCTTCATGAAAGTGGATTTGCCGCAACCGTTGGCGCCGATCAGGCCATAGCGATTGCCATCGCCAAATTTGACGGAAATGTTTTCGAACAAGGGCTTGACGCCGAACTGCATAGTAATGTTTGCTGTAGATAGCACTGCTGAAACCTTTTAAAAACGTTAATTTAATAACTGCTTATTATACCTTGTAAGTCAAGCGCTTATTTTCGGCTGGCTGCGACGTGTTGTGGCAGAAGATGAGTTTTTTGTCCACGTAAGACACGAAAAGCACAAAAAATGGTTGAGCCGCCTCGGCTATAACCGTTAGCAAAGGCTGGGGCCGGGTCCGCTCCAGCACAGCAGATTCGGATATGCAGTAAGCGTGAGTTGGAACGATGTTGTATCTGACGCCAGCTGCGCAGGGCAACCCACCGGCAGAGTCAATTTGTCGGCCACATGGCCAAAAGGCAGTCCAGTGAGGATGGGAACCTTCATTTGCGAGCGCATGAATGCCAGCATCGCGTCAAAATCATAGCCGCGGTCGTAATCGGTAACGCGGTAGCCGGAAAAGTCGCCCAGAATGATCGCCTTTTGCTGCGCCAAAACGCCCGCGTGCAGCAGTTGCAGCAGCATGCGTTCGATCCGGTATGGATGTTCATTGATATCTTCGACGAACAGAATGCCGTTTTCGATCTGCGGGAAATACTGCGTACCGAGCAAATGATTCAGGATCGTCAGATTGCCGCCCCACAGAATTCCGTCGGTATCGACAGCTGGATTGCCTGCTGCCTGCACCGCAATCCGGTGCGTACTTGAATCCAGGCAATCCCAGAAATGGGAAATGGTAAATGCGCTGGCATCCTCACGGCCGAAGTCGCTGCACAACATCGGACCTGCAAAGCTGACAGTACCGGTTTGCGCTAACAACGCCATCTGCAGCACGGTAAAGTCGCTGTGCCCGACGAAAAGCTTGCCGCTGGCAGCCAGTAGCGACAGATCCAACGACGGCAACAAGCGCGACAAGCCGTAACCGCCGCGCAGCGCCATGATGATCTGCACATCCGGATTGGCCGCCGCCGCCTCCAGTTGCGCCTTGCAGGCTGCTTGTGTACCGCCGAAACGCTGGTAACTTGCAGACGGGTCGTAATAATTGTGGATATGGCAACCTTGCGCCTGCAGCAACGCAATGCCGCGTGCAAGCGCGCTGTCGTCGGCCGGATAACCGCTGGGGGCGACGATGGCGACGCCGATATTTTTGCCTGGGCAAGAGAAATCAGCGATCATCGTTTTTTATATTTCCACAGACTTGTTTTGCTGCATCTGACGGCGCTGGGTGAAAAAATCCTTCAGCAGTGTGCTGCATTGCTGCGCCAATACGCCACTGACGACTTCTGTATGGTGATTCAGTTTTTCTTGCGCGAACAGGTTGATGATCGAACCGCAAGCGCCGGTTTTCGGGTCGGACGCACCAAAAATAATGCGCGACAAGCGCGCATGCATCATCGCTCCTGCACACATCACGCACGGCTCCAGCGTGACGTACAAATCGCAGCCGGGCAGCCGGTAATTGCCCATGACTTGCGCCGCCGCCCGCAACGCCATGATTTCTGCGTGCGCAGTCGGGTCATGCGCGCCAATCGGCTGATTGCAGCCGACCGCCATGATCCGGCCATCCTTGACCAGCACTGCGCCCACCGGCACTTCGCCTAGATCCCAGGCGTTTTGCGCCTGTTCCAGCGCCTGCGCCATAAAAAAATCATCATCCATTTGTATTACCGCTGCCATCCACTTCGGCCCAGCAATTAGGTGTTTCGTAGAGCGTGATTTTGCTTAAAGACAAGCCGGTGCCGTATCTGTCCTGATATACATTTTTCAGAATATCGAAGGCTACACCAGCCAGATTCTCGACCGTAGGAATGCGCTCCAGCACCACAGTCTTGTGATCCGGCATGCTGTCGAGGAATTGTCGGACTGCGGTATCGTTCTTGCACACCAGAAAAGCATGGTCCCAGAGATCGACTAGATGGGTTTTGGCAAGCGACTTGATGTCGGAAAAATCCATGATCATGCCGTTATCCGATTGGCCATCTTCGTCAACCACTGCGCCTGTCAGCGTAATGAGCAGCGTATAGCGGTGCCCGTGCAGGTTGCGGCACTGGCTTTTATGGTCGGGAATGCGGTGGCCGGCATCGAATTCCAGCTTGCGGGTAATCGTCAACATGGTGTGCGCTTCATTGATTGATTTAACTAAGGAATCTGCAACAGTTTATGGGTCTGCAGGCTGAGTTTCCACTGCGGATTGCGCTTGCAGGTCTCGATCGCCAGCCGGGTATTCGCGGCAGCATCCGGCCCATCCATCGGTTGCACGAAAAAATGCTCGAAATCGAGCGCCTCATAGTCGGCCAGGTTTTGGCTTGCTTGCGGAATCACGACTTTGATCTCGTTGCCCCGCTCGACTGCCAATACCGAGCCCATTTTAGGGCTGACGCAAATCCAGTCCACTCCGGCCGGGACTGCGATGGTGCCGTTGGTTTCGATGGCAATCGTAAATCCGTGTGCGTGCATGCTGACAATCAGCGCAGGATCAAGTTGCAATAGCGGCTCGCCGCCGGTGAAGACCACATATTTGTTGATGGGATAATCTTCTGGCCACAGGCTGTCGATGGTGCGCGCCAGGGCGTCGCTGTCGCGAAATTTTCCGCCCAGTTCGCCATCGGTGCCGACAAAATCGGTATCGCAAAATCGACACACCGCGCTGGCGCGATCCGCCTCGCGGCCCGACCACAGATTGCAACCACTGAAACGGCAAAACACCGCTGGCCGCCCGGCGTGCGCACCCTCGCCTTGCAAGGTATAAAAAATTTCTTTGATGCTATAGGTCACTGTGTCACTGCGTTTTTCAAATTGGATAAAAATGGCTGGATCAATAATGTCATCGAGCCCGAGGCCGCAAATTCTGCGCTGCGGCACGAATTGTAGCGTGCAGATGGTGTTTCCGCTAAAAACAAGGACAAAGCTAGCAATTCTGCGTTCGAACGCATACCGGGCCGTGGTATAAAAAAATCAGCACTGCTGAGATGGTGCTCCCATAAATAACAATGCAGAATGCACACATGAAATTATTTGACAATTTTGACTGCCCTCCAAGTGTGCGTTTTCAGAAATACCACACACCGCTACGATGCAAGACATTGTCGGGAGTACGGAAATGAGTTTCGCGCTCCTGGGAGGCCTCGCCGGCGGCGTCGGCCTCTTTCTGCTGGGAATGGGGCTAATGACCGATGGCCTGCGGTTGGCGGCTGGCCCAGCGCTGAAACGCATCCTCACGTATTCCACCAAAACACGCCTGCGCGGCCTGACCTCGGGCGCGCTGGTGACTGTTCTGGTGCAATCGTCGAGCGCGGTAACGGTGGCGGCCATCGGCTTCGTCAATGCTGGCCTGCTCTCGCTGGGACAAGCGCTGTGGGTGTTGTTCGGCGCCAACGTCGGCACGACGATGACCGGCTGGCTGGTGGCGCTGGTAGGCATGAAGTTCAAAATCGACCTGTTCGCTCTGCCGCTTATCGGCATCGGCATGATGCTGCGCCTGACCGGCGACGGTAGCCGGCGCGGCGCGCTGGGCACCGCGCTGGCCGGTTTCGGCGTGCTCTTCCTCGGCATAGACATGTTGAAGGAAACTTTCTCCGGCGTGGCGGCGGATTTCACACTGCCACAATGGGCTGGATTCGCCGGAGTCGCCGCCATGGTGCTGATAGGCATCCTGATGACGGTGCTGATGCAAGCGTCGGCCGCAGCATTGGTGCTGGCATTTTCCGCCGCGCAAAGCGGCATGGTAACCCTTGAAGCTGCCGCTGCTGTAGTTATCGGCGCCAATATCGGTACTACTGTGACGGCATTGCTCGCCGCCATCGGCGCCACGCCAAACGCCAAACGGGCTGCGGCCGCGCACATTCTGTTCAACCTGCTTACCGGCGCTGTTGCCCTGCTGCTGTTGCCCTGGCTGTTAGGCGCACTCGGCACATTGGGCACGGCGATGGGTCTGGATGCCGCGCCAGCCGCCAGACTTGCCCTGTTTCATACCGCTTTCAACCTTCTCGGCGTGGCGCTTATCTGGCCGCTCACGGGCTGGCTGACGCGCTTCTTGTTAGCGCGATTCCGCGCCGCAGAAGAAGACGAGGCGCGCCCGCGCTATCTCGACAAAAACGTACTGGCAGTGCCTGCACTGGCGCTTGATGCACTCGGACGCGAAGTGCGCAATCTGGGCAGCATTGCCGTGCGCACCGTACGCGCCGCACTCGGAACAGCCACGCCGATGCTGGACAGGAACCGGCAAATCGTCACCAGCCTTTCTCAGGCCATCGCCGAATTCATCGCCCAGATCAACCGCACTGGCATAGCGGCCGACAACGCACACCGCCTGCCGGAGCTGCTACGCGTCGCCCGCTATTACGAAGCTGCAGCAGAACTGGCGTCGGAGGCAGCGCAGGCTTCGAGAGAAGCCGCCGCCGACGCGCCACTGTTAAGCATGGACAGCGCCACCGCTTTCCGGCGCCGCGGCGAGATGCTACTTGAAAGCACCGATCCGGCCGCAACGCTTGCCGATCTCGCGACGCTCGATGCCAGCCTGCGTGATTTCGAGAGCACATACCAGATGCTGAAGTCGGAACTCCTGGAAGCGGGAGCGCAGGGCAATCTGAGCGTCGCTACGATGGACGCGCGTCTGCGCGTCGCAAGTAGCCTGCGCCGTGCTGTGGAGCAGACGGTCAAGGCGGCGCGCATGTTAGCGACCACAATGGAAAAAACACCAAAAGTACTTACTGAAGAGAGAACATCTTTATGAGCAACGAAAAAACGGCGGCTACGCGTGGCCATACCGCCCAAGTCAGCCGCACCATCCTGATTGGTTTTTTCACGGTCGCGCCACTATGGGTGACTTGGCTGGTGTTCGATTTCCTGCTCGGCATCCTCGCCAGCGTAGGCACGCCACTCCTGCGCGCTGCCGCCCGGCTGATCGCGCCGGTTTCCGAAACCGTGTCTTCCTGGCTTCTAGATTCGGTTTTTCAGAGCCTGGTGGCAGTGCTGCTCACGCTCGGCGTGTTCTATGGAATCGGCCTGTTTGCCTCGCTGGTGCTAGGCCGCAAGCTGATCGCAGCAACGGAGAAGCAACTCACCCGCTTGCCGCTGGTGCAAACCATTTATAACGGTACCAAGCGTTTCCTCCACACTTTGCGTGAACCGCCGGTTTCCGGCCAGCGCGTGGTGCTGATCAGTTTTCCCACGCCGGAAATGAAGGCAGTCGGCTTTGTCACCAAGATCATGCGCGACGCAACCACCGGTCGCGAACTCGCCGCCGTCTATGTACCGACCTCACCGAACCCGACTTCGGGCTACATCGAGATCGTGGCGCTTGCCGACGTGGTGCAAACCGATTGGACCATGGAGGAAGCGATGAGCTTCGTCATGACCGGCGGCGCCAACGCGCCGGATCGGATCAACTTTAACCGCGCACCAGAACAAGCAGCCAAGGGGGATCCGGGCGCATGAAAACATACTGCTGACCTGTGACGGAAATAGCCGTACTACCAGAGCAGGTCATTCCCACTCGATGGTAAACGACTGAGATAACTGGTTGATTTACAGAGCCTTTCGCGACTCAACAAAAATTAATACCATCAGAAGCACCAAGTTGCTTTTTGACATTATCGATCGCAGTGATCTACTGGATAACATACTTCCAAGTGATAAAGCGATATATAACGTGGACGGCAAGAACCGTATTTCGGAACCAATCGATGCAACAATGTGTACCCAAATACGCCGTTATTACCCGAGTTTGCCCCGAGTTTTCGACGCAATTGTGTACAAAGCAGTCGTAATGCATCTATGCATCGGGCAGCGGTCTTGATGGTGCACGGCATAGTATTTCTGCAATACTAAAGTGGACCCCGAAATCCGGACAAGAGATTAAGTTTGCCCTGTCATGAAAAGAAGAGGCAGGCAGTGAGCGAAAGCAAACGGAAAGTTTTTACGGGCACGCAAAAAGTCAAGGTAGCACTGGAAGCGGACAAGGGCACGAAGACCATCAATGAAATTAGCCAGAAGTACAGCGTGCTTAAAGGCGCGCTATGGTCGCCTTCCTACTTTGCCGGTAGCTGCGGTGGTGCGCCTCTCGCGGTTATTCGACAGTACATCGAACAGCAGCAGACTCCGCACTAAAAGCAGCGGCAAGGACGGCTTCGCCGTCCGCGCTCTTGCCCCCGCCCTGAACGGCGAGGTTTGCCGCGCAACCGATCAAAAACTGATTTCTGCCCATCAGGAAAACGGGTCACATTCACCGGAATACTCAACTTTTTACAAACACGCTGGACTGGGAATCTTATTCGTGCATTCCGTGTCTTTCGTGGACAATGCGTAATATCGGATTAGTAACCTATGTTGCAACATATTGCTACAGACACCATAAAAATAGTAAAGGGAGATGCTTTGACAATCAGTGCAGAAATTCTTCAGATCCGTCCAGCGCTTTCATGAGATTGCATCACATAATTCCAAATTAAGCGGCCCATGTATGACCAACACCCTTGCCTACTACAACCAAAACGCGACAGCATTTTTCTCAAACACCGTCGACGTTGACATGTCGGCTCTGCATGACAGATTCCTTTCCACGCTGAGTGCAGGCGGCATGATTCTCGATGCTGGTTGTGGCTCTGGCCGTGACGCCAAGGCCTTTCTTGACCGAGGCTTCCGAGTAACAGCTTTTGATGCATCGACAGAGTTGGCACGCATGGCAGCCGACCATATCGGCATAGACGTTGCAGTTCGCAGCTTTTCCGACGTATGTGAAGTCTATTGCTACGACGGCATCTGGGCTTGTGCCAGCTTGCTGCATCTGCCGCAGGATGAAATTTCAGCCGCATTGCAATGTCTATGGGCAGCCCTAAAGCCGGGTGGGACGTTCTATCTCAGCTTCAAATCTGGCACGGGTGAGCGCATCCAGGACGGTCGACACTTCACCGATGTGACTGAAGTTCAACTGCGCGACTGGTTGGCTGTGCTGCCTGATCTTCTTGGGATCGAATGCTGGTTGACAACCGATCAGCGCCCAGGTCGATCTGAGCAATGGCTCAACGCCATCGTATTGCGAACGAGCCCGGAGAAAGACAGATTGGTGACAGGTGGCGACTATCCCTTTCTGCCGCATTTGTGCGCAGCCATGAATCAAGCGTCGGAAATCGATCTGGCTGTGGCCTTCATCAAAACCACGGGCCTGCGCCTGTTGCTACCAGATTTACAAGATGTCCTTGTGCTGAATGGTAGCCGCAAGAGCGGGCCGGCACGCGTGCGGATATTGACCAGCGATTACCTCGACGTCACTGACCCGGAAGCAATGCGCCTATTGATGCTATTTCAAGCACAAGGCGCACAGGTGCGTGTATATGAATCGGCCGGCAGTAGTTTCCACCTGAAGGCCTATTTGTTCGCTCAGTTGGACGGCGCAGATGGACTGCGTGGTACGGCATTTATTGGTTCCAGCAATATCAGCAGGCAAGCCCTGCAGAACGGCCTGGAATGGAACTACCGCATTGACTACCCGGGTGACAATGGATTCCTGGAAGCGCGCGCCAGGTTCGAAGAACTGTTCGCTAACTCGCACTGTGTCCCTTTGACTGATGCATGGATTGATCAATACGAAGCCCGCCGCGTCCCAATGCTGCGCGCAGTTGCACCGGGCAGTCAGGAACAAGACCCACCGCCTGAGCCAACCCAAGTGCAAGTCGACGCCTTGTTGGCACTTGCTGCAACCAGAGATGAGGGCTTCGGCCGCGGCTTGGTTGTTATGGCTACCGGTCTTGGCAAGACCTGGTTGGCAGCTTTCGATGCCGAACAATTCGGCGCGAGTCGGGTTTTATTCGTAGCCCACCGCGAGGAAATATTGAACCAGGCGGCTGAAACATTTCTGCGCATCAGGCCACGCTCCAAAGTCGGTTTCTACATGGGTCAGACACGTGATGTGGAAGTTGATGTGCTGTGCGCCTCCGTACAAACCTTGGGTCGCAATATTCATCTGGAGCGCTTCGCCCCGCAGCATTTCGACTATATCGTTATCGACGAATTTCATCACGCAGCAGCAGCTACTTATCGCCGCATTCTGAATTACTTTACTCCGCGATTTCTGCTCGGCCTGACTGCCACACCAGACCGTTCTGACCAATCTGACATCTTGTCTCTGTGCGATGACAACTTGGTATTCACCTGCGGCTTATTTACAGGCGTTCAATCAGGCTTGTTGGCGCCATTCCACTACTTCGGCATATTTGACGATACGGTGGACTACGCCGCAGTACCGTGGCGCAATGGCCGCTTTGATCCGCAACAGCTATCCAACAAGCTGGCCACTCTGGCACGTGCACGACATGCGTTAAAGGAATGGCGGCAACGCAAACAAGAACGCACGCTCGCATTCTGCGTGTCCATAGCACATGCCGAGTTCATGGCAGCACAGTTTGGCAAGGCAGGTGTTACCTGCGCTGCCGTCTACGCTGGTTCAGCATTGAGCCGTGCGGACGCCTTGGAGCGCTTGCGTGATGGTCGACTTGCCGTAATTTTCTCCATCGATCTATTCAATGAAGGCGTCGACTTGCCCGCGATAGACACGGTAATGATGCTGCGTCCCACTGAGTCAAAGATTCTCTTCCTTCAACAACTTGGTCGCGGCCTGCGCAAGAATGAGGGCAAGGAAAAATTAATTGTGCTCGACTTCATCGGCAATCACCAGAGCTTCTTGCACAAGCCTCAGGCGCTTTTTGAGGTCGGTGCAAGCTACAAACAGCTGGCTGGTTTTGCTCGCAAGATTGAACAGAACCGACTCGAATTACCCGACGGCTGCTACATCAACTACGACTTGCGGCTGATCGACTTCCTCAAATCCCTGGACAGCAACGGCATTCAAAAGGAATACGCAGCATTAAGGGATAGTTTCGGACGTAGGCCGACACTAGCCGAGTTTTACCGGGCAGGGGCCAGCTTGCAAACGATGCGAAGGCAATATGGCAACTGGTTTGATCTGGTCGGGGCCATGGGCGACCTGGACCCGGCCGAACAAGCGATCGCTGCCGTTCACCGTGCCATCCTGGTTGAAGTTGAAACCACCGCCATGACCAAGAGTTTCAAAATGGTGCTACTTGAGGCTTTCCAAGAACTGGACGGCTGGCGTACCGCTCCCACAACAGCGGCTTTGGCCGCGCGTTCGTGGCAGGTGCTGCAACGCCGCCGGGCTTTGCTCGCGGACCTGCCAACAGCACAAAGACAATTAACGGATGACACTCACACCGTCTGGCAACAGTACTGGTCTGACCATCCAATCAATGCATGGATTGGTGGCAATCGCGCTGCCAACAAAGTTTCGTTTTTCAAAGTTATTGACGGCCATTTTCAAGCTTCATTTACGGTTAGTCCGGAACAACATGAACAATTTGAATCCATGGTGCAGGAGGTGATCGACTACCGTCTGGCTGCTTATGAAATACGCCAGACCAATTCCGATGTACCCGACAACGTCATCCCGTTCAAACGGCCCGCAAATTTCTCAAACGTTGATCTTGTCGAGCTGCCCTACTTTCCCAACCTGAAAATTGCATGCGGCCATTTCAAGAGCGGTTCGGCGGACTCTGAAGAACACCGTGCGATTGGGGCGGGCTACGGTCATTTGGATCCAGAACGGCATTTCATTGCCTGCGCTTCGGGCAATTCAATGAATGGCGGAAAACGCCCCATTCGGGATGGTGATTTTTTGCTGTTGGAACATCTGTCACCAACCAATGCGGGTTCCATTACAGGCACCGTGATGGCCATCGAGCGCCAGGACGAAGCAGGCGACGGCAGCCAGTACCTGTTGCGTGTGGTGCTGAAATCGTCCAGTGGCGGTTACGTTCTGCGAGCCAATAACCCGGACTATGAAGATATGCCAGCCACCGATCACATGCGTACCTTGGCGCGGCTCAAGGCTGTGATAGATCCGCTTGAAATGGCCATCGGCCAACCTTTCATGCTATAGAGTGAAGCAAAATATTCATCTTTACCCGGGATTAATTTACGTAACAACGCGTAATGCGAATAGAGCAGAATTAGGATGAGTATATTTTATTATAGCAATTAATATATGCGGAAATTGCCATAAAAATCCTTATACTCCACTAGCTGTAATTTGAGTGAATCGGTTGATCATCGAGCAATGGTGATCAGCATGCACGAATCCAAGTTTTGCACGATTGCACAAATCGCGCAATTTCTAACGGCCACAGCCGAAGTCGCGCTTACCGCACACAACAGCGATGTAGAGCATTACGAGCACATCAGCCACGTGCTCAAGCGCTTTGACTGCCGCCAGCGTGTTGGCGCGTTACTTGCAACAGACAAGCGACTTTCCATCGACTCCACCCGATTAGCAAGGGAAAATTGATATCTGCCTGCATGGGTGAGATTACACGCATCTACAACATCGGTTATTTAGAATAAATAATCCGGAGGCGCTCTATAGAGCTGTGCAGGCCGTTGTGGACCGAGCAGGAATTGCCCCGGCAACAGAACCAGTGCAGGATCGCCCTTGATGCGCCGTCTGAAGACGCTCTTGTCGAGTGCATGCCCCAAAATCGCTTCGCAGGACTGCTGAAGGTCGGTCAATGTGAATTTTTCCGGCAGTAAATGCAGCGGCAGTGCTGCGTGCTCAACCTTCTTCTGTAATTTTGTCACTGCGGCCTGAAGCAGAATCGCATGATCGAAGGCGCACTGATGCCCCGGATGGCGGGCGTCACACCATTCGATTGCTTCCGTTTTTTCTCCCTGCACCGCAGTGATCCGATCATGCGGCAGCAGCGCGTAGTACAACGCGCTGACCGACCAGCCTCGCGGGTCGCGATCCGGTCCGCTAAACGTCGCGACCTGTTCCAGATGCGGCACTTCCACCTGCGCCTTCATCAACAGCACACGCTTGGCCGTGTCTTCCAGATTGCGATCCTGGTCCGGCTTCAGTATGCCGCCAGGCAGCGCCCACTCACCGGATGCCGGATCGTTTTGCCTTTGCACCAGCAATACCTGTAATTTCCGATCCTGAACGGTAAATAGTGCGATATCCGCCAGCACGATAGGGAACAGTTTTTTCATTTCAATACCTTATTTGCTAATTGCTACTAAGTGGCCTACTATGCATACATAGTAGCAAATTACATATAAGGGGGTGGCGAATAATGAACTATGTGCAGTGGGCGCAGCAACACGGGACTGTGGACAACGATAGCGATGCGGCGAGCGAACTCGGGGAATGGGCAAAATTCGAGTCGATGACCTTATCGAAAAGTGCGGTGCAACAGTCAGCAACACTGCTGGCGCAGATGCAAGAAACAGCTAAAGGGGACAAGTAATGAAAAAGCAAAATGCAAACGGCTCAGATGGAATGACAAATCCGGCGTTGCCGCGCATCCCCTCCGATCCCGTCATTCGGAGCCGTTTCCGTGGCTGCCTGTTGGGCGGAGCAGTCGGCGACGCGCTGGGCGCACCGGTGGAGTTCATGTCGCTGACGGCGATTCGTCAACAATTTGGCGAAAGTGGCATTCGCGACTATGTCCCAGCCTATGGACGAATTGGCGCCATCACAGATGATACGCAAATGGCGTTATTTACCGCGGAAGGCATGTTACGGGGATATGTGCGCGCCAGCATGCGCGGCATCGGACCGGTTTTCGCCAGCGTGACGTCACACGCCTACCTGCGCTGGCTGCTCACGCAAGGCTATCGATCCGATGCGCTGCCAAAAGATGCGCCAGCGGGTTGGCTATTAAGCCATCAGGAACTGTTCAACCGTCGCGCCCCCGGCAATACCTGCATTTCAGCATTGCGGGCGATGAAAGCTTTCGGCAATCCGGCTATCAATGACAGCAAGGGCTGTGGGGGCGTGATGCGCGTCGCCCCGGTTGGCATGTTTGTGGCTAATTGGCTGATCGAAAATGCAAGCAACGACATAAAAATTCGCGAGGCATTCACCATTGGCGCAGAAGTCGCTGCGATCACGCACGGGCACCCCACCGGACATTTGACAGCGGGCGTCTTGTCGACAGTCGTGGCCTTGGTGCTGACCGGGATGCCGCTCACGGATGCGATCGAGAAAGCCAAACGCGAACTACGCCAGCATGACCGTCATGAAGAAACCCTGCTCGCCATCGAACAGGCACAACGGCTGGCAAGCTCCCACCCCGGCCAGACTGCCGTGATCCGGGAAATGGGAGAAGGCTGGATTGCCGAAGAGGCGCTGGCGATCAGCCTGTATTGCGCGTTGACAGCAAAAGACTTTGAGTCGGGTATCGTGCTAGCCGTTAATCACGACGGCGATTCGGATTCGACAGGAGCCATTACAGGCAACCTGCTCGGAGCAATCATGGGCATCGATGCGATTCCGTCACGCTGGCTAGGCGACTTAGAACTGCGTGATGTTATCGAGGCAACCGCCGATGACCTGACAACTGTGCGCGATTGGGATCTCGACGAGTATGCCGATTCAAAAGAATGCGAATTTTATTGGACCGTTATCCGGGTGCTTAATCGCCGGTGCTCTCGAAAACCTCAAATAAATGTACAAGGGAAACGAATGCCAGGCATCATTCATAGAATCAAAATGATATGACCATGCCAGAACTGCATGCGGGAATGGGTTCCTGCTGCAATACCATGGCACGATAAATCTAAGGGAGTCATATGAAGCAGTGCGAAACAATCGGACGTAAATACGAGAGAGACATCGATCTGCTTCTGGCTGAAGAGTTCATGGTCTCGCAAAATTTTGCTGCATGGTTTCTTGGGAAAACCAGGTTCGCAGGAGTTCAAGCGGAGCCGGTTGATGTCTTCGTATCCAAAGCAGATTCCACGGGCGAGTCGGACTTGGTTGTCATATACGAGGAAGTTGCGACCTCTCAGAGATTTGCAATTCATATCGAAGACAAGATCGATGCACCACTGCAACCGGACCAGGTAGACAGGTATAGGCAACGGGCAAATGGTGAAATCGACCAAGGGCACTATGGAGAATTCGAGATTGTGCTGTGTGCCCCGCAGTTTTATAAAGATAGCCAACCCGGTGCAAGAGCTTTTGATCGATATGTGTCGTATGGGGACATAGCGGACTTCATTGCTGCCAATGACTCTTCGCCTCGTGGGCAATATCGTTCAAGATTTCTTGCGAGCGCAACATCGCGCCGCACCAATTCTTGGAAAAAGGTCGACGATGAAAAAACCAACCTATTTTGGGCGGAGATTTACAGGATCGCTTCCCGGGAATTTCCAATACTGGAGATGAAAGAGCCCAATTTCACGAAAGATTCTACCTGGATCAACTTTCGGCCAGCCGATATGCCCACGATGCCACGCCGGATCTATATTTCGTTTAAAGGAAGCTTGGGTTATATGGACTTGACCTTTACCAGATGCGTTTCCTATCAGTTTGAAAAGCGCATCCGATCTCTGCTGGATTGTGATGGATTGATGACTGTCCATCAAACTGGTCAATCGTCGGCGATCCGTCTGAAAGTGGATAGCATTTCAATTTTGGAACCTCTTGGAGAAAGCATGGTGAAGATTCGAGCCGCCTTTTCTGCCTGTGAAAAACTGATCACGTTTTACAGAAATCATCGCGATGAGTTAATGCAAGGTGCTGCGTTATGTGTGTTGGCCTAGGTTTAGCGTGGTGTTGCTGCCAATCGGAAATGGACCCAGATACTGATATGACTCAAGTTTAGACAAACGGCATCCTCGCCAGCTCCTGAAAAAGCAAAACGCGATACAAGACAAGGTCAATTTGCCAGAAGTTACGTCGGTGAAGACGAATTATCTGGCAAAGGATGTGATCAGGGCGAAAATGGCCAGTGGAATTGTTTGGACTTCCGACAATAGCCAGAGCGGAAGCGAAGTCCGGTA
>JBGSTZ010000107.1:0-6052 GCA_041736255.1 Burkholderiaceae bacterium
AACTTTTGAAGACATCATCGCTACCTGTACAGCACTGGAAACACAAGCCAACCGGCCTCGACCCAAACAGTGAAAAGCAAAAAAGCCCCGCCAAAGCGGGGCATGAAGTCAGACCAGAATCCTCTGGCAATCAGGCGAACAACCCTGTCGCCTGCGCAGCTGCATTCGCGTGTATGCGCTTGCGCGTTTCAGTCAGATGCAAATACACTGCCGTGGTTTTGAGCTGGGTATGCCCTAATGCCTGCTGCACATCGATGATATCCGAACCGGAATCGAGCATCATCGACGCATACGTATGACGTCTATGGGATGCTTCCCATAGGCGACACTACGCGACGTATTGGACTATGCGAAGTATGAGTTGAATTGTTACTTGGCGGGCCGGTTCGCAGAATATCAACTGCGCATAGTATTTCTCCTTCCATTGAGAGAGTTTTTTGGAAGGAGCAGAACATGAGACAGCACAACAACAATGTTCGGGTCGGCGCTCGGCAAGCAGAAGGCCCTTTGGCGCCGTACTTTGATTTATTTGCTGGATTGCTTCAGGAGCAGGGATACAGTCAACCTTACCGCGCTCGACAAATTAGGCTGGTGGTTGACTTCAGTCGATGGTTGAAGAAAGAACAAGTCGACGTTCAAGCACTCACGTCCGAGCACGTCAGTCGCTTTCTGTCATATCTGGCTAAGCGCGTGCATCTGAGAGCGGGCGACGCTTGTGCTTTCCCAAGATTGCTCCAGTTATTGTTTCAGCAGGGTGTCATTGCCAATACGACGACTTCACGCCAAAGAACTCCGATTGAGCAGATCACCGACGCTTATACGAGTTACCAGCGGCAGCAACGCAATTTAGCCGAAGCCACGCTGGTCAGTTATCTACCATTCATTCGAGGCTTTCTGACCGAGCGTTTTGGCCAAGATCCGATCGATTTCTCGTCGTTGTGCGCGGCGGATGTCGTCGGATTCATACGTCGCCTGGCGGCACGCGTGATTCCGAAACGGGCGAAGACCGCGACATCGGCGCTGCGTTCGTTCTTGGTCTACTTGCGCTATCTGGGCGAAATTCATATTGATTTGTCCGCAGCCGTTCCAACGGTGCCGATTTGGTCGATGACGGGCATTCCCCGTGCGATCGCCGAGAACGATGCGCACGCGGCGCTAGCGCATTGCCAGCGCGATACACCAGTGGGATGCCGTGACTATGCCATTTTATTGCTCCTGGCCAGGCTAGGACTGCGCGCTGGCGAAATCGTTTCGCTCACACTGGACAGCATCGATTGGGTCGCCGGCAGCTTGACCGTGACAGGTAAACGTGGGCACGTCGAGCCATTGCCGCTACCGTGCGACGTCGGCGAAGCGATTGCGAATTACCTGCAACATGGTCGCCCCAAGAGCAGCCATCGGGCGCTCTTTCTGCGCGCAAAAGCCCCGAATCGCGGCTTCAATGGGCCATCCGCGGTCTCCTGCGTGGTCAGACATGCATTGGCGCGCGCGGGTATTGATTGCCCACGTAAAGGCGCCCACCAGTTTCGCCATGCACTGGCCTGTCAGATGTTGCGCCAAGGGGCCACTCTGACAGAAATCGGAGCATTGCTGCGACATCGCAGTCCGCAAACGACCGCAATCTATGCCAAAGTCGGTTTAGTAGCTCTGCGTACTCTGAGTCTGCCTTGGCCGGGAGGTGCAATATGAACGCCTTACAGCAATCCCTGCAGGACTACCTGGCACTGCGGCGCGGTTTGGGGTTCAAGTTGTGTGAGGCGGGTCAACGCTTGCAGGACTTCGTGTCGTTCATGGAAGCGCGACGAGCCGAATTCATCACCACCGCGCTTGCGCTGGCCTGGGCACAACAGCCGCCGTCCGCGGACCCTTCCTGGCGGGCGCAACGTTTGGGCTACGTTCGCGGTTTCGCCCGTTACTGTAGTGCCATCGACGCACGCACCGAAGTCCCTCCGACGGCACTTTTACCCTTTCATGGGAAGCGGGCGAAACCGTATTTTTATACCGATGAAGACATCGGACATCTGCTGCAAGCCGCCTTGGCGCAGCCATCGGAATACGGATTACAAGGCTGGACCTACTATTGCCTGTTGGGCTTAGTCGCCGTTACCGGACTGCGCATTGGTGAGGCGCTTGCGCTTACCGTGGACGATGTCGACCTGATTGAAGGTCTGCTCACGATTCGTGCAGCGAAATTTGGCAAATCTCGCTTGGTACCACGGCATGCTTCGACGCAAGGCGTTCTGGCCAAGTACATGGAGCACCGCCAACACTTCTTCGCCGGGCACGCGGCCAACACTTTGTTCGTCAACTTGCGAGGCAATCACCTGGACGCCGGTCAAGTTCATCGTGTCTTTTATCGCTTGTCACGGCAAGTGGGATTGCGCGCTCAAATGGCGAGCCATGGACCGCGTCTCGAAGACTACTTGGAGCAGCCATTATGAACACGATTCCCATGCTCGCCCCTGTGCTCACCCGCTTCTTCACACAACAGTTGATGAGTCAACGTCATGCGAGCCCCCATACGATCAGTTCATACCGCGACACCTTTCGACTGCTGTTACAGTTTACCCAGACACGGCTGCACAAAGCCCCGTCAAAGATTGCCTGGAGCGACATCGATGCGCCACTGATCAGCGCCTTTCTCGACGACTTGCAGGAGCAGCGAAAGATCACCGCACGCGGCAGAAATCTTCGGCTCACCGCCATCCGTTCTCTATTTCGTTATGCTGCCTTTGAGTTGCCGGATCAGTCCGAGCAAATTCAACGGGTACTGGCAATTCCCAATAAGCGATATGTCCGGGAGCAAGTCCACTTTCTCACCCAGCCAGAAGTGAACGCTGTAGTAGCTGCGCCTGATCCACTCAAATGGTCTGGCCGCCGCGATCAAGCCTGGCTCCTGCTCGCCTTACAAACTGGGCTACGCCTGTCGGAATTGACGGGGCTCACATGGCAGGACCTTCACCTGGGCGCTGGCGCATATGTCCAGGTGCTGGGTAAAGGTCGCAAGGAGCGGTGCGTCCCATTGACCAAACAGACTGTCTCTATCCTGCAAGCATGGCTGAAGAAACCTCAAAAAGGTGATGGCACGGTCCTGTTTCCGAATCGGATCGGTGAGCGGTTGAGTAACAAAGGACTGCAGTATCTGCTGGCACAACACGTGGCGACAGCCCGTAAGGCGTATCCGCCTCTCAAGGACAAACGCGTATCACCGCACCTGCTGAGGCACACGCTAGCCATGAATCTATTGCACGCCGGTACTGATCCGACAGCGATCGCGTTATGGCTTGGCCATGAATCGGTGCAAACCACCCAAATCTATCTGGAAGCCGACCTCGAACTGAAGAAAAAAATCATGGCCAAAACCGCTCAGCCAGATGCCGCTCTCGCACAATACCATCCAGATGAGCAGTTGCTGACATTCCTCCAGAACCTGTAGCCCTTAAAAAATATGCGAAGTAACTGCACTTGTGCTGCGCCAGAAGCTCCATCTTGGAATTCTTCTCGGCGCAGCGGTCTGTTTATACTTCGCATAGTCCAATACGTCGCGTAGCGGCGCCTATGGGAAGCTTCCCATAGGCGGCACAGTTTTGCGTCGTTTTTGATCAATGCCGGCAGGTCGTTGTACGAGGTGCAAAAGATTCTCGGCCACACGCAGGTCAGAACCACGCAACGTTATGCGCATCTGGCACAGGAAACCTTGCTGGACGCTGCCAACGCGGCAGTCGATTCGCTGGGGGTAGCCTTCATGCCGCCGCTGGCACCTGACCATGTTTTGATTGCGCAGCAGTAATCGGTTGTTTTTGATCGACCTGCAAGCCCAATGCTGGCGTGGATTTTATGGTGAGCTACGAAACAGGCAGCGTGGCTGCAGTACCCATAAAAGCGCACCAATCAAATCTGGATTGCGCCAACAGGATAGATTCTGATTTACGAACACTTTACGGATGGTGAAACCGCCCAAGCATAAGTTGGACAGTACGTCAAATTGAGCCAGATGGTGGGGGTGCTTTTATCCGTAACGACCTGTGTTTTATTAGTTCAACAAACCAGAAGTAACGCCACTTGAAGCGCGCTGTACGGTCGCCAGCGGTAGGAACAGAGTCAGCGGTGCGTCCGGTAACCCAATAAAACCATGATGTCGGTAGAAAGACGCAGCTGAGTCATCCTTTGCGTCCACCACCAAGGCATAGGCCGCGATTTCCGAATTGACGGCGCGATCTAACGCATCGGCCAACAACGCCCCACCGAGACCCTGCCCCTTGAAATTTTGATCAATCGCCAAACGTCCCATGCGCACCGCTGGCACTGAAGGATAGCGCGGCAGCTTCTTGCCGATGGCCGCAGGAAGGTCGGACAGCAGCAGGCTGGTTGATGCCAATGTGTAGTAGCCCACGATGCGCTGCTCATGGGTAAGCGCGACAAAGCACGCCGTTACCCTACGACGGATGTCCTGCGTGACTTGGCGCTGAAAATAGTCGTCCAGCGGCGCAGTGCCGCTGTTGAATGGCGTGCGGTCATGCGCTGCTTCGAGTGGTGCAACACGAAATGGCGCGTTCCTCACCCAGCACCTAACAGCTTGCGACGACGCCCGAATGCGCGCGTCAGCGCTGGCGCAGGTTCTGGCGGTGCCAGTAGCGCCCGAGCAAAGCACTCTTGATCCGCCAGCGTAACGCGCATAACTTCTGCCTGTTCAACAGCTTGCTGGGCAGCATTCTGCACGGCTGACACCACGAAATCCGTCATGGTTCGGCCCTGAATCTCAGCGGCACGCTTGAGTAAAGCGTGTAGATCGGTACTGATTCTGGCTTCAAGTCGGGCGGTGGAAGTAGTTGATGACATGAGATTGTCCTCCTTCATAATATTGTACGGCATATTGCCGTATAGTGCCGATGCAATCCCTGGTAGCGATCATGCTGTCGTGACAGAACACTCGACGTGTCTTCCTACACGTGGGTTCCTGCACGATGATCCCGTATTTTCAGCATCCAGAGTACCCGGACTTTGTTCTGTTTCGCTGCACGCCGCTGCATGCTGATCTCACAGCCCAAGGGTGTGCGCGCAACTTCGCCAACAAAGCAACCATTCAATGCAACCGATGTGCAACCGGACAGGCGCATGCTGCACTGTTTTCACAAAGCATCGATGTATCGTCAAAGACAAAACCGTCCATGCCAGCGCAAGCGTGCGTGCGGTGTTTGGCGCAGACCTATCGCCTGCTGTCCGGCCTTTTTTGCACCAGCTGCTACAACCGCACCAGAGAAGTTCGCTTGCGTAAAAATGCCCGCGGATTATTTCCAACAAAACTGGCGCACTCACTTCGACCAGCATGCCTGCTGCTCGATGAGGACGGTGCCGCCAGGCTCATTGATTTACCCGTTTGCAGTGGCATCGAGGAAGCGCGGCGGATTGTGCATCGCCTGTGGCCACAGGCGACGCTGGCTGACTTTGAAATGCGGTGAGACAACAGATTGACGCTGGTACTTGAGAGTCCAATTCAAATGCGCAAGAATTACCCCAATTCAGCAAGAGAAATCGACAGGATGTAGCCGCAAAGACCAGGGAAATTGCAAAATTAAATAAGGACAACTGGCCCTCACCCCGGCGGATAGCGACGCAGGTATTGCTCCTTGCCTTCTTGCAAATGGGCCAATGGCAGCAAAATCAGGTCTTGTGCCACCGTCTCAATGACGTCCCGCAGTTCCAGCTGCGCCAGCCATCGGGGCGGAATCTCGGATGCCCCTGCCATTGCACCTAGCAGATTGCCGGTAATGGCCCCCGTGGAATCGCTGTCGCCGGTAATGTTGACGGCAGTGATGATGCCTTCCTCAAGATTGTTTGCCGACAAGGCGCAATAGACGCAAATCGCCAATGCTTCTTCTGCGACCCAACCTTCACCGCGGTGTTTGTCAACCTATTTGTCGCCTGAGTGTTGCATTCATGCTGCTTTTTTTAGCTCTCGATTTTTCTCCTGTTTCATGACCACTTCAGTGGTGGGTTTTTCCGGATTCAAATGCACAACGAGGACCGGCTGCCAGTTCCGTGTAGCGCCACT
>JBGSTZ010000118.1:0-3897 GCA_041736255.1 Burkholderiaceae bacterium
CACTGTGGGTTCCTTTGTGGATGATGGCAAAAAGATGGTCACGCTCCTCTTGGGAAAATTCGACTGTAGGTAAGTGCGTTCCTGGCATGGCGGTCTCCTGATGTTTTGAATCAAGATAGACCAAGAAATTTCAAAAAGATAGTATTTGATCATTGTAAATAAATCAGGTTGACTATCTACTCCTACTGTGTTAATAATTTTAGTAAACATTAATTAAATCAATGGCTTAGCGACTTTCAATAATTTCATGCAACCCTCGGAAAGCCGTATAAACACTGCGCTCCCAGACTTGTAACACAGTAGGACTACTAGTCTGATTGAACGCCGCGCCGTTTGCCATCGCTTCATGCATTAATGAAATGAATCGTCCGGATTGCCAGCCACCTGTGTTTGGACCCGTCCTGCGGGAGCCACAAGTCTGCCCAACAATTGGACGCAAGACGGTACCGAGATGCTTCTGGGACGGCGCAGCCGTCAGGGCGGAATAGGATCGCAACGCTTCCGCTTGATCCACATGGGTGACTGGTGCGATTCACGCAACCACACGAAGAAACAAAGGGCACGAACATCATTTCATGCAAGGACAGGAGCGATGGCCGAACACAAATAACTATCGCGAAGGAGTGCGAGAATTTTATTTAACCCATTGACTTTGGACGGCTAATGGGTGGACGGCTAATGGGTGACACAGGGGGCTCGCGAGCGTAACGCGCCCGAGGATAGGCTGCCCAGAACGCCATAAGCAAAGGGCGGTGCGCCGCCGTGGATGCGCCACATACGCCATGTGCATGCAGCTGTTGTATGCGCGATTGGGTTTTTAGGTTTATGGCGCGTGAGGGCATGACTTATAATGGGCACCCTTCCCGTGCCTGTTCAGGTGACGGAATTTTTTGAAGATTTTTTTCATGGAGCCTTTTTGATGAGCAAGACTGTCGCAAAACCAGCAAGCAAAGCCGCCAACGCGCCGACCCTGAATATCGGCGACAAGAACTATCCGATCGACAGCCTGAACCAGCAGGCCCGCGTCCAGGTCGATAACCTGCGCATCGTCGATGCCGAAATCACCCGCCTGCAAAACCAGCTTGGCATCGCCCAAGCCGCCAGGAGCAGCTTTATCGCTGCCTTGCAAGCGCAAGTGCAATAAATCTCGTTGCGGGGGGCGTAATGCGTAGGACGTCAATAAGCGAAGCGCATTGCGCCACATGTCTGAACGCCAAGCCACAATTTGAACCTCATTGTTCACAAGGCAATGGGGTTTTCTCATTAAAAGGACCTGAAATGCCCATCATCACCATCGACAACCAAGACTACGACCTCGACACGCTCTCCGTGGAGGCCAATGCGCAACTGCAAAGCCTGCAATTCGTCGATGCCGAGCTTAATCGCCTGCAAGCCCAAGGCGCTGTGCTGCAAACCGCCCGCATGGCGTATTCCAAAGCCTTGCAAGCCGCATTGCCGGTGCTGCCCGTGGACGACACCCTAAAGCTCAATTGATTGGTGTGCGCTAGGCATCTCATTACCAATAAGGAACAAACACCAATAATTGGCCAAATCCCCTAGCCCTCAGCTCACCGAGAGTGCATTAACCCAAGAACCCCATTGCTCGCAAGTAGTGGGGTTTTCTCGTATACCTCCAACAACTATTCGGTCCGACTATGCGTATTTGAAACTAATCGCTTGAAATCTGCAGGTTTGCGACAGAATCAAGATTCGCCTATTTCGGTGCTATTGCGGGTGTCGCGCCAGCGGCAACCCGATAGTCCACTTTCCACGCCGTGTGCAGCCGATTTCTGAAATGACACCATCCAGAGACCCCTCGCGTTACCTGGCCAGCACCATCACCCCGCCTTGTGCTTCTGCAGCGGTGACGTACGCCAGTGACATGCGGCTCTGGTCGGTGCTGAACCTTGCAATGCCGGTCAGGCTTTGGCTTGTGCCGGCACAAGCCTCCGTGATTGCCGCATCCAGCACCGCCACTGCAGCAGCGTTGACGGTAAGCGTGCCGCGGTAGGTGCAGCCTGTGGTGCTGGTGCCGGCCAGCGTGCCTGCCGCATCAAAGTCCCACAACACGCTGTTGGCACCCAGCGTGCCGCTCCAGCGCCCTTGCACACTGCTTTGCTTGACTGCGGTGTCATAGGCATTGTTGTAGGTCCAGGTCAGGGCGGCGGCAGTGTCCGATCCGATGCGAACGTTGTTGGACAGGCTGCTGGCGTTGCTCTCTGGCAGACTGCCGCTCAAACTGTAGTTTTGTACAACGCCGCCGGGCAGGCTGTAGTGCTTGCCGCTGCTGCTGTAGGCAGCGTCGCTCGCGCTCAGACTGGCCTGGGCCAGAGCGGTCACGCTGCCGGCAGCTTCATAGACCACCCATGCCTGGCCATCGGGCAGAATCACCGCGCTGGCGCTGCTGGTGCTGCTGAGCGTGGCATTCCAGAAGCCCTGGAGATTGCTCAAGGTCAGTGTCGGCGCAGGTGTCGGAGTTGGTGTTGGTGTCGGTGTCGGCGTCGGAGTTGGAGTAGTTGTAGGCGTCGGCGCCACATCGGCGCTGCCGCTGCTGCTGCCGCCACCGCAGGCGATGAGCGCTGCGCTGAGCGCGACGATGGTGGAAGCTTTGATCAGTGTTGTCTTGTTTGTCATGGGGATCGATGATTTTTTGTGTGATTGAATCGGGTTTAAAACCAGAAGTGCGTGCCTGCAGCCAGCTCCGGCGCGTAACCGACGATGCTTAGCGGCATGAAGCCCGCAGCGCCGGGGTCGGTGATGACGCCGTCGGCCTGGCCATCGGCATCGAACTCGCCGCCATCGGTGAGGTTGAAGTCCAGACGCAGTTTGCCGCCCTCGAGTACGGTCTTGCCGCCGTAAGCGTCGCTGGCCAGGTTGACCCAGGTGCCGGCGGCGTTTGTCTTCCAATAGCCGTTGACGGCCAGAGTCGGGTCCACATACAGGCTGAAGGTCTCCAGCGCACCCGCGCTTTGCACGTTGGCCGTGAAGGCGATCAGGCCCAGTGGCATGGTGATGGCAGCCGGCAGGTCGGCCGGCGCATCGAGCTGGTGCACGTTGTTGAGCGTAGCGCCGTGGGTGTTGGTGCTGTCGATCTTGCCCTCCACCGATCCGGCCACCAGGGTGACATACACCGATGGTGCGCTGGCCGGGTTGCTTTGCGCCGTCGGCGTGTTCAGGAACGACACCGAGGCGACTGCTGCCTGCTGGCTGTCGGCAATGCCGTCGCCGTTGCCGTCGCCGGCCACCGTCGTCCCGCCGTTTGCGGGGGTCAGGCCGGGAGCGGCGTTTTCTTGTGCGTCGGGGACGCCGTCGTTGTCCAGTACCGGGGGCGGGGTCGGGATGGGAGTGGGATCTGGGACGGGATCTGGGGCCGGGACGGGTGCATTGACAAGCACGCCGCTTGTCACCGGCACGCCGCTCAGTGCGAGGGTCGCATTGTTGCCGGCCGCATCGAGCAAGGTAGCGCCATGAAGATCGAGGCTTGCGGCAAGTACGATGCCGGTCAAATCGACCTGTCCGGCGGTGACGGTGAGGCTGAAGCTGAAGGTCAAGGCGCTACCACCACTGCCTACCTGGTAGGAAGCATAGGCGGTACCACCGCTATCCAGCATGACAGCCAAGCGCGGGCTACCTGCCGTAGTGTCTACCGTCACGGCTTCCGACCAGTTCACGATGAAGTCCAGGTGCTGGCCTGCCGCGTAGGTGGCGTTGGCCGGCACCGCCACCGACGAAACGGCCGGAGGTGCGGTGTCGATCGCATAATTGTTCGAGTCGGTAGTGCCGCTGCCAGCGTTTCCTGCGGCATCTGTCACACCGGTATTGTCCAGGGTGACCAGGTTGGTGGCATCGGTAATGCTTGCCGTTGGCGTCAAGGTGGCGGTCCAGGTAACCCCGCCA
>JBGSTZ010000132.1:0-4777 GCA_041736255.1 Burkholderiaceae bacterium
ACTCTTTCAAGCCAAGGTCAATGCCAACGCCGCGCACTGGCATTCGCGCGCCAATGGCAACAGCCACTACATCAATCACGATATTGAGAAACCAGTTTCCTTTCCGATCTCTGGAAAAGTTGGTGCCATCCTTAATCTTGCCTTCCGGCAGGGCGCGACTATGGAACACGCGAAAGGTGTTGCCCGCGAAGCGAAACGCCTCGCCTTCGCGCTTCAATTCACGGCCCTTGATCGGCACCCAGCCCAGCGATTTCTTGGCGCTGCGGTAGCGCAGATATGGGCGCTTTTTCTGGGATCGCGATTTGGCATATTGCTCGCAGACCGCATTGACCGTACCGGAATGCAAACCAAGTTCCTTGCTGCTGCCAGTAGTGAGCTTATTCAAGTCAAAGCCAGTATGCCAACGCCGACCAAAGCGCAACGCATCCTTTTGCCGGTCGTTACAGAAATTCCAGACGAAGTTGCAGCCCCGGCTTTGCTGGTTCAGCAAGCCGTTCAGCGACTTCACCCGGTATCTGTAGACAAGTATCATTTTTGCTTTTTCAGGAAGTCATCAATGGCGCGGCGAATCAGTTCTGCAACGGAAAGCCCGGTCTGTTTTGACAGCGCTTTAAGTCGCTCAACGGAGGGATCGGTCAGATATATATTTGTGCGTTTCATACCCCTAATATACACCGCTTTTAAGGAGGTCAGCATGTTTTCAAGCGCCACAGAAAGGAAGCCTTCGGCTTCCGCTCCTTTCACTCCCCGGCCTGAAGGCCGAGGTTTCTTGGAGCAAATCTGATGAAAACAGTACGCGTGACAATTAATCCGGCCGACCAGGACTTCCGAACTTTGGGGCGCATCGATCCTGCTCGTGTGGACGCCATCACCGAGGACGATATCGCTGCCCATCAAGCAGCCGATGAAGCCGAAGCCATGCAGGATGTGGCGAAGTTTGCCCGACGGGTCAGGAAGCGCCTTGGCCTGAGCCAGACGGAATTCTCCCACCGCATTGATGTGCCGCTCGACACCATCCGCAACTGGGAGCAAGGCAAACGCCGCCCGACCGGGGCTGCCAAGGCTTTGCTCAAAGTATTGGACAAAGCGCCCGAGGCAGCCTTGGCAGCGCTCGACTGAGCGCGCAGCAGGCTTCTCTATTCTCGCGACGTGGTTGTAGGTGCGAATTCATTCGCATTAGTCGCATCGGATAGTTTGAAGTGCGAATAAATTCGCACTTACGGGGCGTTACCACTGGCATTCATGCCTACAAGCAACGTCTATCAGCTATCGCGTTGACACATATCAACAATTGATGGCAATAAACCCGGCTATTCCACTGATCAAAAATGCTGCGCTGCACTGACAATCGCTATCGTCGGCACAGACTGGCTGGACGGATTTCGTCTGGACCGATATTTTTATCCAATTATTAGGAATACTGTTGAATGTCGTATGAAAGCACAAGCGCACAGTGAATGCCGCTAAATATTGCCGTCTGTATTGCCGTCTGCCGTCCACCGGGGTGCATGCATGAATGCCGCTACAGGTAACGGCGCTGCTGCCCCAAACAAAATTGCATTTTTAGAGCAATTACGCGCCAATCCCCAACTACCAAAGATGATCGGCGCCGCTTTCGCGATAGCGGCGGTAATTGCTTTCTGGCTGTGGAGCAGTGCGCCGGAATATAAAGTGCTGTATAGCAATCTGTCGGATCGCGACGGCGGTGCGATCATTGCTTCGTTACAACAAATGAATGTTCCGTATAAGTTTTCGGAAAACGGCGGCGCGGTTATGGTGTTGGCAGAAAAGGTGCCCGAAGCGCGGCTGATGCTGGCGGCGCAGGGCTTGCCGAAAGGCGGTTCGGTCGGCTTTGAATTGATGGATAACCAGAAATTTGGCACCAGCCAGTTTGCCGAGCAGTTGAATTATCAGCGTTCGCTGGAGGGCGAATTGGCGCGCTCCATCGAAACGATTTCCACAGTCGAATCGGCGCGGGTCCATCTGGCGCTGCCGAAGCCGTCGCTGTTCGTGCGCGACCAGCAAAAGCCGAGTGCGTCGGTAATATTGACGCTGCATCGCGGGCGCTCGATTGACGAAGGCCAGGTTAGCGCGATGGTGCATCTGATTTCCAGCAGTGTGCCGGAGCTAAACGCCAAGAATGTCACGGTGATTGACCAGGGCGGCAATCTGCTATCGGCAGCAAACTCCGGCAGCCGAGGCCTGGATGTCAGCCAGCTGAAATATACGCAGGAAATAGAACAGAACGCTATCCGCCGCATCGAGGCGATTTTGCGGCCTATCGTCGGCGCGGCGAATGTGCGGGCGCAAGTGACTGCGGAAGTCGATTTTGCCAAGGTAGAACTCACGGACGAGAAATATCGCCCGAATCAGGAACCGGGCAGCGCGGCGATTCGCAGCCAGCAGTCGAGTGACTCCAGCCAGCAAGGCTCCGCGTCGATAGGCGGCGTACCGGGTGCATTGTCGAACCAGCCGCCGCTCGATCCGGTGGCGCCGATTGTGGCTCCTGCCGCCAATGCGGCCAATCCGCCGAACCAAGCGCAGCCTGTAGCGGAGGGACAGACCAACAGTGGCCCCAGCAATATACGCAAAGACGCCACCATCAACTATGAACTGGACCGCACGATTCGCCATATGCAGCAAGACGGCGGCGGCGTAAAGCGGCTGTCAGTGGCGGTGGTGGTCAATTACCGCGTTCAGCCTGGCAAGAGCGGCGAGCTGCTGCCGCAAGCCTTGCCTCCAGCCGAACTGGAACAAATCAAGAACTTGGTCAAGGAAGCGATGGGCTACAACGCCGAACGCGGCGATTCGCTGAACGTGGTCAACAGCCAGTTTGCCACCGCACTCATCGAAAACGGGCCGATACTGCCGTGGTGGCGTCAGCCGGAAAATATCGAACTGGCCAAGATTGCCGGTAAATACCTGTTGCTGACCATACTGGCGCTGTACCTGTGGTTCGCGGTGGTGCGTCCGCTGTTGCGCAAGCACTTGCAGCCAGAAGTACCTGAGCCCGCAGACAGCGTCAATGAAGTGCATGCGAACACTCTGGCAGAACAGGTACAGCAGGCGTCGGATAAGCAGCAAAAAGCCGACCGCCATCAAGCAAATATAAAACATGCACAGGAAACTGCCGAGAAAGATCCGCATCTGGCAGCCATGGTGATCAAGAACTGGATGGCCGACCATGAGTGATGACGGTTTAGTAAAAAGCGCGATCCTGCTGATGTCGCTGGGTGAAAACGAGGCCGCTGCGATATTCCAGCATCTGTCGCACAGCGAGGCGGAGAAGATGGGCATGGCAATGTCCAAGCTGGGGCAAGTATCGCGCGCGCAGATTGTCGATGTGATGGAGGAATTCCGCCTCGATACCGAGCAGTTCTCAGCCATCAACCTGGGCTCCAACGACTTTATCCGCTCGGTGCTGAATAAGTCACTCGGCACCGACCACGCAGCCGACCTGATCGAAGAAATACTCGATTCACACAATGCGACAACCTCCGGCATGGAACGGCTGAACCGGCTGGAAGCCAATGAGGTGGCCGAACTGATCCGCGACGAACATCCGCAGATCATCGCTACTTTGCTGGTGCATCTGGAGCGCGGCAAGGCCGCCGAAGTACTCGAACTGTGCCAAGAACGATTGCGCCAGGATGTCATCTTGCGGGTGGCGACCTTCGGCGGCGTACAGCCGGCCGCGCTCGCCGAGTTGACCGACGTGCTTACCGGCATGCTGCCGCGCCAAGGCACCAAACGCAGCCGTCTGGGCGGCACCCGTGCTGCAGCCGAGATACTCAACTTGATGGGCAGCGCACAGGAAGAAAACGTGATTCTGCACTTGCGCGAACACGACGACGCTCTGGCGCAAAAGATCGTCGACGAAATGTTCCTGTTCGAGAATCTGCTGGAGGTCGAAGACCGCGGCATCCAACTGCTGCTCAAGGAAATCGAGTCGGAATCGCTGATCATTGCGCTCAAGGGCGCACCGCAAGAGTTGCGCGACAAGTTCCTCAAGAACATGTCGCAGCGCGCTGCCGAAATGCTGCGCGAGGATATCGAACTGCGCGGTCCGGTACGGGTTTCGCAGGTCGAGACCGAGCAGAAAAATATTCTGCAGGTTGTGCGCCGATTAGCCGATAGCGGCGAGATCGTGCTTGGCGGCCAGGGTAACGATGCGTATGTCTAACAAGACACCCTATCCAAACACGAACACCGCTACCGCGCCGAAGAAGCCGATGAGCGCCTGGCAGCGCTGGGAAATGAATTCCGTTAATCCGCCGGAACCCGAAGTTGCGCCAGCCGCTGCTACTGAGCCGGTACTGAAACCGCTGGAGCCGGTGCTGCTGATTGATGAGGCTGAATTGTCCCGACTACGGTTGGAAGCCCGGCAAGCCGGCGCGGTCGAGGGCCGCAAGGAGGGTTTTGACCAGGGGCATAGCGAAGGATATGCGGCCGGATTGACGCTGGCGCAGGAACAGGCGCAGGCGCTGCAAACATTGATGCGGGCGCTGCCGGCTGCGTTGCGTGCCGCCGAGCGCGAAGTCGCCGACGATTTGCTGACGCTGGCGCTCGATATTGCCCATCAGGTGGTGCGTCAGGCACTGTCGGTCGAGCCGCAACCGATTCTGGCGCTGGTGCGCGAGTTGCTGCATGCGGAGCCTGCGCTCAACGGCACGCCGCGACTCTTGCTGCATGCCGACGATGCGGCGCTGGTGCAGCAATATCTGGCTGACGATTTGCAGGTGGCCGGCTGGCGCATACGCACCGACCTCACGATCAC
>JBGSTZ010000117.1:0-3660 GCA_041736255.1 Burkholderiaceae bacterium
AGGAATGCATGATGATCAGCGGTATCGTTCAAAAAAAACGGCGTCAGCTTTATATGCCGACGCCGTTTTTTTGAAATTCTTCGCCAAAATAACCATCACCAAACGTGAACATCGGACCATCAAATTAACTGATCACACTCAGAGTAGCCTATTCAAATTATTTGGGGGGATTTGTTGCGGAGTCATTCTATTTGCAAAGATGTCGCGATTCTTTATCGCATCTGAATTCCCCGCAGCAGCGGCAATCTGGGACCACATATGTGCAGTAACATAATTCTGCGCGACTCCTTTCCCTTGCTCCTACATAATGCCGAGAGCGGTTTGCGCGCAGGCATCCCCCTGTGCTGCAAGGGGGCGCAATATCGTCATCGTAGTTGTGTAGTTCCCGCAGCTAATAAGCTGCGTTGGCGTCATCCAATGGCCCAGCACATGCCGTTCCAGCATTCAGCAACAATACCGTCATCGCGGTTAGTCGTATTTGTTTCATGTTCTCTGTTTGATGCTTGTAGGACACAACAATAGCCGATCCTGAGGATGTTCTATTGGGATGGACTTCGCCGAAGGGGCTTTATGTCAAACGGTGCGCGCTTCAGACCTGTAGTCGCGGGACCCGGCGCCTGCATGGTGTGGTGGCTGAGCAATTATCTCTGATAAATGCCAGTTTATTGAGCAGTCTGTAATCCATAATGTTTCTTTGTTCGTTATGTTATTGCCCACAGCCCAGAGCGGGGGCAAAATCATGTCAATTTAACAATAATAATGGTCGACGTACCCAAGTAAATCGACCCAAAATAGAAACTAGAGCTGCGCGTTGTGTTGAGCTCTTTAAAGATTCCATTGACTGAACCGCGTTGCCGATAAGCTGGTCAGCGCAGTTTCGAATACAGGTAATTAATGCGTGACTTCGCAGGCCGCAGACACTCCAGGCGACATCAAAACTGCTCCCATTCACCGTCAGCTGCGGCAGGCGCACTCGCCACACGTTTAGGCGGGTTTACAGTCCTTGCCGAACGCGGGGTTACGGCTGTTCTGTGCATGGAAGCCACTATTGCACCAGGAGCCGGACGGCTTGCTTTCAACGACGCGCCTGTAGCAGCGTACGTCCCGTCAATCTTGAAAACGCTGACAACTTGCACCAGGTTGCCGGCCTGATCCTGCAGCGATGCGGCGGCGGCAGCAGCCTCCTCCACCAGCGCGGCGTTTTGTTGCGTCACCTCATCCATTTGGGCGACGGCCTGATTGACCTGTTCGATGCCGGCACTCTGTTCCTGGCTGGCGGCGGTGATTTCGCTCATGACGTCGGTTACGCGCTTGACGCTCTCGACAATTTCCTGCATGGTCGAGCCGGCCTGGGTGACCAGCCTGGTGCCGGTGTCTACCTTGCCAACCGAGTCATCGATCAGAGTCTTGATTTCCTTCGCCGCACTGGCGCTGCGCTGCGCCAGGTTGCGCACTTCGGTGGCAACCACCGCGAAGCCGCGACCCTGCTCGCCGGCCCGGGCCGCTTCGACAGCCGCATTCAGCGCCAGGATATTGGTCTGGAACGCGATGCCGTCGATGACGCTGATGATGTCGGCAATTTTTTTCGATGAGTCGTTGATCGACGCCATGGTATCGACTACTTGCGACACCACGGCACCACCCTTGACCGCAACTTCGGAGGCGGACGCGGCCAGTTGATTGGCTTGCCGCGCATTGTCGGCATTCTGCTTCACGGTCGAGGTCAGTTCTTCCATCGAGGCCGCGGTTTCTTCCAGAGAGCTGGCTTGTTCTTCGGTACGGGACGACAGATCCATGTTACCGGCGGCGATCTGGCTCGACGCGGTGGCGATGGTGTCGGTGCCCTGGCGGACTTGGCCGACAATGCTAGCCAGGCTGTCGCGCATTTCCTTCATCGAAAACAAAAGGCTGCCCTTGTTGCTATCGCTGACGTTCACGTTGACAGTCAGATTTCCGGAGGAGATTGCTTGAACGATTTCTGTTGCGTAGGTCGGTTCGCCGCCCAAGGCCCGAAGAAGATTACGCGTGATCAGAAATGCCGCAACTATACCGATCAAGACTGCAACAACGCCTAGCCCAACCATGAGTGTCAACGCACTCTGATACATATCCTGCGCAAGTTTGCCACTGTCTTGCATCTTTTCTTCCTGGTACGCGACCAAGTTCTTGAGTGCAGTGAGATAAGCCCCTTGCGTTTTGTATTTTTCACCGAAAAGAACTTGATTGGCGTCTTCGTTATTATTCTGAAGCGCCAGTTCGACAACCTCGTTGGTGAAATTGAAGTAGGAGGTTTGAGTGGCTCTAACTTCCTTCAAAAGATCGCTTCCCTTGTCGGAAAGGACGGTTTTGTCAAAGTTACTTAAAATGGCGTCGACTTGAGTTTTATTTTTATCCAGCGCCGCCTTGTTTGAAATCATCGCGTTTGAATCCTTATTGAGGATCAGGTTGCGCGCAAGGCGAGCGGTGTCCACGGCCAAGTAGGACATTTGATGCGCTCCTGCTGCCTTGGGATAGGTAGTGTTGATGACTGTGTCGGCGCTGTTGTTTAGTTCAGCTAACCGGAAAATGCCGATGAATGTGATGGCAATCATGAAAAATATGACAACACCAAAGCCTATTGCTAAACGCATTCCAATTTTTAGGTTTTTCATTTTCTCTTCTCAGTTTCAATTAATTCGATGAATCATGACTCATTGGTTCGGCTCTTCAAGCAGCCATCTTTTCGATCAATCCCATTTCGGTGCTGGACATCAGTGTGTCGATATCGACTAGGATTAGCATGCGGTCATCCAGCGTACCGAGGCCGACCAGGTAATCGGTGTTAAACGCACCCATTTCGGGGGCAGGTTTGATCTGCTGGGCCGTCAGCGTGATCACGTCCGAGACGCTGTCTACCACCATGCCGATGATGTGGCTGGCAATGTGAAGGATGATGACGACCGTAAACTGGTCGTAAGTGGGGGTGCCGAGCTTGAATTTGATGCGCATGTCAATGATCGGCACGATGATGCCGCGCAAATTCACGACCCCTTTGATGAAGTCAGGACTGTTGGCGATGTGGGTGACCGTATCGTAGCCGCGCAATTCCTGGACTTTCTGGATATCGATGCCGTATTCTTCGCCGCCCAAGGTGAAGACGAGAAATTCAAGAGCCGTGATGGTGGAACTGGCGCTGCTGCCGGATATTGTATGTGTATGTTGGGCCTGATTACCTTGTGCATGCAAGGAGGTAGTATTGGTACGGCTATTGGAATTTGTCATTGTTCTCAATTCAAGTCTTTGGAGTGGCCGAATACTTCTTACTTGATTTTTGTCAGTTAAAAAGATTGAAACTGCATAATATTGTCGTAAGGAATTTATTTGCAAGAGTTAAATCCCAAAATGGAAACTATTGAGGCAGTTGCAAACTCCCAGCCTACTACAAGCGATTTTAGGCATTGCCCAAAAACGAGTGGATTTTCAAGCGATCACCGCGCTATTTTCTTTATCCGCTAGACATAAGACACTTTTTTGACTTGATAAGTAATCACAAAAAACTGATTTGAAATTTTGAGCCAAAGCCATCGAGCATATCGCTGATTTTTTCCTTGAATGTTTCCTTGGTCCACGTTTCAAATTTTCGCCAAAAGTATTTGGCTTGCTTCCATACGATTTCGATCA
>JBGSTZ010000125.1:0-5125 GCA_041736255.1 Burkholderiaceae bacterium
CCCAACGTCGCACGGCGCTCCGCTTTTCCGACCTACGTTTCTGAGATTGCGTAAGCCCTACAACCATTGGAATAATCAGCCAAGAACGGCAATACTGCGTCCTTTGCCAACTTAAGAATTTGCATAATGCATCAAAAAACAGACCCCCCCGTACTGAGCCAGTCGTTGATTGTCCTGATGTCGATTGCCACCGGTCTTGCCGTTGCCAGTAATTATTACGCGCAGCCGCTGCTTGAAACCATCGCCGGCGCGTTTGCGCTGTCGGTCAATCAGGCCGGCTTGATTGTGACTGCAGCACAGCTCAGTTATGCCTTGGGTCTGATGTTCCTGGTTCCGCTGGGTGATATGTTCGAGCGGCGCAGCCTTATTGTTTGGATGACGCTGCTATCTGCCGGCGGCATGTTGATTACGGCGATGTCTTCCAACGTAGTTTGGATGATCGTCGGCACGATGTTGACCGGGCTGTTCTCTGTCGTGGCCCAAATTCTGGTGCCGTTGGCCGCCACGCTAGCCACGCCGCAGCAACGCGGCAAAGTGGTGGGAACTATCATGAGCGGCTTGTTGCTCGGCATTTTACTGGCACGCACGGTGGCTGGAGCACTGGCGTCCCTCGGCGACTGGCGCACGATTTATTGGGGCGCCAGCGTGCTGATGGCGATCATGGCGCTGATTTTGTGGCGTGCGCTACCGCGCTACAAGGAAGCCAGCGGGCTGAATTATCCGCAACTGCTGGCGTCGATTTTTTCTCTATTCAGGCAGAGTGCAGCCCTGCGCACGCGCGCTCTGCTGGGCGCGCTATCGTTTGCCAACTTCAGCGTGTTGTGGACATCAATGGCGTTTCTGCTGGCCGCGCCACCGTATGGGTATTCCGAGGCAGTGATTGGCTTGTTTGGGCTGGTTGGCGCTGCGGGCGCGCTGGCGGCTACTCGCGCCGGACAGTTGGCGGACAAAGGCAAATCCCGTCAAACCACCGCAATCGGTCTTTTATTATTGGCACTTTCCTGGGTGCCAATCTGGCTCGGCCAATATTCTATTGCCGCCTTGGTGCTGGGCATTATTGTCCTCGATCTGGCGGTTCAGGCAATTCACGTCACCAATCAAGCCATGATTTATCGTCTTATGCCAGAGGCGCGCAGTCGTCTTACCGCGGGTTACATGACGAGTTATTTTATCGGCGGCGCTCTGGGTTCGTTGATTTCAGCCAGCGCTTATCAATATGCGCAGTGGACCGGCGTCGCCATCGCCGGTGCGGTGTTGAGCTTGCTGAATCTACTGATGTGGTGGTTGGGAAAAATCGATAATCCGCAGCTGCAAGCGTAGATAAATTGTGTGACAGATTGCATGACACTTTTTACTACAAGCGAGCCACTTTGCATGACAGATTAGCGAGTTGGCATTTGAATGTCTTGGATGTTAACCGTAGTGCTCGCTATTTCGGCCGACGAAAATCGTTCTCAGCCCATGCTGCGGCGCTGCTGCGGTTCAGATTGAAATTGGGCGCGACTTCGACTTGGGTGATTTGGGTATCTTCTTCGTCCCGCGCGGAGAGCATCGCATAAGGATTATCTTCGTCGGGAACAATGTCGAGCGTGACGGTGATGAGTGCCGAGCGCACCGTTACCACGACACTTTTGTGCAGCATTGCGTGCAACTGTTGCTCATGCCGGCGCAAGACTTCGGAAGCGGTTTTGATCAAGGTGCGGAAAGCGGCAGAATCCAGCGGTTTCGGATCTTTCTTGTTGCGGCCCATGGTCCAAGGGCCGACCAAGGCCGGTTCGGATTCGTCGTCCCGGATCATTTCTACGGCCCAGCCGTCGTCATCCTGATTTTTGATGACGCGCGCAGTCCAGCCATTGTCGCGCCATAGTCGTGGTTCTTGGATGGCGGCGTTCTGATCTTGCTCCTGCTCAAATTCAAGCGGCATATCGGTATCAGGGGCTGCGATGGGCGTAGCCATCACGCTTTGAACTTGCGCAGCAGCGCGTCGAGCTGGATTTTGGAGGCGGAATCTGGCCGGTTGTTGCTTGCTGTGCTCGCTGATGCATCAGCTTCAGGATTTTCGGGGAAGGCATTAAACTCATCGCTGGAATCCTCGTCGGCAAACTCGTCAGCAAGATTTTTCCAGCCCTTGCTCTCAGCGAATGCGTTGAATTCTTCCGGCGCTTCGAGCACGATCAGTTTGTCGTCTTGTAAGCCAAGATCGCCATGACCGAAGTCCGGCCCCACATAGCCGAGCTGCCGCAGTCGCGTCAGAATTTGGCCGACCAGTACGTTATCTTTATGCAGGCACTGGCCTTGTATCGAAGCAACAAAATCGACATAGACGTCAATAATTCCATAGCCTTCATCGAAGATACGAATCGCCTGGATTTTTCGCGTTTGGCCAGTCGCGTCGGTGACATCGAACGGCCCGCTGAGTTGGATATCGGTTTCATTATTCATGCGAGCAAGGATACACCAAATTAATGATTTTTTTGTCCGGTAGCGCCGTGCCAAAACAGTGTGCGCGGAGCAAAACAAAAGTCTTTGCTGTGCATCAGATTCAGGTGCAAAACTAGTGGCGAGCGGGCAACAAATAGTGCAGGCTGTTCGTACCTGCGCAGATGAGTACGCAACCCCGCATAAAATAGCGTCAGCAAACTGACATCCTGACGACAGATAAACTGTTTTTTTCGCGCTATACTCAGTTTTTAGTGACGTTTACGTAAACGTCATGTAACCAGCACATAAGAGCGCGTCACATATAAGCGTGCCGCAACCCCCACCCCGGAGACCACCATGACCGATCTGTCCATCGCCGACAAACTCACTGCCTACAAACCTGCCAACAAAATTCGTTTCGTAACCGCTGCGTCCCTGTTCGACGGCCACGATGCGTCGATCAACATCATGCGCCGCATCCTGATGTCCAATGGCGCCGAAGTGATTCACCTCGGGCACAACCGCTCGGTCGACGAAATCGTCACTGCCGCGTTGCAGGAAGATGCGCAGGGCATCGCGATATCGAGCTATCAGGGCGGCCATGTCGAATACTTCAAATACATGATCGACTTGCTGCGCGAGCGCGGCGGCGAACATATCAAGGTGTTCGGCGGCGGTGGCGGCGTGATCGTGCCGGAAGAAATTGCCGATTTGCACGCGTATGGCGTGACCCGCATTTTCAGCCCGCAAGACGGCCAGCACATGGGACTGGTCGGCATGATCCTGTCGATGATGCAGGCTTGCGATATAGACTTGTCCGCCTTTGCCCCGACCGAACTGGCCGCGCTGCAAAACGGCGACGTTTTTTCCAAGCACCGGCCACTGGCACAACTGATAACCGCGCTGGAAAATGACAAAGTCAGTGCAGAACTGAAGGCGCAATTGCACACAGCGTCGGCCACATTACAGATCCCGACGCTGGGCATTACTGGCACTGGCGGCGCGGGCAAATCTTCTCTGACCGATGAGCTGATCCGTCGCATCCGCATCGATCAGGACGACACACTGAATATCGCGCTGATTTCGATCGATCCGTCGCGTCGCAAATCGGGCGGCGCGCTGCTGGGCGACCGTATCCGCATGAATGCGATCAATCCGTGGGGCGGAAAGGAAGGTGCGCCGGTGCGGGTCTTCATGCGTTCGCTGGCCACGCGCGAAGCCGGTTCCGAAATTTCGCAGGCGCTGCCGGACGTGATTGCAGCCTGCAAAGTGGCCGGCTTTGATCTGGTCATTATCGAAACTTCCGGCATCGGCCAGGGCGACGCCGCCATCGTGCCGCATGTCGATGTCAGCACGTATGTGATGACGCCAGAATTCGGCGCCGCCTCGCAGCTGGAAAAAATCGACATGCTCGATTTTGCCGATTTCATCGTCATCAACAAATTCGACCGCAAGGGCTCGCAAGACGCGCTGCGCGATGTTGCCAAGCAATACCAGCGCAACCGCGAACTGTTTGCGCAAAAACCGGACGAGATGCCGGTGTACGGCACTCAGGCATCGCGCTTCAACGACGATGGCGTCACCGCGTTGTATCAGGGCTTGCTGCCAAAACTGATTGACCACGGTTTGAAAGCCAACGCCAGCAAACTGGCGCCGGTCAGCGCCAAATTCTCTAGCAGTAAAAACGTGATCGTACCGCCGGCGCGCAGCCGCTATCTGGCTGAAATCGCCGACACGCTGCGTGGTTATCACAAATTCACCCGCAAGCAAGTATTGCTGGCGCGCGAGCGGCAGCAATTGCAGGAAGCTAAACGCATGATGGTTGCAACCCATCCCCTCCCTAACCCTCCCCTTGAAGGGGAGGGAATATACGCGCAGTTGGACACACTGATTAGCGAACACGACGCCAACCTTGATGGCGGAGCCAAGAAGCTGCTGGCGATGTGGCCTGACATGCAAAAATCGTATGCCGGCGACGAATATGTGGTCAAGATCCGCGACAAGGAAATCCGCACCCAACTGGTTTCCAGTTCCCTATCCGGCACCAAAATCCGCAAGGTTGCGCTGCCGAAGTTCGAGGACCACGGCGAAATTTTGCGCTGGCTGATGCAGGAAAACGTGCCTGGCTCATTTCCATATACCGCCGGCGTGTTCGCCTTCAAGCGCGAAAACGAAGACCCAACCCGCATGTTCGCCGGCGAAGGCGATCCGTTCCGCACCAACCGCCGTTTCAAGCTGGTATCCGAAGGGATGGACGCCAAGCGCCTGTCAACCGCCTTCGATTCAGTCACGCTATACGGTGCCGATCCGGCCATCCGGCCCGACATTTACGGCAAGGTCGGCAACTCCGGGGTCTCGATCGCGACGCTGGACGACCTGAAGGTGCTGTACGACGGCTTCGATCTGTGCAGCCCAACCACTTCGGTTTCGATGACCATCAACGGCCCGGCTCCGACCATTTTGGCGATGTTCATGAACGCTGCGATAGACCAGCAGCTAGGGAAATTTTACAGCGACAACAGCCGCGATCCGACCGCCGACGAAGCCGCCAAAATTCGCGCCTGGGTATTGCAAAACGTGCGCGGCACGGTGCAGGCCGACATCCTGAAAGAAGATCAGGGCCAGAACACCTGCATCTTCTCGACCGAATTCAGCCTGAAAGTCATGGGCGACATCCAGGAATACTTCGTCCACCACCAGGTGC
>JBGSTZ010000163.1:0-19506 GCA_041736255.1 Burkholderiaceae bacterium
CGCGCATCCGTTTCAAGCCTTGCGCAACTAAAATGCGGTTGTTCGCGTCGAGCTTGACCACGTCGGCCACCGTGCCCAGCGCCACCAGATCGAGCAACGCGTCCAGCTTGGGCTGGGTTTTGGCATCAAATACGCCGCGCCGGCGCATTTCGGCCCGCAACGCCAGCAGCACGTAAAACATCACGCCCACGCCGGCTAGATTTTTGCTGGGAAAGCCGCATTCCGGCTGGTTCGGGTTGACGATCACACGCGCGTGTGGCAGGGCGTCGCCCGGCAAGTGATGGTCGGTGACCACCACTTCGACGCCGCGCCGGTTGGCTTCTTCCACGCCGTCGATGCTGGCGATGCCGTTATCGACGGTGACGATGATGTCGGGCGCTTTTTCGCGGATGGTCAAATCGACGATTTCGGGCGTCAGCCCATAACCGTATTCGAAACGGTTCGGCACGATGAAATCGACCTGCGCACCCAAAGCGCGCAAGCCGCGCAAGCCGACTGCGCAAGCGGTGGCACCGTCACAGTCGTAATCGGCGACGATCACCAATTTTTTGCCGGCGGCAATCGCATCGGCCAGAAATACAGCAGCTGCATCGATGTGCAGCAAGCCGCCGGGCGCAATCAAGGCCTTCAATTCGCTGGATAATTCAGTCATCTCGGTCAGGCCGCGCGCCGCATACACGCGCGACAACACCGGATGGACGCCGCTCTGGCGCAGCATTTCGGCGGTGCGGAAGGGGTAGGGGCGGGTGATGATTCGGGTCATGGTGTGTTCTTTTTTAATGGATTTAAGCGCGTTATGCACTTCCCAAGCAAGACGATTTGAAACAAGTAGGTGGGGTTAGCGTAGCGTACCCGACTTACAGAAGCTTGTTCAGCGACGGCTGCAACCAAAACTTCCGCAGCGCCATTTTGCTGGTGCGGTAGCTGCGCAGTTCTTTGTTGTGGTTCAGGATCAGTCCAATGCTGCTGATTTTGCCCGATTTCAAGGCGTCCAGTAGCGGTGCGAACCAGTGTAATTCCAGTTCCTGCATGTGCTGGAGCCAGTACCCCCAGTCGCCGGCCAGGGCCGATTCCAGCAACGCATCCAGCACCAGCAAACCCTGTTGCGGTGCAGCCGCAATCAGCTGTTCGGCAGTCATGCCGCGGCTTTGACCAAGGTCGCCCATCCATTCGGGCAGATTGATCGCGGCTGTAAAGCGAGATTGTGCCGGTTGCATCGAGCCTGGCGTGCCGCCCCACAGCCAGAGCGAATTGACCGGTTTCTGGCCGCGCATTTCACGCGCCTGATTAAGCGCATGATCGTGCCAGTGCATCTGGACTTCATTTTGCAGCTTGCGCCAGCCGCGTTCACCATCGCCTTTGGGCATCCAGATATCGATATTGTGGCCGCAGGCCGCGTCCGGCGTCGAGGTGCGTAAGGCGCTCCAGGCATCGGCGCGCATGAACCAGGTGTGCGCGTCGCCATAACGCAGCGCCATGCCGTACTCGGTAAACAACGGTTCGACCAGGTCGAACAAGGTGCGCGCTTCCTGTTCGGAAATCGGCAATTGCCGCTGATCCGTGAGCACCAGATGATCGCGCGTGACATGAATATGGATCGGCTGCAGCAGAAACCAGACGCCCTCATCCGGATTCAGACCGAACTTTTTCATTGCCGTCGTTGCCACCGGCAGGTTGCCGCCGTGTGCCAAATTTTCAGCCAGCCCGAATTGCTGCGCCAGCCAGGTTTCGTGCGGTAAGGCGTTCTCAAAGCCGTCCAGGTTTTGCCAATTGGGCGCTTGCGGCACGATTTTGGTACGCCCGAGCAGCGTGGCCAAGGCCGGGGTTTTTAATTGCCTGATCAGGTCAGGCGCCAGTTCGGGCGGTGGCAAGCCGAACGGCAACAGGATTTCAATATGACTCATGCCGCGATTGTAGGGCATAAAGCGCACGGCAAGCCCGTGGGTTCTACCGCAAGCGTCCAGCGCCATTTCCCCGTTTAATGTTACTTTTTCGTCGATCCTTCTTGTTGCTCACGGACAGTCGCAGTAATCTATCGGCACTAACAAATGCCATGAAGAGTCAACCATGCCGGCAAAATGCAAGCGCAACATTAACAAAGCGGATCAAGCATCATGATTATTCCAATCGCAGCCATATCTGCTGGCGCTTCGCTGGGCGCCTTGCTGCGCTGGCGTCTGGGGGTTGCATTGAATGCAATCTGGCCGAATTTGCCACTCGGTACTCTGGTGGCGAACCTCCTTGGCGGCTTGCTGATTGGCATTGCAAGCGAAGTGTTGATCAGCCGCACCGCCATTCCGCCCGAGTGGCGACTTGCCATTATCACCGGCTTTCTAGGCGGCCTGACCACTTTTTCAACCTTCTCGCTGGAAGTCAGCACCCAGTTGCAGCAGGGCAGAATCGTCAACGCTACGATGGAAATATTGGCCCATGTGGTCGGTTCAGTGCTGCTGACAATTGTAGGCATCGTGATCGCGCAACAAGTGTTGCGCGCCTGATTCAGTCTTTTTCAAGGAGAATTCCATGAACGGTTATCAACTGACATTTTTTACCCAACAAAACCGTCGTCACGGTCATCAACCGCTGGCCAAATGGCTGAGAGAGCGTCACGTAAATATTAACCCATGATGTTGCGCGCAGTACATTTAAATAATGAAAAGCATTGTCCACGAAAATCACGAAAACGGTTAAGTGCGTAATGCACCTCGTTGCTGGGCTGGAGCACAGATTTTTAGAGGAACACACCCGGCGCTAACAGCGGTAGCTGGCCATGAGCCGGTCGCGCCCAGGTGCACTCCACCAATGACCTCGCGTTTTTTTCGTGGACCGAATTTTTTGGGCAATAAACATCAGCTAACATAATAAAATTCAAGCCCATTGCATGGTCGCTTATTTGCGCAGCATTGCTGCACACTCACGCACCAGCGCCGGGCCGCGATAAATCAGGCCGCTGTATATTTGCACCAGCGCCGTACCGGCATCCATTTTTGCCCGGGCATCCTGGCCCGAAAAGATACCGCCGACGCCGATGATCGGTAGCGCATCGCCCAATTCGGCCTTCAGCCCGCGGATGACTTGGTTCGATAGTGCAAATACCGGTGCGCCGGACAGGCCGCCGGCTTCTTCGCCATGGTGTATGCCTTTGACTGCATCACGCGTGATGGTGGTATTGGTGGCAATGACGCCGTCGATGTGGTGTCGCAGCAAAGCTGCCGCTATGGTCTTGATTTGTTCGCTATCGATGTCTGGTGCGATTTTCAGTGCGATTGGGACATAGCGTTTGTGTCGGTCGGCGAGGCGGTTTTGCGCCTCTTTCAGTTGCGATAGCAACGCATCAAGTTCGCTGGCGCCTTGCAATTGGCGCAGATTTTTTGTGTTGGGTGAAGAAACATTGACGGCGACATAACTGGCATACGGATAGACTTTTTGCAGGCAGTGCAGATAATCCTCGGCGGCACGCTCGATCGGCGTGTCGGCGTTTTTACCGATGTTCAGCCCCAGCACGCCCTCCTTGTTTTGATAGAACTTCGATGCCTGCACATTCGAGACGAAGGCGTCCACGCCGCCGTTATTAAAACCCATGCGGTTGATGATGGCGTTAGCGGTTGGCAGGCGAAACATGCGCGGTTTCGGATTACCTGGCTGGGCGCGCGGCGTGACGGTGCCGATTTCGATGGAGCCGAAGCCCAGCGCCGCCAAGCCATCAATGCAAGCGCCGTCCTTGTCTAATCCGGCTGCCAGGCCTACCGGGTTGGGGAAAGTAATTCCCATCACAGTTTTCGGGTCAGGTTTCGGCTTGGCGAGCAGTCTGGACAAGCCAAGGGCAGCACCGCGCTTTAGCCAGGTTAATGTGAGATTATGGGCGGTTTCTGGATCAAGAGAGAACAACAGCGGACGGGCGAGAGCGTACAGAATTTTGTCAGGCATGGGGGCAAGGTGGCTGAAAGAATGGGTTTGGTTGGCGCGTATTTTAGCGCGGCAGTTGTTCAAACAGTTCCCATTTTCCCTGCTGCAGCGCTTCCAGCGGTTGAAAATTGATTTTGTAAGCCATTTTTTGGCTTTCTTGTATCCAGTACCCTAAATAAACGTACGCAAGCCCCAGTTTCTTGGCTTCCTCGATTTGCCAAAGAATGTTGTAGGTGCCGTAAGAGGCATCTATCCTGTCTGGGTCATAGAAGGTGTAAACCGAGGACAAGCCGTCGTCGAGTACATCAATAATGCTGACCATGCATAGCGTGTCGTCTGGCTCGCGGAATTCCACCAATCGGGTGTTGACCTTGCTTTGCAACAAGAATTGCGCATATTGGTCGCGACTGTCCTGATCCATGCCGCCGCCGGCGTGGCGTGCCGTTTGGTAACGCAAATACAGGTCGTAATGTTCAGGCGCATATGCCAGATCGGTAATCAAGGTGTTCAAATTCTGATGTTTAGCCCAAGCCCGCCGCTGGCTGCGCTTGGGGGTAAATTCCAGAGCTTTGATGCGTACCGGAACGCAAGCCCGACAACCGTCGCAATAAGGCCGATAGGTGAAAACCCCGCTGCGCCGAAAGCCGTTTTTAACCAGTTGCGAATACACATCAGCGTTAATCAGATGCGATGGCGTAGCGACCTGCGACCGAGCTTGACGATGCTCCAGATAACTGCATGGATAAGGTGCCGTTGCATAGAACTGCAAGGTTGAGAACGGTAGCTCCTTGAGGTGCGTCATGCGTTTTCCAACGACGGTAAAGAGGGCGTTTGCTTGCTTTTTCCAATAACGGTGGAATCAGCGAGCTTGGCGAAATGGGTGGTATTGGCTGTGCCAGTATTAAACAGTCCGATCGGTGCCCATCTTGTAATCTGTGGCTGGAGGGTTAATTCCTGAAGTCGGGAGATAAATTTTCCCCGAGGCATCGGTGCTGCGCCAAGTGAAGCCAAATGTGCTGTTTCTTGCTGGCAGTCGATCATCGGCACGCCGTTATTTTTCAGGAAATGCACCAGGTAGGCAAGTGCGATTTTGGAGCCGTCAGTTACGCGTGCGAACATCGATTCGCCGTAAAACATGCGCCCGATACACACCCCATAAGCGCCACCGACAAGGCGGCCATCCAGCCATAACTCGGATGAGTGCGCATAACCCTGGCGGTGCAATGCACTATAACCACGAATAATTTCCTCCGAAATCCATGTGCCAGGCCCATCCTTGCGTGGTGCGGCGCAGGCGCGCATGACGGTTTCAAAGGCGTAGTCGAAGCGAATCTCCCAGCGCCGTCCTGCTTGTATCTCAGAATCCATTTTCTTGAGCGTTTTTTGCAGGCTGCGAGAAATCTTGAAATTTTCAGTCTCCAACACCATGCGCGGATCTGTACTCCACCACAGGATCGGTTGCCCCTCCGAAAACCACGGAAAGATTCCGCGTCGGTAAGCATCCAATAGCCGTTGCGGCGATAAATCCGCACCTGCCGCGAGCAAGCCTACGGCACTTTCTTCTGCAGTTAATGCCGCAGAAATATCTGGAAAAGGAGAGTCCAACTCAAGCCAAGGAATCATTTTGGTGATTTAATCTGCACATTATCAGTGCATTAAGTTATTTAAAAAATATCTCTTGCAATTATGCGCCAACTTTAATCTATTTAAATCAAAGGCTTATTTAATATATAAAAATGGAATGTTTTTTGCTTTATAGATACAAAAATATTTTATATACGCACTTTTATAGGGAGTTTTTATATGGACGCTCATGCATATGGCGCCAACGCATTATTTGTTTTGCTTGGTGCCATCATGATTTTAGCGATGCATGCTGGATTTGCCTTTCTGGAGCTGGGAACCGTCCGCAAGAAAAATCAGGTTAATGCGCTAGTTAAAATATTAGCCGATTTCGCAATTTCAACCATTGCCTATTTTTTCGTTGGTTACAGTATCGCCTACGGAGTCAATTTTTTCAGCACTGCAGAAGTGCTCGCGGCCAGGAATGGCTTTGATTTGGTCAAGTTTTTCTTTCTGCTAACCTTTGCAGCCGCAATTCCAGCCATCATATCGGGCGGTATTGCCGAGCGCGCCAAATTCCATCCACAATTGATAGCCACTGCTTTGCTGGTGGGTTTTGTCTATCCGTTCTTCGAAGGGATTGTCTGGAATCATCGTTTCGGCATCCAAGAATGGTTGAAGCTGATGTTTTCTTACGAGTTCCATGATTTTGCCGGTTCGGTTGTCGTGCATGCTGTTGGTGGTTGGGTAGCGTTGCCAGCGGTTTTGCTGCTCGGTGCGCGGCGTGGGCGCTATACGAAAGATGGTGCAATCTCCGCGCATCCGCCTTCCAGCATTCCATTTCTGGCATTGGGCGCCTGGATTTTGACTATCGGTTGGTTCGGTTTCAACGTGATGAGCGCGCAAACCCTCGCGCAGATGAACGGACTGGTGGCAATCAACTCTTTGATGGCAATGGTCGGCGGTACTTTAGTGTCTTTGCTGCTGGGCAAAAACGATCCGGGCTTTGCGTATAACGGCCCATTGGCCGGCTTAGTTGCTGTCTGCGCCGGTTCGGATTTGATGCATCCTCTAGGCGCGCTGGTGACTGGCGGCATCGCAGGCGGAATTTTTGTCTGGATGTTTACGCTGACCCAAAACAAATGGAAAATCGACGATGTGTTGGGCGTCTGGCCATTGCATGGCTTGTGCGGTGCCTGGGGCGGTTTGGCAGCAGGTATTTTTGGGTTGCAAGCGCTGGGTGGGCGTGGCGGCGTTTCATTTCTGTCACAACTGCTTGGCACCTTGATGGGTATTAGCATCGCTTTTATCAGCGGACTGCTTATTTATTGGACATTAAAAAAATTCGTCGGCATCCGGCTCGATCCGGAGCAAGAGTTCGATGGTGCCGACCTTGCCATTCACAAGATTAGTGCGACCCCGGCGCGCGAATCTAATTGGTAGTTTGGTTTTGTAACGGGTATTGTAAAAAGGTATTTCCTACTAAAATGGTCCTGTAGCGCAAATACATTTTGCGCTACAGGACCATTCAAATGGTGCTTCTAAAATGCAATTAATCGAAAGTCGGGCTTTCGACGCCGAGGATTTTGTGCAGTTTCGGTGATGTCGTGGTGTACTGCATGTGGATCTTCTTCTCGGGGAAGATATACGGTGCAGCGCCGAACGCAGCTAGTGCGGCTTCGTGGAAGCCAGACAGGATCAGTTTTTTCTTGCCTGGATAGGTATTGATGTCGCCGATCGCAAAAATGCCCGGTACGTTGGTTTCGAATTTTTCGGTATCGACCACTTTAAGTTGCTTGCGTTCGATATCCAAGCCCCAATCGGCAATCGGCCCAAGTTTCGGTGACAGGCCAAAAAACACCAATAAATCATCCAGCGGCAGGCGGCGGGTTACACCATCGGCACAGGTCACCTTAATTTCCGACATCTTGTCGTCTTTGGTTTCCATGCCGGTGATTTGTCCTACCAAAAACTGCATTTCGTAGTCTTCGCATAATTGCTTCATCTTCGCAACCGAAGCGGGCGCAGCGCGGAAGTCTTCGCGGCGATGAATCAGAACCACCGATTCTGCCTTGCCGACCAGATTAAGCGCCCAGTCGAGTGCGGAGTCGCCACCGCCGCAGATGACGATATTCTTGCCATGGAAGCGTAGCGGATCCCTGACGCGATAGAACAATTGCGTACCTTCAAACTCTTCAATACCTTCCACTTTCAAAGTGCGGGGCTGGAACGAACCGACGCCAGCTGCAATAAAAATGGTCTTGGTGATGAATAGCGTGCCGGCAGATGTTTCCAGATTAAAGCGGCCGTCTTCGCGTTTTTCGACAACGGTAACTTCCTGATTCAGGTGGAAAGTCGGCTCGAACGGTGCAATTTGCTTAAGCAAATTGTCGGTCAGTTCCTGGCCGGTGCACATCGGCACAGCCGGAATGTCATAGATCGGCTTGTCGGGATAAAGTTCGACGCATTGACCGCCCACTACCGGCAGTGAATCGATTACATGCGCTTTAATTTCAAGCAAGCCCAGTTCGAATACCTGGAACAATCCGACCGGACCGGCGCCGACAATCACCGCATCAGTTTCGATCGGAGTTTTTCCGGAGTGGGTTGGATGCGGTACAGAGGTCGAGGCAATGGTGCCAGCGCTTGTTTTCATACGACTATTTAATTCCTGTTTCATTTCAATTGTCCAAAAACGCCACTCCGCTACCTAAGCCTATCAGGCAACCAAAACTGGCGTAAATACCGGCGCATGCATGCTTAGCGCCAGAGAATGAACGCGTTTAGCGTTTGAGTAACTGCAATTTATCTTTAACGTCTTTCCATTCATCAGCGATATCCAGTGGGCTTTTGGTCTTCGTGATGGAGGGCCAATTACGGGCCAGTTCGACATTGATTTTAATGAATTGCTGCTGATCGGCCGGAACGTCTTCTTCTGCAAAAATCGCGTTGACAGGGCATTCGGCTACGCATACGGCGCAGTCGATGCACTCATCCGGATCAATAGTGAGAAAATTCGGGCCTTCGCGGAAGCAATCTACCGGGCAAACATCCACGCAGTCTGTGTAACGGCACTGGATGCAGGATTCGGTGACAACATGGGTCATAACAGTCCTATCTTTAATTTGCTGAAATCAGCCGCATGCCCGGGCGTCCTGTTGCGCTCCTAGGGGGCACTACTGTATACACTAAAGGTCAGGCTGCGGTAAGCCCTGTATTTTAAGTTAATCAGGCTGTTATAACAAACTTCTCTTTTAGATAAAATACCTATAAGTAAATTCCAGCGCCTGCGTATTTCTGAATACGTGAATTATTTGCTTTTGCGATTTGAAATTAAATCACGTTGCAATTGGCGATATTGACATGATGATTCGGCTAAACTGCCCGTTCTTACATTGGAGATGAAATCATATGGATACTTCTGCAGCGCGACAGGCCATTTTTGGCCGCATTCGCCAAGCACAGCAACGTTCAGACCAAGTTAGCCAAGGCGAACGCGATGCGGTGCAGAATTATTTACGTCAGCATCCGAGCGGGCCACAGCCCCATACCGGGGATGATTTGATTGCGCATTTCAAGGAACAAGCACTGCGCATGTCGGATACTGTGGTAGAAGTTGCGTGCATGACTGCGGTGCCGGCGGCGGTCGCCGTTTATCTGGATGATCTCGGTATTGCCAAGCAGGCGATTGCCTGGAAGACGCTGGATGCGCTGGCGTGGCAGCAGGCTGGAATTGCGGTGGAATATCGCCCACCGGTCAATGAAGACCTGGTTGGCATCACCGGCGCTTTCTGTGGAGTCGCAGAAACTGGTTCGTTATTGCTGCTGTCCGGCCCTGATACTTATGCTTCTGCCAGTTTACTGCCAGAAACCCATATCGCCATCGTGCCGGCATCGCGCATCGTGGCTTATATGGAACACGCTTTTGCATTGGTGCGCGCAGAACGCGGTGCGTTGCCGCGTGCGACTAATTTCATTTCCGGCCCATCACGCACGGGCGATATCGAGCAAACTATCGTTCTGGGAGCGCACGGTCCGTACCGTGTGCATGTGATCGTAGTGCTGGACGCATGACCTGAATTCAGGGTCACACACTTCACATATCCGTATTGTCGCGATTTGCCCATTTTCTATCGTCCCTTAAATTGGCGGTAGAAAATGGGCTTTTTGTATTTGAGAAGCGATAATAACGACCGTAATCACATAATTAATACCAAGGAGACTGGAATTGCGTATCAAAAATAATATCCGACTGCTGATGGGTCTGCTCGCGGTACTGCCGGGTTTGGCGCATGCGTCCGCTATAGATGGCAGCCAATTATCGGTCTGGTGGGGCATCCCATTCGCCGGCATGTTGCTGTCGATTGCATTTGTGCCATTGCTGGCGCCGCGTTTCTGGCATCACCATTTCGGCAAGGTTGTGATCGGCTGGTCGCTGGCTTTCTTGGTGCCGTGTATCGTGTTTCTCAGCCCTGCAACGGCGACGGAAGGGCTGATGCATGCGCTGACCGCTGAATATATTCCTTTCATTATTTTGCTGACGTCGCTGTTTGTAGTAGCCGGCGGTATTTGTGTGCGCGGAAATTTACATGGCACCCCGGCGTTGAATACCGGATTGCTTTTGATGGGAACGTTGTTGGCTAGCATCATGGGGACCACGGGCGCTTCGATGTTGATGATTCGTCCGCTAATTCGCGCCAACGATAATCGCAAGCATGTGATTCACGTCATCGTGTTTTTTATTTTTCTGGTATCCAATATGGGGGGTTCGCTCACGCCGTTGGGCGACCCGCCGTTATTTTTGGGGTTCCTGAAAGGAATTGATTTTTTCTGGACCATGAAGAATATTTTTCCGGAAACCTTGTTTGTTTGTGGCGTATTGCTGATAATTTTTTATTTTTTGGATCGCCACTACTATCACATTGGGCAGGAAGAATTGCCGGCAATACAAGATCCCACTCCTGATTCGGCCATTCGTCTGGAAGGCAAAGTTAATTTTGTACTGTTGGTAGCCATCATCGCTGCAGTTTTGATGAGCGGGTTCTGGAAATCTGGCATAAGTTTTTCGGCATTTGGCGCGCATATCGATTTGCAAAATGCTTTGCGCGATCTGTTATTGGTAGGTGTGACCCTGATTTCGCTGGGCATCACGCCCAAGACGGCGCGCACCGGCAATGATTTCAGCTGGGGGCCGATGCAGGAAGTGGCCAAGTTATTTGCCGGCATTTTCATCACCATCATTCCAGTAATCGCAATGCTGAAGGCCGGGGAAGCGGGCGTCTTTTCAGCCGTGGTGCGCGCAGTTACCGACACCAATGGGGAGCCGATCAATGCGATGTATTTCTGGGCTACCGGTTTCCTGTCGGCCTTTTTGGATAATGCGCCAACCTATCTGGTGTTCTTTAACATTGCCGGCGGCGATGTCGCGCAACTGATGACGACAATGGGATCGACCCTGGCTGCGATTTCTTGCGGCGCGGTGTTCATGGGCGCGGGCAGTTATATCGGTAACGCGCCGAATATGATGGTCAAGGCGATCGCCGAAGATCGTGGCATCAAGATGCCATCGTTCTTTGGGTATATGGCATGGTCAACGCTGATTCTGGTGCCGCTGTTCGGTTTGACTACCCTGATTTTTTTCCGTTGACGGGTTGATATTGAGGCAGTTATGAAACCAAAAATTCTTGTGACCCGCGCGGTCTTTCCTGATGTGCTTGATTTGCTGGCGCAACATTTCGAGGTCGAATCTAATCAGCTTGACCAGATTTATACCGAAACCGAACTGAGCGTCAAACTGCGCGGCAAGGACGGCGTATTCACCACGCCGAGCGAACGGATCTCGGCCGAGGTCATCGCCGCCAACCGGCAACTCAAGGCGATCTGTAACATGGCGGTCGGCTTCAATAACGTCGATGTCGATGCCGCCACCCGCGCCGGCATCATGGTCACCAACACGCCGGAGGTGCTGAATCAAACCACCGCCGATTTTGCCTGGGCGCTGATGCTGGCGACCGCACGCCGCGTGACCGAGGCGGAGCACTGGCTGCGCGCCGGGCAGTGGCAGAAATGGCGCTTCGACACCTTCCTGGGCGCCGATGTGCATGGCTCCACGCTGGGTATTCTCGGCATGGGACGAATCGGTCAAGCGATTGCCCGGCGCTCGCTCGGATTCGACATGCGGGTGCTGTATCACAATCGTTCCCGCTTGCCGGCGGAGCAAGAAAAGCACGCGAATAACGCCACTTTCGTCAGCAAAGAAGAATTGTTGCGCAGCGCCGATCACCTGATCCTGGTGCTGCCGTATTCGCCGCAAACGCATCACGCCATCGGCACGGCAGAGCTGGCGCTGATGAAATCCGGCGCCACGCTGGTGAATATTGCGCGTGGCGGTATCGTCGATGACGTGGCCCTGATCGCAGCCTTGCGAGAGCGCCGCATCGCTGCCGCTGGGCTGGATGTGTTCGAAAACGAACCTGACTTCCACCCGGATTTTTTGAGCTTGCCGAATGTCGTGTTGACACCGCATATCGCCAGCGCCTCGGAACCCACCCGGCGCGCAATGGCATACTGCGCTGCAGAAAACCTGATTGCCGCTCTAAGCGGTGCAATGCCGCAGAATATTTTGAACCCCGAAGTTAAAGGATAAGGCAATGGCCGACATCAGCATCACGCAACAACACACGTTACCGCATGACCAGGCCAGAATCGCAGCGCAAAAAATTGCCGATCAGATGGCCAAGGAATACGACATGAGCATCGCTTGGGAAGGCGATGTTTTGACCTTCAAGCGTAGCGGCATTGATGGCAGGCTGGCCGTCGAATCGAATCAGGCCGTGCTCGATATCACGCTCGGTTTCATGCTGAAGGGGTTTGCAGGTCAGATTGAAGAGAGGCTGGGCCGTAATATGGCCAAGGTATTTTCCGCTTAATACGAAATTTTTTTATATGCTTCCATGCTTTATTTAATGTTTTAAGGCAACGTAAGAATGACTAATCCCATCCCATTTCGTATCGGGCAAGGCTATGATTGCCATGCACTGGTGCCCGGCCGCGCACTCATTATTGGCGGCGTGCGGATTGCGCACAAGACCGGTTTGCTCGGCCATTCAGACGCCGATGTGCTGTTGCACGCGGTTACCGATGCCTTGCTCGGTGCGGCTGGTCTGGGCGATATCGGGCGCCATTTTCCGGATACCGATGTACAATTTTCCGGTGCCGATTCGCGTGTGCTACTGCGCGAGGCGCACAAGCGCGTAGCGGCGGCCGGTTATGCGGTCGGTAATGTGGACGCCACTATCATTGCGCAAGCACCAAAAATGGCGCCGCATATCGGGCAGATAGTCGTGAATCTGGCCGAAGATTTGGGCGTGGCAGTGGGGCAGATCAATGTCAAGGCCAAGACTAACGAGAAGCTCGGCACTCTTGGCCGGGAAGAGGGGATAGCAGTACAGGCGGTAGTCTTGCTTTATCGCCCCCAAACACAGTAAGCGCTGTGCGATAAATCTTCCCAGTCGCTTGAAATTTTGGTTAAATATCGAGAAGCCGGTATGCGGTGTGTTGAAGTCACGAATTGAAGCCACGAATTGAAGCCACTACTATTGCAGCCACATCACTACGACCAAGGACATGCCATGAATAGAAATAGCCTGAAACAAACATTAACAAGGCTACACACCAATCTGGAAACAACCGAAAATGTTGATCCTGAACTGAAAGACATTCTGCAAGTACTGGACAAGGACATTCACAACTTGCTGGAGAAAGACACCACTGATACCAGCATCACCGACGAGTTAGCAGATCGCTCGCAAGCCATTTCTGCACAATTTGCGGTCCGACATCCGCAACTGGAACCGATTCTGCGGGAATTGGGTCAAATTCTGCAGCGTATGGGTATCTAACAACGAGTACAGGGTGGCTTGCAGAAATTTTTGCAATCCACCATTTTCAATTTACAAAAGGAGCACCGAATGTCAAGTGAAGGCTATCACGAACCGATCGACAAACTTACTGCACCCACGATGGACATGCATCGCGCCATCGTTTCGCTAATGGAAGAGCTGGAAGCAGTCGACTGGTACAACCAGCGTGTTGATGCTTGTACCGATCCGCAACTCAAACTGATCCTAGCGCATAACCGGGACGAAGAAAAAGAACATGCTGCGATGATCCTGGAGTGGATTCGCCGTCGTGACCCAAAAATGGACCATGAATTGCGCGATGCATTGTTCAAGGCCGGCCCAATAACGGGTGATCACCAAGACCCTGAAGACCCGGTTCAAGAGTAAATAATTCTTTCAGTAATCCCAGTATTAAGCAATTCGCACAGGCCTTCGGGCCTGTTTTTGCTGCCGGTAGTTTTCCTGGCAGTTTTCGATTGCTTTATCAGTCGCCCGGCAGCATTTTAAAAAGCAATCCTGATTGCCAGTCCGCGCCCATTCTTGCCGTGGCCTAAATGCAATTGTCCGCCGTGGCGCTTGACAATGCGTTGCACAATTGCCAGCCCCAAGCCGGCACCATTGGCTTGCCCGCGTGCGGTGTCCAAGCGGGTAAACGGCCGCAGCAGATGGTCGATTTCTGCATCCGGCACGCCGGTGCCATGGTCGGTGATTTCCAGGATGGATTTTCCATTTTCAACAGTGCCGCAGATGTCAATCTCCACACCGGTCGTGTCGGACGTCTTGCCATAGCGGCGCGCGTTTTCTATCAGGTTGTTGATGACGCGCTTGAGTTCCGTTTGATTCCCCGTCACTTGCATCTGGTCAGCGATTTTGGCCGTGATGCTGACGTCGGGCCAGCGTTCGGCTTGCGCGACGGATTCGTGCAACAGAGCTGATAAATCGACCGTCGAAAAACTCTTGGTATCGACCGGTCTGGCGTAATCGAGAAATTGGCCGATGATGGCGTCCATCTGGGCAATGTCATCCGACATGCCTTGTCGGGCTTCGTCAGACAAGGGCGCCATTTCGATTTCGAGTTGCATTCTGGTGATCGGCGTGCGCAGATCGTGCGAGATGCCGGCCAGGATTATGGCGCGGTCTGATTCGATCTGATTCAGGTCATCTACCATCTGGTTGAAGCTGCGGTTGGCCTCCTTGATTTCAGTCGGTCCCCGTTCCGGCAGCGGTGCCGGTTGTTTGCCTTTTGCAATATCGCGGGCAGCGGCAGTCAGTCTGGCTAGCGGTTGGTTGATCAAGCCGGAAATAAAGAGCGCGCCCAGCAGAGACAATCCAAAGACGCTGGCGCCCCAGCCCAGCAATTGCAGGCTGGTGAAGTTTTCAATGCGATCTCTTTCCAGCATCAGCCAATACGCATCGTCTTCAATACTGAAGCTGATCCAGAAACCGGCGACGCCATTGACCTTATCGGCAAAGCGGGTATCTCGGCCTAGTGTGCTGCGAATATTCTCATGTAACGCAAGCCCAATCTCGCTCTCCGGCGCCCGTTCCACGCGGTCGTCGGTTTCGAGTGGATAGACGCGTATGCCTTCATTGCTGGCCAGATCGAACAGCAATTCACGACGCAAATCCGGGGCAGAATGCGTCAGGGCCGCGCGCGTGATGGTCACCATGGAAACCACTTGCGCGGCCAGTTGGCGCGCGCGGGGTTCTCGTTCCAGCACGCGGTAAGAGCTGATCCAGACCGTCATGCTGGTCATCATCAGAATCGCCAACAGCAGAAAAGTGCGCCAGAACAAGCCGCTTTGCAGCCAGTTGAAACGTTTATCGTTAAGGTGCATCAATCTTGTCGGTCGCGCTAGCGCGGCTGACCTTCGGGAATGAATACATAGCCCAAGCCCCAGACTGTCTGGATGTACAGCGGATTGGATGGGTCCGGCTCGATCAGTTTACGCAGGCGCGAAATCTGGACATCCAGGCTGCGGTCGAACGCTTCATATTCGCGACCACGCGCCATTTCCATCAATTTTTCACGCGATAGCGGTTGCCGCGCATGGCGGGCAAAGACTTTAAGCACCGAGAATTCGCCAGTCGTGAGCGCAATGGATTCGCCGCTTTTCTTCAGCGTGCGGGTTGCTAAGTCGAGCACGAAACTGCCGAATTCGAAAGTTTGCGGGGTGCCGGATGGCGCGCCCGGGGCTTCGTCCGGGCCTTTGCGGCGCAACACCGCGTTGATGCGTGCCACCAGTTCGCGCGGGTTGAAAGGTTTGGGCAGGTAATCGTCGGCGCCCATCTCCAATCCAATGATGCGATCAATGTCCTCGCCTTTGGCAGTGAGCATAATGATCGGCGTTGCATCGCCGGCACCGCGCAGGCGGCGGCAAATCGATAGCCCGTCTTCCCCCGGCAACATCAAGTCGAGCACCAGCAAATCGTAGCGTTCGCGCAGCCAAAACTTGTTCATGGCGGTCGCATGTTCGGCCGTGACCACATGAAAACCTTGCTCTGTCAGGTAACGACGCAGCAAATCGCGCAGTCGGATATCGTCGTCCACTACCAGTATCTTGGCCTGATGGGTATCGCTGGTCTGTGGTGTAAGTGGCATGATTGGGTTTATTTTATTCATGGTGCTATGGTAACGTTAGAAAGATGCTGAGAAAATGCAAAGTCGCAAGGCATTACAAACAGTTACACACTTTACCGTATGGCGCTAAGAGCACAGGGAAAAGCGGCCTACACTGGAATTCATGCGGCAAAGTCAAGTCGGGAACAGGGAAGAAATAGCAATGAAAAAATTATGGAAAAGCATTTTCCTCACGTTAATGCTGCTGGCAGGAACGGCCAGTGCCTACTCCGATCCGGGCCAAGGCCGGGGGCGGGAGCAGGAGTTGAGACAGCCCCAACAGGATCAGGTGCAGCCAAGTTATAACGGTGAGCGTGATATTCAGCGTGATAACCAGCGTGATACTCAGCGTGATACTCAGCGCGAAATGCAGCGCAACGAGCGCAATATCGGCGATGCTGACCCTAATGCGCGCGCGCCGTCAAGAAACAATGGCCGCATGACGCCCGAAGAGCGCAGCGATTTGCGCCGCCAGATTAATGAAGCAGGGCAGGATATCTATTCTGGCAAATATAAGCGCTGAACATTTTTAGACACCGCTCACCTTGCCGCGCGTGCGTTTCAGATGGCCATGCGTGGCTTTGCTGTCGAGACGCTTGCGTTGCGAGTTGCGGGTCGGTTTGGTCGGCCTACGGCGTTTAGGTAGCACAGCCACACTGTTGACCAATTCCAGCAAGCGCTGCATCGCTTCCCCTCTATTTTTCTCCTGACTGCGGTGCGCTTGCGCCTTGATAACAACTATGCCATCTTTGGTGATGCGCTGATCGTTCAGTGCCAACAAACGCTCCTTGATCAGTTCCGGCAGTGACGATGCCGCAATGTCGAAACGCAGATGAATCGCACTCGATACCTTGTTGACGTTTTGGCCGCCGGAACCCTGCGCGCGGATCGCGCTGATCTCGACTTCGGACTCGGCTATGGTGATGGCGGGTGTATGTGTATGCATGGCAGTGAAAATATTGCTCAGGATTGAAACTTTACCGCAGGCGTGGTGCTGATGGTGTTTCCTTCGGTCGGATGCTGCGCCTGTTGTACCATGCCGCGCGCTAGAAACAGCGGATGCGCAAGCGCCTCGTCCATGCGCAAGATTGGCGTCACGCAGCAATCGACTGCGGCAAAGCGTTCGCTCCACACTGCAATCGTCTGCTGCGCAAAAATCGCATCCAGTTCGGCCTTGATTGCCATCGCTTCTGTACCAGCAATTTCTTGGCCGAGGCTCCAGTGTTGTGACTTCAAATCGGGGCGCGACAGTACATCGCAACAGCCTTCCCAGAATTTCAATTCCAGCGCCCCAACAGCCATGAAGCGATCGTCGCTGGTGCGGTATACGTTGTAGCAGGGCACGCCGCCAGTCAGCAGATCGCGCCCCGGCGCAGCAGTGCGGCCGAAATTGTTCACCGCTGCCAGCGGCATGATGTTGTGTGCCAGCACGGTATCGGTCATCGAGACATCGACGAAACGGCCACAGCCGCCCATTTTTACGCTCAGCAGCGCGGCAAGGATGCCTTGCACCGCCGCTTGCGCGCCGCCCAGCAAGTCGCCGACCTGCAGATTCGACAGCGCCGGCACGCCGTCCGGCCCGACGTTTTGCTCCAGCATGCCGGCAAAGCCGATGTAATTGATGTCGTGTCCGGCCAGTTGCGCAAATGGGCCGTCTTGACCGTAACCGGTAATCGCGCACATCACCAACTTCGGATTGCGTTGTCGCAATATTGGCCAGCCGACGCCCAGCTTATCCATCACGCCGGGACGGAAACTCTCGACCACCACATCGGCGCTTTCCACCATGCACAGGAATTTTTCGCGTTCGGCTGCATTCTTCAAATCGAGCTGAATACAATCCTTGCCGCGATTGACCGCGATAAATAAGTGCGAAACCGTGTGCTTCACGTGCCCCATGGTGCGCGCATAGTCGCCGGCACCGCGGTCTTCGATCTTGATGACTTCAGCGCCCATGTCGGCCAAATGCATGGTTGCCACCGGCCCCGGCAGCAGTCGGGTCAGGTCGAGGATGCGGATGCCGATGAGCGGCAGGTTGATAGGTGTTTGCATGGTTTTCCAGGGTTGTGAGTGATGTAAAAACATGGGGTATATAAGAATATACTGCTATTACCGCATTATTTAATTGCCATGTTGAAAATACACATATTAGTATAATATGTTATTTATTGTCTACGAAAAAAAATAGGCCAGGTAAATTTAGTATTGAATTTCGTGCTTTTCGTGAATGGCATTTTCCCCTTCATTAATGTGTGCGTCTAACATTTGATGCGAGTTTGCTGCCGCCTCAGCGCAGCAAAGCGAAAAACAAACGCAAGAATATGCAAGACACGTTGCTGCCACAGTCCGATACTGCAGCAAAAATTAATTGGATTAACTGGAGTAGTCACTGTGAATGCCTTTCTTTATTTTCTGGTGGTGGTGGTCTGGGGTACGACCTGGATTGCGATCAAAATGCAACTTGGCAGCGTTGCGATACCGTTATCCATCGCCTACCGTTTCGGGCTGGCAGCGCTGGTGCTATTTTGCCTACTGGCCCTATCCGGGCGCTTGAAACACCCTCCGGCCGGTGCCGGCAAGCTTTTGCTGGCGCAGGGATTGACACTGTTCTGCCTGAATTTCCTGTGCTTTTATTACGCCAGCCAATGGATTGCGAGCGGGCTGGTGGCGGTGGTGTTTTCTAGTGCGCCGTTATGGAATGCGCTCAACGGCCGCCTGTTTTTAGGCCGAAAAATCACTCCGCAAGTGATGGGCGGTGCGGTGCTAGGCATGAGCGGCATCCTGGCACTATTCTGGCCTGAAATGCGTCACCACGCAGCCACCAGCGATACCTGGCTGGGGCTCGGTCTGGCATTGCTTGGTACGTTGAGTTTTTCTGTTGGCAACCTGTTGTCGAGCGCGCTGCAGGCACGCGGCCTGACGCCGCTTTCCACCAATGCTTGGGCCATGCTGGTCGGCACCATGATCCTGCTGGCAGGCGTGGTAGTGAGCGGCACGCCATTGAGCATGGATTGGAGCCCGACTTATGTGGGCGCCTTGCTGTATCTGGCGATTCCGGGTTCTGTGGTGGGCTTTACCGCCTACCTGATGCTGGTCGGGCGCATCGGCCCTGACCGCGCCGCTTATTCGACGGTACTGTTTCCGGTGGTGTCTCTGAATATATCTGCCTGGCTGGAAAGCTATCAGTGGACTGCGGTTGGATTGGGCGGCCTGCTGCTGGTGATTGCCGGAAATGTGCTGGTATTTCGCAAGTCGCGCCCAGCTCCGGCATTGCAAGTATTCGTGCCGAAGTGCGCCGGAGAGTTTCATCGCTAGAAGCTTGTTAGCTTTGGTCCGTTGTAACCTGGCCTTTCTGTAAAAAACCGTATAGGGCGGCCGCTTAGGAACGTGTACGAAATAACTTCCCGCACTGTGCTCAATGGACTATAAATTAAATGTGATTGGTTCGCATTCGAGATTGCCATGGAACACTACAACGCACGGGTTGAAAAGAGGATGAAGCGCCTGTTTGACACC
>JBGSTZ010000010.1:0-4042 GCA_041736255.1 Burkholderiaceae bacterium
GATCAGGGCGTCCTTCTCAGCGTGCGTGAGGGTGGAAAGGTCAGGGGGGAGCGATTTCTGGGCCATGCGCAGTATGATGAACTGATTGGTCGTCTTTGCAATTGTTCTATAGCAAAAAATTACGCTGAATAGTCACGAAAAATGCTTTATTTGTGCGTTTTAGTCAAAAATAGTGTTCGACAAGCGGTGGTAGTACCCACACTTTTTCGGCCAAAATTTACTGCTCTGCACTTGTGATATGTATTGAAATAATGGAACGTGCGACTCGTTGCAATGACGGGGTGACGAAGGCGAGCACCCGGCCAGAAGCGGACAGTCCATTGGGACAGGTCTAGTCGCTACAAGTACATCTTCTCGCGCCAAAGTACGCATAGCGCGTTATGCATAATGCCTTGCTCTTGTGCTCAACTAGCTTGCTTCGATATTCCCGTCGGCTTGCGCTGCAAAGTGTTGGGTTACCCACTGCTCACACACGGTCCATAGCAGCGGCGCACCTCTTTTAATGACGGGACCATAGCGGGAGAAAACCTGTTCAAGTGAAACGCTGTTTTCTGTCCAGGTGCCTCCACCGGTGAATACATTGATAAGGAGAGGTTGAAAGCGATCGAGCGCCTTTGCAAACTTCGCGTCCTCCGTGTCTGCACGCTCAAATTCCTGCCATAAAGCCAGAAGTTCGTTGCCTTGTTGTTGTGGCAATAAGCCAAACAATCGCACCGCCGCTCTAGATTCTTGTTCCGCCTGCAAGGCGCTTGAAAACCCACCATGGATTGGAAAATCGCCAACGTCTATCTCGACGATGTCATGCAGCAAGAGCATCTGTATAACGCGATTTGTATTCACAGGGCCGCAGGCATACTCATTCAGTAGCAAGGCATACATCGCCAAGTGCCAGGAATGCTCGGCAGAATTTTCTTTCCGACTTTTGTCAAGTAGCGACGATTGCCGTACGACGGTCTTCAGTCGGTCGATTTCTCTTAGAAAGCTTAACTGTTTTTCTATTGTTGTTAATTGCATAATTTTTTTAATCCAAATGTGATTTCATAGTATATAGAGTGGCTGCCATGAGAGTCCGCTTTGGACCGGAGGACTAAACCGCTCGCGCGGTAGGGCTCCGATCCGGCCCTGGCGTGTTGTTGAGTAGCGGGTTGTTAATGCAAAAAAGCCAGCTGTTTCCTATGTTGATGAATGAGGCAATCCGCCTCGTTTTTCGACAGGAGCAGCATCATGACTCAAGTCATCACCCCACTGCGCCAACGCATGATCGACGACATGCAGATGCGCAAGCTTTCACCCAAGACACAGTCCTCCTACATCCGCAGCGTGCGCCGGTTGGCCGGCTTCCTCGGCCGTTCGCCCGACACCGCCACCGGAGAGGATCTGCGGCTATTCCAGTTGCACCTGGTCGAACAGGGCGTCACGTCGGGCGCGCTCAACGTGACGATCACCGGACTGAAGTTTTTCTTCGACATCACGCTCAATCGTGCCGAACTGATGGCCAGGATGCACCCGGTGCCGATGCCCCGCAAGCTTCCCCAGGTGCTCAGCCGCGACGAGGTCAAGCGCCTGATCGCCTCGGCCGGGAGCCCGAAGTACCAGGCGGCGCTGTCGGTCGCGTACGGCGCCGGCCTGCGTGCCAGCGAGGTCATCTCGCTCAAGGTGAGCGACGTCGACAGCGGGCGCATGGCCTTGCACATCGAGCAAGGCAAAGGGCACAAGGACCGCTATGCCATGCTTTCGCCGGCACTGCTTGCGTGCCTGCGCGCGTGGTGGCACACAGCGCGCGCCGAAGGCAAGATACTCCCTGGCGGATGGCTGTTTCCCGGCCAGAATCCAATCGACCCGCTCAGCACCCGGCAACTTAACCGCGCCATCCATGCGGCCGCCGACCTGGCCCAGATTGACAAGCACGTCTCCATGCACACGCTGCGCCATAGTTTCGCCACCCATCTGCTGGAGCAGAAGGTCGATATCCGGGTGATACAGATCCTGCTCGGGCACAGGCGACTCGAAACGACCGCGCTGTATGCCCAGGTGGCCACCGAAATCCTGCGCGAGGTGATCAGTCCGCTCGATATGCTGCAGCCAGCGTAGGGCAAGGTCATGGAACGTCCCGCCCTGGAGGTCGCGGATATCTTTCGCGTCCACGGTCCGGCCTGGCGACAGGCCCAGCGCGCACACTTGAGCCTGGGTCAACGCAAAGTCATGTCGGCCATCGAACAGTGCCGCAGCGCGGCGCTGGGTGGGCACATGCTGCGCTGCGAAGCCTGCGACCACACCGATATCGCCTACAATTCCTGCCGCAACCGGCACTGCCCGAAGTGTCAGGCCAGTGCTGCGCGCCGCTGGCTCGAGGCTCGCCAGAGCGACTTGCTGCCGGTAGATTACTATCACGTCGTCTTCACCCTGCCAGCACCGATCGCCGCGCTCGCCTATACCAACAAGGCGGTAATCTACCGTCTGTTGTTCGAGGTCGCCGCAGAGACGCTGTGCACCATCGCCGCCGATCCCAGGCATCTGGGCGCGCGCATCGGTGCCACGCTGGTACTGCACACGTGGGGGTCGGCGCTGACGCATCATCCCCACGTGCACGGCATCGTCCCTGGCGGTGGCCTGTCGCGAGACGGCGCGCGCTGGGTCGCCTGCAAGCCGGGCTTCTTCCTGCCGGTACGCGTGCTCTCGCGGCTGTTCCGGCGGCGCTTCCTGGAAGAACTGGCTAACGCGTATCACACTGGCCAGTTGCAGTTCTTTGGTGAATGCGCCGCGCTGGCCGACTCGGCAGCCTTCGCCGAGTGGCTGGCACCGCTGCGAAAGTGCGAATGGGTGGTCTATGCCAAGCGCCCGTTTGCCGGGCCTGAGGCGGTGCTGGCCTACCTGTCGCGCTACACCCACCGGGTCGCGATCTCGAACCGCCGACTGGTCGCCGTGGACGAACGCGGCGTCACCTTCCGCTGGAAGGATTACCGGGCCAAAGATCATATGCACAAGACAATGACGCTCGGTACGGACGAGTTCATGCGCCGCTTCCTGTTGCACGTCCTGCCCGCCGGCTTCCACCGTATCCGGCACTATGGACTGCTCGCCAACGCCGGGCGCAAGGACAACCTCGCCAAGGCACGTGCGCTACTGCACGTCGCGCCCGCCGCCGATGCACAAGCACCGCAGGTTGATGTGCAAGTCGAGTGCGCTCCACCAACTTTCGTCTGCCCGCATTGCGGCGCACCGATGATCATCACTGGCGTTCTGTTGCGGATACACTCCATCCACCCGCCACCCCCACATCAGGGCGCACCACCATGAACGCAAACGCCTTCCGGTGTTCACACTGCCAGTGCATTCGCTATCGACCAGAGTCGATGTGGACGCGCTTTGCCCTATCGCCCCATCACACCCATTTCAGCATGGCCGTTCATCAAATAAGCCATCGCATCGGCGCCGCCACCGGGCGTTTGAACAATGCCGCCGCCCGATCAATCGCCCCCCTCAACGCCCAAACTCACAGCGGGCACCGTCAAATCCCCATAGCCGGCAGCCCAACCTAACTGCAACGATGCATCCCGCGGTTTCGTCCTTCGCGGCCTGTCCAACGCCGGCCAGGCGCGCTATCGCACGTCAGTTCAGGCCCGTGGCTGTGGACCGGCATCGGACAACCCTTAACGATTGCGGTCAATCGCTCTATGCTCCAGTTATCAGTTATCAGTTATGAGTTATTAGTTACTCAAGTTTAGACATTCAACGCCTGAATCCCTATAGGAACAGGAATTTTTCACATCAAAAAAGCAGCATAAAAACGCAAAAAACACTTGACAGGACAGGCGCTGCGCGCGGCCGCCGCCCTGATCGCGACGTTTTTTGGAGCGATCAGGGCGGCGGCCAATAGAGAACTTTTTCTCTATGCGAGTCTGTCATGTCACTCTGTTTGCAAGTCTCCCGGTTGCTGTCCGATTGGATTACCGCCTTGCTTGTAGCCGTACCACTGCGTAGTCGCGCCACCTTTATCGAATTGTTCTGTGGTTGCATGCTCTCGGAAGAGGGCTGGGTCACC
>JBGSTZ010000035.1:0-6640 GCA_041736255.1 Burkholderiaceae bacterium
TCCCCATCAACCATCGCAGACAACCCTGTCGCTGTCGCCCGTCCAAATGTACTTATCAAATAATCCGTGTACAACTCAAGTTCAGCTTTTTTCATTTCAACAGATTAACAATTTATACTGAGGCCTGCGTAACATCAGCTATTAACCTGACCTCTGCCAAAGTTGGTTACTTGGGCAACGCTACAGTAACCGGAGCTGGTGCAAATACCGTTGTGGCTGGCGCTGGCATGAAAGGCAATCTGACAGTTAACGATGTAACTGGCGCTACCATCAATGCCGGTGCTGCCAAAACTGTAACTGTTGCTGGTACTGCTGCCCTTACCGATACCGTTGTTGTGACTGCTGGCGCGACTACTACCAACATCACTATTGGTACGGTTGAAACCGTGACAGCAACTGCTGGTGCAGCTACCACCAATGTAACGGTAACAGGCTTTAACGCCGCTACAGTTGATGCCGGTGCCGCCACCGCCATCACCCTGACCGATGATGCCATTACTGACACTGCCACCGTCAAGCTCGGTGCCAATGCAACGATCACGAACGTAGGCTCTTTAGGTAAGCTCGCTCTCGAAATTGCAGACGGCAAGACTGCTACCCTCGACAATATCGGCGCCGATCTGACCGTGACTGGCGCAGGTAGCGTTACTCTGAAGTCCGACGACTTGTCTGGCAATAAAGTTTTGAACACCAAATCAGCAGGCACTCTGACTGTAGAATCCACTGTTGCAGGCACGCTGGATCTGGATGAAGTCAATGCTGACCTGATCAAGCTGGCTACAGCCGGCGCAACTGTCGCCACTATCAAGTCCGGTGCCAACATTGAAGTCGGTGCTGATCTCGGCGTTGGTGGTTTTACCGTGGTTACTACTGGTATCGCTGATGCCGCCAATGTGACTTACACTAAGTCTCAAGGTACCAGCACCACTTTCACAGGGATTGAAACGGCCAACATCGTTGCCGCTGCTGCTCAGGCTACTGGTGTTGCTACTGCCACTGACCTGACTTTTGCTTCGCTGATCAACGCAGGCAATACCGTCAATCTGTCCGGCACCAATGATGTTTTGCTGACTTCTGTTCAAGCAAAAGTAATTGATGCAACTGCTCTTAATGGTGAGTTGAAGGCTACTACTGCGGCCTTGGCTACCGATGTAACCGTTGCCGGTGCTCAGGGCAAGAGCGACGTGACTTTCAACGTTGCTGCCCTTAAGGCTGTATTCGTGGGTCAATCGGCTGCTGACAAGGTTAACTTCAATACTTTGGCTGCCACGACTACGGCCACTGCGGTAACTGGCGCAGGCAATGATGAAGTCACTGCTAATGTTTCAACGCTGGGTACTGCCGGTGCGCTGTCGGTCGAGGCCGGTGCCGGCGACGACGTTGTGAACCTGAATGGCGCTGTGGCCGGAACACTAGGCACTATCGTTCTACAGTTTGGCGAAGGCAACGATACCCTGAAACTGAGTGCTGCATCTGATCTGACTGGCGCTAACCTGACTATTGCCGGCCTGGAGAAGCTGGTCGTGGACGATTCAGCTACTTTCGATGCGGATCAGATTTCTGGTAAGGTCCTGACTGTTGAAGGTACTACTACGGCTGCGGTTGACACCATCACCGTTCTCGGTACCGTGGCTACTGGCGAAACTATCGATCTATCCAACCTGACCATGACTGACTCGGTCACGACTGGTATGGCAGGCACTACCATCACTGGCCTTGCTGGTGCAGACGTTATTCTCGGCACTAGCCGTGTTGACAACATCAACGGTGGCGCTGGTAACGACACCATCAACGGTGGCGCTGGTGCTGACATCATCACTGGCGGCGCAGGCAACGACACCATTACCGGTGGCGCTGGCAATGACACTTTCGTTCTCAGTGGCGCTACTTTGGCGTTGAATGGTACGGACATCATTACTGACTTCACTGGTGCCGGCGCGACTGTCGGCGATGTCATTCAATTGAGCATAGCCGGCTTTGTGCTTACTTCGACTGCTGGCGCTAACTTCAGTGCTGCTACTGAATTCGCTTCAGTAGCTAACGATGCCGCAGTTGAAGCAAGCGCTGCGTTCATTGTCTTCAGCCAAGCTACTGGTACCGTGTTCTATAACGCTACTACTGGTGTTGATGCAGTTGCACTCGTTACTCTGACAGGCGTATCTACTGTTGATGGTAGCGATTTCGTTCTCGTTGCGTAAAGAAAACAACAATAGGGGACAGCCCACGATTAATCGTCGAAGTCCCCTAGCCCTCAACTCACCGAGGGTGCAATAATCCAAGACCCCATTACCAAAAGTAGGTGGGGTTTTCAATTTCAAGGACCCAACATGCCCATCATCACCATCGACAACCAAGACTACGACCTCGACACCCTCTCCGTGGAGGCCAATGCCCAACTGCAAAGCCTGCAATTTGTGGACGCCGAGCTCAATCGCCTGCAAGCCCAAGGCGCTGTGCTGCAAACCGCCCGTATGGCATATTCCAAAGCCTTGCAAGCCGCATTGCCGGTGCTGCCCGTGGACGACACCATCAAGCTCAATTGATGGGTGAATGATTTGCGCAATGTATTTAATTGCAATAGGGGACATTACAACAAGGGACAAACACCAATTCACCGGCCAAATACCCTGGCCCTCAGAACACCGAGGGTGCAATAAATCCAGGAATCCTATTGCGCACAAGTAGTGGGGGTTTTCTGGTTTTGCAAATAAAGGGTCAGACGACAACCAACTTGACCCGCGCCGCTTTGGAATCTCAAAATAAGCGTCCTGCAGTTCCCTATATATTCGCAATACCTTTTGTTGCCAGCCCCAAGGGCGATACTGCTGTTTTCTTTCAAATAATGCAGGATATCCATGCGTGAAGCACACCTCAATACGCTGTTGTTGCGCGACGCGACAGCACAAACCATCGCCAGTCCCGGCGCAAGTCATTGCTGGCACCGGCTCAAGGATTGCTATCTGCAAGTTAGTGACGACCTCATTAAAAAGGCGCTGGTAGAGGATTTGCTGGCACAAACACCCAACGATGGTACGGCAGGATTTCTGCGCGCCACCTGGCTGGCTTCGATGCTGCACGATGATGCTTATCTCGCAGAAGCGGGGCGTACTCTCCAGAACATTGTGCCGTTTGATCCTGACCGACTGACCGCGTTTCTGGTGTTTGCCTGGAGCTGCATACTGAGCCATGCACATGACAGGGCTGCATTTGCGCAGGCGGTGCGTGACGCATCTTTCCCGGAAATCCTGCATAAGCTGGGGCAGCATTTGGCGCTGCAGACTACAGCGCGTCCTCCGGCGCGCAAGATTGAACGGGTGCAAAAAATTGCAATAGTCACTCCCTATTTAAGCGACTATCCGCATGCGCCAACCGCAATGGTGCTGCATCAGGCCCGCATTCTGATCGAACAGGGCGTGCAGGTCGCGCTGTTTTCCTGCCTTGACCTTGCGGTCCCGGGCATGGCGCAATTCCTCGGCGCAAGAGAATCCACCACAATGGCTGCGTTTGATGCGGCACAGTGGGGCGCGCAATGCCCGCCCGGTATCGCGATACATCAGGGTGTCGAACGATTTTCGGTGATGGCACGATGGACTGACATGCTCACGCATATCGCGGTATTCGACCCTGACCTCGTGCTGTCGGTGGGATTTTATTCGCCCCTGGTGGTGCCGCTATTCGAAGCGCGCCCGGTGCTGGGGCTAAACATCCATTCCGTCGCGCCGCTGGACCCGGTCGATGTCTGGCTCTGTGCAGGACAGGAAGATGCCGGCAAAACACATGCAGAATGGGGTAGCCATCTGCCCGATAGTATCGGCTGGCATCACCCTTACCGAATCCGGCGCAAACAGCCCGTAGCGGCACTGTCGCGCCAGGAACTTGGCTTGCCCGATGCGGCACTGGTATTGATCAGCGTCGGCTACCGGTTGGAAGCGGAAATCAACGGTGCGTGGGCCGCGCGCATGATGGCACTGCTCAAGGACAACCCCAATGTCAACTGGCTGCTGGTCGGCGGCGCTGGCACGATGCCGCCGGCACTGGCGCAGGCGCCTGCAGCGCAAGTGCGGGCATTGCGCGCGCATGGCGATATTCCTGCTGTACTCCAGTGCTGTGACATTTATGTTAACCCGCCACGCATGGGCGGCGGCTTCAGCGTGGCGGAAGCGATGGCGGAAGGATTGCCGGTGGTTACTTATGACGATTCTGATGGCGGTCGCAAAGTCGGCAATGGAGGGGCTGGCAACGAGGCTGCCTATTTTGCAAAACTGGTCGGATTGATTGCCAGTGCAGACCTGCGGCAGCAGGAAGGGGCGGCGATGCGTGCGCTGTTTTTCACCACGCTGGACCTCGATAAGTCCGGGCCTGGCCTGCTCGCTGCCTGCAATCTCGCGCTGCAGCGCTTCATGTTGCGAACTTAGCTGCAGACTGTGCAGCGCACTACGCCAGCGACTTCTTGAACCTGGCAGGAATGCCGACCACCAGCACGTTTGCAGGAACGTCGGCGGTCGCCACCGCGCCGGCACCGATGAAGGCGTTATCTCCGACCACCAGCCGTTCAATCAAGGTCGCGCCGATTGCGACCGTGACGCCACGGCCAATGCGCGACAGTCCACCCAGATTGCTGCCGGGCTGGATGCGCGAAAATGCGCCGATGTGGGTGTCGTGCCCGATAGTCACGCCGCGATTGACAAATACATGCTCGGCCAATCGGGCACCCGGGCCAATGATGCTGTTGGCACCCACGAACACGCCTTCGGCCAGCGTTGCCAGCGGCGACACATAGGCGCTGGGATGGACCAGCGTATGAAAATGCAAGCCGAAGCGCTCTTTTAATCTGCTTGCCAATACAGCGCGTGTTGGCGTGGTCGGTCCCAGCAGGTATAACTCCCCCGAGACTGGCTTGAAATCGGCAAGATGTTCGACCGCAGGCGGTGCACAGGTGCCTTCCAGCGCCGCGAGGCGCTCTGTCAGACTGATATCGCGGTCGCCGCATTCTCCCGGCAGGTCGATGACCACCTTGCCCAGAGCAAGTCCGTTCGCCAAGGCGCAGTCGAACAGGTCGGACAAGATATTGCTGACGCCGAAAATGACGAGCCGTTGCGGATTGGTGTTCATTGTGGCGCCCCCAGTCCCAGCATTGCGCGTACTGCTTGCGGCGTTGCAATCGACCGGTCCAGCGCTTCGGCCTGACTGACCACCCGCTGCACCAGTTGTGCATTGGTGGCGAGTTGCGTGCGCGCCGCATCCAGCCATAAATTATCCTCCAGCCCGACTCGCACGCCGTCCCCCATCACTACGCCCAGCGCATTGGCGCGGGTCTGGAAGCGCCCGATACCGGCTAAAGACCAGATTGATTGTGGCGGCAGGTCGCTGATGATGGCGGCCAAATGCAGCAAGGTGGCTTGAGCGGTGCCGGGGTTGCCAAGCAGGATATTGAAATAGAACGGCGGTGCGATCAGACCCTTATCAATCAGGATTTTAGCGAAGTTGACCATGCCGGTATCGAACACTTCCAGTTCTGGCCGGATGCCACGTTCCTGCATAATCTCCGCAAGCCGCATGATTGTCTTCGGGGCATTGACGCTGGCGCTGGTGGCGAAGTTCATCGATCCCAGTGTCAGGCTTGCCATGTCGGGTTTGAAACGGCCCTCCAGGTAAAGCGTGGTCGCGCGACGCTCGACTTCATTTACCAGACGGCCCGAGGTGGTGGTGATGACGACTACTTCCGGATTGCTGGTGCGGATCGCGTCGATGATCTCCGCGTAAACAGCGGGGTCTTCCGTTGGCACACCGTCTTCGGAACGTGCATGAAGATGCACCATCGATACGCCGAGTGCAACGCAGCGCACGACATCGGCCGCGATTTCCTGTGGCGTGAGGGGCACATGACGCGATTGCGCACGCGTCGGAACCATGCCTGTCGGCGCAAGATTAATAATCAGAGGTTGCATAAATGTCACAGTAAGCTGGTCTTTTATTGACACGCGCCAGCGATATATATTGTTTTCTCAATGAGGCAGAAACATGAAATAGCGCTCGGCCGTGGCATTGAAGGAATCCCGAAATCTCAGGGAGAAGTCATCCATCAGGCTTGTAGTTGGTCCAAGTGAATGAGTACGTTCGAAAATTTATGGCTGTTTCTAGCAAGTTGTGAGAAGAAGTCACAGTGAACTATGATAAATTTTATCGGCGTTGCAATTATAAAATATTCAGGTGGGTGGCGTATTGTGCAAATGGAACAATAGGGGGCGCCCATTAGCAGGCCAAGTCCCCTAGCCCTCAGAGCAGCGAGGGTGCAGCAACTCCCAATACCCCACTCTCACAAGGAGCCGGGGTTTTTCTAAAACAATAGGGGACAATACAAACGATTTGTGCCTTCAGCCTCAATCATGGACAAATTGGGGTGCGTTGAAGAGACGGTGCTGTCGCAGCGCTGACACAAGCCATCCAGTTTGGTGGGGTTGAATGCCCGGTATCTTCTAACCTGAATATTGCATAAAAAGGGCAAGAATGCCGTAAGTGATTGATAAAATGTGAGTTATTGAGAAACACAGTCATCAACACAAACGCCACCTTGCCCGACATGAATTCTACTTCAGAACAGCTCCGCTTCGCATCTATTCCAGGCCATACCATCCGCGCC
>JBGSTZ010000087.1:0-28679 GCA_041736255.1 Burkholderiaceae bacterium
CGCCTTCGGCAGCCAGGCGCGCGTCGGGCGATGCCACCACATGCGCAGCGCGCAGCAGCGGGCCGTAGGCATCCTTGAACAAGGCGACGTCAGTCACCGCCAGCGCGCCGATGGTTTCGCCGTGGTAACTGCCCTTCAGACAAACGAATTCCTGTTTGTCGCTTTTGCCGTTGTTGCGCCACGCGTGAAAACTCATTTTCAGCGCGATTTCGACCGCCGATGCGCCGTCTGACGCGTAAAAACAGTGGCCCAGCACATGATCCGTCAGCGCCGACAATCGTTCCGACAATTGAATCACAGGCTGGTGCGTGAAGCCGGCCAGCATCGCGTGTTCCAGTTTGTCGAGCTGGTCTTTCAACGCCGCGTTGATGCGCGGATTTGCGTGTCCGAACAGGTTTACCCACCACGAGCTGATCGCATCAAGGTAGCGTTTGCCATTGGCGTCATATAGCCATACGCCGCGCCCATGGCTGACTGGTATAAGCGGTACTGGGTTTGCTCCGGCATGGTGCTGCATTTGGGTGCAAGGGTGCCAGACGCTTTGCAGACTGCGGGATACCCAATCGGTTTGTTGATTTGATTTCAAAAATTTCTCCAAAACTGTGTTCGCCACTCATGTTACGCACAAAGAATTTAGTCCACGAAAAACACGAAAAACGGCATGGGACTGCAGGCACGGAAGCTTGCACGCCTGAGATATTGCTTGCTGCTGTTCCGTAAATTTATGCTTTTATACAGCACAATATTATTCAACGGGTAAGGATGTTTTTCGTGTGTTCAGCAGGTAACTTCAGCAAGGTCAGGGGACAACTGCGCCTTTATATAAGCCGCAAGTCGATGATCAGCGGCGTGTCATTGGTGCCGAGGCGTTGTTGCGCTGGTTGCATCCAACGTGCGGTCTGGTGCCACCCAACGATTTTATTGGATTGGCAGAGGAAACCGGCCTGATCTTACCCATCGGCTTGTGGGTACTGGAAACCGCTTGTGCCCAGATCCAGGCGTGGTCAACCGACCCCGCGATTTGCATGCTGCTGCTTGCCGTCAATGTCAGCGTGCGCCAGTTCAGGCAGCCGGAATTCGTCGCCCAAGTCAGGCAAGTCTTGACGCAGACCGGAGCCAATCCGACGCGCCTCAAGATCGAGCTGACCGAAAGTCTGATGATCGACAATGTCGATGACACCATCGCCCGTATGCATGCCCTCAAGGCGCTGGGTATACGATTTTCGATGGACGACTTTGGCACCGGTTTTTCTTCGTTGTCCTATCTGAAACGCCTGCTATTGGATCAGTTGAAAATCGACCGTACTTTCGTTCGAGATATCGCGAAAGATTCCAACGATGCAGCCATTGTCCACACCATCATCACCATGGGGAAGGTTCTGGGCATGCATGTCATCGCCGAGGGCGTGGAAACAGAAGCGCAGCTGGAATGTCTTAGCGCGCATGGCTGTAATGCCCATCAAGGATATATGTTCGCGCGGCCGCTGCCGCGGGCCGCGTTTGAGAATTTTGTGCTCTGCAGCAACAACGCTGCGGCGACTTCGGCACGCGATGTGTCGGTTTGTGACAGTGAAGTTACAGGCGCCGGAACTTCCTTGTAACTTGCTCTACGTCAATCATAATGTTGGCTTGCACAATATACTTTCTTATTGGTGAATTTTCATGCCATCGCATTAATTTCCGTTTGTTCTCGTTGATATATGCAATGCACACATGCCATTTCAGTCGTTCCCGACTCCGGTAAGCATTGAGAAATACATCGACAGAAAAAATCTTGATTCATCCCAATACATTCTTTAAAAAAACCATGTCGAGGACCCATTACCATGCGCAATAACCAGCCTGTCAGCGGAAACGCATACCCGCTAGGGGGGAATCAATCACTGATTTCCCGCACGGATGCACAAGGAAACATCACGTATGTGAATCAGGATTTCATCGACATCAGCGGTTTTACCGAAGCTGAATTGATCGGTTCCCCGCACAATATGGTCCGGCATCCGGATATGCCGGTGGAAGCATTTGCCGACATGTGGGATACGCTGAAAAGCGGCAACTCATGGACTGGCATGGTCAAGAATCGCCGCAAAAATGGCGACCATTACTGGGTTCTGGCAAATACAACGCCGATACGGGAAAACGGCACGGTCATTGGCTACACTTCGGTGCGCACGGTTCCCAGTGGTGATCAGATCGCGCAGGCCAGCAGCGCCTATGCCCGCTTTAAGGAAGGCCGTGCCGGTAGCCTGAAAATCAGTCATGGGCAAGTCGTGCGGCGCGGCCTCATCGGACATATCACCGCGCTAAAAGAACTGCATATACAGGGCCGGCTGACGCTCCTGATCGGCTTGCTCTGTCTGCTCATGAGCGCCGTTGGTGCGCTCGGCCTGTATGGCATGCATGCCACCAATCAGGGACTGCTTACCGTCTATGAGGACAGAACCGTGCCACTGGGGCAACTGGATAGGGTTGCTCGCCTGTTGCAGAATAACCGGCTGCTAGTTTCTGAAGCCATCCACTCTGACAATCCGGATGAGATTAACAATGCGGCAGGCAAGGTTGAAGGCAACATCGACCAGGTCCAAAAAACCTGGGAAGCCTACATGGCGACCAAGCTCACGCCGGAAGAAAAAAAACTCGCTGAACAATTTGTATCGGATAGCGCCAATTTCGTCAATCGCGGCTTAATGCCGGCCATCGCCGCATTAAAATTAGGCAATATTGATGAGATAAAGCGACTTGAACGTGAGGTGATGGCACTTGACTTCAAGCCCGTCAGAGAGGGAATGGATTCCCTGATCCAGTTGCAGCTTGATGTCGCCAAGCAGGAATCGGGTAGTGCGCAAGCCAATTTTACATTCATGCGCAACACCGTCCTTGCAGCAACATTGATGGGCATAATGTTGTCATTTTTTGCTGCACGACTCCTGATCCGGGCGATTGTCGGCCCGCTCAATCAGGCGGTTGTCGTGGCAAAAGAGATTGCAGCAGGCAACCTGACCGCCCATATCGCTATCCAATCCAATGATGAAATTGGTCAATTGCAGCACGCTCTGGATGTGATGAGAAAAAGTCTGACCAATATCATTTCCGGCGTGCGGCGCAATGCCGAAATGATTGAATCTGCATCAGTCCAGATTGCAGACGGCAACCACGATCTTTCGCAGCGTACGGAAGAGCAGGCGTCAACCCTGGAAGAAACCGCAGCCAGCATGGAAGAGCTGACTGCAACCGTCCAGAATAATGCGGAAAACTCGAAGCAAGCTCGAGAGCTGGCGCACGTTGCCAGTGATATCGCATTGCAAGGCGGCGAGGCCATGAGCCAGGTCGTCGGCACCATGGATTCGATTGCGCATAGCTCGAAAAAAATCACCGACATCATCAGTGTGATTGACAGTATTGCCTTTCAGACCAATATCCTGGCCCTGAATGCGGCAGTGGAAGCCGCGCGTGCCGGTGAACAAGGCCGCGGTTTTGCAGTGGTTGCCACCGAAGTGCGCAACCTTGCGCAGCGCAGTGCTACTGCCGCCAAGGAAATCAAGGACTTGATCAGCGATTCAGTCGCCAAGGTGGAAAGTGGCACCAGGCAGGTGACCGATGCGCGCAAGACGATTGAGGGCATCGTTACTGCGGTTCAGCAAGTCACCGATATTATGAATGAAATCACCACGGCGTCGATGGAGCAAAGCAGCGGCATCGAACAGGTCAATCAGGCCGTGATACAAATGGACGATGTCACGCAACAAAATGCAGCGCTGGTAGAAGAAGCCGCTGCTGCGGCAGAAGGCCTGCAGATGCAAGGGCATGCGCTGGTGCAGGGAATGGGCGTCTTCAGGCTAGGCGGCACTCAGCAAGCCTCCGCCAGAAAAACCCTGCAACCAGCATCACGGATGTAAAAAGCAGTCATGCAACGGTGGCCGAAATGATGTCGGCCAGAATTGCTTCCGGCGGTGCAATAGCGGTTACTTGATCGGTTCGCGGTCTGGTAACCGTTTTCGCTTTTGAGTGCCTGCATTTCGCTTAAAATGGTGGCAGCGATAGGATGTTAAATTGCCATTACATTGGAAGCAAGGGAAATTACATGATATTAGTCACTGGCGGCGCCGGCTTTATTGGCGCCAATTTCGTACTCGACTGGCTGGCGCACAGCGATGAGCCGGTCATCAACCTCGACAAGCTGACTTACGCCGGCAACCTGAACAACCTTGCCAGCCTGCGCGACGATCCGCGTCATATATTTGTCAAAGGTGACATTGGCGACACGGCTTTGGTGTCCAGCCTGCTTGCCACCCACCAGCCGCGTGCGGTGCTGCACTTTGCTGCGGAAAGTCATGTCGACCGCTCGATCCTCGGTCCGGCTGCCTTCATCGAAACCAATGTCAACGGCACCTTCGCGCTGCTCGAAGCGGTGCGCGCTTATTGGGGTAAATTACAGGAATCAGACAAATCCGCGTTTCGCTTTCTGCATGTGTCAACCGACGAGGTGTACGGCACGCTAGGCCCGGACGATGCGCCATTTACCGAGACCACCGCGTACGCGCCGAACAGCCCGTATTCCGCTTCCAAAGCCGCATCCGACCACCTGGTGCGCGCTTATCATCACACTTACGGCTTGCCGACGCTAACCACCAATTGTTCCAACAATTACGGCCCGTATCACTTCCCCGAAAAACTGATTCCGCTGATCATCACCAATGCCCGCGCCGGCAAAGCGCTGCCGATCTATGGCGACGGCTTGCAAGTGCGCGACTGGCTGTATGTCAGCGACCATTGCGCCGCGATCCGCCGCGTGCTGGCAGCAGGCCGCCCGGGCGAAACCTACAACATCGGCGGCTGGAATGAAATGGCCAACCTCGACGTCGTGCATACCCTGTGCGACATGCTCGACGTGCTGGATCCCAAAACAGAGGGAAGCTACCGCGACCAGATCACGTACGTCACGGATCGTCCCGGCCATGATCGCCGTTACGCGATCGACGCTGGCAAGATCGAGCGCGAACTGGGCTGGAAGCCGGCCGAGACTTTCGAGTCCGGCATCCGCAAAACCGTGCAGTGGTATCTGGAACATCAGGAATGGGTGCGTGACGTGCAGTCCGGCGATTACCTGAAATGGGTGGAAAAGCAGTACGGTTAATCCCCCCTCGCTGCGCTCTGCCCCCCTTTTTCAAAGGGGGGCTAAGGGGATTCTTCCTGCATGTAAACAATAGTAATTTTTAAGATACTCCATATTATGACGCTACAACGCAAAGGCATTATCCTGGCCGGTGGCTCCGGCACCCGGCTGTATCCGGTCACGATGTCGGTTTCCAAGCAATTGCTGCCGGTGTACGACAAGCCGATGATTTATTACCCGCTGACCACACTGATGCTGGCCGGCATGCGCGAGATTTTGATCATCTCGACCCCGCAAGACACGCCGCGTTTCCAGGAGCTGCTAGGCGACGGCAGCCAGTGGGGCATCAATCTCAGCTACGCGGTACAACCGACGCCGGACGGTCTGGCACAAGCGTTCGTCATCGGTCGTGAATTCGTCGGCGATAATCCTTCGGCACTGATCTTGGGCGACAACATTTATTATGGACATGAACTGGATGCGAAGCTGCGCGCAGCTTCCGAACAAACGGCGGGCGCCACCGTGTTTGCTTATCATGTGCAGGACCCGGAGCGTTATGGCGTGGTTGAATTCGACGCCCAGCGCCACGCCGTCAGCATTGAAGAAAAACCCGCGCAGCCGAAATCGAATTACGCGGTCACCGGCCTGTATTTTTACGATAATCAGGTGTGCGACATCGCCGCCGACATCCAGCCTTCGGCGCGGGGCGAACTGGAAATCACTGACGTCAACCGCGTCTATCTGGCGCGCAACGCTCTCAATGTTGAATTGATGGGCCGCGGCATGGCCTGGCTCGATACCGGCACCCATGAATCTTTGCTTGAAGCCAGCCAGTTCATCGCCACCATCGAAAACCGCCAGGGACTGAAAGTCGCCTGTCCGGAAGAAATCGCCTACCGGAAAGGCTATATCGACGCCGTGCAATTAGAAAATTTGGCGCAACCACTCAAAAAGAATGGCTACGGACAATATCTGCTGCGCCTGTTGAACGACAAGATATTCTGATGATGTGGAGTTGTAAATAAGCAGGGGAGTATCATATAAAAACGATATTTTTCGCATATAAATAAAGCGACATTAAAAATACAGTGCGTTGTATCAATAACGCTTTGCAGCAATGCAGCTTGTCCGTAAAAACACCAACCGAATACACACCATGGAAATCCAGACTACCGCCATCCCCGGCCTGCTCATCATCGAGCCCAAAGTTTTCGGTGACGAGCGCGGCTTTTTTTATGAAAGCTTCAATGAACGCCGCTTCGCTGAACTGACCGGCGTCGAAACCCGCTTCGTGCAGGACAATCATTCCAAATCGGCCAAAAACGTGCTGCGCGGCTTGCATTACCAGATCCAGCAACCGCAAGGCAAACTGGTGCGCGTGATAGCCGGCGCAGTGTTCGATGTCGCCGCCGATGTCCGCAAAAGTTCGCCCACTTTCGGTCAATGGGTTGGCATCACGCTGTCCGCCGCCAACAATCGCCAGTTGTGGATACCGGAAGGGTTTGCGCACGGCTTCGTCGTCACTAGCGAATCTGCAGAATTCCTGTATAAAACCACCGACTACTGGGCGCCGGAATTCGAGCGCAGCATTCTGTGGAGCGACCCCGCCATCGGGATTCAATGGCCGATAGATGCAGAGCCGCTGCTGTCCGGCAAGGACAAGATTGGCAAACTGCTGGCAGAGGCCGAGGTGTTCGCATGAGGATTCTGCTAACCGGAAAAACCGGCCAAGTCGGCTACGAGCTCGAACGCAGCTTGCAGGGTTTGGGCGACATCATCGCCCTCGACCGCAGCCAGATGGATCTCGCCTACCTGGATCAGGTGCGCGATGTCATCCGCAGCGTCAAGCCTGACCTGATCATCAATCCGGCCGCATACACCGCAGTGGACAAGGCCGAAAGCGAGCCGGATCTGGCGCTGCGCATCAACGGCGAAGCACCCGGCGTGATGGCGCAAGAAGCCAAAAAACTCGGTGCCGCAATGATCCACTACAGCACCGATTACGTCTTCGACGGCAGCAAAACCACGCCTTATACCGAAGATGATCCGACCTGCCCGATCAACGTCTATGGCGCCACCAAACTGGCTGGCGAGCAAGCGATTCAGGCTGCCGGCATTCCGCATCTGATCCTGCGCACCAGCTGGGTGTACGGCATGCGCGGCAACAACTTCCTGCGCACCATGCTGCGTTTGTCCCAAGAGCGCGAAGAACTGCGCATCGTCGATGATCAGCACGGCGCTCCTACTTGGTGCCGCACCATCGCTGACACCACCGCCCGCATCGTGGCGCTTGCCGAAGATGCGCAAAATACGCAGGAATGGTGGCAACAACGCTCGGGTATGTACAATTTGACAGCACAAGGGCAAACCACCTGGTACGGATTCACGCAAGCGATTCTGGAAAACGCAGCAGTTGCCAACGAGCTTGCCAAGCAGCCGCGCCTGACCCCGATTGCCACCCAGGATTACCCGCTTCCAGCCAGGCGTCCGACACATTCAGCGCTGTCATGCGAGCGCTTAATTGAAACTTTCACGGGTTTGCCGGATTGGGACAAGGCGCTCAAGCTTTGTCAGACGTAAGCAAAGGTGATGTCGTCCAGCATTGCACCGGCGCAGGCAGCGAGTAGCGTCGTGCGCGCGAACCAAGCGTATATCGACGGTTATCTCGACTGCCTGAAAACGCAGCGCAAATTATCCCCGCACACGACCGATAATTACCGGCGCGATCTGCTTGAACTGGCGTCAATGCTGGACGGAGCTGCACTGGCGCAAGTCAGCCACAACCACGTGCGCAGCATGACATCGCGCTTGCACGCCAGAGGCCTGAATCCGCGCTCGATTGCACGCAAGCTGTCGGCGTGGCGCGGATTTTACGGCTGGTTGTCTGATCAGATTCCGCTGGCGTTGAATCCGGTCAATGGCATCAGCGCGCCCAGACGGGCCCACGCTTTGCCCCTGGCGCTGGGCGCCGACGATGCGGTACGTCTGGTATCGCACAACAATCCTGATGCCGCTGCTGACAATGCCATGCAGTTGTGCAACCGGGCCATGTTCGAACTGCTGTATTCCAGCGGCTTGCGGGTGTCGGAACTGGTCGGGCTGGATGTGCGTTATATTCATGAGGCCACGCCGGGCGGCAAGCCGTACACTTCAGCCGGCTGGATCAATCTCGATTCGCACGACGTGATCGTCACCGGCAAAGGCGGCAAGGTGCGCAGCGTACCTGTCGGCAAGGGCGCGATCCCCGCGTTGCAGGCCTGGATTGCGGCGCGCGCGGGCGTGGTTCCGCTGGATCCGCACCCGTTATTTTTGAGCACGCGCGGCACCCGCATCTCGGTGCGGACGGTGCAATTGCGCATCAAGGCGCATGCGCAGGCGCTGGGGATTCCGGCCGACGTGCATCCGCACATGCTGCGCCACTCGTTTGCCTCGCATCTGCTGCAATCCTCGGGCGACTTGCGCGCGGTGCAAGAAATGCTGGGACACGAAACGATTGCCTCCACACAAATCTATACCGCACTCGATTTCCAGCGTCTGGCCGCCGTGTACGATACCGCGCATCCGCGCGCCAGAAAAAAATCCCCGCCGGGGGGGTGACTACGTCATTGCACAATTGCGGCATAATTACTTCACTGATCACTAATATTGCGTACCGAAACGCAGTCAATGCTTTATAAGTTTCTTAATGAATTTTTCACATACCCACCTATGAACACCACGTTCCAGAACGATATCGCCGCGCTTGGCACGCCATCGGAAGCCGCGCGCGCAGAAGCGCAAAGTCGTCTGCGCACCGTCTCGGTGCGGGTCACGCCGGCGCGCATAAAAGTGCTGTCAGCTTTGCTGGGTGCGCCGCGTGCGCTGTCGCATCAGGATATGCAGGAGTCGTTTGCCGAGATGGATCGCGTCACCTTGTACCGGGCGCTGGATTGCCTGATCGCTGCCGGCCTGACGCACAAGATTGCCGGCGACGATCGCGTGTTCCGCTACAGCGTCGGAACCGAGCATTCCGAGCGCGGCGGTGCCAATGCGCATCAGCATGGACACTTCAAATGCACCCGCTGCGCCAAGGTTTTTTGTCTGAACGTGGATGGCGAGGCCGATCTGGTATCTGATGTGCTGGCGCAATCGGCATCCTGTCAATCGACACTGCGCCAGCAATTGCAAGCGGTGCTGCAAGATAATCTCGGCTCCGGCTTTCAAAGCCACGACATCGAACTTACCATCAAAGGCTGGTGCGCCGAATGCGCGCAGCAAGCGCAATAATTTTCATTATTTACGACGATTTAAGACGACATACACTATGGCATTAATTCCGACCACGATCCTGACCGGCTTTCTTGGCGCGGGCAAAACCACCTTGCTCAATCGTATTTTGCAAGAAAATCACGGCTATAAAATCGCGGTGATCGAAAACGAATTCGGCCAGGAAAACATCGACAACGAAATTCTGGTGCAGGACAGCAGCGAACAGATCATTCAGATGAACAACGGCTGCATTTGCTGCACGGTGCGCGGCGACCTGATCGCCGCGCTGACCGATCTGGCTCAAAAGCGTGCCGACGGCTTGCTGCATTTCGACCGGCTGGTGATTGAAACCACAGGTCTGGCCAACCCGGGGCCGGTGGCGCAAACTTTCTTCATGGATGAGGAAGTCGCGATGTCCTACATGCTGGATGCGGTCATCACGGTGGTCGATGCGCGCCACGCGATGCAGCAACTCGATACGCATGAAGAAGCGCAGCGTCAGGTGGGTTTCGCCGACCGCATTCTGCTGTCGAAGACCGATCTGGTCAGCGCGGCTGAAGTCGCAACGCTGAGCACGCGCTTAAAGCGCATCAACCCGCGCGCGCCGCTGGGAACTGCGGATTTTGGCCGGTCACCGATTGCCGACCTGCTCGACATCCGCGGCTTCAATCTGAATGAAAAACTGGAAATCGATCCCGAATTTCTGGCTGACGCCGCAGCGGAAGCAGCCGAGAAACAACATGCCTGCGCGCCTGATTGCGGCCATGATCACGATCATCGCGACCATCATGATCATCACCACGCGCAGCACAGCGATGACATTTCTTCGTTCGTATTCAGGAGCGAGCGCGCGTTCAACAGCGCCCAGCTGGATGAGTTTTTGAGCAGCATTGTGCAAGTTTTTGGGCCGCGCATGCTGCGTTACAAAGGCGTATTGCTGATGGAGGGCGCTGACCGCAAGGTGTTATTTCAAGGCGTGCATCAATTGATGGGCACCGATATCGGCGGCAAATGGGCCGAAGGCGAGATACGGGGCAGCAAAATGGTGTTCATTGGACAAAATCTACCGAAGGAAACAATTATTAGCGGTCTGGAGCAATGTTTGGTATAAACTGTCGGCGTTTTTGCCGGTATGTACAGCGGTATGTACAGAATTCACTCTTGAAAAACCTTGTCCGTCTCCAAAAAAAACAGCATAAGTATTAACGCACTGGGCGCTGAGAATTATCAACGTAAGCTCCATGAAAGTCTGCTAAAGTGGCCCGCCGATTGTGATACTTCCAGGCAAATTTACACTGTAAGCGCCGTTCCGGCAGTGCGTTAATGCACATGCCGTGGCCGGATTAGCGGATAAAATTATTTGAACCTGCATCGAAAGTCTGCAAAGTGATAACTAAAACCAAACAACCGAATGCCGACGTCAACGTGGTCGAAGCGCTTCTCACTGAGGAGCAAATCCTCAAGATGAGCGAAGACGATTACATGAACGAGGCGCAGCTGGCATTTTTCAAGGCGCGTCTGAAGCAGATCGAGAAAGACCTGCTGCAAAACGCCGACAATACCACCGAGCATTTGCGTGAAACAGCACTGGTGCCCGATCCGGCCGATCGCGCCACGATCGAGGAAGAGCATGCGCTGGAATTGCGTACCCGTGACCGCGAGCGCAAGCTGATCAAGAAAGTCCAGCAATCCATCGCCAGAATCAATGAAGGCGATTACGGCTGGTGCGAAGAAACTGGCGAAGCAATCGGCATCCCGCGCTTGTTGGCCCGTCCGACCGCAACCCTGTCGCTGGAAGCACAGCAACGGCGTGAACTCAAGCAAAAGCTGTACGGCGACTAAAGATATTTAAAGACATTAAACAGCACTAGGACGCCCGATGCGGTGCCTTATAAAAAAACGTGCGAACAACTTGTTCGCACGTTTTTTATTGTCTCAAATATTATTCCATTGTCAGTATCAATTCGCCTCTGAATGTGTGGCCTCGTTCTCAGGCGCGGTATGGAAAGGTGACGCTAAACCCTCCTTGGCGTGTCCTGGATAAACGGTCATGTGCGGGTAGGGTATTTCGATGCCATGCTGGTCGAATGCCTGTTTTAGCCGGCGCAAAAATTCGCGACGCACGCTCCACTGTTGCATCGGTTGCACTTTGAAGCGGCAGCGGATAACGACTGCAGAACTGTCGAGTTTGTCGACACCTGCCATTTCCAAGTCTTCCATGATCTTAGGGCCAATGGTTTCGTCCTGGCGCAAATTTTCGCCTACCTGGAGCATCAGTTTCACCACCGCATCGGTGTCTTCCCGATAAGCCACGCCGACATCGACTACGGCAAAGGCGAATCCACGGCTCATGTTGGTGACCGTCGTGATAATGCCGTTCGGAACGAAGTGGACATTGCCGTTGTAATCGCGCAGCCGGATATAGCGCAGCGTTACTTCTTCCACCAGGCCCGATTTGCCGCCCGCATCAATCACGTCGCCTTGCCGCACTTGGTTTTCCAGCAGCAGGAAGATGCCATTAAAATAATCTTTGATCAAGCTTTGTGCTGCAAAGGCAACCGCGATCCCAAGCACACCGGCAGTGGCCAGGATTGGCGCGATGGAAACGCCCAGTTCGCTCAAAATCACCATGCTTGCGACCACATAGATAACCACGGACGAAACATAGTGGAATACCCGTCCCAGGGTTTCAATGCGTTTGAGATCTTCCAGATCATTGCCGTTACGGCGTAAGGAATAATTCTGCAGCAGAAGGATGGCTTTATTCGAAAAATGCAGCAGTACCCAGGCCAGGATCAGAATTAACAGAATATGCAGAGCCGATTGAGACAGCAGTAGCAATTCCTTGAGTTCAAAACTGCCGAGGATGTTGTTGAGTGTTTCCATTGTTTTCCTAGTACTGTGACGTTGCTAAGGGAGTGCCGGGATTGGTCGTTACGCAGTATATTGGATGCCAGCAGACACAAAATATATGGCAGGACAATTGTGGATGGCGCACTGCAGCATGTTACCCCACAAGGTTGATCGGGTTTTTGATTTGCTCCAGACGCGCCATGGGCGGTCGTGTAAATTGGGTTGAGTGTGATTGTGTGCCAAACATTACTTTAAAGATGCATTACTGCAAAATCGCGTTAACTGATCCCAATAACGTTTCTAATAAGCAAACTTGCTAGCGCTTATTCAGCGGCAATTTTGTTACCATAAGTTATCAATCCAGAAAATAGGCATTACCGATAAGGCCGTATAACGTGAAGATTTTTTCTTTTTTAGGCAAGAAACAACTGAGTAAAAAAAATACCCTGCAGCGTGAGAGCGTGCACGACCGTCGTGAAAAAAGCGTCCTTGCTAATAATAACAACGGCGGCAGCATGTTATATGACCGACGCAATGCCGCCCGCACTACCGAACTGAAAATCGATGCGATCGAATCAGCCATGTCGCGTCAACTTGACGACAATCCCAGCGTCAATGACACATCAGACATCCTGGACACAGTGCGCATTAAAGCTTGGGCCAGCACGGAATTGGGCGCGTTTAAAAATAGCCAGCAACTGCTGGATGTGCCGACCGAAATCCTGTTCGACAACCGACTTCCCGATGCGGCTTTCACAACTACAGCAGCAATGTTACCGACGCCATTGATTGAAGAAGCCGCCATCTTGTTTGCGAACGACCAACAAGCGCAGGCCGAACAATTGCTCCAAAACGCGATTTTGAAAACCACGACCACGAATGAAGCCGAACATGCCTATTTGCTGCTGTTCGACTTGTATCAACTTGGCGGCCAGCAGCAGAAGTTCGATAGCCTTGCGAACGACTACATTGTCCGCTGTGAAACCTCGCCCCCGGAGTGGCGCGGACCAACACCGCACATGCCTTCCGCAGCGTCGGCAGCTTCGGCAGACGGCCAATCTGAGCAGTTTGTGATGCCGCAACTGGTGGCCGGCGATGTCCGGCAATTGCTGGAAGCGATCCATGCTTTCGCGGCCGGACGCGACACTATCATGATCGACTGCTCACACCTGAATCGGATTGATTTCAGCGCATCCAGGCAACTTCTCACCGGATTGGTGTCACTGGCCAAGAATGGCAAAAAACTCGAATTTCATGCAGTCAATCACCCGGTTGGGGCCTTGTTCTACGTCATGGGTTTGCATGAAATCGCCAGCATTATTGCGCGCAAGGGCTAATGTCCTTGCCTTGCAATCGGCTGGCGCATCCCCACTTTTATTCCTCAAGAAGTATATCCGGAGCACATCCGTCCACAGTATTTTGAGGTAAGCATGGAACAATTTCACGGCACCACCATCCTGTCGGTGCGGCGCGGCAATATTGTCGCACTCGGCGGCGATGGACAAGTTACGCTCGGCAATATCGTCATGAAAGGCACTGCCCGCAAGGTGCGCACGTTGTACCACGGCAAGGTGCTGGCTGGTTTTGCCGGCGGCACTGCCGATGCATTCACCTTGATCGAACGCTTTGAAGCGAAGCTGGAAAAACACCAGGGCCACTTGATGCGCGCCTCGGTCGAGCTGGCCAAGGACTGGCGCACCGACCGCATGCTGCGCCGGCTGGAAGCGATGCTGCTGGTAGCCGACCGCGAAACGACATTGGTACTCACCGGCAATGGCGATGTACTGGAGCCGGAAGACGGCATCGGCGCAATCGGCTCCGGCGGCACTTTCGCCCAGTCGGCAGCCAAGGCACTGCAAGAAAATACCGATATGACGCCGCTCGATATCGTCAAGAAATCGCTGACGATTGCGGGTGAACTTTGCATCTATACCAATATGTCGCACACCATTGAAACACTGGACTGACGCCATGAATATGACACCCCAAGAAATCGTCTCCGAACTCGACAAACACGTAGTCGGCCAGGGCAACGCCAAGCGCGCAGTTGCTATTGCGCTGCGCAACCGCTGGCGCCGGCAACAAGTGGCAGAACCACTGCGGCACGAGATCACGCCTAAAAACATCCTGATGATCGGGCCCACAGGTGTCGGCAAGACCGAAATTGCACGCCGCCTGGCGCGGCTGGCCGATGCGCCTTTCATTAAGATCGAAGCCACCAAATTTACCGAAGTCGGTTATGTCGGGCGCGATGTCGATACTATCATTCGCGACCTGGTCGATATCGGCATCAAGCAAACTCGCGAAACGGCCACCCGCAAGGTGCGCGCACGCGCTGAAGACGCGGCCGAAGACCGCATTATCGACATTCTGGTGCCGCCGGCGCGCGATTTTGGTTTGAGCAAGCCCGCCGCAGCCGAGGTTGATACGCAAAAGGATAATCAAAAAGGCAATTCTACGCGCCAGACTTTCCGCAAGCGCCTGCGTGAAGGTGCGCTGGACGATAACGAAATCGAGCTCGAAGTCGCCGAAGCCGGGCCACAAATGGAAATCATGGCGCCGCCCGGCATGGAAGAAATGACCGAGCAGATCAAGACCATGTTTTCTGGCATGGGCAACGCCCGCAAGAAAGCCCGCAAGATGAAAATCCGCGACGCGATGAAATTGTTGATCGAGGAAGAAGCGGCCAAACTGGTGAATGAGGACGAACTCAAGCAGCAGGCGATCACCAATGTCGAGCAAAACGGTATCGTGTTCCTGGATGAAATCGACAAGATCGCGTCGCGCTCCGAAGCCGGCGGCGCTGAAGTCTCTCGCGCCGGCGTGCAACGCGATTTGCTGCCGCTGGTCGAAGGCACTACCGTCAACACCAAGTACGGCATGATCAAGACCGATCACATTCTGTTCATCGCCTCCGGTGCTTTCCATCTGGCCAAACCGTCCGATTTGATTCCCGAACTGCAGGGCCGGTTCCCGATCCGGGTTGAACTGGAATCGCTGTCGATTGCCGATTTCGAATGCATCCTGACCTCCACCGACGCCTGCCTGACAGCGCAATACGAAGCGTTGCTGGCGACTGAGGAAGTGAAGATTGAATTCACGCCGGAAGGCGTGCGGCGTCTGGCTGAAATCGCTTACTCGGTGAATGAAAAAACCGAGAACATCGGTGCTCGTCGTCTGTATACCGTGATGGAAAAACTGCTGGAAGAAATTTCGTTTGCCGCCAGCGAAACTGCCGGTAAAGTGATTTCGATCGACGCCGCCTACGTCAACGAGCGGCTCGGTGCGCTGTCAGTCGATGACGACCTGGCGCGCTACATTCTTTAACCTGAAAGCCGGATGGCGGCCCACGCAATCACCGCGTTGCGCGGGCCTCATGATGCCGGTAGGTGCGAATTTATTCGCATTTTTTGACTTTTCTGTGTGCGTCGTATACGAATAAATTCGCACCTACAACTACATGGCATCGCCGATGGCGAGAAACTGCGAAGTATGTGAAAGCGGAATATTTAGCGTTGTGTATTGCTTCCTGTCGGCCGCGCGCCATTAGTCGCGCCTGTCACGACTGTGGTCGCTCTGGCCGAAGACGTGCCCGACGCATCCGCACCCGCACTCGGCGTCCCGGGCGACAGATCCATGCCAGTTCCACTCTTGGCGCTGACTTCCAGTTCGACGCGCTTGATGACGCCGGATTCCGACAGCAGCACGTATTGCGGATGGACTTCCTTTACCGTCACACCCGGCGACAGTTCGCCGCCTGCGGCCACTGCCTTGGCAGGCTTGCCGTCGGCAGACAGGATGGCAACGCTGTCGAAACGCCTGGCAGCTGCGACCACGCCCTTCAGTTGATAATTGCTGGCCATATCGACTCTCGCACTGCCACCGAACAAGCTTTGAGCAGCGTCCAGCGATAATGCCGGCTGTTCCGCCTGCGGCGCTGCAGCCACCGCGCGCACCGGCGGCTGGAACAGCTGCATAGCCCAATAAGCGGTGGACGCACACAACGCGATGAACATCGCAAAACTGGCAAACCAAGGCAGGCGCTTCATATCAATTCTCTCTACGCATATTATTTAACTGATGTTAAGCACAAAATAAACACAAAAAATTCGGTCCACGAAAATCACGAAAGGCACGAAATAACTGAACAAATATTGCAACGGTTCTTGGGTGGCCGGGTTAGCGTAGCGTAACCCGGCCTTGGTAGCCGCAACTGTCGGATTACGCGATGAAGCCGCTAATCCGACCTACGAAACTGATGTTATGCATTTTTTCGTGTCTTTCGTGGACAATGTATTTCATATTTTGCATGGACCATGCATAACATCAGTTATTAGCGCACCAACTGGTTGATCTCGATGATAGGCATCAGCACCGCCAGCACGATCAGCAGCACCACCACCCCCATGATCAGGATCAGCGCCGGTTCCAGCAAGCCGGCGATGGTCAGCGTGCGGCGTTCCAGATCCTGTTCCTGGGAAGTGGCTGCGCGCTCCAGCATCGCCGGCAGTTCGCCGGTAGCTTCGCCGGCGCGAATCATGTGGATCAGCATCGGCGGGAAATGCTGGCGTGCCGACAGCGCACGCGCCAGGCTGACGCCTTCGCGCACCGCTGCTGCCGCTTCTTCAACCTGCTCGCGCATGGCGACATTCGACAGCGTGTCGCGGCTGGTCTGCAGCGCACGCAAAATCGGCACCCCGGAGCCGATGGTGATTGCCAGCGTGCTGGCAAAGCGCGAAGTGTTCAGGCTGCGTTCGAATTTGCCATACAGCGGTGCGGTCAGCAGATATTTATGCCAGCGCATTTTGGTGGCCGGATTCTGCAAAGCGGTACGCCAGGCGAAACCCAGTGCGATGACTGCCAGCAGTACAAACACGCCGTAACTGCGCACAAAATCGGAAATCGCCAGCATTATGATGGTCAGAATCGGCAGTTTTTGCTTGGTGCTGGAGAATACCGAAACGATTTGCGGCACCACATAGGTCAGCAAAAAAATCACGATCGCAAACGCCACCACCGAGACGATGGCCGGATAGGTGAATGCAAGTTTTACCTTTTGCACCAGCGCATTGCGCCGTTCGATAAAGTCGGCCAGCCGCGACAGCACCCGCGCCAGTTGGCCGATTTGTTCGCCGGAGGCGACCAGCGCGCGGTAAATCTCAGCAAAATCGCGTGGATGCTGGGACAGCGCGTCCGACAGCGACGCGCCGCCCATCACTTCGGAACGAATCGAGGCGATCAGGTCGCGCACATACGGCCGCTCGGCTTGTTCCAGCAAGGCGGTAAACGCCTGTTCCAGCGGCAAGCTGGCTTCCAGCAAGCTCGCCATCTGGCGCGTAAACAACGACAGTTCATTGGTTGACAGGCGCTCGCCGAAGCCGTGCCGGCGGCTCTTGCCGGCGGCATCGACCTGCGTCGCAATCGCTGTCACCGCAATCGGCGTCAAGCCCTGCAGACGCAAATCGGCGCGCGCTGCACGGGCGCTGTCGGCATTGACCACGCCTTTGCTGGTGGCACCGAGCGCATTCACGGCTTCGTAGCGAAAAACTGCCATGATCCTAGTCCTTCGTCACGCGCAGCAATTCCGCCTGCGAGGTGATGCCGTCGGCCAGCCAGCGTTCGCCATCTTCGCGCATGGTCTGCATACCGTCGTGCTGGGCTGCAGTGCGAATCTCGGCTTCGGAAGCGCTGTGATGGATCAGCGCACGGATTTCATCGGTGGTTTGCAGTAATTCATAGACGCCGACCCGGCCCTGATAGCCGGAATTGCCGCACTTGTCGCAGCCGACCGGTTGCCAGTTTTCGCCGTCGTGTTGCCGACAATGGGTGCACAACTTACGCACCAGACGCTGCGCCAAAACGCCGAGCAGCGATGACGACAGCAGGAACGGCTCGATTCCCATGTCGAGCAGGCGCGTCACCGCAGCGGCGGAATCGTTGGTATGCAGGGTCGCCAGCACCAGATGGCCGGTGAGCGAGGCCTGCACCGCAATCTGTGCAGTTTCCAGGTCGCGGATTTCGCCGATCATGATGATGTCAGGATCTTGGCGCAGGATCGCCCGCAGCGCCTTGGCGAAACTCATGTCGATGCGCGGATTGACTTGCGTTTGACCGACGCCGGCCAGATCGTATTCAATCGGGTCCTCCACCGTCAGGATGTTGGTGGCGGTGGTGTTCAGACGCGTCAGCGCCGCATACAGGGTAGTGGTTTTGCCGGAACCGGTCGGTCCGGTCACCAGTACGATGCCGTGCGGCTGTGCGACCAGTTTGGCAAACTGCGGCAGCAGCACATCGCTCATGCCCAGATTCTGCAAATCGAGTTGGCCGGCTTCCTTGTCCAGCAAGCGCAGCACCGCGCGCTCGCCATGCCCAGTCGGCAAGGTGGAAACACGGACATCGACTGGCTTGCCGCCGACCCGCAGCGTGATGCGGCCATCTTGCGGCAGACGCTTTTCGGAAATATCGAGTTGCGCCATGATCTTGATGCGCGAAATCAGCGCCGCATGGATCGCCTTCTTCGGACGCACTACATCGCGCAGCGCGCCGTCGATGCGAAACCGCACCACCGACGAAAGTTCGAACGGCTCGATGTGGATGTCGGACGCGCCTTCGCGCAGCGCTTGCGTGAGCAGCGCATTGATCATGCGGATTACCGGCGCATCGTCGGCCGATTCCAGCAAATCTTCGATGGCCGGCATGTCCTGCATCAGCCGGGTCAGGTCGAGATCAGACTCGACTTCACCCACGACTTGCGCGGCATCGCCGCCGGAGCCGGCGTAGGCTTTGGCGATGGCCGCCTTGAGTTCTTCGTGCGGCAGCGATTTCAACTTGACGCGGCCGAAGCGGCGGCTCACTTCGGCAATCGCGGTCGGCGGCGTGGCGTCCGAAAACCAGACTTCAACCGAATTCTCACGATCTTCAGTCTTGCGGTACGCCAGCAGCGCGAAATCGCGCGCATACGCATACGGCAACAGGCGGGCGTCGTTCATGATTACGCTCATTGCATCGGCTCAGTCACGATGGCCGGTGCTGGAACTGGAGGTATCGGCCTGAGGAAAGTACCGCCGACCGGCCGGCCATTTTCCAGCGGCGGGAGTACAGGTGCGCCGGTATCCGGCAAGAAAGTGGTTCTAGCCGGCTGGGCGGCGATTTCGGTGCCACGGATGTAGTCGTAACGATCAGCCACCACACTGGCACTTTGTGCACTGCTGCGGATGATGGTCGGGCGCAAAAACACCATCAGATTGGTTTTTTTGCGGCTGCGCGTCTGGTATTTGAACAGGTTGCCGATGATTGGGATGTCGCCCAGCAGCGGCACTTTATCGACGCCGTCGCCGACGGTATCTTCGATCAGGCCGCCGAGCACGATGATCTGGCCGTCATCGGCCAGCACATTGGTTTCAATCGAGCGCTTGCTGGTGATGATGCCGGCGGCATTTGAGCTGTCCTGGACGGCGGAGGTTTCCTGGTAGATCGCCATCTTTACCGTGCCGCCTTCGGAAATCTGCGGCCGCACTCGCAATTGCAAGCCGACATCCTCGCGCTCGACGGTCTGGAACGGATTCACGCCGGCACCGCCGCCGGAGGCTTGCGTGGTGTACTGGCCGGTGATGAAAGGCACGTTCTGGCCGACGATGATTTTTGCTTCTTCGTTATCGAGCGTGATCAGGTTCGGCGTCGACAGGATGTTGGTATTGACGTCGGACTCCAGCGCCCGCGCCAGCGCGCCCAGACCGAGCGCGCCATTGATCTGACGGAATATCCCCAATGTCAGACCGGGACCTGGTGGTAAAAGGCTGCCGGTCGTGCTATTGGCAATTGCCTGGCTGACCAGATTATCGCCGCCGCTGGAAAATGAGGTGCCGCCGCCAACCCGATAATTGCTGCCGCTATTGCCGGACAAACCGAGCCACTGGATGCCAAATTCAGCAGCCTTGTCGGCGGTGACTTCGACGATCAGCGATTCGATATACACCTGCGCCCGGCGCACGTCGAGTTGGTCGATGACGGTGCGCAGATTGCGATACACAGGTTCGCTGGCGGTGATGATCAGGGTATTGGTAGCGGTGTCGGCCTGAATGAAACCCGCCGAGCCGCCGGAGGACAATACATCCGGGGCGACTGACGGCGGCATCGAGCCGGACATGCCACCTGATGTGTTTTGTATCGGCGACGCTGCAGACGCCGGCTGGGGCGAGCTGGGTGCCTCGCCATCCGAGCCGACCACCGAACGCAAGGTCAGCGCCAGTTTGGTAGCATCGGCGTTTTTCAGGTAGACCACATGCACGTTGCCGGGCTGTGCGGTTGGCTGGTCGAGTTTGGCGATCAGCGATTTGGCTAGATTCGCGCGTGCCAGCGATGGCGCGCGCACGATCACCGCATTGGTGCGGCTATCCGCAATCAGGCTGACGCGTCCGGAATCCATGCCGGGAGCGGTAGCGCCCGTTTCCATCAGTTTATTGATCATGACCGCGATATCGGAGGCCATCGCGTAGCGCACCGGCACCACATCCATATCTCCGGTGGTGGGGGCGTCCAGCGCAGAAATGATTTTGCCGAGCCGGTTCAGGTTGTCGGCATAGTCGGTAATCACCAGCGAATTGTTGCCCGGATTGGCATTGATCGTGTTGTTGGGCGAAATCAGCGGCCGCAACACCGCCACCAGATTGGGGGCCGATTCATAATTCAGGCGAAAAACCCGGGTTCCGATCTGGTCGCCCTTGAGCTGCACAGCTCCGCCTCTAACTTGGATCGGAGTCGCTTGCAGCTTGGCGTCGGCTTCAGGCACCACCTTGGTGTAGCCGTCGCCGGCCACCATCGCATAACCTTGCAGACGCAAGGCGGACGCCAGTAGGCTGAAAGCTTGCGCCTTGGTCAGCGCCGTTTCTGCCACCAGATTGATAGTGCCCTTGACGCGCGGATCAATGATGAAAGTGGTGTTGGTGTAGTGGCCGATGGCCTTGATCACCGACTCGATATCAGCACCGACAAAATTCAGCGTCGCTTCGTTATCGGTCGCCGGCCAGGCTGGCGGGATGACTGCTACGCTCAGCAGCAATATTGCAGTCGCGCGAAGGCGCTGCCATTGGCTGTGTTTCTTTATAGGTGTTTGCATGTTTTTTTCCGCCGCTGGACCTGATCCTGATTGTTTTTTCATCATCTGAACTCTAAAGCAATTACTTCACGGCCAGCGACAGTACGGCGCTGACCCAATAAATTTAACAAATTAGCCAACTTTTCCTGATCCGCGGGCGCCGCCTCGGCGGTGCCGGAAAAACGCAGCCTACCATTTTCCAGCGCGCCGCCGCCATTCAGCAGCAGCGGACCCTTGACGGTCTTGAGCAGCACCTGGGCGCTTTGTCCACGCCATTCCATTGTTACCAGATATGCACCTAGCGGTTTGATCGGCGACAGACGCGATGCTATGTCTTCGATATCCAGTCGCATTGTGCCTTCTAAATCCACTTTTTGTCCTTGGCGCGTCAATTGCAGCGGACCCCAGGATAAACGCATCCGGCCGCTGGGCGCGATCGTATTCAGCGGTGCCCCCAATCCGGTGAGGCGCTCCGCGGGTAGCAGGATTTCTGTCGCGCTGACTTGCCATTGAGACCAGCTGCCGTTGATGCTGACCGGCTGCGTCAATGCAGCGGGATTTTCCAGCTGCAGCCGGACTTGTCCCAGCAACAGCAGCGGCGATAAACGCCAGCTAAACCGGCCCGGTAGCAAGGGCGTTACCGGATCTCTGGGGCCGGGTGCGCCGCCGATCGAGGCCGAACCGTTCCAGAGCGTGCCCTGTGCATCGCCCAGCGTCAAGCGTCCTGCGGTTTGCTCCTCCAGCAGCACCGCCATCCAGCTGGCCGGCAAATATGCCAGCACCGTGACGGCGATGCTGATGCAAGCCGCTAGCAACCAGAGCAAGATGCGCGTCATTCAGTCGGCCTTTGGTGCGCGCAACGTCAGGCTGGCATTGACGCTGCCGGCGGTGGCTGCGTTTGTGTTCGTGCTCGTGTTTGTGTTTTTGTTCGTTACGTTCGTTATATTGGCCTCGACCACCGCCAGCCGCATAGTTGCCTGTAGCGTTTGCAAGACATCCAGCAGGGCGCTGAAAGGGACGTCTGTAAATTGCAGGCGGGCAAATTCGCCGTTCCACGACACGCTTTGCGCTTTCAGAGTGTTTTTCTGCAATACCGCCTCGATGCTTTCCTTGCTCACGCCGGCAGCAGGTGCCGCCGGTGTCGTTATCGCGGGTAAGGCGGCAGCCTGTTTGGCCATGACCTGCAATTGCGCAGATTGTTGCCGCAATACCGGCAGATTTTTGTGTAATTGCGCGCGGCCCTGCAAGGCCGGGTCGATCAACAACAAATACACCAAGCCCAGCAACACAACTGCGGTAGCAAGTGTGAGCAGGACGCGCTCGCGCCGGTTGCGTTCAGTCCAGAATTGGGCCGCATTGGCGCGCTGGTCCGCTAAACGGGCCGACTGCAGCGCCCATTTGCCGGAAATATTTGCGTAGAAACTCATGGAGCACTCCTGATCTGCCAGACGCCGGCGTCTTGTTCGGTCAGCACCAGTTTGTGCGGTGTCAACGCTGGCCGGATGACACCGACCGCAACCGCATCCGTCGGTTTCAGGCGCACTAGCAGGCTACGCTCGCGGTATTCGATGGCGCCAATAACGGACGGCGTCTGGTTGGCTTGGGGCAGGCCGGACCAGGCGTTGCCAAACGCACTCGCCAGGGTCAGAAAATCATCCGGCCCGGCTTGTCCTGCACCTTGCTTTGCCGCGCTGATTTTTTGCTGCATCTGCGCTAGCGGATCAATGATCACGCTTTCATTGGGGAAAGCAGTGCGGAAAGTCCGGGTCATGCCGCTTTGCAGAACATCGGCTTCGCGCTGCAATTGCAGCCAGCTGACGTTCAGCCCGATGATATTCACCAATACCGCCAGCAGTGCCAGCGCCGCCGGCCAGCGCCATGGCCGCCAGTTCACCTGCGGCCCAGCCGACGCGCCCAGACCGGTCATCAAATCCAGCGTCACGTCCTTGGCATTAGCGGCGCACTGGGCCCAGTCTTCGGCCGCAATCTGCAATTGCGCATCGCCGCTATCCATTACTGCCTGCTGATAAGCCGCCACGCTGGTTTCAGCTACTTGCAGCATCAGGTCGGTCTGCGGTGCCATCAGCCGCAAGGTATCGATGACTTCGCGGGCGGCGTTTTCCGCACCATTTTCAGGTGTAGTGCCGACGCAAAAACCAATGCCATCCTGCTCCGACCAGCGCAAGGCGACATCGTTGTCAGCACCGTATGCAGTAACGGCAGCAGCAATCACGGGTGGTTGGCACGGCAGGCAAAGTTGGGCCGGAACGGCTATCAACTGGCGTGCGCCCAGTGCGGTCAGGCTGGCCGATAACTGTTCCAGCCAGGCGCGATTGACCACTGCCACCGTGCGCATGCCATCCTGCGCGGTGCCAGCGGCAAACGCGCACTCGGCCGGGTCCGACATCAATTGATCCTCGACCAGATTCGGCAGCGCCGCCCTCAACCGGGCGCCTGACAACGGCGGCACCTTGACGCGCAACAAACTAACATCGCTGGCGGCCAGTAACAGCACGACTTTTGCGGCCTGGCGGATCGCGTCGGTCAGGCCGGGCAGCGCGGAGAGTCCCTCGCGCTCGATCAAGCCGCTATTCGATACCAGCGCAAACCGGCATGGCAGCGGCACCAGCGCAGCTTCGGCTGCGGCTTTGGGAGGGTGGCGGATGTACAGTATGCTCACGATGTCTGATTTTTCTTAAAATATACTGAAGTAACACATGTCGGGTTACGCGATAAAGCCGCTAACCTGACCTACGAAATCAATTATCCCGCACCCAGATTAGCTTGGTGCTGCGGTTGTTGCGCTCAATCAGGGACTGCATTTCCATGCTGGCCCGGTTCAGGCGCACGTTGCCATTAACGATGAAAAAATTTGTTGCCACGGCAAAATCATTGGCGCTTATGTCGCCTGCCTTGCCGCTCGGCAAAAGCGCAATAAAATCGGCGCTGTTGCGAAAATGTGTTTTTGCACGCGCGGCTACCAGCGCTGTAGCATCCGACTGCGAGAGTGTACCAATACTTGCAGCCAAGACCTTGGCCGAAGCGGTATTGACATTAATCGGTGTAGCGCGTGGCAGTAAAATCACGAATTCGCGCAGCGGCGCTAGTATGGGTGCAGTGAATCCCGGCACCGCCAGCAAATCGTCGACTTGCAACAGTTCCATCGGCTGCGCGTCAGACTGACTGGCAGCTGCCGGCGGCGCGCTGCCGTTGGATCCTGACGCCGTGGGCGGCACCGGCTGTGCGCGCGCCATGGTATCAGCTGTTGCCTGCGCCAATCCCGCATCAAGTTTCAGGCTCTCCAGCAAGCGTGCAAAGATGGCGACTTGGCGCGGATTGACTTTGCTTCTTTGCGCCAGATTGGCGAGGTTGAAACGCCCTTGCGCATCCACAATCTGCCCCGACAAAGTGGCGTCGGTCGGATCGCTGCCGGTGCGGTCGTTTTCAACATACTGGTCGAGTCGCGTTTCCGCCAGCTCGACCGACCACGGCTCATCGAGCGTATCGACACTGGAAAACCGGGCGTCTTCGCGCAGCACCAAGCGCGCCCAGTCGAGCGCGCCGCGCAATATCCATTTGGTTTGCAAATGCAGGCGCTGATTTTCGATTGAGCGCACTTGCACCTGCTGCTGCCAGAACAGGCTGGCCACGATCGTTACTGCCAGCGCGGTCAGCAGCATTGCCGTGATGATGGCCACGCCGCGCTGCGCGGCCAGGGACCCGCGTCTCATGACGCCCCCATCAGAAAAATTTTGGTCATGTTCTGCGTCTGGCCGGAGCGCAATACTGTCAGCACAACTTCCAGCCCGCTGGCACCGGTGGTGCTGCTGTAGTCAGTGCGCCAGCCGACGCCGTTGATCCACCACAAACGCATCTTCAGGCCCGATACCGCGCTTTGCAATACCACCGCAGGCGTGTCGGCATCGGTGCCGTCAATGCTGCTTTGCCAGAGCGCGTCGAGCGCTTTCAGATCGCGGGTAGCGATTGATTCGCGCCGGATCAATTTACCCTCCCGGATGCTGTAAGCCACCACTTGCAGCCGCGACGGCTGATCATCGGCGAACACGCTGCGAATCAGCGTCAGGCGATTGTCTTGCGCCTCCAGCGTGGGACGGCCGATATCGGTGGCGCTGGTGAAATGTTCGGCATCGCTTTGCAACTGTGCGAACGCCAGTTGCAGGCCGCGGGTTTGTTCCAGTTCGGCCGTCAGCGCCACGCGGGCGCGCACGATGCCATCCAGACCGCGCCAGCCGAGCACCGCGACAATCGCCAGAATGCTGATGGCGACCAGCAATTCGATCAGGGTAAAGCCGCGCCGAGAGAGTGTGGGGATATTTTTATAGACCATTCGGCACCACCTGCACCAGCTTGATGATGCGCCGTTCCAAAGTACCGGACTCGTACACGCTGACTTCGACCCGGCGGAAATTCGGGTTCGGCGTGGTTACCACTTCTTCCTCGCAGACCAGTTGCAGCAGGCCTTGCGGGCAATCAAAAGTGCGTTTGCCGAAAGCGGGCCATTCGCGCGCCAGGCGGATTTCGCTCAGGCGGTTTTCCGCCGACCAGTTGGCCATCATCGCAGCCCGCAAACCGGAGCTGTTTTGCGTCAGGCTGCCGACTGCGCGCAAGCTCGCGCCGAGCGAAGTGCCGACGATCACCAGCGCCACCAGCACTTCGAGCAGGGTAAAGCCGGCGGCGCCATTGCGCGTTGGAGTTTTATGCATCTCAGTCCGCCACGAAATGGCCGATGCCATCGGCGCGGATAGCGACGCTGACCGTATCAAAAGTCAGCGTCAGCACGAAAGGCTTGTCGACCGGCTCGCGCCCGAACACGATGCGCAGCGGCCCGTCGCTTGCTGGCAGCGGTGGGGTGATCGACAGCGTCAGCGGCGCGCTTTTGAACATGCGTTCGCGCAGCAAGTCATCCTCTGAAATGGCTTGCCAGGTGCGATCCTCGTACACCAAGAAGCGATAACGATCCGGCTCCGCCTCGAAAGCAACCGGCCGGTTGCGCACGATCGCTTCGTCACGTGCCAGTTGCAGCAAAAGCGCGATGCGCTGTGCCTCGCTTTGCAAGGTCTGGCGCGCGTCCGGTAGCGCATTGAACGCCACCGCACCAAGCGTGATGCCGATGATCACGATGACGATCATCAGTTCCAATAAGGTGAAGCCGCGCCCAAGCGAGCGCCGCTGGGCAAGTCTGAGAGTAGTTATAGATCCCACGAGCCGATGTCGGCATCGTTACCGGCGCCGCCCGGCTGGCCATCGGCACCGAGCGAAAATATGTCGATCTCACCCTTGATGCCAGGTGACAGCAATTGATACGCGCCGCCCCACGGGTCTTTCGGTACCTTATCCAGATACCCACCGGTTTTCCAGCCGTTGGCAGCCGGGCCGGAAGTCGGGCGCGTAGTCAGCGCCGCCAAACCTTGTTCAGTGGTCGGGTAACGCTGGTTATCGAGGCGGTACAGTTTGAGCGCCTGCATGATGGTCGAGATATCCTGTTTGGCGGCAACAATGCGCGCTTCGTCGGTGCGGCCCATCAGCTTTGGCACCACCAGCGCTGCCAGCACGCCCATGATCACGACTACAACCATGATTTCGATTAGAGTAAAGCCGCGTTGCAAGGCGGTACCCAAGCGGCGCGGTGGCTGGAATGTGGACACGTTAGACATAAAAATTTCTGTTGAAAATTGAAAAAGAACCAAGAGTATAAGGCCGCAGCGGTCGAAACGGTCGAGGCGTCAGTGCGGAAGGCAATTGTCACTTGCGCCATCTCAAGCAACGCGTATGGGACTTGATGCTTAATATTAAGTTCCGCTCAGTTCCGCAGGCATTCTGCAACCACAAATCGGGAGCGCCTTTCAGAGTGATCCGTGCTACGGTCTAGGCTGGAAAAAACTCAAGGAGAATCCCATGGCACTACAGCACGCCACATCCGGCACCGTTATCGACCTGCGTCCGCTGGGCGAAAAATGCGCGACTTTTTCGTCAATCGCCCTAATCAAAACTCCGCAACTGGAAGTTATGCGCGTGACCCTGCCACGCGGCAAGGTCATGCCGGCACACCAAGTTCCTGGTGAAATCACCGTGCAATGTCTGGAAGGCAGCATCGCTTTCAGCGTCGGTGATCAGATTAAAAATTTGCATGCGGGCGACTTGATCTTCCTCGACGGTGGCGCAATGCACGCGCTGGAAGCGCTCGAAAATTCCTCGGCGCTGATCACGATCCTGCTTAAAAAAACAGCGGAATGATATTTCAGTAATACGTAATACATATACTGAAAAAATGTATTTTTAAAGTCACACTGACTTAACAGTTACCAATTATCATGCTTGCCTGCTGGCGCAGGCGCAAACTTAAACCTTGCACTTCGCAAGCCGCCGATTGACTGCAGTCAGGTCGAACTGCAGTGGATCGAAATCTTCGCCGACCCATTCCCGCATGTCTTCATATTCTTCATGCTGCGGGTCCGACAGGATCGCGACCATATCGGGATAGCCGAACGGTCCGCCGCAATCCTCCGGCGGACAGGCATTCTCGCCGGCGATACAGCTAGCTTGGCGCTTGTCCGAACCCGATTCGACTTCGCGTTCAATGTGAATTTCATGCTGCCAGCCGTCGCCGAAATCGTAGGTGTACATGAACTTTGCTTTCGGTTTTGCCACACCGTTCAGATGCACGATGTCTTCATTGATTGTCGCATCCTCAAAACCAAACTCCTCGGCTATCATCTGCCCGTAGCGCTTGCGGCCGATCTCGAATTCATGCAAATGGTTGTCTTCCCAGCCCATCGCGATCTGAATTACGTGATGCAGGTTTCCCAATGTGATGTCGCGCGGAATCACCACCAGGCGCCAGATTTCCGGTGTGAGTTCGAGCAATGTAATCTTGATTTCATACAAACTTGCCGGTTCTTTTTTCGATGGCATGGTGAGCCCCTTGGTTGTGGACGATCTAAGGTTAAAGCAAATCCGGTTTTCCGATAGAGGAAACAGCGTGCGGACCTTGTCGTGGAGTTTGCGCATTAAAACCATCAAACTCTTTGTGCCGCCTCAAAAAAGGCTCAGGAACACCTACCCAGGGTGGAACGGATACCGACATTTTTTTGTAATATTGACACTGTCTTTCCTGACAGGACCCCCCCCGACAAGAACCCAGCAACAGCGGGAAATGTTAAGCAATGCTACAAAGAAATAAGAAATAAGAAATAAGAAATAAGAAATAAGAACTGATGTTACGCAGGCCTCAGTATAAATTGTTAATCTGTTGAAATGAAAAAAGCTGAACTTGAGTTGTACACGGATTATTTGATAAGTACATTTGGACGGGCGACAGCGACAGGGTTGTCTGCGATGGTTGATGGGGAC
>JBGSTZ010000135.1:0-3041 GCA_041736255.1 Burkholderiaceae bacterium
AGTTCCCGACGTTGCATATGGTTGGCCGCAATGGGATGCACCGCTATAACAACCAGGATCACGCCATGATGACGTCGATGCTGACGGTTGAAAATATCGTTGCTGGTTCGCGCGTGTACAATATCTGGAACGTCAACGAAGACGCCGAATATCATGAGGCGGGCGATGAAGGCGAGCAAGTCGCAATCGCGGCAAAGGTCACCGAAGACCAGGCTGCTGCGTTGACTTCCGAACGTGACGTCCCGAAACGAATCGAAAAGGGTGAAGCACCCCGCAAGGCCGCTTAAGAGACATGGACCGCGCCATCGCCTCGGCACTGGTGCTGTGGCACCGGTTCACGATCACACGCTATCTGGCGGCGAGCATCATTGCATTAGCCTTTGATGTGGCGTTGTTTTCAAGCCTTGTCGCGATGGCGGTCGATCCGACGCTGGCATCGGCAGCGGGTTATTGCGCAGGCATCGTCATTCACTGGTTGGTTAGCGCAAACATCGTGTTCACTGGCAAGACCCGCGATGGCGCGGCGCTGCATATCCAACGGGCACTGTTTGCCGGATCGGCGCTAGTCGGTCTTGGGATAACGGTCGCTACTGTTGAAATATTGGGCCGCGTCGGCGTTCATCCGATACCGTCAAAGGGCGTCGCCATCGGCATCAGTTTCGTGGCGGTGTATGCGATGCGCAAATGGGGAGTATTCCGGTGACGGCTATCGCGGCAGAATTCGAACGCCCCGCATTTTGGGGTATCGACGAAGAGCTTAAAAAGTTTGGTAACTGGCTACTGATTTGGGTGGTTCTGGCCAATATCGGCTTTGCCGCCTTATGGTTTTCCGGCGCGCCGCCGCGCCATATGGAAATCGTCTACGCTGGCCTGTTAGGCTTGGTCGTCAAACGCTTCCCTTTGATTGTCCAATATCTGACCTTTGTAGGGTTCATGATTTATTCGACGCTGAATTTCATCGGCGGCCTTTTCAACCTCAATATGGCTTCGCTGCTCTATTCGCTGCAGTTCTTTGCCGAGATCAAGCCGGGTAATTCGATCGATTACATCGCAGGCATAATCGCCATCCTGGTCGTCATGGGGCTGGCATGGAAGCTATTGAAGCGCGACACCAATTTTGCGCGCCCCTTGCTGATTGCCGGCGCAGCCGGATTGGTCGTCACGTTGGCGGGTGTCGATCTCTACATGGGTAAGGATATGCGCGGCCATTATTTCCGGGCGGCGCCGGCGGGTGCACTGTTCGGCTCGGCAACCGGCGACAGCGGTTTTACTTCGCGTGCGGATGGCAAGCGGCACCTTGTTCTGATTGTGGTTGAAGCAATGGGCTTACCCAAAGACAATCCGGAAATGTCGAAGCTGCTTTTTGCGCCGTTAGTCGGCAACAGCGCGGTACGCGCACGTTATGATTTCCGTCAGGGCTCGGCGCCTTATTATAATAGCACAACGGCGGGCGAAATCCGCGAACTTTGTGGCCGCTGGGGCGACTATTATGATCTGGTTGACCGTAAGGATGACGGATGCCTGCCCACGACATTTGCCAAAAAGGGCTATGACACGCTGGCGATGCACAGCTTCACACCGTCATTTTTCAAGCGCGACCAATGGTATCCCAATATCGGATTCGCAAAGCGTGAGTTCGGCCCGGACATGATGAAGGCTGGGGCCGAACAATGCGGCGGTGTCTTCCCGGGGGCCTGCGATCGCCAGATCCCAAAACAGATAGCTGCCAAGTTGAAGGCCGCTGAAAAACCGATGTTCCTTTACTGGCTGACGCTCAATTCGCACTTGCCGGTGCCTGCGGGCCTTAATCTGAACGTCGACAATTGCGAGCGCATATCGCCTTTGCTCAAAGCCGAATTCCCCCAAATCTGCCGCCAGTTTGCAATTTATCACGATATTCAAATGGCACTTGCTGATGAAATCAGCGCCAAGGATTTCCCGGATGCAGATATATTACTCGTCGGCGATCATATGCCGCCGTATTTCGACCGCCATCATCGGACGCAGTTCGACCCGGAAAACGTGCCGTGGCTTTATCTTCGCCGCAAGGACGATGCAGACAAAAGCATTGCGTCCCGATAAAGTAGGCTGCGGGGGGATTTTATGATCGAAAGCACTCGGGACGCGCGCGATTTGATGCCGGTGCAGTTGATTGGCGCGCTATGGCTTCTGGTATCGGCGGCCTTGATCTGGCTGGGCTGGACAGAAATCACGACTCTGTCAGGCTGGGACCCCGATGACCAGTTGCGACTGGTTCAGTTGCGCGATTTTCTGAACGGGCAAAGCTGGTTCGACACTACCCAATATCGCATGAACCCGCCCGAAGGCGCACCTATGCACTGGTCGCGTCTGATCGAACTTCCGCTCGCAATGCTGGTGCTGATCCTGCGCCCGTTTTTTGGACAGGCCGGTGCCGAAATGATTGCAGGGACCGCCGTTCCGCTACTTCTGCTCGGCTGGATTACCTATATGCTGTCGCGCATTGCTACGCGGCTGTCATCGCTTGAGGCCGGCATTGCTGCGGCGTTGATTACTTTGACCTCAGGGGGATTGCTTATCCAGTTGCGGCCGATGCGGATTGATCATCATGGCTGGCAATTGGCGATGGCGGTCTTGGCTTTGTCGACAATATTCTGGGCGGATGTCCGCAAGGCAGGGCTGGTTCTCGGCTTGGCGCTCGCCGTCTGGCTCCACATATCGCTTGAAGGCGCGCCGATGACTGCGGCGTTTTTTCTGTTGCTTGGGCTTCGCTGGGTGCGAGATGCAAATCAAGGGCAGCGACTGACGTGGACGGTGGTAAGTTTTGCGCTCGCATCGTTCCTCTTGTTTTTCGGTACGCAATCGGGCGGCTTGCTCGCCCCGATCTGGTGCGACACGGTTTCCCCGCCGCATGTCGGCGCAATTTTGCTGGCGACGCTCATCATGATGCCCGCGATCCAGTTTCTACCCGACGATTGGCGGTTGCGATTGCTCGCAGCGCTGCTGGCGGGCGGCGGTGCCTTAGCGGTTCTGCTGGTTGCTGCACCACAATGCGCAACCGG
>JBGSTZ010000167.1:0-18771 GCA_041736255.1 Burkholderiaceae bacterium
ATGCCGTATTCAAATTGGAGTGCCTGAATATAAAGCTCAAAACAAACCATTTCGCGATAAGGGCAAAACTCTTCATCAAAGCAACCCGACAGGCCTATGCCGAACTACAGGCTCTGCAGGCTGCGTAACATCAGTTATTTAATATTTGCAACATAGTAACAATTTTAAATTAGTAATTTACCAATTTTAAAAAACTGCTTTTTTAGTCATGCGGAACAGGCCACGGTTTATCTATGTTCACGTTTCTGCCCCGCCAGAAACTATAGTTGATTTGCTTGCATCTATGGTAATTATTTCAAAAAAGCAATCATCCTACCCAACCCCCACCAAACTCCTCCCACCCGCCGTCCTCTGCACCAATATTCTGGTCGCAATCCGTTCCGTCATTTCCTGCACATGCGAGATCACGCCGACCTTGCGGCCCATTGATTGCAGGCCGTCTAGCGCGTCCATGGCGACGCGCAGCGTGTCGGCATCGAGGCTGCCGAAGCCTTCGTCAATGAACAGCGATTCGACCCGCACCCGGTTGCTGGACAGCGATGCGAGGCCGAGCGCGAGCGCGAGCGAGACGAGGAACGATTCGCCGCCGGACAGCGAGTGGACCGAGCGCTGTTCGTCGCCCATGTCCTGATCGACCACCATCAGCGCCAGCGTGTCGCTGATGCGCTGCAGCCGGTAGCGGCGCGACAATTCGTTGAGGTGGCGGTTGGCGTAGCCGAGCAGCACGTCGAGCGTGTACTGCTGCGCATAGTTGCGGAATTTCTTGCCCTCTGATGAGCCGATCAGGCCGTTGAGCGTCTCCCACAGCCGGTAGGTTGCTTCCTGCCTGGCGATGGTGGTGAGCATGTCGGCCGCATGGACGCGGCGCGCGTGGTCCTGCGCGATCGCCAGTTGCAATTCGGTGGCTGTGGCGTTTTTGCTGTGACGCTCGGCGGCCAACGCATGCAGCGCTTGTTGCAGTGTGTCTATCGGGTTGGCGCTGATGTCGGTTGCGAGCTTGGACGCAGCCGCGCCGGTTTCTGTTTCGTCCAGCGTGTTTTCTATAGGTGCTGGGTCTGTTGTGTCTGTTATGTCTGTTTTGGCTGGATTGTCAGCTTGCGGTGGGCGCTGTTGCTGGTGCGCTTGCCGTTGGCTGCTGCGCTCTTGCAGCACGGTGGCGGCTTGGCTGGCGGCGGCGTCGATTGCGTGCAATTGCTTGCGCTCGAAGGCGATCCAGTCGGCGGGGTGGGCCAGCAGCGCGTGCAGTTGGGCGGCGTCGAATGCGGCTGCTCCGTTGTCAGCAAGATTATGGGCAACAGTATTTGCAACATTAGCGCGGCTGATCCAGTCGGCCACCTGTTCGGCGGCGGCTTGCGCTTCGCTGGTGTGGCTGGCGAGGCGCGCTTTGGCTTGTTGCAGCGCTTCGCGAAAACGGGTCTGCGTTTGCCGGTTGTCGTTGCTGGCTTGGGTGCGCTGGAGCAGCAAGGTTTTGGCGGCGGCAAGCGCGCTGGCAAGTTGCGTTTCGATTTGTTGCACCGGCTGGCCGTTAAACAGCGCGTGGCGTTGGGCTTGCATCGCTTTCAAGGCGGCGTCGCTGGCGGCGAAGGCGCTACCGGCGCGCAATTGATCTGCTTCCGCCTTGTTGTGCGCATCGAATAATCCCTTGCTTTCCAGCGTCAGGGTGGCGCTGCGTTGCTGGCCCTGGTCGCGCGCGTTGCGCTGGGTTTGCCATTGCTGGACGTTGTGCGCGCAGCGATTGTGGAAGGCGCCGGGCTCCTGCTGCCAGTCGATTCTCCAGCTGAATTTTTCATTTTCCGCATCAAGCGAATCGCTGAAGGCGGCGTCGAGCTGGTCCAGACATTGGGCTAAGCGTTGCTGGCTTTGGGTGCGTTGTTCGGCGCTGGCGTGTTGTTTGGATTCTGCCTCAAGCAGCGCGGTTTGCATCGCGCTGGCGGCTTCTTTCTTGGCGTTGTGTTCTGTCGCGGCGCGCTCGAACGCGGCCTGGGCTGCGTCCTTGGCTTGGGCAGCGCTGCGCCAGTCTGCTTCCAGTTGGTTGATGCTGCGCAGTTGCGCTTGCACGCTTGCGCGCTGGCTGGCGAACCAGCCGGCTTGCTCTTGTATAGCAATATTGGCTAATTCAGTTGCAATCGGCTGCGCCTGCCAGTCCTGTTGCTGGCGCTCCAGCGCTGCGTGCAATTGCTGCTGTTCTGCTTCGATGGCGGCCAGTTGGCGGCGATGGCTGGCGGCGTCGGCGCTGTGGGTGGCTTGCTGCTGCTGTGCGTGCTGGGATTGCTGGCGGCAGCGGGCAACTTCTGCTTGCAGGTTTTTGAGCATCGCGTGCAGCTGCGGATTGTCGATATCGACAGAATACGGGTGCGCGGTGGCGCCGCAAACGGGGCAGGGCGCATCCGGTTCCAGCGCGGCGCGCAGGGTTTCGACGTTTTCGGCGCAGGCGGCTTCGGCGCTTTTCAGCGAGCGTTCGGCTTGCGTGAGTGCTGCGGTAAGCGTCGGCAGTTGTGCGCTGATTTGGGCCAATGCGGCCTCGGCCTGGGTTGCAGAGTGTCGGCTGTTCTGGCTTTGCGCGTGCAGCGCCTGCTGGCGGGTCTGCTGCTCGGCCAGTGCGCGCCAGAGTTGTTCGGCGCTGCTCAGTTGGTCGCGGCGAATTTCTGCGTTGTGTTTGCGCGCTTGCAGTGCTGCGATGTCGATGCCGGCGTGCTGCTGCGCTGCGTGCTGGCGCTGTTGCTCGGCCGCATTCAGTGCGATGCCGGCGGCAGAGAGCGCTTCGGTCGTGGTGGCAAGCAGCGCCTGCTGCTTTTCTATGCTTTTTAAAAATGTTGTGAGTATGACTTCAAACTGCACTGTTTCATTGCGGTAATTGCATGCCTGCTTCAGGAGTATGTCCCAGCGCGGCCAGTTGTCCGCCAGCGCTTGCAACGGCGCGTGCTGCGCCAGCCAGTGTTCGGTGGCTTGCTGTTTTTGCTGCGCGTCGTTGATTTCCGCCTGCTTGGCTTGCAGGTTTTTCCGGGCCAGCGCGCTGGCTGCGTCGGCATCGAACTGTGCTTGCTGCGCTGCGTGATGCCCGGGCAGCGATGTGTCGATGCGGGCGTCGAGCGCCTTGGCTTGATCCAGCGTGGGGGCGGCGTTGCTGTGCGCCTGCTCGGCATCCAGCAGCGTGCGTTGCGCGATTTCCAGCGCGGCGTCGGCTTGCTGGCGGGTTTGTTCGGTGTCGCTTAGTTTGGTCTGGCAATCGGCAATTGCGCCGTGATCCTGGGTGATGGTGCGCGTCAGGCGGTCTACTTCGGCCACCAGCGGGCGGGCCGCTTGCACCGATTCGACACGTTGCAGATCGGTGCGGCGTTCGACGGCGGCTTCTTGTTCCGCTTGCCTTTGCTGCAATTGCGCCTGCGCCAATTGTTCGCTTTGGTGAAATTTGTGGTCGTCCTGATGCCAGCGCAGTTGGGTGTCGAGTTCGGCTTTGTGCAGGTCGAGCGCGGTGACGGCGGCGTTGGCGACGCTGCTGTCCTGTTCCAGTTGATTGCGGACATCGTCCGACAACGGTTTCTGGTCGGCCAGTTGGTCATTGATGCGCTGCAATTTGAGCTGTTCTTCCTTGGCGCGGAGAAAGGCGCGCACCGACAGCGCGCTGTAGATGGCGCTGCCGGTCAAGGTTTCGAGCAGTTCGCCGCGCTCGTTGTCGTCCGCTTTCAGAAATGCAGAAAACTCGTTTTGCGCCAGCAACACGGCGCGGGTGAATTGATCGAACGAGAGGCCGATGCGATGCACGATCTCATGCAGCACTTCCTTGTTGGTGCCGCCGATCGGATGCAGTTCGGGCAATTGCTGCAGGCTCATGTCGGTTTTTTGCAGGCTGCCGCCGGCCTTGCCGCGCGCCCGCCGCACGCTCCAGCGGGCGCGGTAGGCAATCCCGTCGTTGCCGACGAAATCGACTTCCGCATAGCCTTCCGCGGTGCCGCGCCGCAACAGGTTGCGTGCGTCTTGCTGGCTGATGGTGTGGTCGCCAACGTCGGGCAAGCCGATGCCGCCGGCTTTCAACAGGCGCGGCGTTTTCTCATACAGCGCCATGCATAGCGCGTCCAGCAGCGTGCTTTTGCCGGCACCGGTCGGGCCGGAAATGGCGAACAGGCCGCTTGACTTCAGCGGTTCCTGTTCAAAATCGACTTCAAATTCGCCGGCCAGCGAAGCCAGGTTTTTGCCACGGATTGCGAGGATTTTCATAATTTATTCATTTATTTTTCATTTCTCTCCCTTCTGTCCCGCAAGCGGGAGAAGGGAGCAATGCAGGGCCGTTGTCGTCAATGGATATCTTCGGAGGGATTGAGCAGCAGTTCGGCAAACGCGGCTTGCAGATCGGCTGGCGCGTCGGCGTCATATTTGCTGCGATACAGCCGGTTGAAGATGTCGTCCGGCTGCAGCCGTTCCAGTTGGTCCAGCGATGCCGGAGTGTTGTCAATGCCGGGCGCGATTTTCGGGGTGAAGCTGGTTTCGATCTTGGCCAGGCGCACTTGTTTGCCTTCCAGCGCAGTTTCGATGCGGGCGCGCAAGCCGGGTTCGGGCGCGTCGAGACGGATCCGCACTTCCAGATACGGCTGTCGGTTTGCTTCTGCATTGTCATTAAAATCAAGCGCTGCCAGCGCAGTGAGTACTTGGTCCAGCGGCGCGGGCTGTTTCGGCACGCGCAGCAGTTCGACTGCACGCGGCACCGGCAGCGCGGTGATGTCAGCCACGGTTTCGCCATTCAGATCGACGCGCAACACTTGATGCGGATAGTTGACTTCGGCAAACGACATCGGCAGCGGGCTGCCGCAATAGCGCAGATGCTCCTGCTTGCCGACGCTTTGCGCCAGGTGCAGATGGCCCAGCGCGGCATAGGCGATGGCAGGGTCGAAGATGCCGGCCGGCAGCGCTTCGGTGCCGCCGATGACGATGCGGCGCTCGGAGTCTTCCGAGATTTCGCCGCCGACCATGTGGCAATGACCGAGCGCGATGATCGCCTGACCGGGCTGGCGCAATGTCAGTGCATGTGCCAGCGCCTGGCGGTACAGCAGCGCGATGCCTTCCATGTACGGATCGCCGTCAGTTTCGGTGTCTGCATTTTTCTCCGAATTTTTCTCGATACGCGGCACGTCGCCGGGGCGCAGGAATGGAATCGCCAGACACCAGGCAGCGATCTCGCCCAACCTATTTTTCAGCGGCACCACCAGCCGCGCAATGTCGATTGCACCGCCAGCCAGGCGCGGAACAAAGCCGATCACGGCCGCGTCCAGTGTTTCCAGCAGCGGCCCCGGCGCTTCCAGCCGCCCCGGAGAATCGTGGTTGCCGGCGATGATCACGATGTTCAGATGCGGCACCCGCGTCTTGGCTTGCTGCAGGAAGCGGTACAGCTGCTTTTGCGAGGCGGCCGACGGGTTCGCGTTGTCGAAGATGTCGCCGGAAATCAGCAAGCCTTCCGCCTGTTCAGCGGCGAGAGTGGCCAGCAGCCAGTCGAGGAAGTGCTGATGCTCGAAGCCGCGTTCAAAATTGTGCAGGGTCTGGCCCAGATGCCAGTCCGAGGTGTGAATGAAGCGCACGATGATGTCCTTTGGATTCCCGTTTAATCGGTCGGGATGAGGTGATATATTGGGCGTTAATATAGCAGGTAGGATGGGTGAAACCCATCACCGTAATCACCAAAACATGATGGGTTTCACCCATCCTACTGCTCAAGCTAAAGGAAAAACCATGTTGCCAAAAAAACCGGACAGCGCCAAGCTGGACAAGATCGTCGCCGATGCGCGCCGCAACGCCGATCAGCGCGAGCTGGGCTACCGCGAGCGGGCGCTGAAAATCTACCCGTGGATTTGCGGCCGATGCATGCGGGAATTTACGCTCACCAATCTATCGCAATTGACCGTGCATCACCGCAACCACAATCACAGCGACAATCCGCCCGACGGCAGCAACTGGGAATTGCTGTGCCTGTATTGCCACGACAATGAACACTCCCGCTATCTGGAAGCGGATCAGCAAGGCACGTCGGGGCAGGGCGGCGGCAACGTCGCAGCTGCGACCCACAACCCGTTTGCGGCCTTGTCTTCCTTGATCAAAAAGAAGCCTTGATACATGCAATCAAGCAACAACATCAAAGGTGCAATCGCTTGTGGCCTGAGATAATGCGCTTCCCAATATTTATCAGAAAGAATGCGCCGTGTTCGACAAACCGATTGTGATGCTGGATTTTGAGACTACAGGCTTGTCCCCGGATATGGGCGACCGCATTACCGAGGTGGCGGCGCTGCGCATCGTCGATGGCAAAATTGCCGAACGATACGTGTCGCTGGTCAATTGCGGGGTGCGGATTCCTTCCTTTATCACCGGTTTGACGGGCATCTCGCAAGCGATGGTGAACGCCGCGCCGCGGGCGTCGGTGGTGGTGCCGGAGTTGCTGGACTTCATCGGCAGCGATGCATTGTCGGCGCATAACGCCAGTTTCGATCTGAAGTTTCTGCTGGCAGAAAGCCGGATGCAAGGTTTGCGTCCGGCGCATCAAGGCTTGATCTGTTCGCTCAAATTGTCGCGGCGGGTATTTCCCGGCATGGCCAGTTACAAACTGTCGGCGCTGGCGTCGGCGCTGCGCATTCGCTTCAATAGCGCAGCACACAGGGCTGAAGCCGATGCCGAAGTGTCGGCCAAGTTGCTGCTGCATATCGGTGATCATCTGGAGGACCATTACGGCTTGCGCTCGATTGATCCGCAGTGGCTGGAATCGGTCAACAGCCAGAGCGCGGCCAAGGTGCCGGAATTTCTAAAAAAACGTTATGCGATGCAGGCGTAAGAGCGCTTCAATTGTTGTAGCGCAATGCAATATTGTTGAGAATCATCTATTTCTATATTCAAGGATGGAAACATCTTCCTATAATGCATTGCAGTAATTAGAACAGCGATGCGTTGCAGCAAATAAGCGAGGATGCGATGGAAAATGTATTACAAAAGAATATAAAAATTCCAGCAGAGCAGAAAAAAACGGGATTTAATTTGAATAAATTTCATGCAATCGTTTGTATGCTGGCCTCTGCAATCGTCAGTGTGAGCTTGATTATCTGGGCGCTTAAGGCGATTTTCTAAAATTGCATTCCGATAATAAGCGCAGTTTTCGACACAGTATCCTGACGTTCTCTCACGCATTCCGTGGGGATCATACATTTTCCAGCGGGTGCGTCACAACCACGCAATCCTATTTATCGCATTGCAAACAAATCGTGTTCTGAACAAACACAAGACAACATGGAATCGCATCAATGAATGCACATAACCCGATAATTAATTGTTGCGCGTATAGAAGCGGTAAAAAGATAAAAGACATCACTATAGAAGCCATCAGTGATGTGTTGAAAGAAAGCGATACTTTCGTTTGGGTCGGGTTGCTGGAGCCGGACCCCGTACTGATGGGCAAAATTCAAGAGGAATTCGGTCTGCACGAACTGGCAGTGGAAGATGCGCATAAGGCGCATCAGCGGCCAAAGCTGGAAGAATATGGCGACACGCTATTTTTGGTTCTCCACACCGCAATGTTAGCGAGTAATGAGATTCAGTTTGGCGAAACGCATATTTTTCTGGGACCACGCTTCGTTGTCACCATACGACATGGGCAATCCATTGGCTACGCAAAAGTTCGGGAACGCACCGAGAGTCTGCCAGGCAGGCTGGCAAACGGCCCTGGCTATGTGCTGTATTCGATTGTCGATTTCGTGGTCGATCAGTATCAACCGTGTATCGACAATCTACAGGCAAAGTTTAAAAGCTTTGAGAGCCAGCTGTTCAGTCTTAATTCTGACGCAGACAATCTGCAAGATTTTTACAACTTGAAAAATGAGCTGCTGACACTGCACGCAGCAGCAATGCCATTAATCGAGATTTGTACGCAATTGCTGCGTTTTCATAGCGACATCATTCCAAAAGAAAACCGCATTTATTACCGGGACATCATCGACCATGCTACCCGGGTCACACATGCTGTCGACAGGATGCGTGAAATGATTAATGCTGCGATGCAGGTCGCCCTTGCTCAGGTAACAATTCGCCAGAATGAAGTGGTCAAGCGGCTCGCCGGCTGGGGCGCCATCCTGGCTATGCCAACCATGGTATTTAGTTTGTACGGCATGAATTTCGCGTACATGCCAGAGCTGACATGGAAATGGAGTTATCCGATAATTTTGGGCGGGATTGTTGTCGGCTGTATTTTGCTGCATCGCCGTCTGAAGCGTGCTGGCTGGCTATAAAACGTCAAATGAAGGTGGTATCGGGAAAATGAAAACGGGCCGCATTTGCGGCCCGTCAAAATACTGCTCTGCTAACTATTAACTATTAACTATTGCTTACTTCTTATTGATTACTTCTTTGTAGCCTGTGAGGAAGTTTTTGCAACTGCTTGTGAAAACTGTTCGGTTGCTTTAGCAACGTTTGCTTCCACCGTTTCATTGGCTTGTTTGGCTGTCTTGTTCATTTGATCGTAGCCGGCACTTGCATTATCCATGGCCGATTTCAACATGGCCACTACTTGTTCGGAACCAGCAGGCGCGTTTTTTGTAACTTCTGAAACCAGAGCAGTTACCTTGTCTTTGGTTTCGGCGACTTGCGATTCAACTGCTTTGCTGAGTTCTGCATTGGTGCTGGATACGATTTCAGCCAAGTGACGACCATATGACTGCGCTTTTTCAGCGTTCAGTTTTGATTGCTCGGTAACCAGTGCCAAAAATTCTTGTGGGTCTTTTGCAGCAATAAGTTGCTTTGCTGCAGCAGTGGATTCTTCCGCAGATGCTTTGACAGCAGCTAGGTTTAATGCGACAACTTTTTCTACCGAACCTACAACATTGTTTGTAAGTGCGTTAAAAGCTGCGAATTGGTTTTCAAAAAGTGATTTAGTAGCGTTTGAGAATTGCTGTGTATTTGAGAACATGATTTTTCCTTTGGATGCAATGGATAATAAAAGCAGCCCTCCGGTAAAATGGTGCGCCGCAACAATTTGTATTCTACAGGAAGATTTTATGGTGTCTATAGTTATTTTTAAATAATTTTTTGATTAAGTGATACCTCCAAACATGATCGCCCTTGTGACAAAGTGACTATGTACCGCAAACTTCTCCCTGCATTTTCCGGTCAACCGTTATGCAACGGCTGCTGTTCGGTGCTATGCACTGCGCTGGAAAATTCGGCCAGAGAATGATTGTGACAGTGTGCCGTCACAATCATTTCCCATTGTTGGTGCTGGAATATTTCCCGACCGCCAGCTACGGTAGAGCTCGATTACAGGCGCTTAGCCTGCGAGCAAAAAATTTCAACATGTTGAAGAAATCGAACAAGTGAAAAGATACTATTGGATGATTACTTCTTGATGACACAGCGATTATTGCATTGCAATAAAGAAGTGCATTTGCGCGCCAGGCTGCAGAGCTAAAGTTACCATTCCAGCGAAAGCAACCTTTCAGCCATGCGCGGCCAGCAGAGCGTCCTTACGTCGTTGCGCGAGGACCAGCAGAAGCCATCCGTCTCAGGGGTTAGCTTGCCAGTAATATGATGCGGAAAATGGCTGGTGCAGTTAAGGTGGCCAAGGCTGTCAAAATCATCTGCGGCGCGCACTTTATACAAGTGCAATCTTTTATCTTTGCGGTAGTCGAAACACCCGATTTCTTCGAATAGTTCTGCGTCGAACGTGATGCCAGCTTCTTCCCATAGCTCCCTTTTTGCCGCCTCAAGGGTTGATTCTCCGGCATCTTGCATCCCTTTCGGGATATCCCAATGATTCGTACCTGTCACATGGCAGAGAAGAATCTCACCTTTTTTATTGGTGATGATGGTCCCGCAAGATGTTGCGAGTATTTTTCTCGCTATTGTTTTTTCCAATGACGACATGCCCCAGTCCTTTCTAGCAAAATGCCATTCATTAGAACACTTTACCGTGTGTAATTTGCCATTCCAATTAAATGGTTAAAGTTAGATCGAATGGGGCAAAAAATTCTATAGTGTCTACAGAGTGTGATGAAGGCACCTGGAAACAAAAAAGAGCTACCAGCCGAAGCGTGTAACTCTTTGATTTAATGCGTGTTCTTTGGGGTGGCTGATGGGGCTCGAACCCACGACAACAGGAATCACAATCCTGGACTCTACCAACTGAGCTACAGCCACCAGTGTTTTCTACGTTGTTTTGCAGAAGACGACGATTATATAAATTTGCGCCTTGCTTGTAAATAAAAATATGCAACTGGTGCATTTGTTTTTTAGCTGATCGCCACTATTGCGATGTTTGGCTGTAGGTGCAGCAAATTGCTTAAAGCGATTTTTAGCGCGGTTTCGCTGCCGGTGGTAAATGTTTGTAGCCGGCTTGGGTTTCCAGATGCGTTCAGCAACGCATGATTTTTGAGGAGTCGTGCCAGTTGCAAGGCGATCGGTTGGCCAGTGTCGATAATGGTTACTGGTTCGGATGTAGCACGGCGGATTGCGCTCTGCAGTAGCGGCAGCACGAAAGGATAATGGGTGCAGCCAAGTACCAGTGTATCTGCGCCTTGTTCAATCAATGGTGTCACATAATGCTGCACCAATTGGGTGGTTGTAGCGGATTGTAATTCGCCTTTTTCGATCTGGTCGGCCAGTCCGATACAGGCCTGGGTGAGTATCCGCACACCGGTGCTGGCAGATATTTGTTCGCTCAGATATTTGAATTTGCTGCTGGCCAGCGTGCGTTTGGTGGCCAGCACGCCAATCGTATAGTTTTTGGTCAGTGCGGCAGCCGGTTTGAGTCCAGGTTCGACGCCGACCAGCGGCAACTGCGGGTAACGCGCACGCAGTGCCGTGATGGCAGCGGCGGTGGCGGTATTGCAGGCCACTACGATAGCTTTGGCACCGTGTTGCAGCAGGAAGTCTGTAATTGCCAGCGCCCGATCGGCGATGAATTGCTCTGTTTTGCCGCCATAAGGTGCAAAGCCCGAGTCGGCAAAATATAGCAGATTTTCTTGTGGCAATTGGGCCTGGATATGCCGCAATACGGACAAGCCGCCGATGCCGGAATCAAAAATGCCGATCGGCGCATCTGCTGCCGCAAGAGCGCTAGCGTGCACGAAGGAGGTGGTCAAGGAATGGAGTGGTGCGGAAAAGTATGTTGGTTGGATTGTCGGGCGAAGTGGCGGTAACAAGAACCGGTATTTCGCCCGGCGAGGGCGGATCGGTGTTTATTTGGTGGTGACTGCAATGTCGCCCACAGAGGTCGCGGCAATCCGGGCTTGCCATTCTTTTGGACCGGTTTCGTGAACCGAGGTACCTTGAGCATCGACTGCTACCGTAACCGGCATGTCTTTCACGTCAAACTCGTAAATCGCTTCCATGCCGAGGTCGGCAAAACCGACCACTTTTGCGGTCTTGATCGCTTTCGAGACCAGATAAGCTGCACCGCCAACTGCCATCAGATAGGCCGATTGGTGACGCTTGATCGATTCGATGGCTACCGGGCCACGTTCCGCTTTGCCTACCATGGAAATCAAACCGGTTTTTTCCAGCATCATGTCGGTAAACTTATCCATCCGGGTTGCTGTGGTCGGGCCGGCTGGGCCAACTGCTTCGTCGCGTACAGGGTCAACCGGACCGACGTAGTAGATCACGCGATTGGTGAAATCGACTGGCAATGGCTCGCCCTTGGCCAGCATGTCCTGGATGCGCTGATGGGCAGCATCGCGGCCGGTCAACATTTTGCCGTTCAATAGCAGAGTTTGGCCCGGTTTCCAGGACGCGACTTCGGCCTTGGTCAGGGTATTGAGGTCGATGCGCTTGGATTTTTCGGTGTCCGGTGTCCAATGCACTTCCGGCCAGTCGGACAACGACGGCGGCTCCATGAATGCCGGGCCGGAACCGTCGAGCACGAAATGCCCGTGGCGTGTTGCAGCGCAGTTCGGGATCATCGCCACCGGTTTGGAGGCGGCGTGGGTCGGGTACATCCTGATTTTCACGTCGAGCACCGTGGTCAGGCCGCCCAGGCCCTGCGCGCCGATGCCAAGCGCATTGATTTTTTCAAGCAGATTAATACGCAGTTCTTCGGTTTTATTCTGTGGGCCACGCTTCTTTAACTCGTACATGTCGATGTCTTCCATCAACACTTCTTTTGCCATCAGCATGGCTTTTTCAGCAGTGCCGCCGACGCCAATCCCAAGTATGCCAGGCGGACACCAGCCGGCACCCATGGTCGGCACGGTTTTCATGACCCAGTCCACCAGCGAGTCGGATGGGTTGAGCATTACGAACTTGCTCTTGTTTTCAGAGCCGCCGCCTTTGGCTGCAACCTGAACGTCAACAGTGTTTCCTGGAACCAGTTCCATGTGAATCACGGCCGGCGTGTTGTCGCGGGTATTTTTGCGCTCGAAAAGCGGGTCGGCCACGATTGAGGCGCGCAACTTGTTTTCCGGATCGTTATAGCCGCGTCGGACGCCTTCGTTGACGGCGTCAGCGATCGAGCCTTTGAAGCCTTCAAACCGCACATCCATGCCGATTTTAAGAAAGACATTGACGATGCCGGTATCCTGGCAGATCGGGCGATGGCCTTCAGCGCACATGCGCGAATTGGTCAGTATCTGTGCAATCGCATCTTTGGCAGCAGGGCTTTCTTCCGCCGCGTAAGCGCGCCCCAGATGCGCGATGTAGTCGGCCGGATGGTAGTAACTGATGAATTGCAGCGCGCCGGCAACGGATTCAATAAGGTCGTCCTGCTTGATGATGGTCATGGTGGTTCTCGCTAATCTAAGGTTAAGGATTGCTATTCTGTTGGCGGATGCTGACCGGAATGGGATTGCAGTAGACAGTCATTGGCTAACGGTAGAAAGTTCAGAGTAAAAGCGCTGAAACTGTCGCGCCTGGGTGTGCAATAAATAGAGAGAAAAATTAAGTTCCGTCTATGGCGACTGTTGCCCTAAGCCGCTTTGAAAATAAGTCAATTCTATGAAATTATACCAATACCTGTATTTTTCAAGTGCCTTTAGAGTATTACGAAAATATATGCATTTCTAGCTGTACTCCGGCATTAATTTAAAATTGTCTTGATGTTTTTTGTGCTTGCTACATGACTTTGCACACGTTTTTCCGTTAAATTTGCGCCAATCGGGATTTTACACTTGCTGGCAATAAAGTCGACCAACTGCGATTTTTACTTCAATAAATCGTATGTCTCATTACCGCTTGTCACAAAAAACTCCAAAATTTGGCCCAAATTTTATACCGATAAAATTGTCATAAAATTGACGAAACGCAACACTGCTGGCAGCTAATCTGGCATAAATAAAGACTGGTTTTATCAAAATTAAACGTAAAGTAACACGCTAATTTTCGAATTATGACGCCGTGCAATGCAAGGTTTTCAAATATTACTATTTGTGTTGTAGTGTATGAGTCGTAAGATTGGTTCGCGAAGTGTAAGGCGTAAGGCTTTAGTAAGAGTTAAAGTCTATGTTGTCAACAAAATCATTACCACATGGAGAAGACAAAATGGCAGGCATTGAATCAACAAATCAAGAGAGTCGTGTTTTTCTGCCGTCGGCAGATTTCATCAAGAATGCCACCATATCCGGCATGGATGCTTATAACGCGATGTGCGCTGAGGCTGAGCAGGATTACGAAGGTTTCTGGGCCAAGTTGGCGCGCGAGAACATTATCTGGCAAAAGCCTTTTACCAAGACGCTAGACGAATCCGATGCACCGTTCTACAAATGGTTCGAAGATGGCCATCTGAACGCCTCTTACAACTGTCTCGACCGCAATCTTGAAAACGGCAACGCCGACAAGACTGCCATCATTTTTGAAGCAGACGACGGTAAATCCACCAAAGTCACTTATCGCGAATTGCACCGCACCGTTTGCAAATTTGCCAATGGCTTGAAATCGCTCGGCGTCAAAAAAGGCGATCGCGTCGTCATCTACATGTCGATGTCGGTCGAAGGCGTGGCTGCGATGCAAGCTTGCGCACGTATCGGCGCCACGCATTCAGTCGTGTTCGGCGGTTTCTCAGCCAAGTCCCTGCAGGAACGCATCATTGATGCCGGCGCCGTTGCCGTCATCACCGCAGATGAGCAGTTCCGCGGTGGCAAGCACCTGCCTTTGAAATCTATCGTCGATGAAGCCATCGCGCTGGGTGGTTGCGATGCAATTCGCAATGTCGTCGTCTTTAAACGCACCGGCGGCAACATCAGCATGGTCGAGGGACGCGATTTGTGGCTGCAAGATCTGTTGCAAGATCAAGCCGAGATCTGTGAGCCGGAATGGGTTAGCGCTGAGCATCCATTATTCATTTTGTACACATCCGGCTCTACCGGTACGCCTAAAGGCGTGCAGCACTCCACCGGCGGTTTCCTGCTGTGGGCCATGCTGACCATGAAGTGGACTTTCGACATCAAACCGGACGATGTATTCTGGTGTACCGCCGATATCGGCTGGGTCACTGGTCATACTTACATTGCCTACGGCCCGCTGGCAGTTGGTGCGACCGAAATCATCTTCGAAGGCATTCCAACTTACCCGAACGCAGGTCGTTTTTGGGATACGATTGCCAAACACAAGGTCACCATTTTCTACACTGCTCCAACCGCGATTCGTGCCCTGATCAAGGCTGCTGATGTGGACCCGAGTGTAGCTCCGGGACAATACGATCTATCTAGCTTGCGCTTGCTGGGCTCGGTCGGCGAGCCGATCAATCCAGAAGCCTGGATGTGGTACTACAAAAATATCGGCCGGGAAAACTGCCCGATCGTCGACACCTTTTGGCAGACGGAAACTGGCGGCCACATGATCTCGCCGCTGCCAGGCGCCACACCGATGGTGCCAGGTTCCTGCACCTTGCCATTGCCAGGCATCATGACTGCGATTGTCGACGAGGCTGGGCAGGACATGCCGAACGGCCAAGGCGGGCTGCTGGTGGTAAAACGCCCTTGGCCGTCCATGATTCGCACTATTTGGAACGATCCGGAACGCTTCAAGGCGAGCTATTTTCCACCTGAGCTTGGCGGCAAGACTTATCTGGCCGGTGACGGTGCAATCCGCAATCCAGATACGGGTTATTTCACCATCACTGGGCGTATCGACGATGTGCTCAACGTTTCCGGTCACCGCATGGGGACGATGGAGATTGAATCAGCACTGGTGGCTAACCCTATGGTGGCTGAAGCAGCGGTTGTCGGTAAGCCGGACGATACCACTGGTGAATCAATTTGCGCCTTTGTAGTCTTGAAGCAGACGCGTCCAACTGGAGATGAGGCCAAACGGATCGCCATCGAGTTGCGCAATTGGGTCGCCAAGGAAATCGGCCCGATTGCCAAGCCGAAAGAAATCCGCTTTGGTGACAACCTGCCCAAAACACGTTCCGGCAAAATCATGCGCCGTTTGCTGCGTGTGCTAGCCAAGGGCGAGGACATTACGCAGGACATCTCGACACTGGAAAATCCAGCTATTTTGGAACAGTTAAAGCAGCCGCAGTAATTTAAGGTGATGTGCAAGAGCGGTGCATTGGTTCGATGCACCGCTTTTAAATTTTAAGATCCCGCAATTAGTTAACACTGGCAATATTGACATATTGTTTGTTATAATCTGCGGCTTCGCGAAAGTGAAGATGCAGGAGAGGTGGATGAGTGGTTGAAGTCGCACGCCTGGAAAGCGTGTATAGGTTCATAGCCTATCGGGGGTTCGAATCCCCCTCTCTCCGCCACGGTTTTTATAAGGCCTCCCCCAGTGGGAGGCCTTTTCATCAAATGCTGACGTGCCCCTGCAAGTAAGGAGCCTTTTCTATAGATTGAGAAAAGCGTCAAATGTGCTGTTGTAGTAATTGAATTTTTTAAATTGTAATGGATGCAAAGGGCTTACAAAGCCTTTCAGTCGGGTTACAATCCGAACTTGGCAACCAGCATAAAAAATATTTAGTCGTTTTATTTTAAGCAAGTTGTTTTCAATAGTTACATGCCCGGGTGGTGAAACTGGTAGACACATCGGACTTAAAATCCGCCGCTTACCTGAAAAGGAGCGTGCCGGTTCAATTCCGGCTCCGGGCACCAAGAACATGTTTTAAGAAGTCTAAGTAAGTCCAATAACCCGCCTCAAGCCCAGTGCTGATGCGGGTTTTTTTGTCTTTGGAGGTCTAAGGACTGCTATTTACATCCATCTTTTTTGTATCCATACTTCAATCCATGGATTCAAATTGCTAAACAGCTTGGATGAAAAATGCCGAAACTCGCTAAACCGCTCTCTGACATAGAGGTAAAGAACGCCAAGCCCAAGGTCAAGCCCTACACGCTGGCCGATGGCGGCGGTATGTATCTTGAAGTTGCGCCGACTGGATCGAAGATATGGCGCATGTCCTATCGTCAACCAAATGGAAAGAATACCCGGCTCACGTTCGGCGCATATCCTACCGTGTCGCTTTTGGATGCACGCAAAATGCGCATGGAGGCAAAAAAGCAAAAATCATCCGGGATTGACCCAGCGCAAGCCAGGCGCGATGAAAAACAGACCAAGGCTAAAGCATCAATTCATACCTTTGAAGTTGTGGCGCGCATGTGGTTGGAAAGGACGGCCGCGACCCGTGCGGCGACAACACGAGAAAAGCTCACTGCCTGGCTGCAAAAGGACGTATTCCCATTTATCGGGAACATGCCTGTATCCACAATCAAACCACTTGACGTGCTGGCGACCGTGCAAAAAATGGAAGCACGCGGCGCGCTAGTTTCCGCGCATAGCGTCATGCGGCTATGTGGGCAGATATTGCGCCATTGTGTAGCTACCGGCTTAGTGGAGCGTGACGTGACGGCAGACTTGAGAGGCGCATTATCGGTTGATCCAGTAAAGCACTACGCCGCCATAACTGAGCCGAAGCTGGCAGGCGACTTGATGCGTTCAATATTCGCTTATCACGGGCATCCATACGCCGTGGCAGCACTGAAATTATCCCCGTTGGTGTTTGTTCGTCCTGGCGAATTGCGTGCGGCAGAATGGGCAGAGATTGATCTGGACGCGGCAGAATGGCGCATACCCGGCAGCAAAATGAAAATGAAAGCAGATCACCTTGTCCCACTGTCAGTGCAGGCAGTAGAGATCTTGCGCAACGTGTACGCCATGACAGGGCAGGCGAAATATGTATTCCCGAGTATCCGCACTGGCAACCGCTGTATGAGCGAGAACACCATCAATGCAGCGTTACGCAGCATGGGATACAGCGGGGATGTAATGACTCCCCACGGTTTCCGGGCGATGGCGCGCACCATCATGGATGAAGTCATGGGCGAACGTGTGGACTTGATCGAGCATCAATTGGCGCACGCCGTGAAAGATCCAAACGGGCGTGCATACAATCGTACTGCCCACTTACCGGAACGCCGAAAGATGATGCAGCGATGGGCTGACTATCTGGACGCCTTAAAAGCCGGGGCCGAAGTGATACAGATCCGCAACAACGTTGGATAGTGCTGGCAGTTAATGGAAACTTGAATGAAAAACGTGAAATTTTCCAACGATGTCAAACGAGATATAAATAAATTGTCTCAATTTAGCAACAGTTATTCTGTTCCGCAAAACCCCTCCATAACGCTCCATAGTCCTCCATAACGCAACATAACACTTATTAATTTTGTTTTTGTTCCATATCAATACGGATTTTTATGCATGAATTAGAGAAAAGTTGCTGCCATATTTAACGACTCTGTGCGGCAAGGATACAATAGGGCAACTCTAAGACGCCATAGGATGTGTTCAGTACCGGAAAAAATAGCACATCCAGTATCAAATGAGGAAAAGGCAACGCCCCGGTGAGTGAGATCAAAGGGGCGTTATTTGAAGCTAATGTTTTAAAAACGTAAGGTCATAAAACAAGGTTTTGTCTTGAACGGACAACACGAACGGTATCACGATTGTGCTATTTTCGCTTACCTTTTGGTAAGGAAACGCTTAACGAACTGCACAATGTGAAACCGTTGTTTTATGGCTTTGCGCAAATCCTTTATAGGAAACGCGATGTCAATGCATATTAAATCAGAACAATTCTTAAAACTCCCAGCCGTAATTGATCGCACTGGAAAGCCCCGCAGCACCATCTACGCCGAAATGAAAAGCGGCAAGTTTCCGAAGCCCATCAAAACCGGCACCCGCTCGGTAGCGTGGACATCATCATCTATCGCCATTTGGCAACAGGCCTGCATTAACGCTCCTAAGACTGTCGGCGCAGCATGATTGCCGTTATGACAGACCACAGCCGCATCGTTTCCGCGTTATCGTACATCCCCGCTCACGACCGTGACATGTGGGTAAAAATAGGATGCGCAGTTAAATCAGAATTGCCTGATGAGGATGGATTTTCCGCCTGGAACGATTGGAGCCAAACCGCAGACAACTACAAAGAAAATAATGCAATATCAGTTTGGCGCAGCATAAATATCAGCGGCGGTATTGGTATTGGCACACTTTTCAAAATATCCAAAGACAACGGCTGGCAGGATACCGGCGCAATTCAAATATTAACCACAGAAGAAATAAATCAGCGTGCGGCAGAGCGTGCCAAAAGAGACGAATCAGACCGTAAAAAGAAAATGACGGCAAGCAATAACGCCATGAAGAAAGCGGATTTGTTATGGAGAGCCGCGAAGCCTATAAATAACTGATGTTACGCAGCCTGCAGAGCCTGTAGTTCGGCATAGGCCTGTCGGGTTGCTTTGATGAAGAGTTTTGCCCTTATCGCGAAATGGTTTGTTTTGAGCTTTATATTCAGGCACTCCAATTTGAATACGGCAT
>JBGSTZ010000011.1:0-54319 GCA_041736255.1 Burkholderiaceae bacterium
CCCATCAACCATCGCAGACAACCCTGTCGCTGTCGCCCGTCCAAATGTACTTATCAAATAATCCGTGTACAACTCAAGTTCAGCTTTTTTCATTTCAACAGATTAACAATTTATACTGAGGCCTGCGTAACATCAGTTACATAATATTGAAAGTGCTGTTCTGATGGAAGGTTCTGTACAGCAATGTATAAACCGCGCACAACTAAATAATGCAACACAAAAAATAATGCCGCATCTTGTTGTAAATCATTTGGAACAAATTTAACATTATTGAATCTTATAAAAATATAAATTAAAACACGATGGCCGAAATATGAATATTAAGCGTGTGGCGGTTTCGGCTGTGGTGCTAGGTATATGTATTCCTATTGTTTTGATTTTATATTCTCGTTTCTGGCAGCCTGCGCTTTCCCCATTGCCTATATTGATCGCGCGATTTAATACGCCGCATAGCGGATTGCTGCAAATTGCTGAAGCGAAAGGCTATTTTGTCGAAGAAGGATTGCACGCCACAATAAAAACTATACCTACCGGCCCTGAAGTAATTGCACAGGTGCTGCGCGGTGAGGTGGACGTGGGTACTTCGGCTGAAACGCCCATCGCCTTGGCACTGGCGAATGGAAAAAAATTTAAGATTATTGCGACGATTTTTTCTTCAAAATCTTATATAGGTGTCGTTGCTCGCAAGGACCTTGGAATTACCTCGCCAGCTGGCTTGAGGGGGAAACGGGTCGGTTTTGTTTTTGGGACGGCGTCACATTACCAATTAGAAACCTTTTTGGCGCTTTACAATATTCCATTTGATGCGCTTACCTTGGTTCCGCTCAAGCCGGATGTATTAGTTGCTGCTTTGGTTGCAGGCGAGGTAGATGCCATATCGATTTGGGCGCCTTATATAACCAAGGCGCAACAACAATTGGGTGGCGACGCTCAGACATTTTTGCCTAAAGAGTTGTACCCGCAAATGACCAACCTGATTGTTCGTGCTGATTATGTAAAGAACAATCGCGAAGCGACCGACCGGCTGTTACGGGCGCTACTCAAGGCGGAAAATTTCGCTCAAACCCATCCGGAAAAGGCCATCGCAATCATCGCAGCGGCGTCGGGCATCAGCACTAGTGAATTACGTAGCCATAGCGATCCGTTAGCTTATGAATTAACGCTCAAGCAATCACTCTTGCTGGCTATGGAAAATGAAGTCCGATGGGGATTTCAGCGCGGAATAGTTCCAGAGGGCCCGTTCCCCGATGTCTTGCATGCGTTCGAAACAGAGCCACTGAGTGCGATTAAACCCGCTGGCGTTACTATTTTGAGATAACAGTGAATATTCGCCAAACTCTGCAAATTTCTGCATATGTCAGTATCGCCAGCGTGGCGTTGGTGGCTGCCATGATCATTTTCTTGAACGTGATGGATGAGGATCATGCTGAGGCAAGGATAAATTTGAATGCAGCGGTGAATAAAATTTCCATGATTCGTGGCTTTCTTCCCGAGTTGTCGGGATCTTCGCATCGGCGCGCGGCGCTGCAGTGGCAGACACAATATGCGGAATTGACGCCGATACTCGGGGCCCTGCTTCCGCGCGATGCACAAACGCAATCTCTCAAGGACTGGATTCTCGAAGAGAATGGCGCGGTTGGCTCTTTGTTTGCTAATCTTTCAAGCGCGGACCAAAGCACGGCTTCAAAAGAAAGCCTGGAAATAATCGCAGGCCAACTCGATGTCAGAACTGCATCGATGCTATTTGACGTGCTGAAAATGAGTGACCTGACGGTTGAGCGCATCAATTATCAAAAAGCCGTGGCGCGTAACTTTATGGGGATTTTCGTAGCGATACTTGCATGCGTTATCGTGTGGTTACTGCAGATTTTGGATCGCAGAATCGTCAGGCCTATCGTCAAACTGGAAGAAGCGACCGCGATGCTCAGTGCCGGCACACTCGATAAGCCGATTTCGATCTCCGGCAGCGACGAGATTGCCGCGCTGGCGAAAAGCTTCGACTACATGCGCATCGCCCTGCGGGACCGGTTGATTGAGCTGGGTGCTGCCCGCGCACTGATCAAGGAAGAAAACGACAAGCTGGCGCAGCGAGTGGAAGAGCGCACTGCCGAACTCAAGGCCGCCAACAAGGAATTGGACAGTTTTGCCTACGCCGTTTCGCATGATTTGCGAGCACCATTGCGCGCCATGAGCGGCTTCAGTCGGGCCTTGATCGAAGATTACACGGCGCAATTATCAGGCGACGCTCTCATTTATCTCGACCAAATCAACATCGCCAGTTTGCGCATGGGCGCATTGATCGAAGGCTTGCTGGTCTTGTCGCGCTCCACCCGCGCCGAACTGCGCTACGACGAAATCGATCTTTCCAGTATGGCTGATCGCATTTTGGCGGCGCTGTCACACGCCGATCCCGAGCGGAAAGTGGCATGCGAAATCGATCCGGAACTGACTCTGCGCGGCGATGCACGCATGGTCGAGGTGGTGATGACCAATTTATTAGACAATGCATGGAAATACACGCAGCACACGCCACAGCCTGTGATTAGCGTCTACGTCGAACGCAAAGACGGAAACTGTTTCATTTGCGTGGCCGATAACGGCGCGGGTTTCGATATGGCGCATGCGGGTAAATTGTTCCAACCTTTTCAGCGCCTCCACCGGCAAGAGGAATTTCCGGGAATCGGTATTGGTTTAGCCACCGTTTCGCGCATCGTGCAACGCCATGGCGGTGTTATGAAAGCTGAAAGCGCACTGGGCAAGGGCGCTTCGTTTTGCTTTAGTTTATTGCCTGACGACAGTCCTGATAGTACAGAGAAGGAAACCACATGAGGACGGCCAAAAACATCCTGCTAGTAGAAGACAACCAACAAGATGAAATGCTGATCTTGCGCGTTTTACGCAAAAACAATCTGGCCAATGAGATCACCGTCATGCGCGATGGTCAGCAGGCTGTCGATTACTTGTTCCGCGAGGGCGAATTTGCCAGTCGGGAAGGCACGGATTTTCCTACGGTAATTTTGCTCGACATCGGATTGCCCCGTCTTTCCGGGCTGGAAGTGTTGGGACGTTTGCGTGCTGATGCGCGCACCCGTTTGTTGCCGGTGGTTATTCTGACCTCCTCCGATGAAGAGCAAGATCGCTTGCAAAGCTATCAGAATGGCGCCAACAGCTTCGTGCGCAAACCACTGGACTTTGCCGAATTTGTGGAGACGATAACGCGCCTCGGTGTGTATTGGCTTGCCATCAACGAAATACCTCAGGAATTGCAGCGATGAATGCACCGCTTTATCTACTCGCGATTGAAGATGTCCTTGCCGATTTTCTGCTGATCGAGCGCCATCTGCGCCAAAACGGGCTGGACGTTCGTTGTCGTCAGGCCACCAATTCGATCAATCTTGCCGCCGACTTGATCGACATGCACTGGGATGTCGTGCTGGCCGATTACAACGTTCCAGGAATGGTGTTTCAGGAAACCTTGGCGCTGGTGCGTTCTGTCCGTCCAGAAATTCCGGTCATCCTCATATCAGGCAACATCGGCGAAGAAAGAGCAGTTGAATTGCTCAAATTAGGGGTGACGGATTTTATCCTGAAAGATAATCTGACACGGCTGGTGCCAGTCATCAAACGCGCACTGTACGATGCTGAACAACTATGCATGCGCCGCGCCGCCGAACTCGCGCTGATTGAAAAAGACGAATTGATGTTGGAAATGAGCAAACTTGCACATATCGGCGGCTGGGAATACGACCCGGCGACTGGAATATGTGCATGGACCGATGAGGTCGCGCGGATTCATGAAACGGAGCCATCGGCAGATACCAGTATTTCCTTCCTTTTGAGTTTTTTTCAGGGAGAGGGGCGGCAGCAAATTAAAAATGCTTTTAGTCAAGCCATTGAGTTTGGCGAACCCTTCGATCTGGAGTTGGAGATCATAACCGCCAAAGGAACACGCAAGTGGGTGCGAAAGGTCTGTGTACCGTCCCGCAATGGCTGCCCCACAGCCAAGATACGCGGCGCGATTCAAGATATCACCGAGCGCAAATGTAGTGAAATGCTGTTGTTGGAGCAAAAAGAGTGGGCAGAAGTGACGCTGCATTCGATTGGAGATGGCGTTATCACCACCGATGCACAGGCCAACATTGATTATCTGAATCCATTGGCTGAGGAATTAACCGGCTGGAGCAGGGAAGCGGCTATCAATAAACCCTTGATGACGGTGCTAAATATTGTCGATGAAAACAAGGAATTGCCGATGCCGAACCCGATCTTGCTGGTTTTGTCGGAAGGGAAAATCAATCATCTTTCCGTCGATTGCTTTCTGATCCGGCCAGACGGCAAGAGCTCGGCAATCGAACATTCTGCAGCGCCGATCCGGGGCCGTGATGGCAGCATCGTCGGTGCCGTATTGGTATTTCGCGACGTTACCGCATCCAAGGAAATCAACGTGCAAATGGCGTATCTGGCCACGCACGACGCGCTTACCGGCTTACCGAGCCGGATACTGATTTGGGACCGGCTGGAGCAAGCAATTACCGCCGCACATCGGGAAGGTACTTGCGTAGGTGTTTTATTTTTGGACCTCGACCGTTTCAAGAATATCAACGACTCATTGGGGCATGCTGCCGGCGATTCTATTTTGCAACAAGTTGCTTTAAGACTCCTGTCGGTAACGCGCGCGGTCGATACCATTGGTCGTCAGGGCGGTGATGAATTCATGATTATTATGCCGAGCATTCACTATCAAGTGCATGCCGCCGATCTGGCAAAGAAAATCCTGAATGCCGTTTCGGAGCCCTATTTTGTCAACGGGCAAGAGCTGAACATGACGTTCAGTATCGGCATCAGCCTGTATCCGCATGATGGTGCCGACGCCGGCGCGTTGGTCAAGAATGCCGATGCTGCCATGTACCACGCCAAGGAATCCGGGCGCGACAATTATCAATTCTATTCAGCAGAAATGAACAATAAGGCAGCAGAACGCCTATCGCTTGAAATGCAACTGCGCCATGCGGTGGAGCGACGCGAGTTCATCGTCCACTACCAGCCGAAAATTGATGTGGTGCATAAAAAATTGATAGGCGCGGAAGCATTGATTCGCTGGCAGCATCCGGACTCCGGGTTGCTGAGCCCTGGCGCTTTTATCAATATTGCCGAGGAGAGTGGATTGATTGTGCCGATTGGTCATTGGATAATGGAAGAAGTCTGTCGACAAAATCAGGCGTGGTTGCAGGGCGGACTTGCGTGCGTTCCGATTTCAGTCAATCTGTCGGCGCTGCAGTTCCGCGACAAAGTTCTGGTTGATTCACTGCGGATATTGTTGGAAAAAATCGGCCTGCCGCCTGAGCTTCTGGAGCTAGAGCTAACTGAGAGTTTCATTATGCAAGATACGGATGTTGTGATCGAAACCTTGCACAAACTCAAGGGGCTTGGTCTGATTCTGTCGATTGACGATTTTGGCACCGGGTACTCCAGCCTCAGCTATTTAACGCGGTTCCCCATCGACAAGCTGAAGATTGATCAATCATTTGTGAAAGGCATCACCAATGACATCAATGACAAAAACGACGTTTCAATCATCAAGGCGATTATCAGCATGGCACATAGCTTAAGGATGGGTGTCATCGCCGAGGGAGTCGAAACTTCAGAGCAGTTTGCGTTCCTGGAATCGAATCAGTGCGATGAAATCCAAGGGTACTATTTTAGCCAGCCAATTCCTGCGGCTGCTTTTGAAGAAATGCTGAAAGTGCAGCACACGCTGCATTAAAATCATCAGCGTAATTTAATCAACTTTATTAGATTGAAAGGCTATGAATGATTGTGCGCGTTTTCATTGTCGACGACGAAGCTCCGGCGCGCGCCAGGCTGACAACCCTGTTGGCCGATATCGCCGCGGAATGCCCGCATCAGATCGTAGGCGTTGCCAAAAACGGCGCGCAGGCGTTGACCGGCATTGCCCACAGTCAGCCCGATATTTTGTTGCTGGATGTGCACATGCCTGGCATCAGCGGGATGGCATTGGCCGCCCAGTTAGTGCAGCAGGCGCGCCTGACGGTAGCTCAGGTGCCAGCGATCATTTTCATCAGCGCGCACGAGGAATACGCGCTGGACGCTTTCGAGGTGCAAGCGCTCGATTACTTATTGAAGCCGGTGCGCGCATCCCGTTTGGCCGCTGCGCTGCAGCGCTTTAAGCCGGTAACCGTATCGGCATCCGAGCGCAGCGCGTATTTGCCGCTTGCCGCCAACTCTCCAGGACAAGTCGGGCGTCAACATTTTTCAGTGCAGGAACGTGGTCGTATTTTGCTGGTGCCGATTGAGGATGTGCTGTACCTGAAAGCCGAATTGAAGTACGTGACACTGCATACCCGCACGCGTGAATATCTGATCGAGGCGTCGCTGGTGTCGCTCGAACACGAGTTGGCCGCAACCTTCGTGCGCGTGCATCGCAATGCGCTAGTAGCGCGCAGCGTCATCTGCGGCGTGGAGCGCGCGACTGGTCTGCAGGCAGTGGAGGGCGAAGATCAGATGAAAGGGGGAGATTGCTGGCACGTGATCCTGCGCGACACGGCAGAACGTTTGCCGATTTCACGCCGCCAATGGCCAGTGCTGAAAGCACTGGTGCGTTGATTGGGGCACCAGTGCAAAATACATGGAGTATGCTAAAAAATAGCATTTTTTCCGAATATTCTATATGCGGTAAGTATAAATACAGCGCACTGTATATTCTCTATCTCTGAAAGAAAATCACCGTCATCACAGCGCCGGTAATAATTACCACCGTGCGTACCAGTTTGGCTGGCATTCTGCGCGCCAGTCTGCCGCCGAGATAGCCGCCGAGTGTGGAACAGACCATCATTGCAAATGCCAGCGGCCAGTTGATGGCGCCGCCTGCCGCGTAGACCAGCACCGAGATTGCCGTCAAGACGGCGGACGCTAGGTTCTTCAAGCCGTTCATGCTGTTCATGTTGGTTTCGCCCAGCAGCGCAAACGCTGCCAGCAACAGAATTCCGAGGCCGCCGTTGAAATAGCCGCCGTAAATCGCCACCAGAAACACGACAATCGACGGCCAGACTGAGTCCGGCGCAAAGCCGGCCGATCCTGACGCGTGCGAAAAGCGGTTGGCCAGTTTACCGCCAAACGCAAACAGGCAGGTTGCTGCCAGCAGCAACCACGGAATGATGCGGCGAAAACCAGCATCCGACGTCGCCAGCAACAACGACGCGCCGATCAGGCCGCCTATCAGGCTGAACACGACCAGTTTTTGCATGGTCATGGAACGCAAACTGCCGAGATCGTCCTTGAAAGCCAGCGCGCCTGTCACGTAGCCCGGCAATAACGCGGCGGTGCCGGTGGCATTGGCCATGATCGGCGGCACGCCGACAAACACTAGGGCGGGAAAAGTCAGGAAACTACCGCCACCGGCAATCGCGTTCAAGCCGCCGGCGAACAGCGCAGCAGTACAAATTATTACCCAGTGCATTAAGGTCATGGCGGTCGAAGCGGGAGTGTGTTATCCCGTGTGTTTTGTGGGAATAGATGCAGTAAAAAGTGCAGTTGGCAATATTAAGTAGCGCAGGCACGTAGGCCTGCGCTACTGGCATCAGCCGGTATTGCGCAAGCCTGCGGCAATCCCGTTGATCGACAAGTGGATGCCGCGATGGACGCGCTCGTCGATGTTGTTGGGATCGGCTGCGACAGCGCGATGCCGTTTGATGAGCTCGACTTGCAAGTGATTGAGCGGATCGAGATAGGCGAAGCGGCTCTGGATCGAGCGCGCAAGCGACGGATTGCTGGCTAGACGTTCGGTAGCGCCAGTGATGGTTTCCAGGCAATGCGTGGTACATTCGTGCTCCGCCACAATCCGGTTGAAAACGCTGGTGCGCAGCTTTTTGTCAGCCACCAGCCCGGCGTAACGGGAAGCGACTGCGAGGTCGGTTTTTGCCAGCACCATGTCCATATTCGACAGCAGCGTGGCAAAAAACGGCCATTCGCGAAACATGGCACGTAGCGTGGCGACTTTTTTGGCTTGGGCTTTTTCATCGCCCTCGGTCATCCATTCGGATACGGCGCTGCCGAAGCCATACCAGCCCGGCAGCAGCAAACGGCATTGGCCCCACGAGAAGCCCCACGGAATGGCCCGCAAGTCTTCGATGCGGCGGGTCGATTTACGCGAGGCGGGACGCGAGCCGATGTTGAGTTCGGCGATCTCGGCAATCGGCGTGGCCGAGAAAAAATAATCGGTAAAACCCGGGGTTTCGTATACCAAATTGCGGTAGGCGGCGTAGGCGCGTCCGGACAATTCGCCCATCACGCGCTCGAACTCCTGCAGCTTTTTGGTATGGCGTGCATCCGACTCCGAAATGGCGGGCATCAGGCTGGCTTCGAGCGTTGCAGCCACCAGCAGTTCGAGGTTGCGGCGGCCGATTTCGGCATTCGAGAATTTGGAGGCGATGATTTCGCCTTGTTCCGTCAAACGGATCTGGCCGTTGACGGTGCCATGCGGTTGCGCCAGGATCGCTTCATGGCTGGAGCCGCCGCCGCGACCGACTGTGCCGCCGCGGCCGTGGAACAGGCGCAGCTTGACGCCGACATGATCGAATATTTTAACCAGCGCGTTTTCGGCCTTGTACAGTTCCCAGTTGGAAGTCAGAAAGCCGCCATCCTTGTTAGAGTCCGAATAACCCAGCATGACTTCCTGCAGCATTCCTTGTTGCTCCAGTTGTTGCGACACTTCCGGCAGCGCCATCCATTCCTGCATGATGGCCGCTGCACAGCGCAAATCGGGGATGGTCTCGAAAAGCGGGATCACCATCAGGTCGTGTCGGGTTTCGCCTGCCGGCAGCGTGGTGTACTCGGATTGCGAACGCAGCAAGCCGGTTTCTTTTTGCAATAGCTGCACTTCGAGCAAGTCGGACACGGTTTCGGTATGCGAGATGATGTAATTGCGGATTGCACGGTCGCCGAAGCGATGCCGAATTTCACGCGCGGTACGCAGTATCGATAATTCCGAATTGGTCTGGTCCGAGTACAGCATGTAAGGCGAATACATCAGGCGCGGCTGCGCCAGCTCTTGCCGTAGCAAGGCAATTTTTTGTTCTTCGTGCAGTGCGCGGTAATCTTTTTCTACCCCGGAATGTGCGAATAGTTCCGCCAGAACGACTTCATGCACGTCTGAAGACTGGCGCATATCGAGGGTGGCCAAATGGAAGCCGAATATTTCCGTGGCCCGCTTCAAGGATCCCAGGCGTGGTTTGATCAAGGCGGCCGCGTGATGCGTTTTGAGCGATTCGGCGACGATGTTCAGGTCAAAGCTGAGTTCGGTGGCTGCCGCGTAGGGCGCCGCGTGACCGATTTCATGACGCAGGATATTAACTACACCCAGCGATCGCGCGGTTGCCGCCAGCCGCGCATAAATGCCAACCAGGGCGCGCCGGTAAGGTTCATCGGCGCGGTGTGCCGACGTGTCGGGCGAGACATCGGCCAGTGCTTGCAATTGCGGTGAAACATCAACCAGTTCTATCGAGTTGGAGAGTTCGGCTCCAAGCAAGTGGATTTCGCTCAGGTAAAATTCGATGATAGTGGTCGATTGGCGACCCAACGCGTGCTGCATGGTGTCGGCATTGACGTTCGGATTACCATCCCGATCGCCGCCGATCCAGCTGCCCATCTGCAGATAGGCAGCAGTGTCGTGCGGGCTGTTCCGGGAGGGGAACTGGGTGGCGATTTCGGTTTCAATGTCGTCGTATAAGCCGGGCAACTCGTGCAGAAAAGTGATGCGATAGTAGGACAGCGCATTCTCGATTTCATCGGCTACGCTCAACTTGGAGTTGCGCAGCATGCGGGTTTGCCACAAGGTGACGATGCGCGCATGCAGCAGTTCTGTGTTGCTGGCCAATTCTTTTGGTGTCAGGGGATGGTCACGCTGCGCCAGCAGACGGGCGATTTCACGCTCCGCATCCAGGATGCTTTTGCGCTGCACTTCGGTCGGATGCGCTGTCAATACGGGCGAGATTAATGCTTGTTTAAAAAAGTCGCGAACCGCATCGCCAGTAACACCAGCATCATCGAGCTTGGACAAGGCAAACGCAACACTGCCCTGTTGTGGCTCGGAACCTGCCAGCAAATGCGCACGGCGACGGCGGTTGTGATGCTGGTCTTCAGCAATGTTGGCCAAATGCGAGAAATAGGAAAATGCCCGTACCACGGTGATAGTCTGATCGCGGGTCAGTTTCTTGAGTAACTTGTTAAGATCGGCGCCGGACTGGGTTTCTGCATCGCGGCGAAAGCGCACCGCGGTCTGGCGAATGGTTTCCACCACGTCATAAACAGCATCGCCCTCTTGGTCGCGCAGCACGTCGCCCAACAGGCGGCCTAATAGTCGTATGTCTTCCTTGAGCGGGGCATCCTTGTCAACGGTCTTTTTGTTGGTGGCGTGTCCGGTACTTTTACTCGTATTTTTTTTAACCATGGCGAACGAATGCAATCCGTATTGATCTAGTGAAGGAAATGGCCTTTAGCCATGAATAGCAAATGGACGCGTGATAACATTTGGCCTCAAGCATTTGCGCAATGACATGAATTTGAGTATGCATCCATGCCTGTTAAATCGAAATAATCCGTAGAAAATCCGTAGAAAATAATTCATCGAAAGATCTCATGTTGAAAGTATCTCCTCCCTCCAAGTTGATCATCGCATCGCGCGAGAGCCGTCTAGCCATGTGGCAGGCTGAGTATGTGCGCTCCCGTTTATCTGAATTATATCCGCAGTGCAGTATAGAAATTCTGGGAATGACCACCCGCGGCGATCAAATTCTGGATCGCGCATTATCCAAAGTGGGCGGCAAGGGTTTGTTCATCAAGGAGCTGGAAGTCGCCATGAGTGAAGGCCGGGCCGATTTTGCCGTGCATTCGCTTAAGGATGTGCCAATGAGTTTGCCGGACGGTTTTTGCCTGGCAGCGGTGATAGAGCGTGAAGATCCGCGCGATGCTTTTGTTTCCAATGATTACGCGTCGCTCGACGCGCTGCCGCCCGGTGCCGTAGTGGGCACTAGCAGCTTGCGCCGCCAAGCCTTGATCGCCGCCCGTCATCCGCATCTGGTGATACGGCCCTTGCGCGGCAACCTCGATACCCGATTGGGCAAGCTGGACCGCGGCGAATACGCAGCTATTATTTTGGCTGCAGCAGGCTTGATGCGGCTCGGCGCGACTGCCCGCATCCGTTGCATTCTGGAACCGGAAGAAAGCTTGCCGGCCGCCGGACAAGGTGCGATGGCAATCGAGATTTTTTCGGAGCGCACCGATCTGAAAGCCTGGCTGGCGCCGCTAGCCCACGAAGCAACCACGCAAACCGTGTTGGCCGAGCGCGCAGTATCGCGGGTGTTCGGCGGCAGTTGTCAAGTCCCGCTGGCGGCATTTGCGACACTTGACGGCACTACTTTGCGCTTGCGTGCGATGGTGGCTACACCGGACGGCAAACGGATGGTTACAGCAGAAGCCTTCGGCCCCGCCGATGCGCCGGACGCTCTTGGAAAGCAGGTGGCCGAAGCGCTGGCCGTGCAAGACGCGGCAGGAATCCTTGCAGAGTGCGCTTCAGACGAGGCCGAATGAGTCAGGAAGATACATTGCGCAAGCCGGTCGTCATTACGCGTCCGCTTGCGCAGGCCGTGCCACTGGCACAGCAAGTCACGGCCATGGGCCGCACTGCTGTCATCTTTCCTTTGCTGGAAATCCATCCTTTGCCGGATACCACTGCGTTGCAGGAGGTGCTGGCCGATCTGACGCGGTTCTCGATGGTCGCATTCGTGAGCCCGAATGCGATTCATGCTGCATTTGCCCATCTGTCGCATTGGCCTGCGCAAATCGCCATTGCGGTGGTAGGCGAGGGCAGTCGGGCCGCGTTGGCGGAACATGGCGTGACTGACGCCAATGCCACCATTCATTGTCCGCGCGACCCACTGCGAACCGATTCACAAACTTTGCTGGAAGTGTTGGATGTCGCAGCCTTGCGCGGCAGCCAGGTGCTGATCGTGCGTGGCGAAAGTGGACGTGAATTATTAGCCGATGCATTGCGCCAGAGCGGCGCCAACGTGACCCAGATTGCCGCTTACCGGCGCAGCGCTCCGGAACCGAGTGCAGCAGTTTTAGCGCAATTGCGTCACTTATTGGAGGCTGATTGCGACTGGATTATCACCAGTTCCGAAGCCTTGCGCATCCTTTTGGCCTTGGTTGAACAGATATCTGGAGCAGACAGTGTTGTAAAAATGCAACAGCAACATTTGGTCGTTCCGCATACCCGTATTGCAGAAGTTGCTAAAAGCTTGCTTTTCAACAATGTCACATTAACCGGATCAGGCGACGAACCATTACTAGCCGCGATACAATCCCCGCCATGAATGAAACTCCTAATCTGCTGGAAAATAATCCGTCAGTCAAGCCTGTCGCTGCGGCTAAGCGCAATGTATTGATACGATTACTGCTGCCTATTGGATTCTTGATATTGATCCTGTTAATCGCCGCGCAATGGTGGACTACGAAAACAGAACTGGGTGGTTTGCGCAAAGAACTCGCGAGTCGCTTGCAAAAGACAGACTCAGTTACTAGTGAGACTCGATTAGTGGCTAAAACAAGCTTGGAAAACTTGAAAGAAATACAAGCCAAGGTTAATGTGCTAGAAAGCAAACAAGTGGAATCCCAGAGCCAGCAACTGGCGCTGGAACAGCTGTATCAAGCTTTTTCCAGGACGCGTGACGAATGGGTGCTGGCGGAAACCGAGCAGGTACTTTCTACTGCCAGCCAGCAACTGCAATTGGCTGGCAATGTGGCCGGTGCTTTAATCGCCTTGCAAAATGCCGATATGCGCTTGTCTGATTCGGACAAGCCGCAATTTATCCAGATACGCCGTGCTATTGCAAGCGATATCGAAAAGCTGAAATCTCTGCCTAACCTGGACTTGACCGGGATTGCGTTGCGTCTGGATAGCGCTATTGCACAAATCGATCAACTGCCTTTATTGGCCGATGAAAATCCACCAAAATCAATGCCTAAGCCAATGGCAGAACCTGCTAATGCCGCATCAGCCAAGGCTGATAGTGCGACATCGGTGCCACAGAATATCGGGGCGCAATGGATGCTGAAATTGGAGGATGTGTGGCAAAGTGTTTCAGCCGAGATGGCGGGCGATTTGCAGCAACTGGTACGCATACGTAGCGTAGAGACACCTGACGCGTTGCTGCTATCGCCGACGCAGGCTTATTACGCCAGGGAAAACCTCAAGCTGCGCTTGCTGAACGCCCGGTTGGCGCTATTGTCACGCAACGAATCCGCTTTTCGCAGCGACATGATCGCGTCGCAAGATGCCATAAGCAAGTACTTCGATACCCGAGCCAAGCGTACGCAGACAGTACAGGCATTACTCAAGCAAGTGCAGGGCAGCAACCTGTCCATTGAGATGCCGACTCTGACGAACAGCCTTGACGCCGTGCGTAACTACAAAGCGAAGCGGTAATTTATGGGAATGTTTCTCAGACTTCTTTTATTGTTGGCCATTGCTGTCGGGCTTGCTGTGGCAGCACGCTTTAATACGGGTAACGTCGTATTGTTTTACCCGCCATACCGGGTTGATTTATCGCTGAATTTTTTTCTGCTATTGATTACGCTGCTCTTTCTGCTGCTATACGTTGTGTTGCGCACCATTCGTGTAACCCAGAAAATGCCTGGGCGTGTTGCTGCTTATCGTCGGGTGCGGCGTGAACATGAAGCTAACCAAGCGCTGCGCGATGCGTTGAAGTCGCTATTTGAAGCGCGTTTTGGTCAGGCTCAGAAAGCCGCCAAGCTGGCGGCAAACTTGCCTGAAAATGCCGGCTTGGCAGCCTTGCTTGGTGCCCGAGCCGCACATAGGATGCAGCAGCCTGAACGTCGTGAGGCCTGGCTGGCCAAGACACAGAATGATCCGTCTCTGAATACTGCCCGCCTTATGACGACGATTGAATTACTGGTCGATGATCATCAATCCGAAGCTGCTTTGGAGGCGGTAAACGAACTCAATGCCAGCGGTACCAGACACATTCATGCGTTGCGTCTGGCGCTAAAGGCTAATCAACAGGCCAAAAATTGGCCTGAAGTATTGCGCCTAGTCCAATTGCTGGACAAGAATAAAGTGCTACATCCTGCTTTGTCCAGCCGTTTGCGCGAGTTGGCCTATGAGGACGCTTTGTTAAATCGCAGTCATGATGCCGATGCGATTCGCCGTGTGTTGTGGACTATTCCCGAAGAAGATCAGAAAAAATCATTTATTGCGTTGCGTGCTGCTAGAGCATTTAATGTTCTGGGTTTGTATGACGACGCCCGCAGGGTCGTGGAGAAAGCGTTGAATGCGAATTGGGATTCGCGTCTGGTACGCGCTTATCGTGAATCTGCCGCTTCCAGAGGTGAGCCTGCGTTGCTGGCCCAAATTGAATACTGCGAAACCTGGACCAAAAAACGTCCAACCGATGCTGAACTTGTACTCACGCTCGGAACCTTGTGCTTAAAACAAAAATTATGGGGCAAGGCGCAACGCTATCTGGAGCAGGCCTTGGATGATGCGACCGAACCAGCGTTGGTGCGCGAAGCACATCTGAAATTGGCACAACTGCACGAAGCTTTGAATCAACCCGAACAAGCAGCAGAACATTACCGGCTTTGCGCACTGGCCACCATGCTGTAATCGGAATGTAAGCCTGCTGTGTTGCAATGCAAAACGCACTTTGAAAGCCGCTATAATTATTTCCAGACTGTTCTTTAGTTAAATTTTACATTTTCCGAGAAAATACCATGAGCTTGAACAACGTCCCTGCTGGCCGCGATTTACCCAACGATTTCAACGTAATTATCGAAATTCCGATGAATGCCGATCCGATCAAGTATGAAGTGGACAAGGAAACCGGCGCGATTTTTGTCGATCGTTTCATGGGCACTTCCATGCACTATCCGTGCAACTATGGCTATGTGCCAAACACTATCGCCGGCGATGGTGATCCGGTTGATGTGCTGGTGATTACGCCATTTGCGCTTTTCCCAGGGGTAGTTGTGCGTTGCCGCGCAATTGGCGTGTTGAAAATGACAGATGACGGCGGTGAAGATGCCAAGGTATTGGCGGTGCCGATAGATAAGTGCCTGTCAATATACACGCACTGGCAAAAGCCGGAAGACATGAACGAATTACTTCTGAATCAAATCCAGCATTTTTTCGAGCATTACAAGGATCTCGAAAAAGGAAAATGGGTAAAGATTGAAGGATGGGCAGGGCCTGAAGATGCCAAGACTGAGATCATGGCAGGTGTTGAAGCTTTCAATAAGGTTGAATCCAAATAACACATTGCCCCTAAGTTTTAATGTAGGAGTATGTCGAAAAGTACTGTATTACCACATATAAATAAAGGAATTTTGTAAATACAGAATCCTGTATCGTTATCGTGCGAGACATTGAAATGTGAACGCTAAAACCAGAAAGGGAGCCTAAGGCTCCCTTTCTCACATTAAAACGCTTCCCGTGCGTCGCTATTTGGTTTTCAAAAATCCATCGTTTCAGCGCTTTGTTTTTGGCCCGACAAAAATAATGCTGCTACATCCAGTATCAAGGACACCCCGCCATCGCCAAGTATGGTGGCACCGGAAATGCCATGCACTTTGCGATAATTCGATTCAAGGTTTTTAACTACGATTTGTTGCTGACCGATAAGTTCATCGATCAATAAACCAATTTTCTGACCCTCCGTTTCAAGGATGACGATGATTCCTTGCGACGGATCGGTATAACGCGGCGTAATTGCAAATAATTGGTAGAGCGCGATTAATGGCAAATATTCGCCACGCACCTTGACGACACGCCCCTGTCCGCTGATTTCCTTGATGTCATCCGATATCGGTTGCAGCGATTCAACGACAAAATTGAGTGGCAGGATATAGATCTCATCTCCGACTTTAATAGACATGCCATCCAGAATCGCCAGGGTTAAAGGTAATGAGATGGTGATTGTGGTACCCACACCTTTGGTGGAGCGAATATCGACAACGCCACCCATGGCAGTAATATTCCGCTTGACGACATCCATGCCGACTCCGCGCCCCGATACATCCGTCACTATTTCTGCAGTAGAAAACCCAGGTGCGAAAATCAATTGCCAGACTTCGGCGTCGGAAATCCCGTCAGGAATAGTTAATCCCTGTTGGATTGCCTTAGCTAAAATTTTCTCGCGGTTCAGACCGCTGCCATCATCGCTCACTTCAATGACGATTTTTCCTCCTCGGTGACCCGCAGACAGTGAAAGCTTGCCAGTTTCATTCTTGCCTGCAGCCAAACGGAGATCCGTTGTTTCTATGCCATGGTCAACGCTGTTGCGCACCAGATGGGTCAAAGGATCGACAATGCGTTCAATCAAACCCTTGTCAAGTTCAGTCGACGCTCCATGCGTAATGAATTCCACTTTTTTACTGAGCTTGCCTGCCAGATCCCTAACCATGCGTGGAAACCGAGAGAATACATAGTCCATCGGCAGCATGCGGATAGACATGACTGCTTCCTGGAGATCATGTGTATTCCTAGTCAACTGATTGACACTGTTTAACAAGCGCTCATGCAAAATCGGATCAAATCCGCCTATACGCTGTTCAATCATTGCATGCGTGATGACCAGTTCTCCCACCAAGTTGATCAGTTGATCTACCTTCTCAATGCTGACGCGGATGGAAGATGATTCGTGATTGACATGCTTTTTTTCAGGCGCGGTTTCTTCTTGGCCTGCGTTAGGAGCCGCGGAGATATTGCCCAAAATGGTTTTAGATATTTCAGGAGGCTGATTCGGTGAACTTTGATCAGCATGGATGCCCAGCTCTGCCATCGAGTCGAAGAAGCCGTAACCCAAGTCCTCATCTGATTGCGTTTTATCTGAATTTGCGCAAGCAGATTCTTCCGATATATTCAGGTCATCAGGGTTCAGTATGAAAGCACAAATGGATATGATTTCTTCTGTGTTCTCCGCTGTGAGCAGCGTGAATACAATGGGTTGTGAGCCGGGCGGTGATTGTTCAAGTGCGCCGAGCAGGGCCAATTCAGCTGCCAATGACTTTAAGTCGTGTTCCGGCATGCTGGGCAGGCCGATATGAATTTTGCGAAGCTGTTTATTACCGTTCCCGTTCCTATTACCTGCGCCAAGTGCGGGTGCAGCACCAGCATTTGGCGTCTCTAGTGTAATGTTTTGCGAAAGTAGTGCCAATTTGGCGCGAATCTCTGCAACGGCATCCAAATTGACTTCTGCCCCATTTCTGTGGCCGTCAAGCTGCATTTTCAGAACATCTTTCGCGGCGAGGAACGCATCCACATGCTCTGTTTTTAATGTCATCTCACCCTTGCGAATTTTGTCGAGTAGGGATTCCATTACATGCGTTATATCTGCCATATCGGAAAAACCGAAAGTCGATGCCCCTCCCTTGATTGAGTGTGCAGTGCGAAAAATGGCGTCAAGATCTTCTTTATCGGGATTTGCTAAATCGATTTCAAGCAGTAAGCGCTCTTCTTCTGCAAGCAGTTCTTCCGCCTCGTCAAAAAAAACTTGAAAGAACTGGCTCATATCAATAGTCATTATTGGCCTTTGCTTTTTTTCTTTTACTCGATTGCCATGGCGTTGATCGGTGAGACGATCATTAGCCGATTACTTTTTTTACTACCTCTATCAAGCGCTGAGGATCAAATGGTTTAACCAGCCAACCGTTTGCGCCTGCCGCCCTTCCTTGCGCTTTCATTTCGTCGCTCGACTCCGTGGTTAGCATCAGAATTGGCACCCGCTGGTAACTCGCCAATTCACGCAATGCCTTAATGAGGGCCAAGCCGTCCATGCGCGGCATATTTTGGTCGGTCAACACTAAATCAACTACCTGGTTTTTTGCCTTGTCGAGACCGTCGCGACCATCAACCGCTTCAATTACCGTATATCCGGCAGCTTTCAAACTAAAGGCGACCATCTGCCTCAGTGAGCTTGAATCATCTACTGCAAGTATCGTTTTACCCATTTTTAATTCACTTTCTTCGCATATCTACAGGTCAAATATCAGTCACTATAAAATCCAAGCCATCAAAATAATTCAATATCACCGCTATCCATTTTGGATTGATGGACTACTTTACGTAGCGCACCTTCAAGTTCAATATTTCGAATAACTAATGCATTATTTATTTTGCTTAAGAAGGCAATAATTTCTTCACCGCCGCTCTCGGGAAACATTTGAGCACCCGTATTACCCAGTAATGCCAGCGCATCTCTTAATCCTACAACACGCTTTCCCGCTCGGCCAATCAATTGATTCGTCATATCCTGAAATTGCATGCTGGTAACTGCTTCGTTAACATGTATGCCAACTTCTTTATGAATTTTCTTTAGTCGTTCGATATCTCCTGGTAATGGCTGTTTTCCAGCAAGAAGTACATTGATGGCTTCTTGTTGGAAATCTACGGCTTCATTAATGGAGATAAAACTATTAACCAATTTGTCAATTGCTTCTGCAAGCAAGTTCTCAGTCTGAATCAAGTCAACTTCTATTTCCAAAAGATGCTGATTGCCATGATTAGTAACCTCGGATAACAGATCTTTGAGTTGGGGCGTCAATACTTTATTATTTGCCATGTATTTATCCTGTCGTCGGCAAAAAACAATACAAAAATGAATGTGAAAATTCGATTCAGTTTTGAATTGTCTGTGTTAACTCTTGCTGGTTTAGCGGCTCATTAGGAACCTCGGTAACACCGCCATTCCTGGCGGCAGTTTTTCAGCTTTTTTATTCATTACGATTATGCTGATGCATCAATTAACAGGATTCAAAGGTTCGTTTCTGTCGAAAACCACTGCGGAAGAAAGGCCTACGATGCGAACTATTTTTTTATTTTTCCATACCGCCTGCAATTAATTCCCTGCGTGATAACGCATCACCATTTTTGATGTAAAACGTGACTTGCCGCTAAAGACTGTCGTGTCAATGTGATAAAGCTTTAATGGCGTTGTGAAGGGTACATACTCCACAAAACTAAAGTCAAAATCTTACCAGAACAAAACAATTCTTTACAGGTGCCAGCCATATAGATTCGGCCCACCACATTCTGAAGAAACAATGATGCTGAGATTTGCTTCAGCAATGGGAAACTCATAACTACGCAAATTCGAAGCTGCTTGTCATACGGGAGCAGTTTTCAATGGATTCCCAAACTTTGACGTTTGATAGGTATAAAGGAACTTGGGTATGAAAAGTTGTCCAGAAGAAGCCAAGTAAAAATATAAAAAAACTAGAAAAAAATGGATAGGATTTGCAGTGCAAGCGTACAGCAGTTCTCATTTTAAAACGATGCCAGAAAGAAATAAATTTTAAGCAGTCGAATCCATTGGGGGTTATCCGGTATCGGACGGCTCGGCGATGCCAATTTCTACTGGTAAAACGGCTGATGGCAATACAGATCGTCGCCCAGGAAAGTGCTGCCCCACGCCGCATAGTGCGCGCCCTACTGGGCAAGCCAGCGCCCGCTGGCAGCCAGTTCGCAATCTTCTTGACGTCGCCACCAGCACGGGCGTGACGGCGATGTGGTGGTACAGTGCCTTGCCATTGGCGAGCGTGGACTGCGAACAGCACGGGCAAAAAATCTTTGGGGAAGAAAAGAAATCCGTACCATCCAGCACAATCAGGAAGGTATCGTGCAAACGCACGAAAAGCGTCCAGCAGGCCATGACGGTACAGATCGTCGCCGATCTCGGCCATGATAGGAAACAGCGTCAGCGGCGGCACCGGATAAGCGGGCAGCGTCATAGGGCACCAACGGGTATGGGACAACAGCGCGAATGTGAATTCCTCCTGAACGATCGATTATTTCGATTGAGTAAGAGTTAACACTATTATCACGAGTTTACAAGGGCATAACGATATTATTGAAATGGATCCTATGCCGCCCGCCTCCGCACGTTTGCAATGAGAACTGCGGGTTGTATATGGGGTGTATTTCGATAATATTACAGCCTTAATCTGGTGGCGCCACGGCTGATTTATGTTCAAACCACATAAGACTAGTACAAATACGTATAAAATTCGTGCGCCTGCTCTGCTAAAATCGTAAGCTTTCGGTAAGCTTTAAAAAAACAGAAAGGCCGTAGAGCATGGAATCGACATTAGATCAAAAGGAGGCGCGGCGCAAAGAATTGCGCCGGGCGGCACTCGAATATCATGAATTTCCGACCCCAGGCAAAATCAGCGTCACATCAACCAAGCAGATGTCAAACCAGCGCGATCTGGCCTTGGCATATTCTCCCGGGGTTGCTGCGCCGTGCGAAGAAATCGTCGCCGATCCGGCCAGTGTCTTCAAATACACTGCGCGCGGCAATCTGGTGGCTGTCATTACCAACGGCACGGCAGTACTTGGTCTAGGGAATATCGGACCCCTGGCATCCAAGCCTGTGATGGAAGGCAAGGGCGTTCTATTTAAAAAATTTGCTGGTATTGATGTCTTTGATATAGAAATCAACGAGCTCGACCCGGACAAACTGGTTGATATCATCGCCGCGCTGGAACCGACCTTCGGCGGCATTAATCTGGAAGACATCAAAGCGCCGGAATGCTTTTACATCGAGCGCAAGCTGCGCGACCGGATGAAAATCCCGGTCTTCCACGACGATCAGCACGGCACCGCGATCATTGTTTGCACCGCCATCCTGAATGGCTTGAAAGTGGTTGGCAAGGATATCAAAAAATGTAAGCTGGTAGTTTCTGGCGCCGGCGCTGCAGCGCTAGCCTGTCTCGACCTAATCGTCGATCTTGGTTTCCCGATCGAAAATATTTTTGTCTCCGATCTGGCCGGCGTGGTGTATCAGGGTCGGATTGAACTGATGGATCCGGACAAGGCTCGCTTTGCCCAGCCAACCAGCGCCCGCACACTGGCTGACTTGATGCCGGGCGCGGACATTTTTCTGGGTCTTTCTGCTGGCGGCGTCGTCAAGCCGGAAATGGTGGCCGGCATGGCAGCAAGCCCGATCGTGATGGCGCTGGCCAACCCGACGCCGGAAATTCTGCCGGAAGAAGTCAAAGCGGTACGCCCTGATGCGATTATCGCTACCGGCCGTTCCGACTATCCGAACCAGGTTAACAACGTATTGTGCTTCCCGTACATTTTCCGCGGCGCACTCGATTGCGGTGCGACTACCATCACGCGCGAGATGGAGATCGCGGTGGTGCATGCGATTGCCGAACTGGCGCAAGCCGAACAGTCGGATATCGTTGCCACGACTTACGGCATCCGTAATTTATCTTTCGGTCCCGAATACTTGATTCCGATGCCTTTCGATCCGCGTTTGATGACCCGCGTGGCCCCCGCAGTGGCGAAGGCAGCGGCAGAATCCGGTGTTGCAGCGCGGCCGATTCAGGATATGCCCGCTTACGTTGAAAGCTTGAAGCAATTCGTGTATCGCAGTGGCACTTTTATGAAGCCATTGTTCCAAATCGCGAAAAAAGCCCCATCAGGCAGAAAACGCATTGTTTTCGCCGAGGGGGAAGAAGAGCGCGTACTGCGCGCGGTACAGATCATCGTCGACGAAAAACTGGCGAAACCTATCTTGGTGGGCCGTCCAGCAGTTCTGGCACAACGGATTGAGAAATTCGGTTTGCGTCTGAAACTCGATGAAGATTTTGAAGTGATTAATCCCAATTTTGACGAGCGCTATCGGGATTATTGGCAAACTTTTCACCAAATGATGCATCGCAAAGGTGTGAACGAGCAGTATGCAAAGCTGGAAATGCGTCGCCGTCACACCTTGATCGGCTCCATGATGATTCACAAAGGTGATGCCGACGGCATGATTTGCGGAACGTATGGATCCACCCATTTGCACCTGAACTATATCGATCAGGTTCTGGGTAAGCGCGAGGGTGTCAACGTGTATGCAGCGATGAACTGTCTGATCCTGCCGCAACGCCAGCTGACTGTAGTCGACACGCATGTCAACGAGAATCCAACTGCGGAACAAATAGCGGAAATTACCATTTTGGCCGCTGAAGAAATGCGTCGTTTCGGTCTGTTACCACGTGCGGCGCTGCTGTCGCACTCAAATTTCGGCTCAAGCAATAGCGAGTCTTCGATAAAAATGCGTACAGCACTGGGTCTTATCCAAAAGAATGCGCCCGAGCTGGAAATCGATGGTGAGATGCATGGCGATGTTGCGTTGGATTCGGCTTTGCGCCAATCGATGATGCCGGATTCCCCTTTGACTGGTGATGCCAATTTGCTGGTGATGCCAAATATCGATGCTGCCAATATTGCCTACAATCTACTGAAGACAGCTTCCGGCAATGGGGTCGCAGTCGGGCCGATTCTACTTGGATGCGCCAAACCAGTGCATATCCTGACGCCCTCCGCTACTGTGCGCCGGATTGTCAATATGACTGCTTTGTGCGTGGTGGATGCGATAGCTGAACGATAATATTCAGCTGTAAGAGCAACATGAAAATGCCGTTTCCACTTAAGGGAAACGGCATTTTTTGCTTTTTCATTGGGCGCCAGATTGTGCAGATAAGCTGCCGATAATCTCGTCAAATTCGATTTCAAGCCTCGGATTTGGCCGGATAGACGCGTATCGGTTTGAGAGCGGTATCTTGCCTGGGCGCGCAAGCCTGGCTAGCATAGCGGCTATCTTTTTTGATTAAATTTTCAAGCGTGACGCCATCGAGGACATCCAGGTATGCGACTGTGGCAGCATGCAACACGCCTTTTAACGTGCAATCGGAAGAATAGCCGCACTGAAAATTTCCGGGTGAAAAACATTCAGCCATGAAAAAATCGGTTTCAGTATTGCGTACCACTTCCCCAATATTGATATCTGCCGGCTCTTGATTGAGCCGCAGCCCACCGTTGCGGCCGCGCACGGTTTCCACCATCCCGGTCAAACCCAGTTGATGCACTACCTTCATCAAATGGTTCTTGGATATGCCGTGAATATCGGCAATATCTTTAATCGTCACCAACTTATCCCGATTCATGCCCAAGTGCATCAGGGTGCGTAACGTGTAGTCGGTATAAGCAGTTAATCGCATTGCTGGTCCAAACCGGTTGAAGAGTAATATACCTATTATATATAATGCAGTATGTATTATATATGTTATTGCTGTTCAGGCCTAATGTATGGCTTGAGCGCGCATTGTGCAGCGATGCTGAAGTAGTGTTGCTAGACTTGCTTGATTTAATAACCGATGTTACATAGACCGCAGTATAAATTGTTAATCTGTCGAAATGAAAAAATGCTGAACTTGCGCTGTACCACAGCGGCGATGCCTCGATTCCGGTAGCTTTTGATTGGATGAAGAAATAGTTCGTGGCTACATCCGTAATCAGGAGAAAAAAAATGATCGCTACGATCAAATGTTGTGGGACTGTAGCTGCCTTTAGGCGGGTCGTGGGTTACCAGTGCCTTTGAGGCACCCCCGCAATAAACCTCCAACTTTTCCGGAGGTAGCTTAATTTTTCCTGTATTTTGGCTAAGTGCTCGTAACAAAATAACTTGGACTTTTTTCTTGCAGAGCCGTATCCAGTTCATAGCGCACAACCTCAAAATACGTTCCGTAAAAAGCTCTTGTTATTTTTTTATGGATCCTAAGTCTCGCTGCTATAGTGCGTTTGATTTACACTACGCGCAGCCAAAGCATGGCGTGTTGCACACCCAATGCGTCTGCATAAACGATGTTACAACAGGGAAGGTAATAATTATGTTCAAGACGATTCTGGTGCCAACGGATGGTTCACCCTTAGCCGACCAGGCAATTACAGCAGCGATCGAATTCGCCCAATCTAATAGTGGGAAAATTATCGGCTTGTCAGTCGCCGATCCTTATCCATATGCACCGCTGACCGACGGCTCGGTTACGGTAGATTCGGGAAGTTATGAAGAAAAAATGCGTGAAATGGCGCAAATGCACGTCCGGAAAATAGCGGATGCTGCACAAACCGCGAATGTCTCGTGCGAAACCTACATACGCCAATCATTCAACCCGTATGAAGAAATCATCAGCGTCGCCATCGAACACAATTGCGACGTTATATTCATGGCGTCGCATGGACGCAAAGGCTTGAGCAGATTGTTTGTCGGTAGTGAAACGCAAAAAGTGTTGGCGCATTCGACCATTCCGGTTCTGGTATTCCGTCAGGCTTCAGCAGATTAATAGATTCACGGATTCACGGATTCATGATTAACCAGCAAGCTCTGGCGACAGGGCTTACGTAACAACTCTTCTGTAGTCGGCAAAATCGAGACCTTCCCCCATGATTTACCTTGCTCTTAAACATTTTCATGTCACTTGTGCCGTACTCAGCGGCAGTCTGTTTTTGTTACGCGGGTTTTGGATGCTGCGGGATTCGGCGGCTCTGCAGCAGCGCTGGGTCAGGATTGCACCGCATGTCATCGATACCTTGCTGCTGACCAGCGCGCTGGTCATGGTGTTCTGGAGCGGCCAGTATCCGTTTGTACAGAACTGGTTGACAGCCAAGGTGATCGCATTGGTGGTCTATATCAGGCTTGGCACCATTGCACTGAAGCGCGGCAAAACCAAGGCAGTTCGCGTGAAGGCCTTTATTGGTGCATTGCTGGTATTTGCTTACATCGTCGGCGTGGCCTTGACCCGGCAGGCAGTAATTTTCGGGTAATAAAAACTACTTGGGATCTCTGTTCAGGGCAGGGTGGTTTGTTGCATCATTTATGACGTCGCAGTAATTCTTTTTCCATGCTTGTAGTGGGCAAGTCAGAAACAACAATTAATGAGAGCTTCATATCTGCCATCACGCGGGCGATCACCGTTTCCGCCTGCTGCGGGTTGAAATCTTCATGCAGGCGTTTTTTGACGCCATATTCTTGCAGTTGGTGATAATTGTCCGGTGCAATATCGTGCCGCGACAGACAATTTTTGGTGCAGGCCAGCGCGCAACCGTCGAGTGCGATGATGCGGCGGCCGGATTGTGCAATTTTCAGCAAGTGCGGCACGTCGCCACCAATGCCGGCAATGCAGGACATTTCAGCTATACCGCGTCGATCCAGTTGCAAGGCGACATGGTTGGCTAGTTGCGCCGCGCTTGAACAGCCGGAACACGAGTAGACCAGCGGTAATTTGGCGTTTTTAGCGGCATCTTTCGCACGCATAAACAAATCCTTCCCATCAGAAATTCTATAAACCTGCGCTGCTGTTGCAGCTCAAAATCACACTTTTAGTTTCGCCTTCATTCGCGCCAGCACGTTTTCAGGTGACAACTGCGCCAGTTGAAAAACCGGTAGTTCGATCGCGTCGATGGTGTTTTTCATCAGCAAGCCCAGATCGGTGTCGCCTTCCATCAACAACCGCCGACTGAAAAACAAGGTGTCAGGATCTTCCTGGCGCTGCGCCATTAGGAGGAAATCGTGCGCGCTGGCACTGATGGTCAGGTCGGCTGCGCCCATGTTGCGGCATGCGGAAAAACTTTTCTGTATCCATTGGAAGTCGAACGACAATTGCGCATCGCGTACCGTGATGCGCATTTTTTTGCCGGCCAGTAACTCTCGCACATCGGTTGGCAAGTTTTTCAACAGCGCCAGGTTGAGTGCGGTGACGAATAGGAATGAACCCGGGTAAGCGGGCAGCATCGACAGTAATTTTCCCAATTGTTGCGGTATCAGATAACGACTTTTGTGCATGAGTACTCCTTCAATTTTTATACTACGTAAAGCAAGACGGCAAAGTAATGGCAGGCACTTCCGCCCAGCACGAACAAGTGCCAGACGCCATGCCCATGGCGTATTTTTTCGTCGTACACATAAAAAATAATGCCTATCGTATACAACAGCCCGCCGGCCGCTAGCCAGGCAAATCCTGCCAAGGTAAGCGCCGCTATCAGCGGCATGATCGCAACCAGTGCCAGCCATCCCATCAAAACGTAAATTGCCAGCGACAGCAGACGCGCACCTTTGGCGAACCAGATTTCCTGCACAATTCCAAGCACTGCCAAGCCCCATACCGCACCGAACAAGGACCAGCCCCAAGCTCCGCGCAGCGTTACCAGTACAAAAGGCGTATAGGTGCCGGCAATCAACAGGTAAATCGCGCAGTGATCGAACTTGCGTAGCACATCCTTAGCCGGCCCGCGTGCGCTGTGATACAGGGTGGAGCCGACATACAGTGTCAGCAACATCGCGCTATATATGCTGAAACTGACGATTTTCCATGGATCACCCAAGCGTGCAGCAGGCACAATCAGTAGCACTGATCCGATCGCGGCCAATACCGCACCGATCAGATGGCTGATGCTGTTGAATTTTTCGCCGTAATCACCGTAAAACATCACGCTAAACTCCTCTGAAAATTAGCTGCGCACTGGCCGCGATTTCTGGAGGAGTTATGCATCCATTCTCACGCTGCCAGCAGCTCCTGCCCTGGTTTACCATACCAGTAACCGTTACAGGGCTGATCCGACATTAGCGCCCGCATCGTTTCCATGGCTTCAGTCGCGGATGCTTGCTGCGCCAATACTGCGTGGAATAGCCGGATAATTTCCCCTGTGTGTTGCGATTGCGGGCTGATCCGCACCACGTCCACTCCCAGTTCTCGCACTTGCGTGAGCTCGTTGATCAGATTGTAGACCCGTGCGGATTGGGTCTGGATACCGTTAAGCACCAGAAAATCCTTGTTCTCACGTGTTTGCAGCATCAGGCCGTCTGCATAATCCATGCAAACGAACTGGCAATTGTCTTTCGGCAGGTTGTGGTGGCGTGCAGTAAAGCAGCGTGCCGAAAATGCCAACGGCATCCGGCCGTAAGCAAATACTTCGGTTTCCAGCCCCGCCGGCCTGCCGGCCTGCATATGCGCCAAATCATCGCGGTGCATTTCAAGCGGCATCACCCAACGTTTGGCACCCAGACCGGCCACAAGTTCAAGTGCCGGTGCGTTGTATAAATTAAGATGCTGACCAGCAACGAATGGTGTCTTGGCGCTCAGACAATGCACCGCGCCCATATCGTTGGCTTCGACTGTGAATCCGCCATTTTCAGTAATCTTGCGCAAGGTGGCGGTGTCCGCGCCAGACTCGATCAGCACCAGCGTCGACAGCACCACTTCTTTGCCGGCAGCGCGCAAGTTTTCGGCAATAGTCAGCCAGTCGGACAGGCGTAATTCGTGGCGGCGTGAGCATACCGTTTCGCCCAGATAGACGATATCGACGGCGGATTCGGCGATGGCTTCATAGAACTTGAATACCGCATCACGTTCCCAGTAATACAGTATCGGACCCAAAGCAAGTTTCAAAATGCATTCTCCTGTTGCAGTTATTTCTTTTCACCATCAATCGTGAACGCGAAGGCCGGTGGTAACAAAACGCAGACAGTACGTAGGTACAGAACTGGCGCGAAGCCGACAAAGTGCACGGTTGATTTGGAAATGGAATTATTTCCAAGGGCGGTGATACGCCCCTAATGTGTGTTGTTGCCCTTCGGCGACCTTGTCCAGGTCCGTCATCCAGGTCGGCTTTACCGAATAGCGCTGCAGATTTTCGCGGCAGCTGTCGATGGCTTCGCGCCAGACCTTTGTCACCTGTGCGGTATAAGCCGGGCTACGCTGGCGTCCTTCGATCTTGATTGCGCGTACACCCATGCGCATCAATTGCGGCAGCAGTTCCAGCGTGTTCAGGCTGGTCGGTTCCTCAATCGCGTAATAGTTTTCGCCGCGAACATCGAAGCGGCCTTTGCACAGGGTCGGATAGCCGGCATTTTCGCCATCGGCATAACGGTCGATCAGCACCCCGTTCAGGCGCGACTCCAGCCCGTCCGGCGTTTGTTGCCAGCGTACAGCCTTGCCCGGCGAGCAGACGCCGTGCGTGTTCGGCGCTTCGCCGGTGACATACGACGATAGCGCACAACGGCCTTCAACCATCACGCACAGGCTGCCGAAGCCGAATACTTCGATTTCAACCGGGGTTTTCTTGCTCACCTGCTCCACCTGCGCCAGCGACAGCACCCGCGGCAGCACCGCGCGTGCGATGCCAAAGTGCTGGTAATAAAAATTGATGGCTTCAAAATTGGTGGCGGAACCCTGCACCGACAGATGCAGGCGCAAGTTTGGATGATGTGTTACCGCGTATTGCATCAAGCCCGGGTCGGCCAGGATCACTGCGTCAACGCCAGCATGGGCGGCGCGGTCAATGGCAGTGCGCCATAGCTGCCAACAGGACGCCTGCGGATAAGTATTTAGTGCCAGCAATACTTTGCAGCCCCGATCGTGCGCGTAGCGAATGCCGTTGGCGATGGCGGCATCGTCAAAATTCAGGCCGGCAAAGTTGCGCGCATTGGTGGCATCGCGAAACCCCAGATAGACGCAATCGGCGCCGTTGTCGACAGCGGCTTTCAGCGCCGGCAGACTGCCGGCAGGGCAGACCAATTCCATTTTTTTCATGGCAGCGGTTGCCGTTTCGGTTTCGGGTAAGGTATCAACGGATGTAGGCGTCATGGTGTATGTGTCCGTAGCATAAAGTGACAATGTATGAATGGCGGTGCATGCGTATTGACGGCGCGCGTCAGCTTGGCAGCAGATGCTGTTCTGACGATCGTGTTATCAGGTCGGCCGGATACTGTCCTGTGAGCATGTATTGCGTTAGCTCCCGCACCGATCGGATGGCGTTGCCGAACGGCAGTTCTTCGGAGCCGCGGAAAAACAGGCCGCGCTTGATGTCGCCATTCATGGCGAAAGCGAGTTGGGTATCGATGCAGAACTGTCCAGCCTTGGCAATACCGTCGCGCCAGCCGCATTGGAGCAAGCAGTCAAAGCCCACCGTGCAGGGTTTGGCCTTGGCGATGCGCTCCAGCTTGGCTTCCTTGTCCAGATAGTTGGCCAGCCACGGCGTGCGTACCGCGCGCGCCGGCAGGCCAGTATTGCTGATGAAGGTCACGATATCTTCGGGACGCGCTTCCACCAGAACCTTCTTGAAGTTGGGATGGGCGTCGCCTTCTGCAGTTACCGCGAACGGCGTGCCGAGCTGCACTGCACTCGCGCCCAGCGCGAATAGTTCGCGCACTTCCTGGTGATTATTGATGCCGCCGGCAGCAATTAGCGGAATCTGTTCGCGCTCAAGGCCAAGCTGCTTGAATAATTCGAGCGTGCCTTCAAGCACGGTAGAGAAGGCAAAGTGCGGATCGGCTACCTGTTGCGGGTTTGCCGCGCCCAGATGTCCGCCGGCGTAACGCGGATTCTCGATCACGATGGCGTCTGGCAAGCGATTCTTGCGCATCCATTTTTTCAGTATCAGGGCGATGCCGCGAACATCCGACAGAATCGGAATCAATGCAACTTTGGGATAATGTGCGGTCAGTTCTGGCAAGTCCAGCGGCAAGCCAGCACCCACGACTATTGCGTCGATGCCGCTGGCACAGGCCTGGCGCACCGAAGATGCATATTCAGACACAGCGCGCATGACATTAACGGCCAGCATGCCATTGCCATCGGCCAGCACGCGTGCTGCCTTGATTTCGCGATCCAGCGCAATCAAATTGACGCTGTCGATCAATTCCTTGTCGCGTGAACCATCTGTCTGCGTCATTAAGTCCGGATGATGGCGGCGCAAATCGACGCTGGAAATGGTGCCGACTGCGCCGAATTTTGCTACGGTACCCGCCAGCCTGTGCGCCGAGATGCCAACGCCCATGCCGCCCTGGATGATGGGCAGCAATAATCGTTCTTTGAGTTTTAGTAACGGTAATGCAATCTGCAGCACAATGGTCCTTGTTGTCGCCGGCAAGAATTTGTATTTATCCTGATTTTCCCGGCATACCATGATAAATATTCCTGATTAGTTACCAACCTCAGATGAACGCTAATTTCTGTAGAATTTCATTAAAGCAATTAATCTCGTCGTTTGTAATGCATTGACTTTATTACTTATTTCATCGTGATATTACCCAAAAACAACATGAATTTTTCACGTCAGAGGTTGGTAACTAATCAGGTAAATATTTGGAGTATGATTAAAATCTAAGTGATTTGCGCAATATTTGTAAGATGTTTTAAAAATACACGTGATTGTATTACTTTTGATGCGTGGTAGGTGACGTTGTAAAGAGGAGCGATGAATTTGTGCGAGTATTCTAGTCTGCCCCTAGCCTATGAATCCTTAATATAGATCAATGAGTACGGATAGGGCTTGATGTGAGAATGATCCAGTCTTCTACTAAGGTGCTTATCATGAAAACAATTAGTGAGTATTTGGGTACTGACCATAAACGTTGCGATCAATTGTTTGCGGCAGCTGAACACGGTGTTGATCAGGGTGATTGGGATAAGGCGAAAACTGCATATCAGCACTTCAGCGAAGCGCAAGTGCACCATATGGCAATGGAAGAGACGATCCTGTTTCCCGCCTTTGAGAAAGAAACTGGCAATACGCAAGGTCCAACCAGTGTCATGCGCGCCGAGCATAAACAAATGCTGGAACTCATGCAGCAGATGGATGAGGCAATAACGAAACTGGATGCGCCGAATTTTTTTGGCTATGCGGAAACACTGAATATTATGTTGCAGCAACATAATATGAAAGAAGAAAGCATGTTGTATCCGATGATAGACAGAGCGCTTTCAACCAAAGGCCATGAAATTATCGATGCCATGGAACACATTGATAATGTTATTTCTGCGTTGGATAAGGTCGATTAAAAAGTGAACAATGATATCGAACTGAACGTCTGCGGACTTGAGCCACCCGAGCCTATGGAGCGCGTGCTCGATGCAATTTCGCAGATGGCCTCAGGTCAGCGCTTGCGCATGATTATCGACCGTGAACCTCGTCCGCTGTATCGCATTCTCGACAATAACGGTTTTGCGCACGAAACGCTCTCCCGTCCTGATTATCTCTACGAAATACTGATTTGGCATAAGGTCTGATGCAGCGTATTTTGTCGTTTGATCAAACACCTCCAGTGTCTGTGCCTCTACGATTTTTTTTGACGGCCCCCGCGTTTGCCATCATTGCTTCCCTTTTGTTGATTTGGTATGGCCCGCTGGCGCTGGAATCGCGTTGGGCTCCTTTGACACTGGCATTGACACATTTGTTGGCGCTTGGATTTCTGGCCACTGCGATGATCGGAGCAATAGTTCAGATTCTTCCCGTGGTGGCCGGTGTCCATCTGCCGCGCGCGCAATTAACTGCCAGCATCGTGCATTTTTTTCTGGTTGTCGGCACGGCAGCATTGGTAGGTGCTTTTTTGCTAGCACAACCTCTGCTATTTACATTGGCGCTGCTGTTTCTCGGCTTGGCATTTCTATGGCTTCTGGGGGCGAGTGTGGTTGGCCTCTGGCGCGTCTCTGATGCCAGCGCTACGCTGTGGGCAATTCGCCTGGCGCTGCTTGCGCTGCTTGTGACCGTCATATTGGGCGCGACGCTTGCCAGTGCATTAGCCGGGGCATTTGGGTTGCCGCTGGTTGAATTGACCAATTTGCATGCCCGCTGGGGGCTACTGGGATGGGTCGGCTTGTTAGTGATCGGGGTCGCCTATCAGGTGGTGCCGATGTTTCAGGTCACGCCACTGTATCCACCGTATTTGACACGCTGGCTGGTGCCGGTACTATTTTTGCTCTTACTAGTTTGGTCAGGTGTCGATGTGCTGACGTGGCAACAGCCGAATGGCTGGAATACCGCCATTTCCGTTTTTGTCGCGCTCGGATTCATATTGTTCGGGCTGACAACCCTGTACTTGCTCTGGTTCAGAAAGCGTCCCAAGCCGGATGTTACGGTCATGTTTTGGCGCACCGGCATGGCAAGCTTACTGGCCTGCGGCGCGCTCTGGATTGCCGGACGCTTGCTGCCGCAGATTACAGTTGCACCTTCTTATGCCCTGTTTTTGGGTGTGCTATTTATTGTTGGATTTGCTTACTCGGTAATCAACGGTATGCTCTACAAAATTGTCCCATTTTTAGTGTGGTATCACCTGCAAAGCGCAATAAAACAGCGTGGAATTGTGCCCAATGTGAAGCAGGTCTTGCCGGACAGCGTGACTACTAAGCAATTTTATGCGCACTTGATAGCGCTGGCCTTATTGCTGGCAGCAGTGCAGTGGCCAGGTGTGTTGACGCATCTAGCAGGACTTGCTTTTGGCGTGTCTTCGTGTTGGCTACTGGTAAATATGATTGGCGCTACGCGGATGTATCAGCGGATCAAACTGCATGCAGCGCAAGGCCTTGCGATGAAATAGCGCGCTGCTACTCTTGGCGCCGTTCCCTCTCGCGCTGTTATCCCTCATAGTTGCGTAATTTCTCGATATTCAATATCGTAATATTTTTGCCACTGACATTAATCAGATGGTTTTCTGTCAAATCATGCAGAATGCGCGAAAAATGTTCTGGTGTCAGGTTGAGCCTGGATGCAAGTACTGCTTTGCTAAACGGCAAGATAATTTCCATGCCATCGATTTGTGTGTCTGTGTCGGTACCATGCTGCAGCAAATAACCGATAACGCGCTGGGTGCCTGAGCACAGGGAATACGCCTCCACATCGCAAATCAAGCTATGCAAACGCCGGCTCAAGCCCGCTAACATTTTGCGTGCAAACTGTGGGTCTCGCTCCAGTTCTGTAAGTACTGTTGACTTGGCGACATGCAGCAATAGCGTGTCATTCAATGCTTGCGCTGCAACGATATAGGGTTTGTCCATGAACATTAGCGCTTCGCCAAAACTATAGCCAGGGCCAATAATTTCGACGATTTTTTCACTGCCTTGCGCAGAGGTAAACGCAAGCTTGACCTGGCCGTAAATGACGGCGTGAAAGCCGGTGCAGATGTCGCCGCGTTGAAACAACGTCTCGCCACGCTGCACATGTATTTCAGAGGTGCCGCTTGCGATACGATCTAGTTCCTGCGGCCCCATTTCATTGAATAAAGCCAGCTTGGAGAGAAAATCCTGCGTTTTAATCTTGGTTTTAGTCTTAGTCATTTAGTCATTATTGTGAAAGCATTTTTTGCAAAGTGGGAGAGATTCTATCAAATCCAAACTCGTCTGAACCGGATGCCTGAGAACTGCGCAGTACGGGTTTTTGCAGTGAAAAAAATAATTGCAGGATAAAAAAGAAATTTGCCTGCAGGTTTACTGCCATTTTCGCACTGCTACCGTTACTACGCCATGACCCAATGTAATCCGGCGGTATGCCTCTTTCTACACCTTTTGACCTATAACTTCTCACGATTGGCTAGATATTCCAGGGGAAGTGTTTAGTCAGATTGCCTTCTGGGAATAACCCTTCGACGAGTAGCCATTTAGCATCACAAGCCATAAGCTTGCTGTGTTGGATTGTGCGTCTATGGGGGGTTATCGTGGCAATTAAGAATAAGCAGCTTTCAGTACTAATTAGCAGTACTTTCGCATTCACCATTTGCTTTGCAGTGTGGATGATGTTCGCGGTTTTGGGCGTTCCGCTCAAGGCGCAGCTCGGGCTCAATGAAACCCAGTTCGGCTTGTTGCTGGCGACACCCGTACTCACGGGTTCGTTGACGCGGGTGCCGCTGGGCATCTGGACCGATCGCTTCGGCGGCCGCGTAGTCTTCTTCTGGCTGATGATGAGCAGCGTGGTACCAATTTTCCTGCTCAGTTATGCCAGCCAATATTGGCATTTCCTTGTGTTAGGGCTGTTTGTCGGACTGGCCGGCGGTTCGTTCTCCGTTGGCACGCCGTATGTGGCGCGCTGGTTCAAGGCGGAGCGCAAGGGTTTTGCGATGGGCGTGTTTGGGGTAGGTAACGCAGGAGCCGCGCTGACCCATCTGGTGGCGCCGGTGATCATTGTTGGATTCAGCTGGCAAATGCTGCCTAGGGTGTATGCGTTGGGCATGTTCATTACAGCCCTGCTGTTCTGGTATTTTTCCTTTACGGACAAGGCGCATCACGCGCCGGCCAACGTAACATTTACGCAGCAGTTAAAAGTTATGAAAGATCCGCGCGTCTGGCGTTATTCGCAGTACTACTCTGTGGTGTTCGGCGGCTATGTCGGTCTGGCGTTGTGGATGGCAAAGTACTACGTATCCGAATATGGTTTTGATCTGAAAATTGCAGCATTGATGGCTATGGCTTTCTCGTTGCCGGGTGGTGTGATACGCGCATTTGGCGGCTGGATATCCGATAAATACGGTGCTTACAAGGTGACTTGGGCTGTGATGTGGGTGTGCTGGGTCTGCTTCTTCCTGTTGTCTTATCCGCAAACCAATCTGGTCGTGAAGACCGTTAGCGGCGATGTGAATTTTCATATCGGCCTGTCGCCTTGGCTATTTACCGTGTTGTTGTTCATCGTCGGTATCGCAATGGGGATCGGCAAGGCATCTGTCTTCAAATTTATCGGGGATGATTTTACCCATAACATCGGTGCTGTGTCTGGTGTTGTCGGCCTGGCTGGTGGTTTGGGCGGTTTCTTTTTGCCGATCATGTTCGGTGCGCTGGTTGATCTCACAGGCGTACGTTCCAGTGCATTCATGTTGTTGTACGGGACGGTATGCGTATCGCTGGTCTGGATGCATTTTTCATTCAAGCCGGAGTCTGCGCCAGCGCAGTCGGAGAAGAAGTTCGCTCTCGCAGCATAAGTGGTAATTAATTCCCGGGCGGTCGGTGCCGCCCTCGCGTCGTAATCAGGAGAAGAAAATGAGCAGTCATGTTATTGATCGTTGGGAGCCGGAAAATACAAGTTTCTGGCAAGGCACAGGAAAATCCACCGCTAATCGTAATTTATGGATTTCCATTCCTGCTTTGCTGCTGGCTTTCGCGGTCTGGATGGTATGGAGCGTAGTGGTTGTGAATCTGCCGAATATCGGCTTTAAATACAGCACCAATCAACTGTTCTGGTTGACAGCTTTGCCGGGTTTATCGGGCGCGACCTTACGGATTTTTTATTCGTTCATGGTGCCTATTTTTGGTGGACGCAAGTGGACTACGATTTCTACCGCGTCGTTGCTGATACCAGCAATTGGTATTGGTTATGCCGTACAAGACATCAATACCGGCTACCCAACCATGTTGATACTGGCATTGCTGTGTGGTTTCGGTGGAGGCAATTTTGCATCTTCGATGGCTAACATCAGCTTCTTTTATCCAAAATCGCAAAAAGGTTACGCGCTCGGCATGAATGCTGGTTTGGGTAATCTTGGCGTATCGGTAGTCCAATTCGTGGTGCCGCTGGTAATCACTGTCGGCGTCTTCGGTGCGCTGGGCGGCGAACCGCAAGTCTGGGCCAAGGCAGGCGCGACCAAGCAGTTCTGGCTGCAGAATGCCGGCTTCATCTGGGTGCCTTTCATTCTCATTACCACCTTTGCAGCCTGGTTTGGCATGAATGATCTTACTTCCGCTAAAGCATCTTTTTCCGATCAGGCAGTGATTTTCAAGCGCAAGCACAACTGGCTGATGTGCTGGCTGTATGTTGGCACTTTCGGATCTTTCATCGGATATTCGGCTGGTTTTCCCTTGTTGATCAAGACTCAGTTTCCTGATGTGAATCCTTTGCAATATGCATTTCTTGGCCCGCTAGTCGGTGCTTTGACCCGTGTTGCGGGTGGTTGGGTTTCAGATAAATTAGGTGGCGCAAGAGTCACTTTCTGGACTTTCATTGTCATGATCGGTGCGGTGATTGGCGTTATTAACTTCCTGCCAGAAGCGGGAAACACCGGAAATTTCTGGGGTTTCTTCTGGATGTTCATGCTGTTGTTTGCCGGTACTGGCATAGGCAATGCATCGACATTTCGCATGATTCCAGTGATTTTTTTAACAGAACGTCAACGTGAAGCAGGCAGGGACGCAACTGCCCAAGCCCAAGCAATTGTGGACGCCAACAAAGAGGCCGCAGCAGTCTTGGGATTCACTTCTGCGATTGCTGCTTATGGTGCATTTTTTATACCAAAAAGTTACGGCACCTCGATTGCACTGACCGGTGGGCCAAATGCAGCGTTATGGGGCTTCATAGGCTTTTACGCTACCTGCGTGGTCGTCACCTGGTGGTTTTATTCTCGAAAAAATGCAGAAATGCCCTGCTAACAGTCGGAGCAGTCCGACAAACTTCTAGTCCTTAATGACTAGAAAGAATAGTTAAGACTGCCTACAGGAGTCCGACTTCTAGCGAATAGTAAGAGGCGGGCTCGCTGCATAGAATGACAGTAGTAATTTCCGATTAGCAGTTTTAATGATTAGCGCCTGCCAGACAGGCGCATGTTTGGAGAGACCATGAGTCACTTTCTGGATCGTTTGAAATTCTTCAGCAAGACCAAGGAGACTTTTTCCAACGGGCACGGCGCAGTTGTCAATGAAGACCGTACTTGGGAAAACGCCTACCGGCAACGCTGGCAGCATGACAAGATCGTTCGTTCCACCCACGGCGTAAATTGCACTGGTTCGTGTAGCTGGAAGGTCTATGTCAAAAACGGTTTGATTACATGGGAAACCCAGCAAACCGATTATCCACGTACTCGTCCTGATTTGCCGAACCATGAACCGCGTGGCTGTCCGCGTGGTGCCAGTTATTCTTGGTATGTCTATTCGGCCCAGCGCGTGAAGTACCCGATGGTGCGCGGCCGTCTGATGGAAATGTGGCGTGAGGCACGCAAAACCATGGCACCTGTCGTGGCTTGGGAATACATCAGCCAAAATCCAGAACGTGCACAGCAGTACAAATCGATTCGCGGACTCGGCGGTTTTGTGCGGGCCAAGTGGGATGAGACGAATGAGATCATCGCCGCCGCCAACGCCTTCACGATTAAGAAATTCGGCCCGGACCGTATTGTCGGTTTTTCACCGATTCCAGCCATGTCGATGATTAGCTATGCTTCCGGCACCCGTTATTTAAGCTTGATCGGTGGCGTGGCGCTGAGTTTTTACGACTGGTATTGCGATTTGCCACCAGCCAGCCCGCAAGTATGGGGCGAGCAAACTGACGTGCCGGAGTCGGCCGACTGGTACAACTCGACCTATCTAATGGTGTGGGGCTCCAACGTGCCAATGACGCGCACGCCGGACGCACACTTCTATACCGAAGTTCGCTACAAGGGTACTAAGACAGTCGCTGTATCTTCTGATTTTGGCGAAATGGCCAAGTTCAGCGACATCTGGCTGGCACCAAAGCAGGGCACAGATGCCGCGCTGGCGATGGCGATGGGGCATGTGATCCTGAAGGAATTCCACGTTACCGGAAAATCCGCCTATTTCCGCGATTACGCCAAGCAATACACCGATTTCCCAATGCTGGTGCTGCTAAAAGAGAAAAACGGCGCACTGGTGCCGGAGTACTTCCTGCGTGCCTCGCACCTGGACAACAATTTAGACGAAACCAATAATCCGGAATGGAAAACCCTGGTCATCGACGACGCCAGTGGCGATATTTGTGCGCCAGCCGGTTCGATCGGTTTCCGCTGGGGCGAATCCGGCAAGTGGAATCTGGAAATGAAAACCGGCACCAGCGGCCGTCCGATTGATCCGCGCTTGTCTTTGATCAATTCCAGCGACGCAGTAATGGAAGTTGGATTTGCCTATTTTGGCGGCAAAGATGCCAGCGATATGTTGCTGCGCAATGTGCCGGTCAAGAAAGTGCAGATGGCTGATGGCAGCACTGCGCTGGTTACCACCGTATATGATTTATCCGTGGCCAACTACGGCATCGACCGCGGTCTGGGCGGCGGCAACGTTGCCGCTGATTATGCCGAAGATGTTCCATACACGCCGGCTTGGCAAGAGAAACATACCGGCGTCAAACCGGCCGATGTGATTACCGTGGCACGCCAGTTCGCTGAAAATGCCGACAAGACGCACGGCAAGAGTATGGTGATTGTTGGTGCCGGGCTGAACCACTGGTATCACATGGATATGACCTATCGCGGCATCATCAATATGTTGATGATGTGCGGTTGCGTTGGCCAGTCCGGCGGCGGCTGGGCGCACTATGTGGGCCAAGAAAAGTTACGTCCGCAAACCGGTTGGACCCCACTCGCGTTTGCACTCGACTGGAATCGTCCGATGCGCCAAATGGCCGGCACCTCGTTCTTTTATGCCCACACTAGCCAATGGCGTCACGAAAAACTCCATACCGAGGAAATCGCCTCGCCCTCGGCCGATGGGCAAGTGACGCAGATGGCATTGATCGATTACAACGCCAAATCGGAACGCATGGGCTGGCTGCCATCCGCGCCGCAATTGGAAACCAATCCGCTCGAAGTCACCCGCGCAGCGGAAGCTGCAGGCATGGATGTGACGCAATACGCAGTGGAACAGATTAAAGCCGGCAAGCTGAATCTGTCGTGCGACGATCCGGATAATCCAGCCAACTTCCCGCGCAATATGTTTGTCTGGCGCTCGAATATTTTGGGCAGCTCCGGCAAAGGTCACGAATATTTCCTGAAATATTTGCTGGGTGCGCAAAACGCGTTGATGAGCGATGAAGAGGGCTGCATCAAACCGAAGGAAGTCAAAATGCGTCCTGCGGTGGAAGGCAAACTCGATCTGATGGTCGTGCTGGATTTCCGCATGTCGACTACGTGCCTGTATGGCGACATCGTGCTGCCGACCGCAACTTGGTATGAGAAAGACGATCTGAACACGTCCGACATGCATCCGTTCATCCATCCATTGTCGGAAGCAGTGCAGCCGTTGTGGCAGTCGAAATCGGACTGGGAAATCTACAAGGGCCTGGCTGAAAAATTCTCTGAAATCGGTGGTGAATATCTGGGTACGCAAAAGGATTTGGTCCTGACGCCGCTGATGCATGACACTCCCGGCGAACTGGGGCAACCTTTCGATCCGAAAGACTGGCGCGCTGGTGAATGCGAACCGATTCCGGGCAAAACCATGCCGAACATGACCGTGGTTGAACGCAACTATCGTGATGTGTACAAGAAATTTACCTCCATTGGCCCGTTGCTGGAAAGCATGGGTAATGGCGGCAAGGGTATCAGCTGGAAAACTGGACAGGAGATTGGAGTGTTGCGCGGTATTAATCGCACAGTGCTGGAAGAGGGTGTGTCGAAAGGCCAGCCACGTCTGGATACAGCGATCGACGCAGCGGAAATGATCCTGTCACTGGCGCCGGAAACCAATGGCCATGTGGCAGTCAAGGCATGGGATGCATTATCCAAAATGACCGGGCGTGATCATACCCATCTGGCGCTGCCACGCGAGCATGATTCGATTCGTTTTCGCGATGTGCAGGCACAGCCGCGCAAGATTATTTCATCGCCAACCTGGTCCGGGCTGGAGAGCGAAGAAGTCAGCTACAACGCCTGTTACACCAATGTGCATGAGTTTATCCCATGGCGCACCCTGACCGGTCGCCAGCAGTTCTATCAGGATCACCTGTGGATGCGGGATTTCGGTGAAGGTTTGTGTGTCTACAAACCGGCCATCAATACCAAAACGACGGCGGCAATGCTGGGTGCGCAACCAAACGGAAACAAGGAAATTGCACTGAACTTCATCACGCCGCATCAGAAATGGGGTATTCACTCGACCTATTCGGATAACTTGCGGATGTTGACGCTGTCACGTGGCGGCCCGCACGTATGGTTGTCGGAAACCGATGCCAAGACAGCCGGCATTGTCGATAACGACTGGATCGAAGTGTTTAACGTCAACGGTACGCTGACAGCACGCGCAGTAGTCAGCCAGCGGGTGCCGGAAGGCATGACCCTGATGTATCACGCACAGGAAAAAATCATCAACGTGCCAGGTGCAGAATTGTCAGGCAAACGCGGTGGTATCCATAATTCGGTCACGCGTATCGTCACCAAGCCGACCCACATGATCGGCGGTTATGCGCAGTTGTCGTATGGCTTTAACTATTACGGCACGGTCGGTTCCAACCGCGATGAGTTTGTGTTGGTTCGCAAGATGAAGAATGTGGAATGGCTGGAAGGCCCGCTGAAAGAAATCGCCTAACGACGTTGCTCCTCCCCTTTCAAGGGGGAGGCTGGGAGAGGGATGGGTTTATTGCGCAAAACGTGCTAACCCGTCTCTACCCCGACCTCCCCTTGAAAGGGAGGGGGAAATTCCAAAACTTGGAGTAAAGCATGAAAATAAGAGCACAAATCGGCATGGTGCTGAACCTGGACAAGTGTATCGGTTGCCATACCTGTTCAGTCACCTGCAAAAACGTGTGGACCAGCCGCGATGGCGTGGAATACGCGTGGTTCAACAACGTTGAGACCAAGCCGGGTATCGGTTATCCGAAAGAATGGGAAAACCAGGATAAATGGAATGGCGGCTGGCATCGTAAAGCCAATGGCAAGATTGAGCCGCGTCAGGGCAGCCGTTTGAAAATTCTGGCCAACATTTTTGCCAACCCGAATTTGCCGCAAATCGACGAATATTACGAGCCGTTCACCTACGATTACGAACGCCTGCAAAATGCGCCGTTGTCGGAAACGCCACCGACCGCACGCCCGATCTCGGTCATCACTGGCAAGGTCATGGACAAGATTGTCTGGGGTCCGAACTGGGAAGACGATCTAGGCGGTGAATTCGCCAAGCGCAGCAAAGACAAGCTGTTCGACAACATGCAAAAAGAGATGTACGGCACGTTCGAAAACACCTTCATGATGTATCTACCGCGCCTGTGCGAACACTGCCTGAATCCAACCTGCGTCGCATCGTGCCCATCCGGCTCGGTCTACAAGCGCGAAGACGATGGCATCGTGTTGATCGACCAGGATAAATGCCGCGGCTGGCGCATGTGCATTTCCGGCTGCCCGTACAAGAAAATTTATTACAACTGGTCTTCCGGCAAGGCCGAAAAGTGCACGTTCTGCTATCCGCGTATCGAAGCCGGCCAACCGACCGTCTGTTCTGAAACCTGCGTCGGCCGCATCCGTTACTTGGGCGTGTTGCTGTACGACGCTAACAAAATTGAAGCCGCAGCATCGGTGGCTGACGTGCAGGATCTGTACGAAGCGCAACTGGATTTGTTCCTGGATCCGCACGATCCGGCTGTCATCGAAGAAGCGCGCAAACAGGGCATTCCTGATTCGTGGCTGGAATCGGCTAAAAAATCGCCGGTCTACAAGATGGCGAAAGAATGGAAAGTCGCATTCCCACTGCATCCTGAATACCGCACGCTGCCGATGGTCTGGTACATCCCGCCACTGTCGCCGATCCAGGCTGCCGCCGAATCCGGCAAGATGGGTTTGAACGGGATTCTGCCGGACACCAAGAGCTTGCGCATTCCGGTTAAATACCTGGCCAATCTGCTGACTGCCGGCAAGGAAGCGCCCGTCATCAGCGCGCTGGACCGGATGCTGGCGATGCGCGCTTACATGCGCAGCAAGACGGTGGACAAGGTCGAAAACCTGACCGTGTTGCAGCAAGTCGGGCTGAGCAAGGCAGAAGTCGAGGACATGTATCACATCATGGCGATTGCCAACTACGAAGACCGTTTCGTGATCCCGAGCAGCCACAAGGAAATGGCAGAGGATAGCTTCAACGAGAAAGGTTCGTGCGGCTTCACCTTCGGCAACGGTTGTTCCGATGGCGTCAGCGAATCGTCCTTGTTCGGCAAGAAAAAGCAGGGATCGGCGATTTTTATGGCGATGCCGAAATCCCGCAAAAAACGCGTAGAAAACGTTATTTAGGACTGTCGAAAGCCGGGTGCTTGCACCCGGTTCTTGGTTCTGCTCTGATTATCCACGAAGGAAATGCTATGCAACACTTCCAGATTTTATCCGCGCTGCTGCTCTATCCGGAGCCTGCGTTGCTGGAGAATTTACCCACACTTGAAGCGGAACTCGCCAAAACACCGCTGCTGCACGCACCGTTAAGGCCCTTGCTGGATATGTTGGCTGCAGACGATTTGATCACGCTGCAGGAACGTTATGTCACGACGTTCGACCGCAATCCATCGCATTCGCTGCACTTGTTCGAGCATATCCATGGCGAATCGCGGGACCGCGGACAAGCGATGGTAGATTTGATGGAAGAGTACAAAAAACACGGTTTGGATATGACCGGCGAGGATTTGCCGGATTTCGTGCCGCTATTCTTGGAGTTTCTGTCGCAAGTCGAAGAGCAGGAAGCGGGGCGTCTGTTGTCGGATGCAATTCATGTGCTGGCGCACATCGGCCGCAAGCTGGCAGCCAACGACAGTCCGTATTCCGGCGTCTTCGATGCGTTGCAGCAATTTAGCCCGGTTGCCGCCGAAGAACTGACCGAACCGCCGATTCGCAATATGGATGAAGCGCTGGAAACTTTCGGACCCGGCGCCGATGGTGTAGAACCCCTGCTGCAAGCGCATGCCGGAGGCGCGCAACCGATCAACTTTTATCCAAAAGGGACCACCGGCAACCTCAAAGCTGCCGGTTGATCCAATGACAAAATAGTGATGCGTTTGCGCGTCAATAAAGGAGTACATCATGGAATATTTCCACCAGTTCATTTTCGGAATTTACCCCTACATTGCTTTGGCAATCTTCCTGCTTGGTAGCCTGATTCGCTTTGATCGTGAGCAATACAGCTGGAAATCCGAATCCAGCCAAATGCTGCATACCGGCAATCTACGCACTGGGAACATCTTGTTCCATATCGGTATCATCGGCTTGTTTTTTGGTCATTTGGGCGGCTTGCTAACCCCTGTATGGGTTTGGGATACCCTCGGCATCACTCATGGCACTAAACAATTGTTTGCCATGATTGCCGGTGGCATCATGGGCAGCCTGTGCCTGATCGGCATTCTGATTTTGCTGGTACGGCGCTTTAGCAATGACCGCCTCATGGCTGTGACCACCATCAAGGACAAAGTCGTCATACTGTGGATTCTGGCTACCTTGTTGGTAGGGTTGTCATCGCTTTTCGCATCGGCCGGTCACATGGACGGCAATATGATGGTGTCGCTGATGACGTGGGCCCAGCATATCGTGACTTTCCGTGGCGACGCAGCTTCTTTCGTCGTGGCAGCACCGCCGGTGTTCAAGCTGCACCTGTTTATGGGCATGTCGTTGTTCTTGATTTTCCCATTCACGCGTCTGGTGCATATCTGGAGCGGTTTCCGTGCAGTTACTTATCTCGGGCGTGCTTTCCAGTTGGTGCGTCCACGGTAAATTACCTATGTTTAACTTACCTTAAATTACGCAAATGCACGATGTGCAGGCCTCTGTGCCTGCACAGAAGAAAGGAAAAATTATCATGGGTATCTCAGTCAACGGCGTAGAAATCACCGACCACGCTATCGAGCAGGAATTGCCGCATCATCAACAGGCGCCACATCCCGTCAAACAAGCGGTCAATGAATTGATTTTGCGCACCTTGCTGCTGCAAGAAGCCGACCGCTTGGAGATTGTCGCAGAGGATGATGACGCACGCGTTGAAGCCTTGTTTGCGCAAGAGGTGCGGGTGCCTGAAGCCGATGAAGCGACCTGCGCCACTTTTTACCGCAACCAACCGACATTGTTCAGCAATGGCGAGATGATCGAGGCACGCCATATCCTGTTCCAGGTCACGCCATCGGTCACGCTGGAGCTGCTGCGCGATACCGGTGAGGCAATTCTGGCCGAGTTGCGCGCTCATCCTGAACGTTTCGAAGAACTGGCCAAGGAATATTCGAACTGCTCGTCCGGCGCGATGGGCGGCAATCTGGGTCAACTGTCGCGCGGTCAGACGGTGCCCGAGTTCGAGGATTTCGTATTCCGCCTGGGATCCGGCGAGATGGGCGAGCGTTTGCTGGAAACCCGTTTTGGCCTGCATATCGTGCAGGTATTGCGCCGCGTGGAAGGCGAGCTATTGCCGTTCGATGCGGTCAAGTCGCAAATCGCCGATCAGTTGACACGACAGGCGTGGCAAAGTGCGGTGCATCAGTATCTGAAAATTTTGGTCGGGCAAGCTGACGTGCAAGGCGTCACGCTTGAAGGCGCGGATACGCCACTGGTGCAGTAATCCGGGTGCCTGCACGCGATTGTTGCTTTATTCCATAGGTGTGAATTTATTCACATTCTCCATTATTCTGGATGCGTGCGAATAAATTCGCACGTTCCCGGTTGTTCCCTAACGCGTCAAGACTATTTTCTGGTAGAGGCTGCCGAAAAAAGTTTGTTTTTGTATGCTGGATGGTTTGATATCTGACGGGAAATAGAACGTAAGATCATGCTGCCAAAGATCGTCTGCAAAAGGCTCCAGACGTTTTAATAACGCCTGCAACGGGCGGCGCAGCAGATTCCATTTGCTTGGGCGATGGTAGTCGATAATAACGATTTTTCCTCCGGGTTTGACGACCCTGAATGCCTCCGCCAAAGTGCCGCGACGCACGTTTTCCGGCTGTTCATGTAGCAAGAAAAAAACCAGCACCCGGTCATAGCTGGCATCGGCAAAGCCGAGCGCGGCAGAGTCGCGCTGGAATAGCGAAACGCCGGAATCAGGCCCCAGTTTGCGCTGCAGATTCTGGAGTTGGATCGGCAATACGTCGACCACATCCAGCGTCGCATTGCCGGTATGGCGCTCAAGCAGACGCGGCGTCAGATCGCCATAGACGCAGGCCACCTGCAGCGTACTGCCGTTGGTCGGTCGGCCAATTTCATTCAGCGCTGCATTGCGCAGCTTTGCATAATTTCCAAACAGGATCAGGTTGACCAGCCATCCGCGCTCGAAAATTTTGACCGCGCGCGGGTGCACATACGCCCACCAATAAATTTTTTGCAAATAGACCGGGATCGGTAACTTCATCGATGCCGTATTGAGATCAATTTTTTTATGGAAGTCTTTTACAGACGGAGAAGAAACAGGTTTTGAAGCAAGATCAGGCATTGTTTTCCTTGTATTCTTTGGGCGCTCTACGATTATTTCAGACATTGTGCCAGTTAATGCAACTTTTCTTATTTTTTGGCAATATGGCGTTTTTAGGTGGCACCCAAAAAATCTTGGTGAGCCTCTTGGATGCCGTTTCAGTAAAAGGCTCTAGCGCGCTTTACACCTAAATAACTAGTTTGCTTAAGCCATCATAAGGACAGGCACGCACGGGCTTATGCAATATGATGACGACATTGAACAGCGCGACTGAATGTCCGAATTTTCCGCTGAATGCTGGTCTCAACGCATCGCACAAACAGGATATGGCAATAAATATGAACGATATCGAAAAGTTTGTGCGTGGTTACCATCGTTTCCAGCAACAATACTTCAGCGATCAGCAAACGTTGTTCGATAGTTTGCGCGAATCGCAGAGCCCGAGCACTTTGCTCATTGGCTGTTGCGACTCTCGGGTGGACCCGATGCTGCTGACCGGCAGCGATCCAGGCGATTTGTTTATCGTGCGTAATATTGCCAATCTTGTACCGCCTTGCGCCGAGGATGCGCCGCCCGGCGTCAGTTCCGCCATTGAATTTGCCGTATGCAATCTGGAAGTCAAACGCATCATCGTGTTGGGCCATGCGCGTTGCGGTGGCATCCGGGCTTTGCTGTCGCCGTCCAAAAATGCGCCGGAGACCAATTTTGTCGCACGCTGGATGCGCATTGCCGAACCGGTGCGGGACCGTGTATTACGCGACCTTGCGCACAAATCGTCGGAAGCCCAGCACAAGGCGTGCGAGATGGCGAGCATCTTGCATTCGCTTGACAATCTGTTGACATACCCGTGGCTCAAGCGCCGTGCGGAAGAAGGAAAGTTGATGCTGCACGGCTGGTATTTCGATATCGATACCGGTGCCTTGCTGGCGTATTCACCACGTCAGCAGGAGTTCTTGCCCCTGGTCTGTCCGCTGGATCCACCATCAAAAGGCGTACACCGAAAAACCAATTTCTGAAAAAACTTTAACGACAAGACACGACAAGACACACCATGACACCTCGGATATTAGGCATTACAGGCTGGTCCGGCAGCGGCAAGACGACACTGCTGGAATACCTGTTGCCGCAATTGGCCGCGCAAGGCTTGCGTGTGAACGTGATCAAGCACAGTCATCACGATCTGGAGCTGGAGCCGGCGCACAAGGATAGCGCACGGCTGCGCGCTGCCGGCGCGGCGGAAGTCTTGTTGGCTTCGCCGTACCGCTTCGCCCTGATCCACGAATTGCGCGGCGCGCCCGAACCGACCCTGGCCGAGCAGGTGGCGCGTTTGTCTGCTGCCGACCTGACGCTGGTGGAGGGATTCAAGCGTGAACCGATTCCGAAGCTGGAAATTCATCGCCCGGCACTAGGCAAGCCGGCGCTGTATCCGGATGATGCCGACATCGTGGCGGTAGCGTCCGATGTTGCATCGCCATTGTTGCCGCGCCAACTTGCCTGGCTCGATCTGGCCCGGCGCGATCAAATATTGGCATGGGTGATGGCTTACGCCGAAAAAGCGTAACCTGTCGACCATGACACTTGAAACCATCTTGCCTGCCTGGCAGAAACTTTCCACCAAAATTGTCAGCGTATTGCTGGGTTTTTTGGCGCTGGCTTTGACGGCAATCGGCGCTACGCTGTTTTTGTCGTGGCAGCTGGAAGGCAGTTCTGCTGCGATCAATGAAGCCGGCAGTCTGCGCATGCAGAGTTACCGCTTGTCCGTGCTGTTGTCGCAATGGGCGAATGAGCCGGTGCAAGCCGACATGCGGCAGCGGCAGTTGCTGGACAAACAGCTGCAGACCATAGAAGCCAAGTTTTCCCTATTGCGCAAAGGCGATCCGCAGCGCCCGCTGTTTTTGCCGCCCACCCGCGGAATTCATGACGAGTTCGAAATTGTCTCGGCGCAATGGCATCAAAAGTTGCTGCCTCTGGTTACCGTCATGCTGGATCAGCGCAATTCTGAGCGGCTAACGAGTTGGCAGGGTTATTACCCGAAGGTCGATGATTACGTGGCAGGTGTCGATGGGTTGGTACAAATGATCGAAAAAGACAGCGAAAAACGCACTTTCTGGCTGCGCTCGTCGCAACTGGGATTGGTGGCGCTGGCGCTGACGGGTACTGTGGTCGTCATTTACCTGATGTTCCTGTTAATCATCGTGCCAGTTACGCGCCTGTATGATGGCATGCGACGCATGACGGACAAAGATTTTAGCGTGCGCTTGCCGGTCGAGAGCCACGATGAATTTGGCCGCTTGGGCAAAGGATTTAATCACATGGCGGATCGCCTCGAAGACTTGTACAGCAGTTTGGAAATTCGAGTTCAGGAAAAGACGGCAGCACTGGCAGAGCAAAATAAAAAGCTGGCGCTGCTCTATGATATTGCCGCTTTCCTGCAAGTGCCGCAGCCAGTGGAGGCTATTTGCGAAGGCTTCCTGGATCGCATCAGCCGCTATTTCGAGGCTGACGGCGGTTCGGTGCGGATACTGGACCCGATTCGGGGCAACCTACATATGGTGGTGCATAAAGGGATTTCCGAAGAAATGGTGGACGCAGAGCACTGCCTCAAAGTCGGCGACTGCCTGTGCGGCGAGGCTGTCGTAAAAGGCGTATCGGTGGTACACAATCTGCAACAGATGGATAAAGCCCTGCAATTGCTGTGTCATCGGGAAGGTTTTGCCACCATATCGGTGTTTCATATCTATGCGCGCGATCAGCATCTCGGGTTTTTTAACATGCATTTCCGGAAAGTGAAAGCCTTCAGCCAGCATGAATCCGACTTGCTCGCCACGCTGGGACAATTGCTCGGCGTGGCGATCGAAAACTTGCGGCTGGCGATGCGCGAGCGCGAAATGGCCATCTCTGAAGAGCGCAATATGGTGGCACAAGGATTGCATGACAGCATCGCTCAAGGGCTGACGTTCCTGAATATCCAGGTGCAACTGCTGGAAGATTCGCTGCAACAGGGCAATATCGAGGAAGTCACCGAAATCGTGCCCGCATTGCAGGCCGGGGTGAAAGAGAGTTATGAAGATGTGCGCGAATTATTGCTCAACTTCCGCAGCCGTTTAGCCGAAGGCGATCTGGTGCGCTCGCTTGAGACAACAATGAACAAATTCCGTAGCCAGACCGGCATTGCCGCCGAATTCGTCGCTGATGTCGATGGTGCCCCATTCCCGCGCGAACAGCAGCTGCAAATCCTGTTCATCGTGCAGGAAGCGCTTTCCAATATTCGCAAGCATGCGGTGGCCAGCCACGTCGAAGTCAGTTTGTCGGACCAGAAAGACTTTGCCTTGACCATTCGCGACAACGGCATTGGTTTTGATGCGGAAACTCTGCGACAAAAAGGCGAAAGCCATGTCGGCATCAACATCATGCGCGAACGCGCACAACGTATCCATGCAGCATTTGATATCGCCTCAGTGCCCGGTGCCGGCACCACCGTCGTGCTGCATTTGCCGCATGAACAGCGCCTTGCAGCATAATTTATTTTTGATTAAGATTTCCATGACTAACCCGACCATCGATCCCAACGCCCCCATCAATCCTATTAGCGTGCTGCTGGTGGATGATCACAACCTGTTTCGCAGCGGCATCCACTCCCTGTTGCAGCGCCATCCAGATTTTACCGTCGTCGGCGAAGCGGCCGATGGCGTGGAAGGCGTCAAGCGCGCCATGCAACTGCAGCCGGATGTGATCTTGCTCGATCTGAATATGCCTGGCATTTCTGGTCTGGAAACGCTACAACTACTATTGCAGGATCGCCCGGATACGGCGGTAATCATGCTCACGGTATCAGAAGACGCCGAAGACTTGGCGGCAGCTTTGCAGGCAGGCGCACGCGGTTATCTGATCAAAAATATAGAGACTGATTTTCTGGTACGTGCGATCCGACGCGCCGCTGCTGGTGAGCCGGTAATTGCCGAAGCAATGACGGCCAAGTTGGTGGCGCAATGGCAAGGTGGCAATGCTGCGCAAGCCAAAGCAGAACCTTCCCAGCTCGACTTGCTGACCCCGCGCGAAAAAGAAACTCTGGCCTGCCTGGCGCGCGGCGAAAGCAACAAAAACATCGCACGCTCGCTAAACGTCGCTGAAAGCACGGTGAAAATACATGTGCAAAATATTCTAAAGAAACTGAACTTGTCCAGCCGCGTGCAGGCTGCGGTATTCGCCGTTGAGCACGGCGTCGCTACCGGTGGCGCTGAAAAACAGGGGTAGAAATTCTCGAAGAATCGCAGCTCAATGTCGGGCTGACAAAGCATTACTCCAATCTGTGAATTCGAAAAATATGTGGGAGTATAAGTAGAAAAATGCCATTTCACAAATACATATAATGCGTATTTATTAATACATGCGACAGTTAACAGCTTGGCGCGAAGCCCAACATTCGGCGCGAAAATGTTGATCTAACGAAACGTCAGATCAGGCAAAAAAAGCCATTCCAATCTTCTTTCATCCTTTTCGTGACAGCACAAATGCATAACATCAGTTGCTTTATTCAACGCCACAATATAAGATTCATTCCATTTATATCTTTAAATGCGGGGCAATATGGCGCTTATGACAATTGACGAACCCAAGGCGTCGCAACCCGGGAAACCATCGCCGACACACCATCCATTGTGGGCACTCGGGTTTCGACCTTTCTATCTGTTGGCGGCCGCTTTTGCCGCAATCAGCATTCCACTCTGGCTGGCAAGCTATTTTGGCCATATGCCCGGCTTGGCAAATGTCGCCAATATCACCATTAACTGGCATATGCACGAAATGGTGTTCGGCTTTGCGATCGCGGTAATCATCGGCTTTGTGTTTACAGCAGGGCGCAACTGGACCGGTTTGTGGACGCCGCGCCGCGGACATTTGGCGCTGCTTGCAGGCGTCTGGCTGGCAGGACGCATTGCCATGCTGAGCGCTCCGCCATTGGTTGCGGCGCTGGTAGATATTGCGTTTTTGCCACTTGCCGCCTGGCCCATTTACCGCGTGCTGCAACGCTCTGGTAACAAGCGCAACATGTTTTTAGTCGGCTTGCTCAGTCTGCTCACATTCGTCAACATACTGTTTCATCTTGCCGCTCTGGGCTGGATTGCCACCTCAACCATACTGATAATTCAGGCCGCTATTCTGATCGTCGTGATGATCGAATCCGTGATCGGCGGGCGCGTGATTCCTAGTTTTACCGGCAGTACCGTTCCCACAGCCAAGCCGATTGTCAATCCTGCACGCGACCGCCTGACCATAGCATTGACTGCTTTGGCAAGCCTGGCATGGATTTTCACCTTTCCACCTAAGTTGATAGCCGCCCTGGCGTTTGCCGCGGCCTGCGCGCAATTGTTGCGACTGGGCGGCTGGAAGCCATATAAAACCTTGCACCATCCATTGCTATGGATTTTGCATCTGTCGTATGCGTGGATTCCCTGCGGCTTTCTCCTAATCGCATTGGCGGCCCTGCAAGTGGTCCCGGCGAACTCCGCTTTTCATGTATTGGCGATTGGCTCCATGGCAGGATTAATATTGGGCATGATGACCCGCACCACGCTTGGACATACCGGAAGGCAGCTCAAAGCCGGCCGCAAGGAAGTATGGATGTATGTGCTGATACAAATCGGTGTGATCGCACGCTTTTGCGCCGCCATCAATACCACCGGATTGCGTGACGGCGCGCTGATCGTAGCCGCCGCGAGCTGGACGGCGGCATTTGTATTCTTCCTGATTATTTATGGCCCGTATCTGTATAGAGCGCGCATTGATGGCAAAGAAGGGTAGGGCGACACACCAAGTTCAAGGTTCTTGAATCTTTACGAATGTCACGTTGAATGCTTTGCAGAGCCGGTATTGCTGCAAGCGGTTGGCGAAGCTGAAAGCATTGTGCATCTCGAAGCTCTGATATATATCCAGCCCGCGACTCAGCACAATCTTCCAGCCATGATCGGTGCTGATGTCCTGCTCCTGGCTGGTTCCGGTGATGCTGAATTCCCAGGTCAATTCGAAGCCAACCTCCGAGCAGGCTTTGGCGATTTCCTGCAGGCTCTCCGTTTGCCGGTCACCGTCGAGTTCGTCTGCAGCAGTGATCAGATGGACGATCAATGCATCTGCTGGATTTTTCTGCTTGCTGATGGTTTCCATTAATTCCATCAGGTTGCGCAACTGGTGGTCGAGCTGGATGTAGGGATCGGTAATTGTGATCCGGCACGCACCCTTCAGGTACGGACCAAGCAGCGTATCGAAAGTGACGCCAGATTGGTTCTCCTGCCAAATGACTTGTTGCTCCTTCGGTTCGAAAATGGTCGCGCTGCTCGTTAGCCGTGCTTCCGGCAACTCCATTTTCGTTTCGTTCGCCATGATCGATTCCGGCTGCGGAGCTGCGTCGCTGGCACCGGTGCGGTGGTAGATATTCGGAAACTCTTCCTCTTCCAACGTTTTTACCAGACGCTGCTGACCGTCTACAGTCTGGTAGGCAAAGCGCACCGCAGGGTAGGTCGTATCGATGCGCAGCAGCTGATCCTTGACCCGTTTGCGTCCTTCAATCGCACAGCGCAACACATCTTCAATTTCAGATTCGGTGGCTTCACCATCGGGATAGAGAATTTTTATCAAGCCGGAAAAAGTCTTGTTGATGCCATCGCGGTCGCGGGTGGATATTTCTTCAGACAGGCTGAAATATGCCTTGTAACGGTCGGAATAATCATGGTTGCGCAGCGAGCGCAGGATCTCGGCCAGATAATCGACTACGAAGCCGTAGCCGATGGAAAACATTTCGCCCCGGATCACATCGACTTCCCAGCCGGGGATGTAGCAGTGAATGCGATCCAGGAAGGCGGAATCGTGGAATTTTTCCGGTAGCGGATCGAACAGATCCGAGTGCTTGAGCATGTAAGGCACTGTGTGATCGGTGTTGCCGACGAATACCATTGACGCTTCGGCGCCCAGGGTTTCCACCCCGCGCGAGAACGACTTGTTGGCCATGTAATTCTTCATGATGTCCACCAGCGCCTTGTCCACCCGCTTTTGCTTGCCGGCGAATTCATCGAAAGCCACCACGTCCCAGTAACCGACCAGGCCCAGCTTGCCGGTGCCGTTGTGGACGAACAGCTTGGGCACCGTGACCTCGCCGCCGGAGATCAGCATGCCGTGCGGCGAAAACTCGGAGTAGATGTGTGACTTGCCGGTGCCTTTCGGCCCCAGCTCGATCAGGTTGTAGTTGCGCTCGCAAAACGGAATCAGCCGTACCAGCTGACTGAGCTTGTTGCGCCTGCCGAACATCTGCGGGTTGAAGCCGATGCTCTGGATCAGCAAATCAATCCACTCTTCGGTACTGAACTGCTTGCGTGCCGCGACATAGCCATCAAAGTCGAAATGCGACATCTGAATCGGCTTGAGTGAAGCCAGAATCCACGGCGAGGCATCCTTGTCTTCGGTGAACGCGTATTCGATATCGGCGATGCACCAGACGCCGCCGACCAGCAGTTTGGAGTGCGCCTTCACCGTGCTGGCATCAATCAGCACCTTCTTGATGCCGAGATTGGCGAACTCAGCCTCGTACACATCATTCTTGTCGTTGAGCGCTACGCTGATACGGTCGATCACCTTGTGCCGGCCTTTTTCCTTGATGGTCGAGCGCACCAGCCCGGCTTCGTTGCGATGTACATAATGCTTGCGCAGAATTTCCTTGACGGTTGTGATGCCGCTTTGAATCGTCGCTTCGTCGTTGGTCGCGCAGTACTGGCCCAGCAAGTATTCCAGCACATAAGAAGGCACGATAGCATTGCCCTTCACGGTCTTGACCAGATCCTTGCGCACCACCAGGCCGGCAAAGTGCTGGTTGATTTTGTCGTCGAGCTGACTCATACCAATTTTCCTTGAAAAAACTTAACTGTTCGGCCCTCTCCCGCTAGAGGGCATAGGTATCTACACATTCAGCAATCCACTGTTTTGCTCCTCTCTCCCGCTTGCGGGAGAGAGGCCGGGAGAGAGGGAGGCCGCAAATATTCCGGCCGCATCAATGGCAATGCAATCAAGGTAGCGCATTGTTTTGACACCTTGCATATTGCGAGCACCCTCCCTTGCAGGGCGCACATTCGCTTGCAAGCGAATGCCGTTCAGCAGGCGTGCAGCATGCTGCCCGAAACCCCTGCCTCACCCCCCAACCCCTTGTATGCTGTTTTTACGTGATTTGTTATCGATTTTATGGTTTTGTAGTTGTCTTTAGATGTTGCGATGGGCGGGGCTGCGCAGGGAGCGCGTAGCGCGACTGGAGCAGCCCCGCCCATCGCGGAAAAATGAGAGGATATGATTCATGTTCGATGTTGCGGGAAGTTTTCGGATGACGTTGCATAGCCCGTCAGCCCCTTGGGACACCAAGCCCGTGGGAGAGCATTTGGCGTGCAACGCCAGCCGTTTATCTAAAGCCCGAACAGCTGCTGGATGGCTTGCATGAAGTTGTGCAATGACCTTGCATAAAGTCGTGTAATGACCTCGTATTTGCAAGGAGGGGTAATGATGAACGCATCTGAATTGATTTTCGTAGGCATCGATGTCTCCAAAAACAGCCTGGAGCTAGCGCTCGATGACAAGAGCAAGACACGCTATTTGGATAACGATGAAAAAGGGATTGCAGCGTTGCTGGCCGCGATTAAGGCCGAGCTACATAGCCGGGGTGTCGATGGCGCTGACCAGGTGCCGCGCACAATGGGTGCGGTTGTCCTGGAGGCCACAGGCGGCTTTGAGCGCCAGGCGGCAGTTGCATTGTGCCTGGCTGGATACCCCGTGATAGTGGCCAACCCGCGACAGGCGCGTGATTTCGCCAAAGCCATGGGCTATCTTGCCAAGACTGATGCGATTGATGCGCGCGTACTGAGCCATTTTGCCCGTACGCTGTACCAGTCTGAGAAGCGCGAGCAGTTGCTGATGCGTTTGCCCGATCCAAAGGAAATGGCATTGCATGCCTTGACTGCGCGCCGTCGCCAGCTCATCGAGATGCGCGTGGCCGAGGACAATCGCTGGTTGATGAGTGAAAAAATCCAGCGGAAAAGCATTGATGCTGTGCGCAAGGTGCTTAACAAGCAAATTGGCAACATTGACAAGGAGGTGGAAGCGCAGCTCAAAGAGCACTTTGCCGAAAAGCTGAAGTTGATCGAAAAATGCAAAGGAGTGGGTGTAGCTACCCAGGCCAGCCTGATGGGCGGATTGCCGGAGTTAGGTGCCCTGAGCCAGGAGCAGATCGCCAAGTTGGCTGGCGTAGCGCCGCTGAACTGCGATAGCGGCAAGCATAGAGGGCGGCGCATTACTTGGGGTGGAAGGTCTGAGGTGCGCAGTGTTCTCTACATGGCGACCTTAAGCGCTGTGCGCTATAACCCCCTCATCAAGGTGTTCTACGAACGCCTGTTAGCTAAGGGCAAACCCAAGAAAGTGGTATTGGTCGCATGTATGCATAAATTGCTGACGATTCTGAATGCAATTATGAAGTCAGGAAAACCTTGGGACGATAATTTTGACCCAAATTCCCCTTGACTTGGAACACAGCTGCTCTCCC
>JBGSTZ010000005.1:0-17646 GCA_041736255.1 Burkholderiaceae bacterium
CGCCTTCGCCGCGCACCGCTTCTGAAATCAGGAACGATTTCGCATACGGGTGATATAGGCAAGTTGGATGGAATTGGATGAATTCCATGTTGGCTACCCGACAGCCGGCACGCCAGGCCATCGCAATACCATCGCCGGTGGCGGTATCCGGATTGGTGGTGTACAAATACACCTTGCCTGTACCGCCTGTGGCTAGCACGGTGTGACCAGCGGAAATTGTAATAACTTTTCCGGTGACGACATCTTGCACATACACCCCGACACATTCCGGAGTTAACGATTTCTGGCCTAGCTTGGTGGAGGTGATCAGGTCAATCGCGTAATGGTTTTCCAATAGAGTGATATTCGGGTGTTTACGTACTTTTTCTTCCAGCGTGACCTGCACTGCATGCCCAGTGGCGTCGGCTGCGTGGATGATGCGGCGCTGGCTATGGCCGCCTTCGCGTGTCAGGTGGTAGCCGAGTTCGGCGTTGTCGTCGCGGGTAAATGGCACGCCTTGGGAAATCAGCCATTCAATCGCTTCACGCCCGTGTTCGACGATATTGCGGGTGGCCGCCTCGTCGCACAGGCCTGCGCCGGCGACTAAAGTATCTTCAATATGTTGCGCGTAACTGTCGCCGGAATCGAGTACGGCGGCAATTCCGCCCTGTGCCCAGTTGCTGGCACCGTCCAGCAGATGCCGTTTTGTTACTACAGCGACTTGATGATTTTCAGCCAAGTGGAGTGCTACGGAAAGGCCGGCCAAGCCACTACCGATAATGACGACATCGAATTTCATGAGAGTCTATGAATGCGTGAGTTGTTAGTTAAGAGACGAGGAAGAAGCAACAAGCGACTATAGCGTATGCAGCAAAGGTGCCATTGTGCGCTTCAATCCTGCTGGATATGTTCTGGCGTGGCTTCTGTGCGCCTGAGACCGGGCATGGCCAACCATTTCTCGACTTCCTGGGCGCTGATCGGTGGCGAAAACAAGAACCCTTGTACGATGTCGCACCCTAACTTGCTTAATTCGTTTACTTGCTCTTGCGTTTCCACGCCTTCTGCGACGATATCAAGCGCCAATGTCTTGGCTAATGCAACGATCAGTCGGACAATTTCTTTCTCGTTTTTTTTGAGGGCTATTCCGGTCACGAAAGTTTTATCTATTTTCAGTGTGTTCATCGGCAATTTTTGCAGGTATGCCAACGAGGAATAACCGGTGCCGAAATCGTCCAGTGCCAGACGCAATCCTAGTCGCTTGAGCAGCGTCAGGTTTTCTATTACTTGCAGCGGGCTTGCCATCACTGCGGTTTCGGTCAGTTCCAGTTCGATGCTGGCCGGCAGCACGCGCGACTCTGCAAGAATGCGCGTGACTGCTGGCAGAAAAGCATTTTGCAGCACTTGACGCATTGAAACATTCACCGCAACGGTCATCCCGGTTACTTCTGGAAATGTAATTTGCCAATGCCGTTGCTGTTTGCAGGCCTGCTCCAGTACCCACAATCCGATCGGTATGATGAGGCCGTTGTCCTCTGCAATCGAGATGAATTCGTTCGGTGAAATTTCACCATATTGCGGGCTGTTCCAGCGCAGCAGTATTTCCATTCCTTTTAAGGTGCGATTCTGCATGGAGACTTTTGGCTGATACAGAACGGTAAATTCATTGCGTTCCAGTGCGAAATGCAGAGCAGCTTCCAGTTGGGCGCGCCGGTTCGAGATGTCTTGCAGCGAAGCGTCAAAAATTTTAATGCGGTTGCGATCCAGTTCTTTGGCCTGATACATGGCAGTATCGGCATCACGCATCAGGTCGGAGGGATTATTGTGGTCAGCGCGCAGCTGGGCGATACCGATGCTAACGCCAATCTTGATAGTCACGCCCTTGATGATCATTGGCACTGATAGTACCTCCAAAAGTGCCTGCGCTTTGGCATGCGCTTCAGCCTGGGACGCCTTGGCCAGAATCACGAATTCATCGCTGCCAAAGCGAGCCACAAAATCCGTAGTGTCGAGTTGTGCAAGGATGCGTAGCGCAATTTCCCGCAGGCACATGTCGCCGAACTCATGACCGTGGATGTTGTTGATATTTTTAAAAGAATTGAGATCGCAATACAGCACAGCATACCTATCCTTTGTCGCATTGAAATGCACAATGCTCTCTGCAATGTTTTGTAACATGTAACGGCGATTTGCCAGGCCAGTCAAAGGATCGTGCAGCGCTTGGTATTTCAGATGTATTTCATATTCCTTGTGATGGGTGATGTCGCGCAGTTTATTAAGTACACCAATGGTATTTCCATTGCTGTCCAATAATAGATTCTTGTTGGCCTGGTACCACAGTGGGGCCTGCTGCTCTTCGTTAATTGGCTGACCTTCGATTTCAATATTCCGTACCGGCTCGCCGCTTTGCATGATCCTGATATCGTGCAACCGGCTTTCGTGCGCGAGTTGCCTGGCTAATATTTTTTGCATCTCCGTGGTCTGCATCAGCATGACATCGTGGTGGGTCTTTCCGCGTACATCATCCTCTGACAAGAAACCAAAGCTCTTCTGGAAGCTGTGATTGCTGATGGTGAAGCGCCCTTGAAGATCGGTGGCGTACACCATGGATGGATTGTGATCCAGCACCGCACGCAGCAGACTGCGTTCATTGTCGAGCTTTTGCTCTGCCGCCTTGCGCTCGGTGATGTCGATGATCGCGAAAACGAAGCCATTAATAACCTCGTCATGCAGCATGTTATAGCCGTAAGCTTCCAGCCATATCCATCGACCATTCTGATGTTGCACGCGGTAGCGGATAAAAATACTGCTGTGAGGCAATTTCTGTAACGTATGTAAATTTTTCTGGTACACGGCCAAATCGTCCGGATGAATTGCAGACGGCAGGCCATTGCTTAAAATTGTATTTTGCGACGTGCCGACAATATTCTTGATCGCCTCATTTACAAAAAGCACCTTAAAGTCGGCATCGGTAATAATGAAAGCGTTATGTGTGACGCGAGAGAGGGCATTGAAGCGCGCCAGATTAATGCGCGCATTGTCCACAGAAGAAAGCTGTAATCGCAGTACTTCAGACAGCAATCCTGCCAGCCCACCGGCAAACACGATAACGATAAACTGGGACAGCAAATCAGGCACAGATACGCCTGCGCTCAGGTTGAGTGCCAACCCGGTCAGGCTTATGGCGAGCACCACACCTATCATTACTTTCCCGCTCAGAATCAAAGGGAACAGGCACACCATCATGATCAGCCAGGGAAAAGCCGGTAGCGATTGCGGTAATGCCAGTGCGATCACCGTCGCCAGCATGACGCAAAACTCGGTCAGGCAGCGTTTGTGTGTGTATTCGAGTACCGCACTGGAATACAGGCGCTGCAGTGAAAGCAACAGCAAAAGCGCCAACACAGCCGTCGCCACCCAGTGCGCATAGGATTGCGCCACGCGCTGCCAAGTGTGTGTAAGCCCCGCAGACAATAGTGCGGAGGCGTAAATAAAGGGGGACAAGGTGCGGAAAATATCCGCGCCTGTGATCGTGTTTTTTGACTTTAGAAAGTGTGTAGCCATCAGCAAACCGTAGCGCGCTGGGCAACTTTGCTGGCGGCTTTTGTTGTGCTGTTATTTAAAAGGAAAAGATACGAAGTTGAGTCTAAGGTATTTGACCTGATAACCGATGTGTATCGGATTAATGCGCTAATGCGCGTAATTGGTTTCATTGCTGGGGCAGTTTGGGATATTCATTAACGCACGAACAATAGCAAATTTACATTGATTTGGACAGATAAAACGCCTCCTATTTAACACGTTTTTAGGTGGATGTCAGCCTGATAATAGCGTTTTGCCAAATTTAATTTCCATGCAGTAATGTTGTTTATTTCAGCATGGAAATAGTGAGGTGGCTGATGTTATGCAAGGACGTGTAAGACATTCCTGTGTTGCTGTGTTGCTGTGTCCCTCAGATGGATTTTTGTTCCGTAGTGTCATGCTCGGCCATAGTTGTCTTGCAGCCGGACAATGTCGTCTTCACCCAAATACGCACCTGACTGAATTTCAATGAGTTCCAATGGTATTTTCCCGGGATTTTCCAGCGAATGCAGCACGCCTAGCGGGATATAAGTGGACTGGTTTTCTGTCAGCAGATATTCCTGATCGCCGTTGGTGATTTTTGCCGTGCCGGATACCACCACCCAGTGTTCCGCGCGATGGTGGTGCATTTGTAACGATAGTTTGGCGCCTTGTTTGACGGTAATCCGCTTGACATGGAAACGCGTACCGACTTCGATGGAGTCGTACGAACCCCACGGGCGGAATATTTCACGATGCTGGGTTGCTTCTGTGCGCTTGGTCTCGATGAGCTGTTCCACCAGTTTTTTGGCTTCTTGTGCTTTGTCGGCATCCATGATCAATACAGCATCTGCGGTTTCAATGATAATCGTGTTACGCATCCCTACAGCAGTAACCAGGCGCGTGCTGCCATGCACCAGACAATCCTGGCAATCCTGCATCATGACATCGCCCCGAATGGCATTATTGTCACCATCTTTTTCGGAAGCTTTCCATACAGCCGCCCAGGAACCAATATCGTTCCAGCCCGCATCCAGTGCGACCATCGCAGCATTTTTGGTCTGTTCCATCACCGCATAATCAACTGCCTTGTTGGGGCTGCTGATATAGGACTGACTGTCGAGACGAACAAAGCTGAAATCTTGTTTCGCCAATGCCATGGCCTGGCTGCAGGCGGCAACAATTTCCGGCTCAAAGTGTTCAAGTTCTTCCAGATAACGACTGGCACGAAAAATGAACATACCGCTATTCCAGAAGTACTGACCGCTGGCGACATAATCTTCAGCAGTGGCGCGATCCGGTTTTTCTACATATTTGATTACCGGTTGCGCCTGCCCCGGTTCTGCGGTGCCTGCACGGATATAACCGTAACCGGTTTCAGGGCCTAATGGGGTTATGCCAAAAGTCACCAGCTTGCCTTTTTCAGCTGCAATTTTTGCTTCATGCACGGCTGCATAAAAGGCTGCATTGTTAATGATTACATGATCCGATGGCAGAACCAATAACAAGGGATCATGGCCCCGGGATAGTGCTTGCATGGCGGCCGCAGCAATTGCCGGCGCGGTATTGCGGCGTGCTGGTTCTAACAGAATCTGGGCGTTTTCAATACCGATTTCACGCAATTGTTCCGCGACTACAAAACGCGAAGTTTCATTGCACACCAGGATGGCTGGATCGACATTCGCAATGCCGGCAAGCCGCTGCATGGTTTGCTGCAATAGCGTGTCTTTTCCCAGTAGACGTAAAAACTGCTTGGGGAAAGTTTCACGCGATAGTGGCCAGAGTCGGGTCCCTGAGCCTCCGCAAAGAATGACTGGAATCAATGGTGAAGTGTTCATTTTGGCGCCAATTCAAAATAAGCTTGGGTATAGGGATGGACCCGCGGGTGCTGCTTAGCTTGGTCCGGTTGCATCCAGATGGTGTGGCTATGCTGTTGGCGCGATAGCGCAAACGTTTGATGCTCTGTTTGCAGGTGATAGGCCAGCACGATGTAATGCGTGCTGGCACCTGAGACGCCGGCGAAATTGACGTCATAAAAATGTTCAAATACACCCATGAGGCGGCTCTGTGCAATCGGCACCGCGCAGCCTAATTCATCTTCAGAAATGCGCATGAAGGCGGTGTTAAGCGTCTCGTTTTTTCGAATGCGCCCACCCGGTACAAACCAGAATCCCTGCGCTGGCGGGTTATTGCGCAGGCCGAGCAGCACAGCACCCTGCGCGTCAGTCACGATCAAATCAATGGCAACCAAGGGCGCATGTGCAACCACGCTGGCAAACAATCCTGAGGGTAGAAATGCTTCAGTGTGTGGTGTGCAGATGTTGTCGCTGGGTTTGTCAATACAGCTGCCGTTTGCAATGTCGCTAGAGGGATTAATAAGCATGATTGCCCGTCCATCCTTTGAATGCAGTCCAAGCAATGATGCGCAAATCGAGCCAGAACGACCAGTTGTGGATGTAGTAGAGGTCGGACTGCACCCGCTTTTCCATCTTGTCCAGAGTGTCGGTTTCGCCCCGATGGCCATTGATCTGGGCCCAGCCGGTAATGCCGGGTTTGACCCGATGGCGCAGCATGTATATTCCCAACACATCCTTGTATATTTCATTGTGTTGCAGTGCATGCGGCCGTGGGCCGACGACCGACATATCCCCCAGCAATACATTGATGAACTGCGGTAGTTCATCGAGACTGGTGCGGCGCAAAAATTGCCCGATGCGGGTGATCCGTGGATCGTTTTTGGTGGCTTGCGTGACTTTGCCGTGCTCCTGATGCAATTGCATCGAGCGAAATTTATAGATGTTGAATTTTTTCCCGTTCAGGCCCAGCCTGGGTTGCCTGAAAAAAACCGGCCCGGGTGAAGAATATTTGATGCCGATGGCAATCACTACGAACAAGGGCAGCAACAGTATCAGCACGACGAAGGCGAACAATTTGTCGAACAGATCCTTGCCGATGCCGCCCAAACCGCTGGAACTAGGACGATTCAGATCGACTGCAGGCATGCCCAGAAAGTCGATCATCTTGCTGCTCAACATGTGCAGGCTACAAATATCCGGTATCCAGCGTATATCCACCAAAGTGTTACGCAGCAAAAATTGCAGCTCATGCAATTGATTCGATGCGCTCATGGGCAAAGTAATCCAGATTTCATGAATGCCATTGGCTTCCACAAAATCATGAATTTCTTCCAGCTTATGCAGCTTTACTATTGCGGGGTCTTTGAAATTGGCAGTGTCGCTGGCGCAGACATGGATGGCTTTTACTTCATAACCGTACCAATCATGCTGCAATGCACGTTTACACATTTCCTGCCCGATGGGGCCATAACCGACAATTACCACGCGTTTGGTGTTAAAGCCGTTTTTACGTAAATAACGCAAGGTTGAATACACCAAAGATCTGTAAATTACCAAAAAGATAACGCTAGTTGCGTACCAGTAAAACAGCCAAAGGCGAGACAATTCTCCCAAACGATGTATCAGGAAGCTGAAGAACACCCCGATGAGTAACACCAGTGCCAAGGTCGCTGCAAGCCGCCCAAACATGCTGAGTATGGAGCGTCCCCGCAAGGACGCATATAAATCGAATTGCGGAAATATTAAAAAAGCCAGTCCGCAAGAGAAGTACAGCAGCACCGCATGGATCGGGGCAGCCATCTCCAGCGGGGTATTGAAATGCAGCTGGCTGGCGAAAAATCCAGCTACCAACAGCACAAGAACGTCCATCAGCCGCATCGAAAATTCTAGCCCGGTAGAATTTTTCAGAATTAAATCATGCATGATCGTTCCGCCATTTCGTAGATTTAAATGCACCTTAATAATCATTCCGCAGTACACGTGGTCTGAATGAATGCCAGCAGTTTTTCATTTACACGATAATTTCTTGCAAGATGTTTTCCTTTCTGGAAGAAGCTATTTTCATGATTTTCGCTTTCGAGTTAACTGTCGCTCAGATCACAAATGTATAAATTGATAATTATCAAAAATATAATTACTAGGGTATCGCTCTGTTGCTGTTGCAATAGGAATCTGGCTTACGTAGCCTGGCGATCTTGATTGGTATGCGCTTCTTATGTATTTGCCTGTATCTATCTATGCATCTGGCCGTCGCGGTAAAATGCGCGAATGCCTATCATCCTTGCCATCGAAACTTCTTCTGAACTAGCTTCTGCTGCCTTATTGCGGAGCGATATTCTGCTTGTGCGCGAATCGTCGGGCGTTCAGACCCATTCCCAAACCTTGCTACCGATGGTGCAAAGCATATTGGCGCAAGCCGATATGCGATTGTCGCAATGTGCGGCGATTGCTTTTGGCGCCGGGCCCGGCTCCTTTACCGGTGTGCGCACCGCTTGTGGCGTCGCCCAAGGTTTGGCGTTTGGGGCTAATTTGCCGCTGATCTCGATCGTCACCTTGCAGGCCATGGCCGAAGCTTGTCGTGCTGAGACCGGTGCAGATGAAGTGCTGGCCGTGCTGGACGCACGCATGGGCGAGGTGTATTGGGCCCAATACAGTTACGCCGATATCTGGCAGACTGTGGTCGCGCCGACTTTGTCTGCCGTGGCAGATGTGTCGCCGCACCCTAAAGACGGACTGGTTGCTTGCGGCAATGGTTTTGCTGCATATCCGGGCGAATTCGCATTGCGGGCGCACAGTCATCCATGGATACAACAGGCGAGCGCCGAAGTGATGCCGCATGCAGCACAGGTAGCGCAGTTGGCGCGTACCGCATTTGTCGCCGGTCAACGATTGACCCCGGAACAGGCGCAGCCGATTTATCTACGCAACAAAATTGCGCTCACCATTGAAGAGCGCCTGGCGCTCAAGGCGGGAGTGTCCAAGTGAGTAATCAGGCCAGACCTACATATATCTCTGCCTCTGCCTCTGCCTCAGCTTCTGATTCTGTATTGTTGTTGCGATTTGCACCGATGCAGCTCGAGGATATTGATGCAGTGTTGGCTATCGAAAACGTCGTCTACCCGCATCCATGGACGCGCGGTAATTTTAAAGACGCATTGCAGAGCGGTTATCAGGCTTGGATTGTTCGTGACAAAGTAGATGAAAATGTAGTGGGCTATTTCTTGCTCATGTTGGTGCTGGACGAAGGACATTTGCTCAATATCAGTGTGCGGGGCGATGTGCAAGGACGTGGCTTCGGGCGTGCGTTGCTGGATCGGGTGGTGTCAATGGCGCGCGAACTTGGACTGGCTTCCATTCTGCTGGAAGTGCGCCCGTCCAATACACGTGCGCTCAATATGTATGCAGAATACGGTTTTATGTCTATCGGCCGTCGCAAAGGGTATTACCCGGCGGCTGAAAATACGCGAGAAGATGCTTTCGTGATGCGGTTATCGCTATGACACAAGAACATCGCCGCCGTGCCGCTTTTTTGCAGGAAATGGACCTAGGCGCGATCTGGGTGCGGCGCAATATTGCCCCTGTTTTTGAATCCACACCCACCCTAGACGCAGATTTGGCGATCGAGGCCACAAGCGTTGTTGATATTGCGAACGTTGCCGAAACTCCCGATCCTACATCATTCGCCCCCGAGTCGGAGTCCATGCTGCCTGCACCAGTCAGCCCTCCTTTGGCAAGCGCGGATGCAGCGTGGGATGAGTCGCCTTTGATAACTGACCCTGCAACTTTGCCGACTGCAGCAGAAATTGCCTTGATGGATTGGCCGCAATTGCAAGCTGCCGTCAGCGCTTGCCGTGGCTGCGATTTGTGCCAGAAACGCAATCAGACCGTTTTCGGCAGCGGCGACCGGCAAGCAAAATGGTTATTTGTCGGCGAAGGTCCGGGCCGCACCGAAGATCAACAGGGCGCGCCTTTTGTCGGTCCTGCCGGCAAACTGCTCGATGCCATGTTGTCGGCAATGGGTTTGCAGCGCAATGCCAATGTGTATCTGGCCAATGTCGTCAAATGCCGTTCGACCGATGCGCAGGGTGCCGACCACGCACCGACGCCGCAACAAATTGCCTTGTGCAAACCGTATCTGGAGCGGCAAATTGCCTTGTTGCAACCGACTGTAATCGTGGCTCTGGGCAAAATAGCTGCACTGACATTGTTGGAATGCAGCCCTGGCACCAGCCTGTCGTCGCTGCGCGGGCAGTTGCATAGCGTATATCAAACCCCGACCATAGTTACTTATCATCCGGCCTATTTATTGCGCAAACCGATTGCAAAACGCGAGGCTTGGGATGACCTTTGCCTAGCACTAAATACTTATGCAAACCAAGATTCCAACCAAATTGCGCATCCAAGCGCTGCATAAACCGGAGTTGCTTGCAACCACCTCTCAGCACAATTTTCATCAGCGCTGGGGTCATCTGCACGATCCGCATGTACGTGCGCTGGCATGGTTGCTGAGCGCGCCGGATGTGCTGGATGCGCAGGCAAAACAATGGCGCGGCATGATCACCACGCTGGACGGCGCATCGGATCAGGCCACAGTCGACTGGCTTGCAGCGCTCGATGCGGCACCGGCCGAGCTGCATACTTTTCTTGCTATCGGATCATTTACCCGCTTGGGGCATTATGCTGAAAATCTTTTGGCATTTTATTTCCGGCATCAAAGCACGCTGTTTGCGCACGGACTCCAGGTGCGTGCCAGCAAGGGCGATACAGTCGGCGAGTTCGATTTTTTACTTTGGAACGAATCTGCAAACCCTTCAACACATGACACTGCGTTATTGCACTGGGAATTTGCGACCAAGTTTTTTCTGTTGAAATCAGGCGAATCAGGGATTGCGGTGGATTCTTTCGTCGGACCGAATCTGGCCGACTCGTTGGGCGCGAAGATGCGCAAAATACTCGACCGGCAATTAATGTTGGGCCAGCATCCGGCGGCGCAAATGCATTTGCCGCAAGCGGTTGCATCAGCCCAGGCGCTGGTCAAAGGATGGCTGTTTTATCACCATGACGATGCATTGCTGCCGCTGGCGATAGGCTTGTCACAGGCGCATTGCCGCGGTTTCTGGTGCACATTGATGGAACTGGAAGCAAAATTAGAGGAGCTGTCGGCAGAGCGGCTGGTGATCCTGCCGCGCCTGTCGTGGTTGGCTCCGGCCCGAGTGTCGCCAGATGCCGCGCTGGACAAGTCGCAATTGCAGGGGGCACTGGCAGCCCAATTTTCACAGTCAAGCATGCCGGTGCTGGTTGCTGATCTGCAGCAGAGCAAGGATGGAGATTATTTGCTGGAAACCAGCCGCGGCTTCATCGTGCCCGACGACTGGCCCAGCAAAGCGCACCAGCGCAGAATTAACCAACTGCTCTGAAGCAAAATTTTGTCCACGATGTTTTTGGATATCCTGCATGCGACATGAGAAACTAAATCAGTGCTTATGTTCCTTATGCTGGCCAATCAATGCCAGCGAATCCTGTTCGCGCTGATTGGCAGCGTGCTTGCGCATTACCATATACATGGTTCCGGACACGAATAGGCCAAACAGGATGATCACTACATCAAGATCAAGGTTGAATGAAATCATCAGCGCATACAGACTCAGCATGGTCAGAATCGACAGATTTTCATTGAAGTTTTGCACCGCAATAGAATGCCCGGCGCTCATCAATATGTGACCCCGATGTTGCAACAAAGCATTCATGGGAACCACAAAAAAACCGGAAAGAATACCAATCAGTATCAGCAACGGATAAGCGATCCATATCGAATGCACCAGCGTCATCATGATCACCACCAATCCCATTGCAATACCCATCGGCATCACGGACAAAGATTTTTTGAGCGGAATGAAACGTGCCGCACCGAAAGCGCCCATTGCAACCCCAAGCGCCACGACGCCTTGCAGGATGGCGGCTTTGTCGAGCGGCATATTCAGTGATTTTTCAGCCCATTTCAGCACGATGAATTGGAGCGTGGCGCCAGCGCCCCAGAATAGCGTGGTTACAGCAAGTGAAATTTGGCCCAGTTTATCTTTCCACAAAATGCTGTAGCTATTAGCAAAATCGACCACCAACCTGAATGGATTGCGTTCCTGATGCGAATAATGCACACAGGTATCAGGGATTTTGAGATTGAATAGAGCACCAATCAGATAGGCAGTGATGATGGCGCTCAAGGCGGCTTCGATCGACGTATCGACGCCCAAGTCGATCAGGGGGAAATCTAACTGCAGCAGTGCTGCTGTAATGCCGGGATTGACCAGCGCTCCGCCCAGCATGGTGCCGAGAATGATGGAAATAACGGTCAAGCCTTCGATCCAGCCATTCGCCGCCACCAGCTTTTCGGGGGGCAATAATTCGGTCAGGATGCCGTATTTGGCGGGAGAATAGGCGGCGGCGCCAAAACCTACCACCGCATAGGCGATCAGCGGATGCACATTGCAGAACATTAACCCACAGCCAGCAACCTTGATCAGGTTAGTGATGAACATCACGCGACCTTTGGGTAGCGCATCGGCCAAGGCACCCACGAATGCCGCCAGCAAAACATAGGACAGCACAAAGCACAGCTTGAGCAGTGGCGTCATCCATTCCGGAGAATCCAAATGTACCAGCAGCGCAATGGCAGTAATGAGGAGGGCATTATCAGCAAGGGAAGAGAAAAACTGCGCCGCCATAATGGTGTAAAAACCGCGTTTCATTCAGCTGTTAGCGCACTTATTATTATCAAGAACATGAATGGATTTACTGTGTTTTTTTAATGGAGTTAAGGAGCGCAGCCTGTTGCGCCTGCAAGGTGGGAACTCGTCGTTTTTGTAAAATAAGCCTGTAACAGAATATGTCAGGACTGCTTTATACCATGAAAATATAGGGTAATCAGCAGAATCAACGCGGTACGGAGTGGCTCCGGTAAAATGTCAGTCAGTCATTATTCTTTTCTTTTACGCACTTATATTGTCAGGTTAGCTCCATGCCAAGGCCTATTGTTGCCCTTATTGATATCGCTGCCATGCAGCACAATTTAGCCGTTGCCAAAGCGCAAGTGCCAACTGCCAGAGCTTGGGCGGTGCTCAAGGCGAATGCTTACGGCCACGGTTTGGGACGTGGCATGCGCGGCTTCGCACAGGCCGATGGCTTGGCGCTGATCGAGATCGAGGCTGCGGTGCGCTTGCGCGAACTGGGCTGGGACAAGCCGATCCTGTTGCTGGAAGGGTTTTTTGATTTTTCCGATTTGGCTGTTATCAATGCATACCGATTGGAATTCGCAGTGCATTGCAATGAGCAGATCGATATGCTGGAGCGTGCACCATCACCGTTTGCTGCGCCGTTGCAAGTGCATTTGAAAATGAATAGCGGCATGAACCGGCTCGGTTTTCAGCACGACGCTTTTCGGGCCGCTTATGCCCGTTTGCGTGCGATGCCAGCGGTAGGGAAAATTACCTTAATGACCCATCTGGCGAATGCCGACGATGCGGACAATTCTACTTTTCCGCTGATGGCGCAAGTACGGCGCTTCCGTGCCGCAGCAGAAGGTTTGGAGGCGGAAATCAATTTGTCTAATTCGGCCGCTGATTTGCTGCATCCCGAAATCCAGACCGATTGGGTACGCCCCGGCATCATGCTATACGGCGGCACTCCCGGCGGCAAGAGCGCGGCCGCGTTCGGCTTGCTGCCGGCGATGACATTGAAAAGCGAAATTATCGGCACCCAGGATATTGAAGCAGGCGAGGCAGTCGGTTACGGCAGCAGTTTTTGCGCCGACAAACCAATGAAGATCGGCGTGGTCGCCTGCGGTTACGCCGATGGCTATCCGCGCCAGGCGCCGAACGGCACGCCGGTCATCGTCGATGGCGTAAAAACCCGCATCGTCGGCCGGGTCTCGATGGACATGATTACTGTCGATCTGACCGAAGTGCCCGGTGCGCGCATCGGCAGTAGCGTCATTTTATGGGGGCAGGGTTTGCCGATAGACGAAGTGGCGCAGGCCGCCGGCACGGTCGGCTATGAATTGATGTGCGCGCTGGCAGCCCGGGTGCGTATCATCGAGATTTCCCCATCATAAATATACCTGCTTGTGTATTTTTTAATTACTATTATTTATATGTGGTAAATGATGTTTTTATTGGCATACTCCATATAATTTAAAATTACAGCAACGCAATATAAACAACAATGCATCATGGCTAAAGCAAAAACTAATTACACCTGCACCGAATGCGGTGACGTAACGAACAAATGGATGGGCCAGTGCCTGGCTTGCGGCCAGTGGAATACGCTGGTCGAGACGATAGTCGAAACCGGCGCCAACCGTTTCTCAGCGCAGCCGCAAGCGCTGGCGCAAACTGCGCCGGTGTTGAGCCTGGCCGATATCGACGCCACCGATGTGCCGCGCTTCGGCACCGGCATCGAGGAATTCGATCGGGTGCTCGGCGGCGGTCTGGTCACCGGCGGCGTAGTGCTGATTGGCGGCGACCCCGGCATCGGCAAATCCACCTTGCTACTGCAGGCGCTGGCAAATTTATCCGACACCAAGAAATCCTTGTACGTCAGCGGCGAGGAATCTGGCGCACAAATAGCGATGCGCGCCAAGCGGCTCAATATCGTGGCCAGCGAACTCAAGTTTCAAGCCGAAATCCAACTCGAAAAAATCCTCAAGACGCTGGCCGACCTGAAACCCGAAGTTGCAGTCATCGACTCGATCCAGACCGTCTATTCCGACGCCCTGAATTCAGCGCCCGGATCGGTTTCCCAAGTACGCGAATGCGCAGCGCAGCTGACGCGGGTGGCCAAGCAGAACGGCATCACCATCATCCTGGTCGGGCATGTGACCAAGGAAGGCGCGCTGGCCGGGCCGCGCGTACTGGAACACATGGTCGACACCGTGCTGTATTTCGAGGGTGACACCCATTCTAGTTTCCGTCTGGTGCGCGCAGTCAAGAACCGCTTCGGCGCAGTCAATGAACTGGGCGTGTTCGCGATGACCGAAAAGGGTTTGAAAGGCGTATCGAACCCGTCCGCACTGTTCCTGTCGCAGCATGACAACGCGGTGTCCGGTTCCTGCGTGATGGTGACGCAGGAAGGCACGCGCCCGCTGTTGGTCGAAATTCAGGCGCTGGTCGACGCTTCCCATGCGCCGAATCCGAAGCGGCTGTCAGTCGGATTGGAGCAAAACCGGCTGGCGATGTTGTTGGCGGTGCTGCATCGCCATGCCGGCGTGGCCGCGTTCGATCAGGACGTGTTCATCAACGCGGTGGGCGGCGTCAAGATCACCGAACCGGCCGCCGACCTGGCGGTGCTGCTGGCGATCAATTCCTCGATGCGCGACAAGCCGCTGCCGCGCGGGCTGGTGGTGTTTGGCGAAGTTGGTTTGGCCGGCGAGATCCGTCCGGCGCCGCGCGGTCAGGAACGCTTGCGTGAAGCGGCCAAACTGGGCTTTACGACGGCCATGATTCCGAAAGCGAATGCGCCGAAACAAAAAATCGAAGGTATGAAGATCATTGCAGTCGAGCGTATCGACGAAGCATTCACTAAAATGCGCGACTTCGATGACTAACAAGAATGTTGGGATTTATTGCACTAGCGAAGCGGCCCGGCAACCGCTGCGGACCGCCGACTCCAGTGTCGCCGGGTATTCGCAGGCCGCGCCAGCGGTGTAGTCGCCAGCCAGCAACAAGCCGGGCAGGCCGGTTGGATTATCCGGCCGGCGTAGGGCAGGGCGGCAGGAAAAGGTTGCACGTTTTTCCGTGATCACCGCGCTCCACTGTGGTTCGGACAATGCCGCGATGTTAAATGCGCGCGCCAATTGCTGGCTGACCTGGCTTGTCAAAACTTCGCGTCCGTTAGCAATGGCCGCGCCGGATAAGCTTATGACGACCGACAGCAAACCGGCGTCCTGCGGCTGCAACTGCCCCCGATCAAACACGAACTGGCCCCAGCTATCGGTGGCGGAATCATCCAGCAACGCCAAGAAAGGCCGCGCCAGCCTGAAATCTTTGTCGTACTGCAAATAGCAGGTGGTGATTGCCTCAAAAGAAAATTCGTCCAACTGCTTACGTAAATCTTGTGTATTGGCATCCAATGTGGCCAGCAGTTTCGAAGCCCTGTCCGGCGGCGTGGCGATGATTACCGCATCGAAGATGGCAGGAAGATTCGCAGCCTGCGCCGTCAGTTGCCAGCCAGCAGTCGTTTGCCGTAATCCTTGAATCGCGCAGCCCGCATGCACACTGCCGCCGTGGGCGGCCAGATACGCCGCCGCTTGTTGCGGTAATAGCGCGCTCAGATCGCAGCGCGGTATCAGCATGTCGGATGCGGCGCGCTTGGCGCCCAGGCTGTCACGCAACACATGCAGGAAAACCTGGGCCGAAGCACGCTTGGGCGGGGTGTTCAGGGCGGCAATGCACAGCGGTTGCCACATCAGTCGGCACAGGCGCGGCGTCTGGTCGAAGCGTTGCAGTAGCTCGTCCACGCTGCAATCGGTGTCGAGCCGCCAATCCATCCAGCGTGCGGCTGAGGTAAATCGGGCCAGTGCCAGCTTGTCTTGCCGCGTCAGCCCGGTGGCGCGCCACAAGGCCAGCGCTATATGCCAGGGCGCTGGCAGCTTGGCCGCGATGAAATCCATGCCGCCGGTTTCGGGCGGATAGCGCATCTGCAGCGGCAGCCGCAAAAGGAGATCGCGCTCGTTGATGCCGATGCTGCGCATCAGTTGCAGGGTTTTGGTATACGCGCCGAGCAGGAGGTGTTGCCCGTTGTCGATGGTTCTGCCATCCACTTCGACCCGCCGGGCACGCCCGCCTAGCGTGCGCGCAGCCTCATACAGACTGACGCGATGCCCGAGTTGGGTCAGCTTCACCGCCGCCGCGCAACCGGCCCAGCCGGCACCGATTACGGCGACATGTTTTGGCGCTGAAGCCTTAGCCACGGATATAGGTTTTCCAGGCCAGCCAGAGTTTGCGAATCGGCGTTAGCGAAATCCGCTGGTTCAGCACATGGAAGCCGTCGGCTTCGATCTCGTTGAGCAGGGTGCGATAAATAGCTGCCATCATCAGGCCGGGCCGCTGTGCTCGGTGGTCTTCTTTCGGCAGTAGCGCAAACGCATCGTCATAGGCGGTCTGGGCGCGCTGTACCTGGAAGCGCATCAGATTTTCAAAATTTTCGCTGTGGCGCGCGTTGAGCAGATCGGCGGCGGTAACCTTGAATTGCTGCAGTTCATTGACCGGCAGATAAATCCGCCCCTTGCGCGCATCCTCGCCGACATCGCGGATGATATTGGTGAGCTGGAACGCCAGCCCGAGCTTTTCGGCGTATTGCAGTGTTTCCGGACGGGTCGCCCCAAAAATGCTGGCCGACAGGATGCCGACCACGCCGGCTACGTGCCAGCAATAGCGCTGCAGATTTGGATAATCCAGATAACGGGTTTGATCGAGATCCATTTCCATGCCGTTGATGATCGCCTGCAAATGCTGACCATCCAGACTGTAAGTCGCCATGTGCGGCTGCAGCGCTTTCATCACCGGATGGGTTGGGCTGCCGGCCAGCATGGCTGCTACTTCTTGGTGCCACCAGGCCAGTTTGTTACGCGCTACCATTTCATCGGTGCAGTTGTCCACGGTATCGTCGACTTCGCGGCAAAACGTGTATAGCGCAGTGATCGCACGACGCCGTTCTGCAGGCAGGAACAGGAAGCTGTAATAAAAGCTGGAGCCGCTTTGTGCAGTTTTTTGTTGGCAGTATTCGTCTGGTGACATGTTGGGTGCGGCCGAAAGAGAATTAAGAAGCGAGCTGGATGCAAAATCAAGTCGCTATGCTAGCCGACTGTGCGCTTCGGAACAAACCCGTAGTGTGATTAAAGCCGGCAGCAGTGTTGCGTAAGCAGCATGAATATTCATGCATTAATTAAATTACTGGGAGTATAGACAAAAACATGTAAGTTCCCGCATATATTCATTGCGGCATTAAAAATACCTTGGGTTAGTATTTTTTATGCCAATGCTGCAACAAATTAGTGCAATTTCAGACCGGTTTCATCCACACTGCGCGCCACACGATGCGGCACCAGTCGCTTGCGCGCAACTTGGGGCGCTGCCGGAATACATCAAAGCCGGCGGTTTCGACCCTTTCCAGGATGCGCAAGCCGCCCTGGACCACCAGCCGCAATTCCCAGCCGATCCGGCCCGGCAACCGCAGCGCCAGCGGCGCGCCCGACAGCATC
>JBGSTZ010000044.1:0-2189 GCA_041736255.1 Burkholderiaceae bacterium
CGGTGCGTCTGATTGTCGGAAGGCGCTGCGCTTTTCCGCCCTACCGTTCTACTTAAAAAGCCGTATTTTGCATAAGTCCTAGGTTGATTTTAGTAAAACGATTCTGATGCCGACGTACTCACGCCAATTGCGTAATGCGCACCGCCTCGTCCACGCTCAACGCGCTGAAAGAGGGCACGGCCAAATCAGCCGGAACAACCCGTTGCAGCAAATCGTATACCGGGCTTTTCAAACGCGCCAATACCAATTGCTTATTCTGACTGGTAACAAAGCGATAAAAATCATGCAGCGCTTCCAGGCTAGTGCCATCCAGATCGGGCGATTCTTCCAGGCTCAGAATGACACTGTGCACCGCTGGATCTGCGGCGTCGATGGTGCGCTGTACCTGCTGCAGGATGCGTTCGACATTCGCGAAAAAAAGCGGTTCGTCAGGGCGCAGAATCAGGATGCCATCCACTGGAATGGCATCGGGGTACAGCTTCAAACTTACGAAATCATGGCCTTGCCCGAGTCGACCCAGCACTGTAATTCTCGACTTCGAAATGCGCTGCAACAACAACAGCACGCTCAGACCGACCGCGGCCAGCAGGCCATCCAGCACACCCAACACCAGCACGCCGACCACGGCCGCGATGATCACCAACCGGTCGCGCCGCCACGCAATATAAGGCCGGAAGATCGCCGGATTCAGGGTATGGCTGACCGCATGGATCACAATTGCCGCCAATACGGGTTCCGGCAACAGGGCAATACTGGGCAGAATCGTCAGCACTATGGTCAGCAACACCAGCGCAGCGACCCAGCCCGCTAATCGCGATCTGGCACCGGCCGCTTCATTGGCTGCGGTGGCGGAATAACCGGCACCGACCGGCATGCCATGGAACAGGCCCGACAACAGGTTGGATGCGCCCAATGCCAGCAAATCCCGGTTCGGCGCAACGGTATCCCTATGTTTGATGGCAAAGCTGCGAATCGAGCCGTAGGACTCTGCGTACAGAATCATCACCATCGCGAAACCGAGTTCGCCCAGCCGCACCCATTCGCTGCGCGACAGCAGCGGCAACGTCGGTGGGGCCAATTCCAGTTCGATGGTGCCGACCAGTCCCACGCCATACTGCGGAAAATCAATCCATTTACTGGCTGCAATGCCGAGCACGATCACGATCAGGCCGCCCGGCACATGCTTGAAGCGCGCCAACAGAAACAACAGCGCCAGCGCAACCGAGCCGATGGCAATGCCGGCCAGATTCCAGTGCGCGGCCTGGCCCAGCAATGCCGACACGAACCTGAGCATGTCGCCATTCGGCGGATGGATACCGACCACGCTGGCGCACTGTTTGACAATGATGATGATTGCCAGACCGAAAGCAAAGCCGCGCAACACCGGCTTGGCGATGAAATCGGTGATATTGCCCATGCGCGCCAGCCCGGCGATTAAAAAGAACAGGCCGGTAATCATCACCAGCCCAATCGCCAGAGTCAGCCTGAATCCGGCGTCGCCATGGCCGATGGATGCAGTCGCTGCCGCCAGTACGGCAGCCGATGAGGAGGTGGCGGAAACGATGGCAAAACGGCTGCTGCCGAACAGGCCGTAACACACTAGCCCGGCGAACAAGGCGATCACGCCGGCTTGCGGCGGCAAGTTGCCGATGCTGGCATACGCCACCGCTTCGGGCAGCAGCAAACCCGCAATCGACAATCCTGCAATCACATCCTGCCAGCGCGCCTGGCGGCCGGAAATTGGCTGGCGGGTTGAATTGTCCGGCGCGCTGAGGCTCTGCTGTTTGGCGCCTGACATGAAGTGCTCCTGTGATTGACTATCCCCGATTGTGGAGGATGCGAGTGTCGAGTATAGGGGAGCGATTATTCCACAGAGCTTTGTTGCATCCCTGTTTCTCAGATTATTGTTTTTATTTGCCAATCCATCAGAGCCAAGCGGCACTCTACAAACTGTGCTTTACGGTATACGACATAAGGCCTTGCTATGCTTGGCTTAAATTACATCTTCGTTGCCGGTGTTTGTCAAGCTAGTTGTCGCCTGAGTGTTGCAATTAAGTTACCCCCGGCAAAGCCGGGGGTTTATTTTTGTTAGCCCCTCAAAGGGGCAAAAACGTGAAGCGCCTGAAGGCGCTGGCTCATATACCTAACTTGAGCTGATCGTAATGCGCGTCTTCTTTGTCTTGATTTCT
>JBGSTZ010000089.1:0-29017 GCA_041736255.1 Burkholderiaceae bacterium
GTTGTGTTGCTTTACTGATTTTCCAACTTTATTGCCATTTCTGAAACTGGAGCGGGAGAAGAGGCTCGAACTCTCGACCTCAACCTTGGCAAGGTTGCGCTCTACCAACTGAGCTACTCCCGCGTTGTGTTGCTTTACTGATTTTCCAACTTTATTGCCATTTCTGAAACTGGAGCGGGAGAAGAGGCTCGAACTCTCGACCTCAACCTTGGCAAGGTTGCGCTCTACCAACTGAGCTACTCCCGCATTCACAACAGGCGAGCATTATATAATACGCAAATTGCTTGTCAAGAACTTAGAGCACTTTACCGGCATTTTCTTTGATGAGCGGCCATGCACGGCGCAGGTAATAAAACATCGACCACACGGTAAGAACCGCCGCTACAGCCATCAACCAGGCACCAAACAGGCGCGTGTCGATTACGCCAAACAAATCGTCATAATAAAGCAGCATTGGTATGGCAATCATTTGCGCTACGGTTTTTATTTTTCCCAGCGAACTCACCGCTACAGATTTGGAAGCGCCAATCTGCGCCATCCACTCGCGCAAGGCCGAGATCGTGATTTCCCGTCCGATGATAATGAATGCAATCACTGCATCGACACGGTTGAGATGCACCAGTATCAGCAATGCCCCTGCTACCATCAGTTTGTCGGCGACCGGGTCCAGAAAAGCACCAAATGCAGAGGTCTGATTCCAGCGCCGGGCCAAAAAACCGTCTAACCAGTCGGTTATGGCAGCAACTATGAATATGAGCGTCGAGGCTAAACCTTGCGCACTGAGCGACAACATTCCATAGGGTAAATAAAATACGCCAACCACTAGTGGGATCAGCGCGACGCGCAACCAGGTAAGAAGAATAGGGATGTTAAGTGGCATAAGTTTTCTTTTGATTCTATTTCTACTTTTAATTCTGATTATCTTATGCAAATCGCGGATAAAGCAATCCAGCAATTGATTTAATGCAATTAACTCAGTGTAGTTGCTTGTAGATCTCTTCTGCCAGTTGTCGCGAAATGCCGTCAACCGAAGCAATATCATCCACGCTGGCGTCCACTACGCCGCGCAGACCGCCGAAGCGTACCAGAAGTTTCTGACGCCGTTTGGCACCAATTCCTTCAATCTCTTCCAGACGCGAAGTCTGGCGCGTTTTAGCACGCTTGGCACGCATGCCGGTGATGGCAAAACGGTGCGCTTCATCGCGGATTTGCGCCACCAGCATCAGTGCAGCAGATTCGCGCCCCAGTTCCTGCGGCAAACGACCGTCAACGAACACCAGCGTTTCCAGTCCGACTTTGCGGCCCTCACCCTTAGCAACGCCGACAATCAGGCTGATATCAAGTCCCAGCTCGCTGAACACTTGCCGCGCCACCTCGACCTGACCTTTGCCGCCATCAATCAACACCACGTCCGGCATGTTGCCGCCACCTTCAATGTTGGCGATTTTCTCATAACGCCGCGTCAATACCTGACGCATTGCGGCGTAATCGTCGCCGGGCGTAATGTCGTTAATGTTGTAGCGCCGGTATTCGCCATTTTGCATCGCATGATGCTGGAACACCACGCATGATGCCTGAGTCGCTTCGCCTTGGGTGTGACTGATATCGAAGCATTCGATGCGCAATGCATCGATATCAGCAATATCGATGCCCAACACATCGACCAGCATGCGCGTGCGCGTTTGCTGCGAACCTTGCTCCGAGAGCAGACGCGCGAGCGATATCTCAGCGCCTTTGGCAGCCATTTCCAGCCATTGATGGCGCTGCCCATGCGGCTGGAACAGCAAATTGATCCGATGGCCGCATTGCTCCATCAACGCTACCATCAAGGCTGGCTCATCAAATTCGATGCTCAGGATCAGCGTGCCGGGAATAAATTTGTCGAGGTAATGCTGGGCCAGAAATGCTTTCAGAACCTCGACTTCCAGCGTGCCGGCACCTACGTCCGCGTGATCGAGCTGAATCGGGAAATAGGCGCGGTCGCCAAGATGGCGTCCACCCCGCACCATGGCCAGATTGACGCAGGCGCGCCCGCCTTGCACCAGCACCGCAATGATGTCGATATCGCTATCGTCCGTGCTTTCCATGCTTTGCTGATGCAACACGCGCGACAACGCATTCATCTGATTGCGTACCGCTGCTGCCTGCTCGAACTTGAGTTCGGCGGCAAACGCATGCATTTTCACTTCCAGCGTCTGCAGCACTTCAGACTGTCGACCGCGCAGGAATTTGGCGGCATTTTCGACATCGACCATGTAATCCTCCTGCGCAATAATATTTACGCAAGGCGCGCTGCAGCGGTGAATCTGATGCAATAGACAGGGCCGGGTGCGGTTGGTAAACACGCTATCTTCACAGGTCCGCAGCTGAAAAACTTTCTGCAGGATTTGCATCGATTCCCTGACTGCCCAAGCGCTCGGGAACGGCCCGAAATACTGGCTTTTCTTGTCGACCGCGCCACGGTAATACGCCATGCGCGGCACGTTCTGCCCGCTGATCTTCAGATACGGATACGATTTGTCGTCGCGAAACAGAATATTGAAGCGCGGCTGCAGTGATTTGATCAGATTGTTTTCGAGGATCAGGGCCTCGGCCTCGCTACGGGTCACCGTGGTTTCCAGCCGCGCAATACGTTCGACCATCATTGCGGTACGCGGGCTGGCGAGATTTTTCAGGAAATAACTCGAAACGCGTTTTTTCAGGTCGCGCGCCTTGCCCACATACAGCACCTTGTCTTCCGCATCGAAATAGCGGTACACGCCAGGCAGATGCGGCAGTTTGGCAACCGTTTCCAAAACCAGATTGCGCGCAAGTGGAATAGCATTTTCAGTCATCGCAAGGACAATAATATGTGATGTGGCAGTCAGGTTTAGTGCGTATGCGGCTCTGGCATAAAAAACATACTAGATTATGTATACCAATAAAACATACATATACCGCAACTATATTAAGCAATAAAAAATATACTCCCTATAAATATTATTTACAGAGATTTTATCAAGTGTAATGCCGCCTGATAGCGTGCATCCAGTTGCAAGTTCTGCCAATCCAGCGCTGGCCCGACCGGCAACATGGCTGCGAGGCGCTGCGCCGAACGTGCAGTTGCGGTGCGCGCCGCCACGCTGGTGCCAAGCGTGATCCCGTCAAGCAACAAATCTGCCTTGTCAGGTGCGTTGCAGATCAACACCATGTCACAACCGGCTTTCAGCGCTGCCTTGGCTCCATCGAGCACGCTGCCGGCAACGCTGGCGCCTTCCATGCTCAGATCGTCGCTGAAAATAACGCCTTCGAAGCCCATTGTATTGCGCAGCATCGACAGCCATTTTTTGGAAAAACAGGCTGGGTGTTTATCTACTTTAGGATAAATCACATGCGCCGGCATCACTGCCGCCAAACTCATGCCGAGCCAGTCGTAAGGTGCGGCATCTTCCGCCAGAATCGCTTGCAGCGGGCGTTCATCGACCGGAATGGCGACATGCGAATCGGCCTGGACAAAGCCATGACCAGGGAAATGCTTGCCGCAATTGGCCATCCCGGCCAGCAGCAGACCATGATTCAGACTCTTCGCCAGCAGCGTGACCACCCGCGCATCGCGATGAAAAGCGCGGTCGCCGATCACACTGGACGCGCCATGATCAAGGTCCAGCACCGGGGTAAACGCCATGTCGACTCCGCAGGCGCGCAACTCGGCAGCAAGGATATAGCCCACCGCAGTGGCAACATTGGTGGCCTGCAAGACATCGCGTTCCCACAAAGTTCCTAAAGAGCGCATCGCCGGCAATGTGGTGAAACCATCGGTTTTGAAGCGCTGCACGCGCCCGCCTTCGTGATCGACCGCAATCAGTACGCCCGGACGGGCCGCGTGGATCGCCGCGGTCAACGCGGTCAATTGCTTGCGATTGGTGTAATTGCGCGCAAAAAGTATGACGCCGCCAGTCTGCGGATGCCGGATGCGGCGAATGTCTTCTGCGTCGAGCGTAGTGCCGACCACATCGAGCATGATGGGGCCGAGGGAAGTCACTTTAGACGGTGCGATGAAATCTGCCTTGCGAATTGTTCTCATGTTCTCTCTACGCTTTTTCTATGTTTGTTTTTACGTTTTCTCTACCACCACGAAGGCGACTGCATATTCGGCCTCGTCGGTAATAGAAACCTGCGCCGCCAACTGGTTATTGTCCATGAATTCTTTGAGCGCACCGCTGACGACGACGACGGGCTTGCCGCTCGGGGCATTGAGCGTTTGCATCGCACGCCAGGTCATCGGCATGCGCATGCCGAGGCCGATTGCTTTGGAAAACGCTTCCTTGGCCGCAAAACGGGTAGCCAGAAAACGAATGCCGCGCGCGGTGACCTGCTGTTTGCGCTGATGATATTTCTCCAGTTCTTGCGGGCCGAGAATTTTTTCCGCAAAGCGCTCGCCATTGCGCTCCAGCGCCGCTTCGATGCGCTGAATGCGGATGATGTCAGTGCCGATGCCGAAAATCATTTTTGACTAAGCCGCATCAAGCTTGCAATGTCGCCAGACGTGCTTGCACCATGATCGCTTTCATTTCGCCCACCGCTGCTTTCCAGCCGACGAATACAGCATGGGCTACGATGGCATGACCGATGTTGAGTTCGGCAATCCCGGCAATGGCGGCAATCGCCTGCACATTGGTGTAATGCAGACCGTGACCGGCATTGACTTGCATCCCGCGCCTGATGCCATCCAGCACGCCCTCCTTGACACGCGCCAATTCCTTGGCCTGCTCTTCTTGCGTATGCGCATCAGCATAACGGCCGGTATGCAGTTCAATCACCGGCGCACCAACTTGCTGGGCGGCGGTAATCTGTTCAGGATCAGGATCGATGAATAGGCTCACGCGAATATTTTGCGCTTGCAATTGAAGAATTGCAGCCTTGATTTGTGCAAAATAGCGCACCACGTCAAGCCCGCCTTCGGTGGTGACTTCGGCGCGCCGCTCGGGTACCAGACACACATCCTGCGGCTTGATGCGACAGGCAAAATCGACCATCTCGGGAGTGACTGCCGATTCAAGATTCATCCGGGTCAGCAACAGCGGCCGGATCGCGATCACATCGGCATCTTTGATGTGCCGGCGATCCTCGCGCAAATGCAGGGTAATGGAATCAGCACCCGCCTCTTCAGCCCACAATGCCGCCTGAATGGGGTCCGGATAAAGGGTGCCGCGCGCATTGCGCAAGGTTGCTACATGATCGATATTGACGCCTAAATCGATGATTTGACTGCTCGGTTGCAAGAAGCTCATGGGATGGGTAACTAGGGTTGAATTGACTTATAACTGCATTAAATCTATCAGAATTTGACGCGTATTCAGCGCTGCACCGCCCAAATGATGGGCCAGCAGTGCGCGCATCAAAAGCTTACTCTGGACCAGAGTAGTTGGAGCAGCATAATTTCCAGACTCCATGTCCAGCAAAGTCTGTCCTTTGACCCGCGGCCAAGGATCACTGGGCCGCGCCAGACGCGCTCCGCGCTCCGGATCGACGACATATATTGCATCCGCTGTTACGACATCTCGCGTGGTGGTGCACCGCGTCAGATCCGCCGCTACGCCGGTTTCTTTCAGCAATGCACGCTCGAAGCGGCGCAATACGATCGGCGCGGCTTCGCCGTGTGCCAACTGATTCAGGGTCGAAACATAATGATCGAATAAAGTCGGATGCGGATCGTCGCGTGCCAACAACTTGACCAGTAATTCATTCAGATAAAAGCCGCACAAGAGCGCAGACTTCTCCAGCGGCAGCAAGCCGCCAACCCATTCCGCTCCGGTCAGGGTGCGGATTTCCGCCTTGCCGCTCCAGCCTACCGATAACGGCTGAAACGTCTGCAGCACACCACGCAGAGCAGAATGCGGGCGCTTGGCGCCTTTGGCAACCAGCGCCACGCGACCATGATCACGCGAAAAAAAATCGATGATCAGGCTGGTTTCCTTATATGGATAACTGTGCAGCACGAAACCCGGTTGCGCCAATATCCGATGATCTTTTTCCAGCGATCTCAGTCGTTTCAGAGGCGGTTCCGCAACAGCATTAGCGGAGCTAGCAACACGCCTGGCACGCGTGCTGCGCCTGACGGTGGGCTTGTCGGGTTCAGGAATGCTGTCCGGCGCAAAGTCCGGTTGCAGCACGGAGGTTGCAACATCGGATGGCTGCGTGATGTTGGTAAGTATCCCTTCCACCACGTCCATTGGGTTCCTGGCCTTACTCGTAACCGTAGGCGCGCAACCCGGCTTCGTTATCGGCCCAGCCGGATTTGACTTTGATCCAGATTTCGAGATAGACCGGACCACCGAAGAGTTTTTCCATATCGAGCCGCGACTGGGTAGAAATATCTTTCAGGCGCGCGCCTTTTTGGCCGATGACCATCGACTTGTGTGTGTCGCGTTCCACCAGAATGGCAGCAAAAACGCGCCGCAGATCGCCTTCCTGCTCAAATTTCTCGATCAACACGGTACTGGTATATGGCAACTCATCGCCGACAAAGCGGAATAATTTCTCCCGCACGATCTCGGCTGCGAGAAATTTTTCGCTACGATCAGTAATATCGTCGGGGCCGAACACTGGCTGATTTTCCGGCAGGAAGCGCTTGGTTTCGCTCTGCAAGTTATCAAGTTGAAAGCGCAGTTTGGCCGATACCGGCACTACCGCCGCAAAATCATGCATAGCCGCAATTTTTTGCGCAAACGGCAACAGAACGGCCTTGTCCTTAACACGATCCGATTTATTGATGACCAGAATGCAGGGCACATCTTTGGGGATTAGCGCCAGCACCTGGCTATCCGCAGGGCCGAACGTGCCAGCCTCGATAATGAACAGGATCACGTCGGAAGCGCCAAGGGTGCCAGTGACGGTGCGATTGAGGGTCTTGTTCAACGCGTTCGAATGGCGCGTCTGAAAACCCGGCGTATCAACATACACGAACTGTGCATCCTCAACCGTCTGGATGCCGGTGATGCGATGGCGCGTGGTTTGCGCCTTGCGCGACGTGATGCTGATCTTGGCGCCAATCAAGGCATTCATCAAAGTCGATTTTCCCACGTTGGGACGGCCGACAATGGCGATGTACCCACAACGGAAATTAGCGGTGGTTGCGGGAGTGGCTGGCGTTGCGGAAGTTACGGATTCTGTCATGCGTTTTTGAGTATCGGTGTCGATAATGAAGGATAGGGTTCGGATATAAATCCGAAGAAAATGAGATTATATTATTTTTACGCTGTCGAGTCCTGAACAGTCCGGGTTTTGCTCAGCATCACGCGCTGTATGCTCGGCAGAATAATTTACTGCAGTGTCAGGCTGGTGTGTTGCTATACCAGCCAATTTCAATTGTGCGGCACGCGGCTTGATCTTGCGCGAAGCTGATTTTGATGCCACAGCTTTTGCTGCCTTGAGCGCAAGTTTTGCCGCTTCCTGCTCCCCTGCACGCCGGTTTCCACCTGTGCCGAATACCTGGATATCAAGTTTCGGAACCAGGCATTCAATTTCGAATTCCTGATTGTGTGCCGCTCCATGCGTGGCCACAACATTGTATTGCGGCAATGCTATTTTTTTCCCTTGCAAATATTCTTGCAGCAACGTTTTGGCATCCTTGCCCAAGGTCGTCAGATTGACGGAATCGAGAATCGGGTTGTATAGCGCGCAAATAACATCGTGTGCAACATTAAAACCCGCATCCAGATAAATCGCGCCGAACAGGGCTTCGAGCGCATCGGCCAATATGGATGGCCGCCGGAAACCACCGGATTTCAACTCTCCTTCACCCAGCCGCAGAAAATGCGACACGCCCAAGCTCTGGGCTATCTCGAACAATGCCTGCTGGTTGACGAGGTTGGCACGCACGCGCGACAAATCCCCTTCATTGATGTCGGGATAACGTTTATACAATAGTGAGGCCACCACACAATTCAGAATCGAGTCCCCTAAGAACTCGACACGCTCATTGTGCAAGCTGCTGTGGCTGCGATGTGTCAAGGCCTGTTCCATCAAGGCAATATCCTTGAACGTATGACCCATCCGATTTTGCAATAACATCAAATCCATTTTGATCCGTGACTCAATTTATCTCAACTTATCTCAATCCAACGCTTTGGTTGCAGAGCTTTTGGCAGTGGTGCCAGCATATTCAAGCAACAGGCTGGCAGGTCCAAACAGAGGAATTTTTTTCTGGTAAGCAAAGTTTACTGCTGCTTCCCCGTCGATTTGCGTAATCTCTAAATCCTTGCCGTCAATCGCATCGATATAGCCGACAGCCGCCTGACGGTCGAAGGCAGCGCGGATTTCAGCACCGGTCGTGCCACTTTCTTTTGCCGATACGATAGCTTTGCGAATTGCGCTATATTCAATCGCAGTCGGCACTATTTTCATTGCCAGTACGGCGATCACCCCAACAATTGCCAATACAAAAATTAACCCTACCAGAGTAAGCCCCTGCTGCCTGATTTTTACTGGTGTGTGCATGCATCCACTCCATATTTATTTAATTAACGCTGCCAATACGGTTGATATCGCCCAAATTCATCCAAACGAAAAACGCTTTGCCGACAATATTTTCATCCGGCACAAAACCCCAATAGCGGCTATCCAGACTATTGTCTCGGTTGTCGCCCATCATGAAGTAATGTCCTTGCGGCACAGTACACGCGAAACCTTCGATATTATAAGTACACAATTCATGCTGCGGAAAAGCATCGGGATTTTGTACGAAAGATGGCGCACGCTCATCGTTAAGTATCTGGTGCGTGGCTCCGGTCAAATTTTCCGTGTATTGCTTGGAATAACGCAAATGTTCTTGGTTAAGAAAATCAGGTAACGGCTGGTAGCTAATTTTTTCGCCGTTTATGGTTAGCTGCTTGTTTTTGTATTCGATTTTATCGCCAGGAATGCCGACCACCCTTTTGATGTAATCCAATGCCGTATCTTTAGGGTATTTGAATACCATCACATCGCCGCGCTGCGGGTCGTTGATGTCAATTATTTTTTTGTTAATTACAGGTAAGCGAATTCCGTAAGTGAATTTATTTACCAGTATCAAATCCCCTATCATCAAGGTTGGCACCATAGAACTCGACGGTATTTTGAAAGGCTCATACAAAAATGAGCGCAGGAAAAAAACCATCGCAATGACAGGGAAAAAGCTCCCGGAATACTCGATCCAGGTGGGCTGCCGGAGAATATTGGCTTCCATTGCGGCACGTCCACCGGCATCGAGTTTGATGCCCTCAGCCTGCAACTTGGCGTTGCGCGCATCAAATTCAGCCAATGCAACGTTAGCAGCAGCACGTCGCTGCTTGGACAAATAAAACTTATCCAGAAACCAAACCACACCGGTGATTACTGTCAGGATAAAGAGGATTAATGCGAAATTTCCTAAAATTGCTTGCAGGTTCATTTGTCATCTACTTGTAAAATAGCCAGGAATGCTTCTTGCGGAATTTCTACCGAGCCAACTTGTTTCATGCGTTTTTTACCGGCTTTCTGTTTTTCCAGCAACTTGCGTTTGCGACTGATATCGCCGCCGTAACATTTGGCAAGCACATTCTTGCGCAAGGCTTTGACGTTTTCGCGTGAAATGATGTTGGCGCCGATGGCAGCCTGGATAGCAACGTCAAACATCTGACGCGGAATCAATTCGCGCATTTTTGCAGCTACCGCGCGGCCACGATAGAGACTGTTGGCACGATGCACGATAATCGCCAGCGCATCGACTTTCTCGCTATTGATCAGCATGTCTACCTTGACCACATCGGCAGTGCGGTATTCCTTGAACACATAATCCATCGATGCATACCCACGCGAAGTCGATTTCAGGCGGTCAAAAAAGTCCAGAACGATTTCCGCCATCGGAATTTCATAAATCAATTGCACTTGCTTGCCGTGGTAATTCATGTCGATCTGCACGCCACGTTTCTGGGTGCATAGCGTGATCACCGAGCCAACGTATTCCTGCGGCATGTACAGGTTGACGGTGACGATGGGCTCACGAATTTCTTCAATTTTAGATGGTTCGGGCATCTTGGACGGATTATCGACCATCACAATAGTGCCTTCGCGCAATACAACTTCATAAATCACGGTAGGCGCGGTGGTAATCAAGTCCATATCGAACTCGCGCTCCAGTCGCTCCTGCACGATCTCCATATGCAACAAGCCTAGGAATCCGCAGCGAAAACCGAAACCGAGCGCCTGTGATACTTCCGGCTGATATTGCAGTGCCGCATCGTTCAGTTTCAATTTTTCAAGCGAGTCGCGCAACCCGTCATACTGATTTGCCTCAACGGGAAACAGGCCGGCAAAAACTTGCGGCTGGACTTCCTTGAAGCCCGGCAGCGCTTCCGCTGCAGGTTTGCTGACCAAAGTCACAGTGTCGCCCACCTTGGCGGACTTCAACTCCTTGATGCCGGCGATGATGAAGCCTACCTGCCCTGCCGATAAGGAACTTCGGGACACGGATTTGGGCGTAAATACGCCAACGCTATCGACCAGATGCTGCGCTCCGGTGGCCATGAACAGGATCTTGTCCTTGGGATGAATAGTGCCGTTCTTGACGCGCACCAACATCACCACGCCGACATAATTATCGAACCACGAATCGACGATCAGAGCCTGCAACGGCGCATCAGGGTCGCCTTGCGGAGGCGGCACCTTGCGAATCATCGACTCAATTACCTCCTGCACTCCAAAGCCAGTCTTGGCGGAACAATGCACCGCATCAGTGGCATCAATGCCAATGACTTCTTCGATTTCCGCAATCGCGTTTTCCGGATCGGCAGAGGGCAAGTCGATCTTGTTCAGAACCGGCACTACTTCTACGCCCAATTCAATGGCGGTGTAACAGTTAGCAACGGTTTGCGCCTCTACCCCTTGCGAAGCGTCGACCACCAGCAATGCGCCCTCACAAGCAGAAAGTGAACGGCTGACCTCGTAACTGAAATCGACATGACCGGGAGTATCAATTAAATTTAGATTGTAAATTTGTCCGTCGAGTGCCTTGTAACTGAGCGCCGCCGTTTGTGCCTTGATCGTGATGCCACGCTCGCGCTCAATATCCATGGAGTCAAGAACTTGCGCCTCCATTTCACGATCGGACAAGCCGCCGCAGAGTTGAATGATGCGATCAGCAAGCGTCGATTTGCCGTGATCGATATGGGCGATGATGGAAAAGTTGCGGATATTATTCATTGTGCCAAACGCGGTTACAAAAAAAAGCGCTTCAAACCGGGCAATCTCCCCGGCGAGCGCCTTATTGCTGAAGGTTATTCGAAGCCCGCATTTTACCGGATTTAAACGGGAAACACCCATGAATCGGGCCATCCACGGCAGACTGGTCGCCGCCAAACCGATCCGGCAGATCGGAATATTGGAGTATCGTGAAAGCAATCTTTAATGGAGTTCGTAAAAATTCTATAAAATTTAGAATTAATATTTGGGGTATATACAAAAACATGGCATTTACCACAATCAACTAGCGTGATTTAAAAAATACTTATAATTGTATATTCATTAAAACTGACTGCAAGGAATCTGTAATGATATGTATTAGGCATGCCCGGACTTGCCCATCAAGAATGCTGTTACCTTCTCTGTATCCAGATGGTAATGACATAACTGTAGCGTACCCGCATCGTCACGACACCCGACTAGTACCGGAACCAGTTCATCATACTGCTCCAACAATACTGCATCTTTATCAACATCCAGAACTACCACTTCAAATGCAGCGAGCGCACGCAGCGACTCCAGTGCTTGCAGCATGTCATCGCACAAATGGCAATACAGTCGCGCATACAGCGTAAATTTAATCATGGTTTGGCGGCACACAGTAAGCATTAAAACAAAGGGCTACAAGCCGGTTTGACTTGTAGCCCGCGCAAACGGCAGCAGATTTGTTAATTGCTTGGTTTTAACGGGATAAACTGCGAAGAATCTCCGCGGCGCACCAGTACCACTACCATTTTCTTCTTTTCAGCTTTGGCCACTAATGCATTGAACTCCTTTGCATCCTTGACTTCAGTATTATTAAATTGCAAAATCAAGTCGCCTTGACGCAGCCCGGCCCGAGCAGCAGCGCCTTCAGCGGAATCAACTATTACACCGCTGCTGACTTTGAGTTCTTTCTTTTGCGCAGCAGTCATATCGCTGACAACCAAGCCCAAAGCATTTGCCACCGTAGCAGGCTTGTCTTTTTTATCCTCTTTTTGCGCAACTTTCTCGGGTTCCAGCTCAGTAATCACCAGAGCCAGTTCACGACTTGCGCCTTTGCGCCAAATGGTCAATACAGCACGGGTGCCCGGTTTGGTACTGCCCACCATGCGCGGCAAATCAGAAAGACGTTCGATGGCAGTGCCGTTATATTTAAGAATGATGTCGCCCGCTTGCAGTCCACCTTTTTCTGCAGGACTGTCTGGTTCAACCCGTTGCACCAACGCTCCCTGCGCCTTAGACATGCCAAGCGACTCTGCTACATCCTTGGTGACTTCGCCGATCTGCACGCCGATGCGGCCGCGAACAACCTTGCCTGATGCCTTCAATTGTTCTGAAACGCGCATCGCTTCGTCTATAGGAACGGCAAATGAAATCCCCATATAACCACCCGAGCGGCTGTAGATTTGGGAGTTAATACCAATAACCTCACCGCGCATATTGATCAATGGACCGCCAGAATTACCTGGGTTTACTGCTACGTCGGTCTGAATCAAAGGCAAATAATCGCCAGTGTCGCGTGATATGGCAGAAATAATGCCGGCAGTAACAGTATTGTCCAAATCGAAAGGAGAGCCGATCGCAATAACCCACTCGCCAACTCTGATTTTGTTGGAGTCGCCAATTGTCAAGCGCGGCAGATTGCTGCCTTCAATCTTGACCAAAGCAACATCAGTGCGCTTGTCGACACCAATGATTTTTGCCTTGAATTCACGTTCATCAGTTAATTTGACATAAACCTCATCGGCGCCATCCACCACATGCGCGTTGGTCATCACATAACCATCTGCCGACAAGATAAACCCTGAACCAACGCCACGCGGCACTTCCTCATCTTGCTGCGGAGCTGGTTTGTTTCGCGGAGCCCGATCAGGCTGCTGCGGGATAGGTATGCCGAAATAGCGACGAAAAAATTCCTGCATCTCCTGCTCGTCATTACTCGGCGTAGCTGATCCAGCTTTCATTTTTTCGGTTGTACGTATATTGACGACTGCAGGACCAGTTCTTTCCACCAATTCGGAAAAATCTGGTAATCCAGCAGATATTCCAGCAGCGGGTGCCGCAATCGCGCTACCGCCTAAGCCAAGCATCGCAGGCGAAAAAAAACAACTCGCTGTACTCACGATGATCACAGAAAGTGTCTTGTTAATAGAAGTAGGTATTTTCATATATTTATTTTGGGTTGTATTCAATGGAGTTAGCCAGTTGCATTATCGATTTAGCGGGGACTTCCCCAACGATAGTAAGCCAATAATCACCTTGCCGCTTACCCAAAATACTCATCGCACCCTGCTGATGCACACCATCCGTACGACTTTGCGTACTGGGTTCAATAAATACAGAAATTGCTGCGAGCCCGTCAGAAAACACAATTTGCTTAATCTCACGCTGGGCAATAGCTGTTTTTTTGGCATGCTCAATAGCAGAAGCTGAATTGTCTGAAACTAAGCGTTTCATTTCTCGAATTTTCTTAAAACCAGGTGGCACCCATTTCACCTCCCAATCGGGAATGCTGACGAGTTTCATTGCCGCACTCTCTAAGCGCCAGTCAGAAACATTTGCAAAACCTGATTTAACGCGATTGCGATCAATTTTACCGATCTCAATTTGTGTAAAAAAGATTTGCTCGATTACGGCTTTTTCCTTATCGAGTGTTTGTGCGCGCAATAACAAACCTGTGGATTTCTCCACACACAGCCTATAACCGTAACGCAAATCGTCCTTTGGATCCAACAAAATAGAGTTGCAATAAAATCCTGCTACGCGACCGTCAGCGCTCTTCCTGAAATGATAATAAAAAACCACGTCTTCCAAGCTAGCTGAAAAAATTGCAGGGAAAACATCCTGCGTCACACGCTTCTCAACGAGTAGGATTTTTTCTTCAGGGATATAAGAGGTTACCACCTCATTATGACGAATGTATTCACGCAGATTACCATCGAGTATCTCGAGTTTTTCAAACTCGTCCCCCCCCTCGACCAAATGCGTAATGCGTGATGTACGCATTTGATTGGCCTGCTGATATACGAATGTTCCTGAATAATTATATTTTTGCGCGGCGCCTCTCATCTGCTTGAACATTGCCCGCTCATGCAGATTTCCAGAAGAATCACTATTGTCTGCACGCGCAGAAAATGCACCTAAAAAAATAAAAAAAAGAACGACAAATCTCACTCCTACCGATACTGTCCGCATAAATTAATTACTTTGTGTTTCGGTAGCAAAAGATGCCGGATTTGCATACTGTGCATTGCTGTAGCCAGAACGAGAAAAACGTTGATGGGCAAAAAGGTATTCATCTACATTAGACTCATGCAACGTCGTATTAGAAGAACGTGCATCTGCTGCATACGCAACAGTGTCTTTAATGTCAGCAGCAATTTTAAGTTTAATATCCCCTTTTTCAACCGCTGCCATCACGGGCGAACCATTGGATGCTAAACGGGAAACATCACTATCCGAGACATTGAACGCAACCATAAGTGGGGGTGCTGCGAAAAAAGCCACAGCTGCTGCAGCTGTGGCAACCGCAAGACCAGGTCGGAAAAAATGTCTCACAACTTTCATAGATGTCCGCCCGCCTTGCTTAACGGCCAACATTTCAAAATCAGGAGATTGACTTTTAGACTGATGACCTGCTTGAGCAGGAGCAAATACAATCGGCTCCGCATCCAGTAAGGCAGCCATCCGTAGTTGCGCCTGAGGCCGCATCTCATATGCCAGATCCTCCGAGCGCAATACATCACCAATACAATGATAAACATCCCAAGCCTCGCGCTGCTCTGGAACACGAAGTGCAACCAACACAGCAGCGAACTCTTGATCTGTCAATTCAGAATCGGCAAAAGCCGAAATGTGTTCTTGGGTCATTTTTCTCATGTTCATAATTTACCTTGCATAGCTTGGTTAACCCCTAAGTCCAATTTATTGGTCCCTTTTTACCAGCGCTTGTCATACCCGGTATCCAGCAGGGGTCTTAATTTTCCTGCTATAGCTTCCCGCGCGCGAAATATTCTGCTGCGCACTGTACCGATAGGACATTCCATTACATCCGCAATTTCGTCATAACTTAAGCCCTCAATTTCACGTAAGCTAATCGCTGTCCGCAATTCATCAGGGAGAGACTCCATTGCCAGATTTACTGTCTGTGCAATTTGCTTAGTTGCTAGCAGGGATTCCGGTGTATTGATATCCCTTAGGTGCTCTCCATCGTCAAAAGTTTCAGCTTCTTCTACGTCGGCATCAGTAGAAGTTGGAGCACGCCGGCCTTGTGTAACCAAGTAATTTTTTGCTGTATTAATGCCAATTCGATATAGCCATGTGTAAAAGGCTGAGTCTCCGCGGAATTGCGGCAAGGCACGATAAGCCTTAATAAAAGCTTCTTGCACTACATCTTCTGCTTCCGCTTGGTCACGGACGAGTCGCGACACAAGTCGCATCAGCTTTCGCTGGTACTTAGAGAACAATAGCTCAAACGCTTTTTTGTCGCCATGCTGAACACGCTCGACAAGTCGTTTATCAATGTCGCGTTCTGTTGTCAATCCGAATTTCCTTGTATTTCGCAACATGCACGCGCCTAAAAGTATTGACTGCATGCAATGCATTAAGTTCAACTCTTAAAATTGAAAGCCCAATTAAATTTTATTAATATCCTGTTTTACACGCGCGGCGATCCATCGAGAAGCTACCGATAATGATCTGAATGACTGGGGCGAGACACTATCTTGTAATACGCACAAAATAGCAAGATGTCCATTATCAGAACGCAACCGCAGTAACAATAATGTGGGCCATAGAGTGGAATTATCCTGTAACTTGACGATAAATTGATCGCTACTGTCGTTATTTAAAACGGTAAGACCATTATCGACCGAGGCACCCAGTTCCAATAACCGTATCTGCCCTATAGAAGATATTGTGATCAAATATGATTTTTGGGCAAAAAAAAAGAAGCTCCAACTTGCACTTGCTACAAAAACATAAGCAATTACGATGAATGATCTCGCCCAAGCTGACAAAACACCTAAATAATTACACCCTACCAGACCTGCAATAAAAATGAGACAAAACCAAGCCACGGTCACCATGACCAGCAACCATCGGGATGGACGCACAACGGTAGTGACCGCTATGGACATAATTGAAAGAAAAAAAGATCCATCCCTGAGAGTGGATGGATAAAATTAATTAGATTTTTCCGAAAATGAGGGTTCCATTCGTACCGCCAAAACCGAAGTTGTTTTTGACTGCATACTGAATAGAAACATCTCGTGCGGTGTTCGCACAAAAGTCCAGATCACACTCTGGATCTTGGTTGAAAATATTGATTGTCGGGGGTGATACCTGATTGTATAGGGCCAATACAGTAAAGACAGACTCCAAACCACCAGCGCCACCCAGCAAGTGACCGGTCATTGACTTGGTAGAATTAATTATCAAACTCTTGGCATGGGAACCAAATGCAGCTTTAACAGCATCAGTTTCATTTTTATCACCTATTGGCGTTGATGTTCCGTGCGCATTAAGATATTGTACTTCATTAGCATTAATACCTGCATTTTTCAAAGCATTTAACATACTGCGACGCGGACCATCCATATTTGGTGCGGTGACATGGTAGGCGTCGCCACTCATACCAAAGCCTACGAGTTCAGCATATATTCTGGCGCCTCGCGCTTTCGCATGTTCGTACTCCTCCAGAACCATCACACCGGCACCTTCTCCAAGCACAAATCCGTCGCGATCAGTGTCCCATGGACGCGATGCTGTCTTTGGATCCTCATTCCGCGAAGAAAGCGCACGTGCGGAAGCAAATCCACCCAAGCCTAGCGGTGATAATGTGGATTCGGCGCCACCAGCGATCATCACATCCGCATCGCCGTACTCGATCATGCGCCCAGCCGCGCCAATACTGTGCAAACCAGTAGTACACGCGCTAACTATGGCAAGATTAGGGCCTTTTAGGCCATATTTGATCGAAACATGACCAGAAATCATATTGATGATGGATGCGGGCACAAAAAAAGGTGAAATCCGGCGCGGTCCACGTGCAACATATTCCGTGTGCGTTTGCTCGATCATTGGCAAACCACCAATACCTGATCCTATTATTACGCCAATCCGCTCGGCATTAGCATCTGTTACAACCAGACCGCTATCTTGCATTGCCTGCATTCCTGCTGCGACACCATAATGGATAAAAGCATCCATATGACGTGCTTCCTTACCAGGAATATATTCTTCAATATTGAAGTTCTTAACTTCCCCGGCAAAATGCGTCGAAAAAGAGGTGGCATCAAATTTGGTAATTGTCGCAATACCGGATTTACCTGAAATCGCTGCGCTCCACGTATCGGCAACCGTGTTGCCAATAGGTGAAACACAACCGAGACCAGTTACGACGACACGACGTTCACGTGAGCGGCTCAAACAGTTCTCCAGAAGTCAATCAAAGTAATTTACGCGGCCTTGACGTGTGCTTTTGCGTAATCAATCGCCTGCTGCACAGTAGTGATTTTCTCGGCTTGTTCATCCGGAATTTCCATTTCAAACTCGTCTTCCAATGCCATAACGAGTTCAACTGTATCGAGTGAATCCGCACCCAAATCATCAACAAACGATGATTCAATTTTGATGTCAGCTTCGGCGACACCCAGTTGCTCTGCAACGATTTTTTTTACGCGTTGTTCGATATCAGACATGTATTGCCTCCAATTTATTGGTAACGGAAAGTGCGCGCATTTTATCAGGTTTGCGACACAAAAAATAAATTTCAGTTTCTTCGTTTATATTTAGCTTAAAACGCAATAACTACTACAATAACTACGACTATCTATAAATCATCCCATGTACATCCCACCATTAACATGCAAGGTTGTACCTGTAATATAACTAGCCTGAGGTGAAGCGAGGAACACTGCAGCAGCAGCAATATCCTCAGGCACGCCAAAGCGATTTAATGGTATTTGAGTTAATAAAGCGGCTATTTGTTGATCGTTTAGAAATTTTGTCATATCCGTATCGATGAAGCCGGGCGCAATGCAATTGACAGTAATGTTGCGACTGCCTATTTCCCGTGCTAGTGCTCGACTCATCCCAGCCACGCCAGCTTTTGCCGCAGCATAGTTCATCTGTCCCGGATTGCCTGTCGAACCCACCACCGAAGTAATATTGATAATACGTCCGCTTTTAGCTTTCATCATGCCGCGCAGCACAGCACGAGAAAGGCGCGCCACCGCTGTTAAATTAGTCGCGATGACAGCATCCCATTCCTCTTCCTTCATACGCAAAGCTAGTTGATCTTGCGTGATGCCTGCATTATTAATGAGAATGGATAATCCATCATAATTCTTCTGAATATAATCAACCAGTGCGCTACATCCCGCCACGTCGTTCACATCAAGTACCACACCCTTACCGGAAGCATTGCCAAATGCAGCTAAGTAATCTGTAATTACGCTAGCTCCAGCATCGGAAGTTGCTGTACCAATGACTATCGCTCCTTGCTTGGCAAATTCTAGTGCAATCGCACGGCCAATACCACGGGAAGCACCAGTTATTAGTGCAACTTGATTTTTTAAATTGTGCACCGTCACTTCATTAGCTCCAAAATTTTATCCAATGAGGTCTGATCAAAGAGTGCATCTCCCACCAAATCAGCATTGATACGCTTGGTCAATCCAGTCAATACTTTGCCCGGCCCACATTCTATGACATGCATAACACCTTCCACTGCTACTCTTTGTATTGTCTCAACCCATCTGACAGGGTTTGCTGCTTGACGCACCAAAGCGTCCTTGATTCTAAGGGGATCGTTTTCGATTTCCACATCGACGTTATTGATGACAGGGATCTGTGGCACAGAAAAAGCCATATCTGCCATAAAATCACGCAAACGGTCAGATGCCGGCTTTAATAACGATGAATGAAAAGGAGCAGATACGGAAAGCAGTAATGCGCGCTTTGCACCTCTTTCCTTGGCCGCGTCACAGGCGCGAGCGATTGCATTTTTGTGACCGGCAATTACTACTTGGGCAGGCGCATTGAAATTTACCGCTTCCACTACTTCGCCTTGTGCAGATGCCGCACATATCTCAAGCACAACATCGTCTGACAAACCGAGAATCGCCGCCATACCACCCTGGCCGACTGGAACCGCTTCTTGCATTGCCTGCGCACGAAAACGCACTAAACGCACGGCATCTTGAAATGGTATGACACCTGAAGCTACCAGGGCAGAATATTCACCGAGACTGTGGCCTGCGACAAGTGATGGTATAGCACCACCAGCAGCAATCCATGCACGATAAAAAGCCACGGCAGCAGCCAACATTATCGGCTGGGTATTCGTCGTCAGATCCAGATCTTCTTTCGGCCCCTCCCCGATCAGCCTGGCAAGGTCGCACTGCAACGCCTCAGATGCTTCAGCAATGGTTTGGCGCACGACTACGTTATCGGCAAATCCATTTAACATCCCAATGCTTTGAGAGCCCTGCCCAGGAAATACGAATGCAAATTTTTTCATATTAGCCATAGATAATCTATTAATTACATCCGTGCGAGCACCGCACCCCAAGTGAATCCTCCACCAACGGCTTCCATCATTACGGTTTGCCCAGGCTTGATGCGTCCATCACGTATTCCAACATCGAGAGCCAATGGAATCGATGCTGCAGATGTGTTGCCATGCTGATCCACTGTGACAATCATTTTTTCCATAGGCAAACCGAGCTTCTTGGCTGTGCCCTGCATGATTCTGATATTCGCTTGGTGCGGAACCATCCAGTCTACTTGCGCAGCATTGAGTCCAGCTTTATCAAGCACTTCATGCGCAACATCATCTAATAATTTCACCGCTAATTTATATACAGCCTGACCATCCATACGTAGAAAAGCACTACCTTCCAGGGTCCCGCAACTTACGTTGCCAGAGACATAAAGGATTTCGTTATAGCGTCCATCTGCATGCAATTTGCTGGCGAGAATTCCTGGCTCTTTAGAAGACGACAGAATGGCGGCGCCGGCACCATCGCCAAACAATACGCAGGTTCCACGATCTTCAAAATTAAGGATGCGGGAAAACACCTCTGCACCGATTACCAGTACATTCTTATGTGCTCCTGACTTGATGAAACTATCCGCCATAGAAACGGCATAGATAAATCCGCTGCATACCGCTTGCACATCCACCGCGGCGCAATCATTGGTAATACCAAGCTTGCGCTGTACTACTGTTGCAGTGCTAGGAAAACCGCCAAGAAAATCGGGTGTCGATGTAGCAAGGATAATCAGGTCAATGTCATTTGCAACCAGTCCGGCCATCTCCAGCGCATTGTTTGCCGCTTCAACAGCCAAATCGCTGGATTGTGTACCTGGATCGGCATGGTGACGGGCAGAAATACCGCTGCGCGTAAAAATCCATTCATCCGAAGTTTCGACCTCTTTTTCAGCCATTCGCTTGGCAAGATCTTGATTCGTTACACGGTTTTTAGGAAGGCAACTGCCTGTTCCAATGATTTTACTGTATGGATTCATGCCGTTTTTATGCTCATTATTGCTTGGTTAATTGTATCAATTTGATTGCATCCGGGTCTGGCAAGGTTTCGCTTGTAGTACTCGGCATCAAGTCCTCTATTGCCTTGGAAATACGGGACAAAACATCATACAGTGCTGCGTCATAAGCACGTCTGATTGCCCATTCAAATGCATAGGCGTCTGCACCGCCATGGCTCTTGAATACCAGACCGCGCAATCCTAACAGGCTGGCACCATTGTAGCGGGATGGATTCATACGGGCCGAGAAAGATTTAATCGCTTTCCGAGCCAAAAATGCGCCCAACATACTCAAAAAATTGTTTTTGAATTCTGCTGTCAGCCCTGATTTTACCAAGCGGCCCATGCCTTCAGCCGCTTTCAATGTAACATTGCCAACAAAGCCATCACAAACAACAATATCCGTAGTACCTTCAAAGATATCATTGCCCTCAACATTGCCATAAAAATTAAGCTGGCCTTTGGCACCAGCTGCACGCAGTAATTCCCCCGCCTGCTTGACAACATCGTTGCCCTTGATTGCTTCTTCACCAATATTCAACAACCCGATTGTCGGCTTCGGCTTGCCTTCAATTGCGGATACCAACGCCGAGCCCATGATGGCAAACTGATGCAAATGCTCCGGCTTGCAATCCACATTAGCACCCAAATCAAGCATGTAGGTTGGGCCGTTTTTCTGATTAGGAAGAATGCCGCAAATGGCGGGACGTTCAATACCGGCAATCGTTTTGAGCACATATCGCGATACTGCCATGAGTGCACCAGTATTACCGGCCGATACGCAGGCGTGCACACCACGGTTCTTCACCAGGCCAATTGCCACTCGCATGGAAGAATCCTTCTTGCGGCGCAAAGCAACCTCTAGGGGATCATCCATTGTGACAACTTCGGCAGCATGTACTATGGACAGACGCGCATGTCCTACAGCTTTATGTTTTTCCAACTCCACAAGAATTACGTCTTCCAAACCAACTAAGACCAACTCAGCATCAGGTTGACGATGGAGAAATGCAATGGCGGCTTGTACAGTAACGGATGGGCCATTATCGCCACCCATACAGTCGATAGAAATTTTAATTGTCATTGTTTTGATTCAGTGCCTTACGCAAGCCACGCATTATGGGGCAGATTCGGCGCGATTCAAAATCACGAAACCATTAATTTTAGGCGCAAAAAAAACGGCGCCAAGTAAAAACCCGTCACGCCGCTCGTAATCCAGAACTACGATTAATCGTCGTTCTTTGTCTTCAGTACTTTACGACCACGATAAAAGCCACTTGGGCTGATATGGTGACGCAGATGCGCTTCGCCAGTAGTAGGTTCAATGCCTAATTGTGGTGTAACCAAGAAAGAATGCGAACGATGCATACCGCGCTTTGATGGGGATTTTTTATTTTGCTGAACAGCCATGATAACTCCTAATACTCAAGTTCTAAAATAATAACATATCCAGCTTTTAAGCCTGTAGGCAAACTGGAATACTTGCTTAAAATCAATCTCCGGTCTAACTCAACCGCTTCAAGGCATCAAATGGTGAGATTTTTTTTGCCCCATTTAAAGCTTTTAGCGCTGCCGTATCAGGACACACATCATGCTTTGGTGCAAGAGGTATTGCCAGCAACACCTCATCCTCGATCAGCACAACAACATCCAGCTCTTTTGATCCAACTATAACGTCTATAGCATCGTCGTCCAGCATTGCTTCTATTTCATCCGCATGTTCATCATTTTTTGCAAGAATCAGACTTGATTCAGAGGCAATCTCAAATGCACATGGGGTCAAGCAGCGCTGACACAGCAGAGTTACAGATCCGGATACGGACAACCGCAGTTGCTCAAACCCTAAACTGCTGGCTCCGCCATCAATCGACCAGGACAGAACTGCTGATTTATCAACACATTCGCCTGAAAGCCGTGAAGATTCTGCGACAGATATCTCGCCTTGACGGTGTTCTTTAAGCCGACAAAATTCGAAGGCGTCGATTATAAAAGCATTCATAGGCAAAGATGAACCCGGAAAACCTGCGATAATAACAGGCTTTTTGATCATTCGTCAAAGTGTTAGAGCACTTTATCGAAGTATATTTATATCGCTAGTCAACCATGTCATTCACATTGATTTCCAAACACTTGCCCCGTCTGATTCTTGCCTCAAGCTCACGTTACAGACATGAATTGTTGAGCCGTTTGCAACTACCGTTTGAGGTGTTGGTTCCTGATATCGACGAAACACCGCTTGCTAACGAAACACCAACAATGACCGCGCTGCGTTTGGCCCGTGCAAAAGCGCAGGCAATCGCAACGTTCGCACCGGATGCGCTAGTGATAGGCTCGGATCAAGTTGCCACGCTCGATGACCTCCAGATTGGCAAGCCAGGCAATTTTGAAAATGCATTGCTTCAATTACAAAAAATGCGCGGCCGACGTGTGATTTTTCATACCGCCTTATGTCTTTGGGATGGCCGCCAGAACATGACTGAAAATCAGGTGCAAGTCGATGATATCCAAACCTTTGTCACCTTTCGCAACTTGCCTAACGAAGAATTGAGCGCTTATCTGCGCATTGAGCAGCCTTACGACTGCGCCGGCAGCGCAAAAAACGAAGGACTTGGGATCACGATCATTGAAAAAATTGAGAGTACAGATCCCACCGCCCTAACCGGCCTGCCGCTCATTGCACTGACCACAATGCTACGCCGCGCCGGCATATCATTTTCCAACGCCATATAAATACAGTGACCGGTATAGTGTTTTATTGTCACCTTGCCACTTATTAATTATCACTATTAAAATATACTCACAATATTATCAATAAAATTATGCCCGGTATTCTGTATCTGATCCCCAACACGCTCGGCCAGACCGATGGCGAAACAGACGACTTGTTGTCCCGCATTATCCCGCAACAAGTTCAGGCGATTAGCGCAAGTCTCGATTATTTTGTGGCAGAAAATGCCAAATCGACGCGCGCCTTCCTTAAACTGCTGGCCGCAACTCATCCGCTGATAAAACCTTTGCAGGAAATTAGCATTGCCGAGTTGAATGTCAATACACCAGCTACAGCACTGCCGGCACTGTTGGCGCCGATTTTGGCCGGCCAGGATGCCGGTCTGATTTCTGAAGCCGGGGTGCCGGCAGTGGCCGACCCGGGCGCAAATCTGGTGCGTTTAGCGCATCAGCACGGTATTCAGGTACGACCCTTGGTTGGTCCGTCATCGCTACTACTGGCGGTCATGGCGAGTGGTTTGAACGGGCAAAGTTTTGCTTTTAACGGATATTTGCCGACTGACGCCGGATTGCGTATAAAGCGCATCAAGGCGCTTGAAGAACGCTCGCGCCAGGAGAAGCAAACACAGCTTTTCATTGAAACGCCGTACCGCAATAGTGCGATGCTGGAAGCACTGGCTGGCGCTTGCCTGCCAGATACCTTAATTTGTATCGCCACAGACTTGACTTTACCGAGCGAGTCGATTCGAACACAAGCAGCGGGCAAATGGCGCAGTGTGCTCGGGGACGGCAAAATGCCTGCATTCCATAAAAAACCGACTGTATTTCTTCTGTTGGCGCAATAGAGCGCTAACCAATCGCAGCAGCATGATCGCCGTTCAGGACGCAGGATTAGAGATATTGTCACTCCAGGCAAACGCAGACAGCTGGCATTCGTATAAATCAGCAGCGGACAATTGAAGTTTCAGCAAGATTGGTGCCAGTGATTCGCCGACATCTTCAATTTTCTCAACAAGTTCAGCCAGTCTCAACATATCCCCAAACATGCCATTGCGAAATAGAAGCGCCTCGCGAATTTCCTGATTTACCGGTATTTGTTGCAATAAATCTTTCATCGGCACGCCAAACAATACGTCCATCAACGATAGAATTCCGACGGTAAATCCAACATCAGCGGTGGTTTGATTGCCGGGACGAAGCTTAGTTGCCATCAATTCCAGTAATTTACCGCGTATCGTTGCCAGCATTAGCAATGGCGATGTCACATTGCCTGAATGTTCCGCATTGGCATACATCGATACTTGTAACCAGCGCTGCAGTTGACGCCGCCCAAGCAGCAGGAGTGCTTGGGCTAGTGTATCGATGCGCCGACTGGCTCCCACGGCCGGCGTATTTACCAGACGCAGCAGATTCAGGCTCAAGGATGCATCCTGTTGAATGCTGCGCAGGATAAAGGCATCATCGACTTCAGAGTAGATATGCTCGATCAAATGCATCACGGCCAATTGCGAAGGTGCAAGTTTTTTTCCACTCAAAATGACGGGATGGGCGAAATAATAGCCCTGGAAGAAATCAAAACCAATTTCCCGGCAATACTGAAACAGCGCCTGAGTTTCCACTTTTTCAGCCAGCAATTTTTTATGAGCACATTTATATAAACTGACTAACCCTGCCAAGTGTTCCAGCGGCGTGTATTTGACATCGATTTTAACGACCTCAATAAAAGGGAGAAACTGCTGAATGTCTGTGGTATCGGCGATCACATCATCTAGCGCAAAAGTAAAGCCAAGCGCAACCAATGCGCATACACGTCCGATTATTTCAGGCGTTGCCTCCACATTTTCGAGAATTTCCAGCACGATGTTTTTATGCGGCAATATTTTGACAATATCGCTCATCAGAACCGTCGCATCGACGTTGATGAAAGCACGCGTGCAACCAATCACTTCCTCCATGCCGATTTCGGATGCGTGGGCGATCACAGAAGCTGTTGCCGCCAGATCATTAACGACGTTGGCCGGACCTGATGCGGCACTGCGAAACAATAATTCATAGGCAACGATTGATTGCCCCCGATCCAGAATGGGTTGCCGCGCCAAAAAAAAATCCACTAACGGCGTGACTGAATTGCTTGCGTCATTTGTAGCGGGCGTAGGATTCACTTGTGATCTTTCAAAACTCGATGTTATGCAATATACACGCGAATGTGAAGACTACCATTTTCTGGCCATGCATAATTGCTTCAGATCAATACCAATTCCCGACCGCTAAATTTTTTGCTAAATATACAATTTTTTATCGGATATTGAAAGCAGACCGCGCTATACAGCAGAGTCATCGCCTGATATATTCCTAAATCATCTTGGTCGCAACTTTTTATCTCAATCAAACTCGGCGCGTACCTGTAAATTTCGCCAACGTCGCGCCCGACTCCAATGTGAATCCGGCATCGGCATCGGTTCCTAATACACTTACCAGATAGGGCATCAACTCCTTGAGCATAGGCTCCAGCGTCCATGGTGGATTGATCACAAACATGCCACTGCTATGCAAGCCGAACCCATCAGGCGACGGTGCGCAAACGGACAGCGTGACATTGAGCCAGCCGCTGGCGGGTAATTGCTTGAGCTTTTCGGGCAACTGGCGCGCCTCCATCCGATTAAGCACTGGGTACCAGACCGCGTAAGTACCAGTAGCAAAACGGATCAACGCATCTGCCAGTGTATCTTTGACGCTTCGATAGTCGCTTTTATCCTCGTAGGGTGGGTCGATCAGCACCAGACCACGTCGTGATGGTGGCGGCAACAACGCTCGCAAGCCGGCAAAGCCATCGGCGCGCTGGATCATGACCCGTGTGCCGCGCCCCGTCTGGCGCACGCCCTGCTCTGCAGCATGCGCTGAGAGCTTGCGGAAATTATCGGCCAGAATTTTGCTATCGCTCGGATGCAACTCAAACAAGCGTAGGCGATCTTGCTCGCGCATGGTTTTTTCGGCGACATAAGGCGAACCGGGGTAATAGCGCATTTTGCCGCTCGGATTCAGCTGCCTGATAAGCTTGACATATTCAGCCAGCGCCGCCGGCAACTCCTTTCGGTCCCACAAACGGCTGATACCACTTTCAAATTCCGCATTTTTAGTTGCATAACTGCTATCAAGCGCATACAAACCGGCACCGGCGTGGGTGTCGATATACATGTAAGGCGTTTCTTTCTGACCGAGGTATTTCAACAGTTGCATGGTCACGACATGCTTTAGAACATCGGCGTGGTTACCTGCATGGAAGGCGTGGCGGTAGCTCAACATAAAAAAGTGCAATCGTAGTAAGTAAATATGTTTAGGAAAGTTTATGAAGATTTGGCGCAACGACGACCGATAAAATTTTTAACGCTGCCTCAAAAATCGCACTTTTCGAATCAACAGAAAAGGCGCGGTGCGTGCCGCCGCAACAATGCCGCCATTCTAACAAGTCTGCACTGCGGACATGCCATAGACGAGATTACCAACCCAGCAAGCGCTTTGCAGCCGCAAAGATAAATAAATTGAAAAATATTAATAGGGAGTATATTCAATAACATGGCATTCTAAGAATACATTAAATGACATCATGAAATATTCTCCACCCCAGTATTAATAATATTTAAGCATCGCAGTCATTTATTAATTAATCTTACATAGCCACGTAAAACATGAAAAATAGTGCGCTTATAATTAAAAACATGCCCGATAAATTTATCTTCCCGGGTAGGTGTACTGCAGCGCAATAATTGATTCAATTTTTAATATATGAAAACTAAGTTTTCTCTAGGCAAACATCCCTGTATTATCTGAGTACTTATATTTTTCTCGCAACCTGAGACACATCATGAAAGTCACGCAAATTCATCCTGGCACACGAGATATTACCGATTGCGGTAAATGCGCAGTGCGCGAAAATTCACTATTTTCTGATTTCACCGAGGAAGATTTTCGTCTGATTCATGCTCCCATCGAAGATTTTAGATTTACTCCCGGCTCGGTAATATTCAAGCAGGGCGACAAAGTCAACGGTCTGTATACGATACGCAGCGGCATGGTTAAATTGAATCGGCTGAATGCAGATGGCACACAACGCATCCTGCGTATCCTGCGCATCGGCGACATCATCGGTTTGGAAGCCAGTCTCAGCCAACATTATGAGAACGACGCAATTGCCATCAATACAGTGACGGCCTGTCGTGTTCCGATTGATGTCATTAAACGTCTCGATCGGGAATCGCCTCGCTTGCACCGTAATTTGATGCATAAATGGCATGAAACAGTAATCGAGGCCGACCAATGGTTTGGAGAACTCACGAACGGTCTGGCGCGCGTACGCATGGCACGCCTACTATTGAAGATGCGTGACTCGGATGATTCCGATGTGTCGTCGCTATTTTCACTTGAAGACATAGGCTCGGTGTTAGGCATGACTATCGAAACGGCCAGCCGCATTATCAACACCCTACTACGCGAGGGAAAAATCAGGCGCATCAATGGCGGTGACCGTCATTACCAAATTGATATCGCGGCACTCGAAAAAGAGGCGCAATCAAATGCTTTATAAGCGATAACAAAACGCTTGTCACGGTAAGCCAGATCGCTATATATATAGTTATTATTTTGAAACTTTCAAAGGAAATAGCCATGCAAACCGTCGCACAGATCCTTAAGTCAAAAAGCAATCAGAAAATCTGGAGTATTGCCCCGACTGCATTTGTATTGGATGCGTTAAAGTTGCTCGCAGAGAATGGCATCGGAGCGCTGTTGGTTATAGACAGAGAGCAAGTCGTCGGCATTATTACCGAGCGTGACTATGCCCGGAAAGTGCATATCATGGGACGCTCGTCGGACAATACTCCAGTCTGCGACATCATGACTTCCCCTGTCATGTATGTCAGCCCCGACCAAACCAATGAGCAATGTATGGCATTGATGACTGAAAATCGATTGCGACACTTACCCGTCATGGACAATGGAAAGCTGGTTGGCTTGATCTCTATCGGCGACTTAGTGAAAGACATAATTTCAGAACAGCAATTTATCATCCAGCAGCTTGAACATTACATCATGGGCGAGCGTAGATAACAGATTGATATAGATTGACTTATAGTCGTGAAAAGACTGGAAAACGACAGAAATTTTCTCTTTGTAGTAATTTATTGTTAAAAAACGATCACAGCTGTAGCGGAAAAATCCTGTTCTGCTGGGGCGAAATCAATTTCAACCACACACGTCAACATAACTGATATTTATTCGTGCTTATCGGGTTGTCACACACACTTACTAGATGTAGTGATTCGTGATTTTGCGGCGTAGAGATCGGCGTATGTTGGCGCGTTGATATCACCAGCTATGCCGAGCAGAGAACGGAAGGCGCTGAAAGGGGAGAAGCGACGGTTGAAGTGGAAGGTAAATTCGTTGAGATAAGCGTGTAGGTGTTGCGGGCTGACACCGTGATGGATGCCACGCAGCCAGGTCTTGAGATTGGAGAACACGAGGT
>JBGSTZ010000093.1:0-12476 GCA_041736255.1 Burkholderiaceae bacterium
TGGTCGGGGCCGAAAATTTCTGCGTCATCCGCTCCTGCCTCGACACACTGCGCAAGCAAGGTCACGGCATGCTCGAAGTGCTACGCCACGCCTTCAATGGCAATCCTATTCGGCCCACAGCGTAGCGGCTGAACAGTCACATATTTCATACGCTAGGTTTAGATTCTTTAGGTAAGGGCATCAAACCTGGACTAAGTAGAAACGAAGCATATGACCTGCCAATAGCGATTCCATCTCTCGCAGAACAACACCGCATCGTCGCCAAAGTCGATGAACTGATGGCGCTGTGCGACCAACTGGAAACCCGGCACGGCAACGCCGCCGAAGCCCACGAAAAACTGGTGAGCCACCTGCTAGCCACGCTCACCCACTCGCAAAACGCGGAAGACTTCGCTGCCTGCTGGCAGCGCATCGCCGCGCATTTCGACACGCTGTTCACCACCGAAAACAGCATAGACGTCCTCAAGCAAACCCTGCTGCAACTGGCGGTGATGGGCAAGTTGGTGCCGCAAGATAAGAATGACGAACCGGCTTCCGTCCTGCTTGAACAATTGGCAGACGATGCAAAAAAATATGCAGCAAAGCGAAAAATAGGACAGCCAAAACCTGAGCCAATATCAGCTGCCGACCTCCCTAGCTTTGCCCCGAATGGATGGATGTGGACACGACTTTGCTCTATTTTCAGAATAATTACAGATGGCGATCATCTGTCGCCTCCACAGGTAGAAGATGGTGTCGCATTTTTGACTATCGGCAACATAACAACTGGACGTCTTGAGTTCTCTGGGTGTCGGTTTGTGCCTAGTGACTATTTTGAGTCAGTCGCAAGTTATCGAAGACCAGAGTTCGGAGATATTCTTTACACAGTAGTGGGTGCAACATACGGCCGACCTGTTTTTGTCGATAGTCATCAAAAATTTTGTGTTCAGCGCCATATTGCAATTCTAAAATGCAGCGAGCACCTTGATGTAAAGTTCGCGTGCCATCTTCTCTCTTCTCCTGATGTATATAAGCAAGCAACTCAGTGCACGACTGGTACAGCGCAGCCAACAATACCCCTTAGGCCATTGCGTAATTTTCTTATTCTGCTTCCCCCGCTCGCAGAACAACACCGCATAGTCGCAAAAGTCGATGAACTGATGGCACTGTGCGACCGGCTGAAATCCCGCATCGCCGACGCCAGCCGGTTGCAACAAAAGCTCGCCGATGTGCTGGTGGAGCAAGCGGCAGCGTAATGGATTTCAAAAACCCATGACGCGTCTCGCACATGACCGGCGTTCTGCGTCGGCGCTTGCAGCCGCCATGCAGTTCATAAAATTGCAGGAGTATCACTGTTTTTAGTGCATTTACCGCACATATTAATTGACACATTAAATATACATCCGCATGTACATAATGCGCATCAAGCGCTTTTTTGAAAGCAATTATGTCTGAACCCGACCCTGTCGCCTCCGCAGCCGCTGCCATCCTGGTGGCGCGCCGCAGGTCGGGCGAGCAAGGCCCTCGCCTGCCCATGGCATGTCGGTCATACGGCATTGATTCTGCATTGGCGATACAGGCAGCGGTCGGCGCGCAACTCGGCGCGCGCGTCGCCGGATGGAAATGCGGCTTGCCCGCAGCCGGGAATTGGGTGCTGGCGCCCATCTATGCCGGCACGGTTCATTCCATCGACACCAGCGAACATTGCTTGGTGCAAGCCCGATCCGGCCAGGCGCGGGTGGAGCCGGAACTCGCTTTCATTCTTGGTCGTGACCTGCCGGTTCGCGCCAAGCCTTACTCGCCGGCCGAGGTCGATGCCGCGATTGCGCGCACCCACCTTGCGCTGGAACTGATCGGCAGCCGTTACAGCGATCCGCAGGAAGCCAGCTTCGCCGAGAATCTGGCGGACGGCTTGCTCAATTCTGGCCTGTTCATCGGCCCGGAGGTGGATGCGGTACAGGCGCGCGCTGGCAGCGCGATGGCGATAACAATCACCGTTGCAAGCGGCGGGCAAACCCGGCTTGACGGCCGCCACCCGAGCGGCGATCCACGCGCACCGCTGTACTGGCTGGCGGAGTTTTTACGCGGCAAAGGCCTGGGGCTGCAAGCGGGCCAGGCCGTTATCACCGGCTCGTATGCGGGGAGCTTTGATTTGCCTACAGGAGAAGACATCGCGATTCAGTATGGCGAGCTGGGCACGCTGACGGTGCATTTCATACGGAAATGAGCCGCTAAATAGTGGCGACAGGCCACCGTTTTTACTGTCAGAAAACCGTAGCCTGTCTCTTATTTATGCCCTATTTGCGCCAATGCAGTTCGGGGTACTGCGCTTGCCGTCACCACGGTGTCTCCAGCGCCCGCACTGCTGTGCGGTTCGCGTGGGCATTTGCCGCTCCAGACTGCCGGTATCCGTGCCGTTTCTGGGATAAGATGCGGGACTGCCCCACACATTCATAATCGCCTTACCCACACTCCAGAAAGTTCTTCATGCGCATCGTGCTTGCCCTCATTTCGACAATTTTCGCCACTTCCGCTATCGCGGCTCCTGCCGCCAATGCACCGGAGATATTGCCTTCCGGCGTATCGGTTCAACACATCAAGGTTGGCACTGGCGCCAGTCCGAAAGCATCCGACAGTGTCACCGTCCATTACCGTGGAACACTGGAAAACGGCAAGGAATTCGATAGTTCCTACGCACGCAAGGCGCCCGCCACGTTCGCTCTGTCGCAAGTGATTCCGTGCTGGACCGAAGGCGTTCAAAAGCTGAAGATCGGCGGCAAGGCCAAGCTGGTTTGCCCGCCGAAAACCGCTTACGGTGAACGCGGCGCCCCCGGTGCAATTCCGCCGAACAGCACGCTCAACTTTGAAGTCGAACTGATCTCCATCGAAAAGTAGGAACGCAAACCCCGATCACGGCCTTACTGCAGCAGCGTTTGCTACGCGCATCAGCACCCTGCTCCTGCCAAGATTCGGCTAGTGAACAATGCACAGGAGAAGTTAAATGTGGTGGGCACAAAGTTGGATAACTATTCAGAATGAATTTTCAGACTTAGGCGATCCATCGGACATCACGCGGGTCTGCGTCCGACTTTTTGTTGCGACTGTTCTTGGCGCCGTCCTTGGATTTGAACGCGAATCGGTTGGCGCACCTGCAGGACTGCGCACACATATGCTGGTATCGCTCGGGTCCGCGCTCTTCATACTGGTTCCTTTACAAGCCGGCATGTCGTTGGAAGACATGTCAAGAGTATTGCAGGGTGTCACGGCAGGCATCGGATTCCTGGGCGCAGGCGCAATCATCAAACTGCAGAATGAAGGCATTAAGGGATTGACGACTGCGGCCGGCATTTGGCTCACAGCGGCAGTCGGAGTCGCCGCGGGCATGGGGCTGGAAGCCACAGCGGTTCTCAGCGCCATGTTTGGCTTGGTTATTTTGTCATTGTTGCGCTTGCCAAAAAATAAATAGCGGCTGAGAGCAATGCGTTAGACCGGCTTATGGTCGGTCTAACGCATTGCTGAACAACATCATCGCGGCGATTGATTTGTAATAGCTGCATAACAGCCGCAAAGTGCGGGCAAAATCCTCGCTCAGCACTCTTTCCCTCTACATTTTATTTCGCTTGCGATGGAGTAGTATGGCGCGCTTATAACACCATATTGGGCTATTTTGTGCGAGATCAGCAACTCCCGCTTGCTCCGACTGTCTGTTCTCATGGGCAGGCATTCCGGCAAAAAAACTTACAGCACACATCGCAAACGGAAATACAGCATGCCAAATATTTTTAACTATTCATCAAGTTTGCCTGCCCAAATAAAAACGATATATGGAGGAAATCGTCATGCTTAATTTTTTGAACGATCTTCTGTGGAGCAAGGTGCTCATTGTCGTACTGCTCGGACTGGGGTTGTGGTTTACGATCGGCTCGCGTTTCGTGCAGTTCCGCTATTTCGGCCGCATGTTTGGCATCCTCGGCGCCAATCAGGCGTTTTCCAAAGACAAACACCAGCATTTGAGCTCTTTCCAAGCGTTGATCTTGTCCGTGGCAGGTCGGGTCGGCGGTGGCAACATCGCGGGCGTTGCGGTAGCCATTACGCTTGGTGGGCCCGGTGCAATCTTCTGGATGTGGGTGGTGGGCCTGATCGGCATGGCCACCAGCTACTTTGAATGCACGCTTGCTCAGGCTTACAAGAAGGCCGAGCCCGACGGTACCTACCGCGGCGGTCCGGCCTACTATATTTCGCGCGGCATGGGCGAGAACTGGAAGTGGCTGGCCGCACTCTATTCGGTGCTGCTGCTGGTGACATTTGGCTTTGGTTTCAGTGCGCTTCAGTCCTATTCGGTCGCCACATCGATTGAGGATGCCTTCGGAATTCCGGTCCTCGCGACAGGAATCGGCATGGCACTGGTGGTTGGCGTGATCATCTTCGGTGGCGTCAAGCGTATCGCGCAAGTCGCCGAAGTGCTGGTCCCGGTCATGGCAATCGGTTATCTGGCGATTGCGCTGGTGGTACTGGCTCTGAACGTGGAGCAGATTCCGGCCGTGATCGCACTGATCGTCAAGAGTGCTTTCGGACTTGAACCCGCCATCGGTGGCGGCATGGGCGCGGCCATCTTGATGGGCGTCAAACGCGGCTTGTTTTCAAATGAAGCAGGACTGGGCAGCGCGCCCAACGTCGCCGCCGTCGCCTACGTCTCACATCCGGCAAGCCAGGGAATCGTGCAAGCTTTCTCAGTATTCATTGATACCATCATCCTCTGTTCATGCACCGCTTTCATCGTTCTGCTTGGCACCGTTTATCAGCCTGGCATGACGTCAGAGGTCGGGGGCGTGGCGCTCACCCAAGCTTCGTTGGCCAGCCATGTCGGGGAGTGGGGACGTGTTTTCGTCAGTATCGCAATGTTGCTGTTCGGTTTCACCACCATCATCTATAACTATTACCTCGGCGAAAACAGCCTGAAATTCTTCAGTGACAAGAACAAGGGGCTCATCATGGTTTATCGCATTGTGGTCATCGTTCTTTGCGGCTGGGGTGCCACCACCAATCTGAGCACCGCCTTCGGCTTTGCCGACGTAACGATGGGCTTTCTTGCACTCGCCAACCTGTTGGCGCTGGCCATGCTGTTCAAGCCCGGCCTGCGTCTGATGCGTGACTATGACCAGCAAATTGCCAAAGGCATTGCCGAACCAAGCTTTGATGCCAGCCGCTTCGCGGATATGAACATCGATCTCGATGCCTGGATACTGGAGCCGGAAGACAACGTTCCTGCCGGCAAAACTACTGTGCAGGCTTCCTAAACCTGGTGGCAAGTTGCGTGTGGCCGGAGACTTGCGCTCCGGCGCCTTCACTTTTTTTAAAAACTCATTCGATCATGACACGACCTACCCGTACTGAACACGACTTACTTGGTGACATGAAGACGCGCCGGGTCCTGATCCTGTACGCTGGCGGCACCATCGGGATGGAGCCGTCCGCTGACGGCTACCGCCCGATGCGCGGCTTTGCCGGGCGCGTCAGCGAGGTGCTACTGAGACACGCTGGCGGGGAATTGCCCGACTTCGACGTGATCGAGTTGGGTACGCCAATCGACAGCGCCAATTTGCGTCCCGCCGGCTGGTGCGCCATGGCAAATGTCCTGATTGCGCACTGGGAAGCCTATGACGGCTTCGTCGTGTTGCACGGCACCGACACCCTGGCCTGGAGCGCTTCGGCGCTTTCCTTCATACTGCGCGGCACCGACAAACCCGTGATCTTCACCGGCGCGCAAATTCCCCTCGCGCAGGCACGCAGCGATGCGTTAGCCAATCTGGAAGCAGCACTCATGCTGGCGGCCCGATTCTCAGTCAATGAAGTAGGGGTTTTCTTCGGCCGCCAACTGCTGCGGGGAAACCGCAGCAGCAAGCTCTCGAGCGACACATTTGACGCCTTCGGTTCGCCCAATTATCCGCCGCTGGCCGACGTCGGCATCGACGTTCAAATGCACGCTGGGCGCTTGCTGTCGCCGACTGCGCGTAACTTCATCGTCCCGCACTTTGATGACGCGGCAGTCTCCGTACTAACCCTTTACCCCGGCGTCTCCGGCCGCGTGCTGGATGCGCAGATCAATGACCCCGCAACACGCGGTTTGATTCTGCGCAGTTACGGTGCCGGCAATGCACCGGATGCCGATGTCGGCTTGATGTCGGCACTTGAGCGCGCGGTCGCGCGCGGCGTCGTGGTGCTGAACATTACGCAATGCACATCCGGCAGCGTCGTGCCGGGTGCCTATGCAACAAGCGCGGCGCTGTCCCGAATCGGTGTCGTGCCGGGCGGCGACATGATGCTCGAAGCGGCTTTCGCCAAGCTGCATTTCCTGCTAGCAACCGAGTCTGATTACGCGCAAGTGTGCAGTACCGTCTCCACCTCGCTGTGCGGCGAACTGACTGCTGCAAACGCAAACATTTTGCGCACAACGCCGCACTAGCCCCGATAACAATGCGGAGCCAGCCACCCCGGTTGCACGACCGGGGCTGCCGGGTATAAAAAATTTCCAAACAAGCCCGATGCTTAAATCGCAGGCACATTCGGCAGACTTTACTATTTTCACTCATAATGCCGCTCCCTTCATAATTTGAGAAAAATGTGGTGCGCATGATGTACACATCTGTACACATCTCGTGTTCCATTGGCCCTGGTCGGCGCTCGTCCAGTTTTATCAGATCCGTACCGGTCTGCCTGCGAACTGGCGCCAGCCCCTTTGACCCACTACTGAATACATGTCCAAACTAATTGTCCGCAATACCACGCTGCAAGACATTGACGCGCTGGTGCGTCTGCAGCGCGAAGTCTATCCCACCATTCCGGCCTGGCAGAATGACCGCGTGGCACGCCAGATCGAACTGTTCCCCGAGGGTCAGCTCGTCGCGTTCTACGATAACCGGCTGGTGGGCTGCGCCAGTTCACTGGTGATTCTGTGGGATGAGTGGATGGAACCCCATACCTGGGATGAGGTTACTTCCGAAGGAACCTTTGACACCCACGACCCATCCGGCTTAACGCTGTATGGCGCAGAAGTATTCGTCGCGCCCGCGCTGCGCGGCAAACGCGTGGGCCATGCGCTGTACGCAGCCCGGCGGCGAGTCTGCAAGAGTTTGAATCTGCGTCGCATCATTGCCTGCGGCAGACTGCCGGGCTACCACAAGCTGGCAGATCAGATGTCGGTTGCGCTTTACGCGCGCAAGGTGCTGTGGGGGGATATCACCGACCCGGTGCTGAGCTTTCAGTTGCGCGAGGGATTCAGGTACTGTGGGATCATGCCGAATTACCTGACCGATGACGATGAATCGCAGGGGCACGCATCACTAATCGTTTGGCTCAACCCCGACTACGACGACTCCAAGCCCACCGGACTGTAACTGGCGGCACCGCCGCTGCAAAGGATATATAAATTGAAAACCAAACCTAAAACTAGTACATACGAACCCAAGCAACTCACCGTGCGCATCGCGGCAGTGCAATATCTACTGCGCTCGATCCACGACTGGAACGGTTTTGAAAACCAGGTGCGCTTCGTGATGAAGGCCGCAGGCGACTACAAACCGCAGTTTGTGCTGCTGCCCGAGATATTCACCACCCAACTGCTGTCGTTCATGGATACCAGCGACCTGCACCAGGCAGTACGCAACATGAACGATTACACCACGCGTTATATCGAGCTGTTCAAGGAACTGGCCGCGCAGTGGAATGTGCATGTGATCGGCGGCAGCCATCCGACGATACGTGACGGCCAGCTGCTGAACACCGCCTATCTTTTCACGCCCGAGGGAAAAGTTTTTACCCAAGACAAAATTCACCTGACGCGCTGGGAAAAGGAAAAATGGAAAGGGGACCCGGGTCAGAACTTGCAGGTATTTGAAACCCCATACGGCCGCATCGCCATTCTGATCTGTTACGACATCGAGTTTCCCGAGCTCAGCCGCATGGTGTGCGAAATGGGCGCCGACATCATCTTTGTGCCATCGTGCACCGACGACCGCCAGGGTTTTTTACGGGTGCGCTATTGCTGCCATGCGAGGGCGATCGAGAACCAGGTGTATGTCGCGGTCACCGGCACTGTCGGCAACCTCCCGGTCGAAGGCCTGGGCTTGCATTATGGCCAGGCGGCGATCATCACGCCATCCGACTTCCCGTTCGCGCGCGACGGCATTGCCGCCGAAGGCGTGCCCAACATGGAGCAAATCGTGATTGCCGACGTGGACCTCGGAAAACTGGTCATGAATCGCGTCAACGGCACCACCATTCCCTTGTATGACAAACGCATCGATGTATATGACAACGATGTGGAGGTCGTGCAGACGGTCTGACGCCTTCTGTTTTTCCCAGGGGCGAGTAGCGCCATTGGGGCGTCGGCATGCAGCACCTCGCGCTGCCAAAGTGTCAAAGTGTCAAAGCAACGCTCAGGCGGCCGCTGCTATAAATGCAGCGGGCTTGGGAACGAACAAACAAGAACTGATTACTACATGAGTATATTTATTGCATGAGTATATTTATATTACGCAACACGGATTCAGGCGGGGAAATGCCCTGCGGGCTTTCCCTCATCCCAAACGCTTGCTAAATCAGAGCTTGAGACGCGATATTTTCGTGCCTTCCAGTGTCAGATTTGCCATAAGGCCTGCGTTGGTCAACACAAAGGCCATGACCGGGCCCGTCGCCCCGCTGACGTCGAGAAGCCCGTTTGCACCTACTTTCAGCACCGCCACTGAGGCGTCGACACCGGCCCTCCAGCCGTCACTGCTGCGGAATTTGCTGAGTGCTTCCGGAGTCATGAACAGGAAGATAATCGCTTTAGACTGGGCGCCGATTTGAAGTCCCACCGATAGGGATGCCAGGCTGTAATACGCAGAGGTCGCTTGGCGAACGCGCAACGCTCCTTCGCCATATTGCCCGCCGATCCCGAAGCCGGCCGCAATAACCGACGGGAACACCAACACGCCGCTTGCCTTGGCAACCAAGTCGCGTGAACCTTGCACCATCGTCTCCAACCGCGAAAGCGTCGCGCTAACGCCCGCATCGATTTCTTGGGTGCGTTTGCCTGAAGCAGCCATGCCCGGTGTTGCCGTGGTCGACGCGGTAGTCGTACAGCCTGCGATCGACAAACCGGTGACCGCCAGTGACGCAGTCTTGAGGATGAAATCTCGTCTTTGCATGATGATCTCCATCGGGTTAACAATAAGTTCCGCAATAGGTTCCGGGTGCTCCACCATACCAAGTATATAAAAATATATGCCTTATTTGGATCGGTGGTTTTGATGCCAGTCAATTTGAAAAGGAGTTTGACGATTAGCAGCGGCAAGCACCTCAGATCACATACAAATCGACATATTCATGCACCGGCATCGCTTCCAGTGCGGTCTGGTCGAGCGATATATCGAGGATGGTTTTTTGCTGCTTGGCCGGGAAGCGGCGACCAAGAACTGAACCGTTGCGCGCAAGGCACTGTCTGCTTCACTGGCGCTGATACGCTTTATGTTGTGATTCAGCGATACAACATGCGCGATAAGCAGTCGTACCAGTGGCGTCGTGTTTTTAATGACCCGACCATGCAGGGTTTCCGCTTCAGGTACGCCGATTTCTACGCCGCAAAATCAGGACTCACTACAAGGACTCACTACATTTAGTAGATGTGTGTGACAACCCGATAAGCACGGAAGCGATTACCTATATCGGCCGTTCGCAGCACGAAAATTTCCTCACTGCTGATGGCAAAGAAGTATGGGTGGTAATGCGTTTTCGCAAGCAATGCTGATTGCTATGTTTCCTAATTGTAATTTCACAGCCATACTAAACGCGGCGTACATATGCCGCATGAATGTTGCATGAATGCTGCATATGCCGCTTGCGCGTCGGTGGCGGCGTACTGGCTGTTTGGTGGCAAGAAATCAATCAATCTTTAATCACAATACTAATAACGTAGTTTTGGAGGATGACATGGTGAATCAAGCAATGCAGCGCAAGGTAATGACGCTCGCAGTCGCGGCGGCAGTGGTGTCCCTGGCAGCCTGTGGCGGCGACGGGGGCGAGGATTTGAATGCCAAGCCGGTATATCTGGGCGCGGTATCGAGCCTGACGTATGACGGTACGACGGATGACTTGCTGACCGCCGGTCTGGGTAAGACCGGTCTCGGCGGGGCGTCACCGACGGCGGCCAATCCGCTGCAGCCAAGCGCGGCGGAGTTGCGCAAAATAGCGATCTGGAACAATTACCGCGCGGTGCTGGATATTACCGCCAACGGCGGCTACGGCAGCCTGTACGGCCCCAATATCGACATTGCCGGCAACAATACATTAGGCGAAGGCAAGATTGCCGGCACCGAATACATTGCCTACTCAGACGACGGCAGCGGCAACCAGAACGTGACCATGATGGTGCAGGTGCCGACTTCGTTCAATCCAGCCAGCCCATGCATCATCACCGGCACTTCGAGCGGTTCGCGCGGCGTGTATGGCGCCATCGGTTCCTCCGGCGAATGGGGCTTGAAACACGGTTGCGCAGTAGCCTATACCGACAAGGGTACCGGCAATGGCATCCACGATCTGCAAAACAATACGGTCAGCCTGCAAAACGGCGTGCGCGCCGACGCCGCAGCGGCCGGCAAGAATTCCAACTTTACCGCCAACCTGACCCCGACAGAATTGGCGACGTTTAATGCTGCAACGCCGAACCGGTTTGCCGTCAAGCATGCGCACTCGCAACAGAATCCGGAAAAGGATTGGGGCAAGTGGACTTTGCAATCAATCGAATTCGCCTATTTCGTGCTGAACCAGACTTACGGCGATTTGGCCCGGGATCGTGTCACGCACCTGAGCAGATTCAAACCGGGCAACACTATCGTCATCGCGTCCAGCATTTCGAATGGCGCCGGCGCAGCGCTGGCGGCGGCCGAGCAAGACACCAAGGGCTTGATCAGCGGCGTCGCTGTAAGCGAGCCGCACGTCCAATTGCTGGCTGATAACCGCCTGACGGTCAAGCGCGGCGCCAACAGCATGGTTGGCACCGGCAAGCCACTGTATGACTATTTCAGCCTTGCCAATCTGCTGCAACCTTGTGCTGCATTGTCGACCACTACCAGCGTGTTCAATACCGTCAATGCAACACTGGCGGCGAACCGCTGCACCGCGCTGCAGGCGAACGGCCTGATCAACGGCAGCAACACCACCGAGCTGGCTGCAAATGCGATGGCGGCATTGGTCACCGCCGGTTGGCAGCCGGAAAGCCGGGATTTGCAGGCAGCGATGTATGCCTTTGCCACCCCTGCAATCGCGATGACGTATAGCAATACTTTCGGCCGTTTCAGCGTTTCGGATAATCTATGCGGTCTGAGCTTTGGCGCGACCGGTACCGCCACCTCGGCCACGCCGAATGCACCGGTGGCCGCGACGGCTGCTGCAGTGGCGGGCGGTTTTGGTACCGGCAACGGCGTGCCACCGACTGCCGGCATCAACATCATCAACAACCTGAGCGTTGGCGGACCGTTGCTCGATGCCGCGTCGTTTTCATTACTCAACGGAGTTTCTGTTCAAAATTACAATTTTGACGGCGCTCTCTGTCAGCGCACGCTGGCGACCAGCAGCAGCGCCAATGCCGCACGGGTGCAAAAAGGCATTGCCGAGGCAAGCCGCACCGGCAATTTGCACGGCAAGCCGGCGCTGATTGTGCATGGCCGCGCCGACACGCTGATCCCGGTCGCCTTTTCATCACGGCCGTACTTCGGTGTCAACAAGATGATCGAAGGTGCAAGCAGCAAGCTGTCCTACATCGAAGTCACCAACGGCCAGCACTTTGACGCCTTCCTGCCGTTTCCGGGTTTTGACGCGCGCTACATTCCGCTGCATGTGTATTTTAATCAGGCGCTCGACATGCTGTATGCCAACCTGAAAACCGGCGCAGCATTGCCAGTCAGCCAGGTGGTGCGCACCGTGCCGCGTGGCTTGAACGGAACAGGCACACTCGCCAATCCGATCACCAGCGCCAACGTGCCGGCGATCAGGACGACACCGGATGCGGCGGACCAAATCACGTTTGCCAACAATGTTGTAAGCATCCCAGACTGACGCCTGAGCTGCCCCGCCGGTCGAAGATGGCCGGCGGAGTGCGCAGCAGTTTTTTAATGTTGGGAGCAGGGGTTCGATGTCGATGTTGCGTCGTCGCATGCAGGACTGCAACATTGATAATTTATGGGGAGTATATGCAAAAAACCGGGCTTATCGGGTTGTCACACACCTCTACTAAATGTAGTGAGTCCTTGTAGTGAGTCCAGATTTTGCGGCGTAGAAATCGGCGTATGTTGGCGCGTTCATATCACCAGCTATGCCGCGCAGAGAACGGAAGGCGCTGAAAGGGGAGAAGCGACGGTTGAAGTGGAAGGTAAATTCGTTGAGATAAGCGTGTAGGTGTTGCGGGCTGACACCGTGATGGATGCCACGCAGCCAGGTCTTGAGATTGGAGAACACGAGGT
>JBGSTZ010000100.1:0-25862 GCA_041736255.1 Burkholderiaceae bacterium
GACGTGCTGGCGCGCGCCGCCGTCGATACACCTGTGATTCTGGCCTGCGCGTATTCGGCGGCGCCGATGTGGAGCGCGAATGCGGCCACAGTCAGCCCGTCGGCTGACACTCTGGACGGCCGTGTGCATTTTACGGTCGCCAACCTGAACAACAAGTTGCACCGCTCATTCGAACACATTCAGACCGCACGCACGCTGCGCGCGATTTTCAGGGACAGTGCGCGCTTCGCAGTGCATGACGCCTTGCCCGCCACGCCGGTGTTTGGCGATGAAGGCGCTGCCAACCACAGCCGGTTGTGCGCCGCGCATGGCGCTACAGGAGTGGAAATGTTCGTGTATGGCAGAGCCGAGTTCAATACTACCGCCGCGATGACGCAGCGTTTTCCGGCCCGGCAGACGCTGGAAGCCAGCCAGGCGGTGGCGCGGCTGCACGGCCTGCAGCCGCAGCGCACCGTGTATGTGCAGCAAAACCCTGCGGTAATCGACCAGGGCGTATTCCATAACGATGTCATCGCGGTCGGCAATGGCACGGTGCTGTTTTATCACCAGCAAGCTTTCCTGGACGAAGCTGCCACACTTTTTGCGCTGCACAATGCACTGGCCGATGCTGGCGCGCAATTGCAGCAGATCCGGGTCGATAGCACGCAAGTTTCAGTTGCCGATGCCGTATCGAGTTATTTGTTCAATAGCCAGTTACTGTCAAAACAGAATGGCCGGATGGCGCTGGTAGTGCCGCAGGAATGCCCGGAAAATCCGGCAGTCGCCGAATATTTAGAAGGTCTGGTTGCGAGCGGTGGCCCGATCGACGAATTGATCAGCTTCGATTTGCGCCAAAGCATGCGCAACGGCGGCGGCCCGGCTTGTTTGCGCTTGCGAGTGGTGCTGAGCGCTGCCGAGGCAACAGCGATGCACCAGGGCGTGATCATGACTGAAAGCTTGTATGCGGCTCTGGTGGCTTGGGTCGAAAAGCACTACCGCGACCGCTTGTCGCCCGACGATCTGGCCGATCCGATGCTGGCGTTGGAGATGCAAACTGCGCTGGATGCGTTGCGCGGTATCCTCGGTTTACCGGAGTTGTATACATTTTAAAGTCGCATACTGAACTGCTTAATGCGAAGCCATGCGAAGCTATGCGAATAAATTCGCACCTACTTTGTAATTTGATCCATCTCAAAGCTTCAGCAAGTAAAGCGCATAGGCTTGCTCTTAATTTAATCATCTGATTGGCTCCAACTGGTTTTACGAGATCAGCAAGGGCATGGGTCTCATAGATGACTTCAAGGTGATGTATTGATGCTTTCGAGAACGACATGTTGTCAACTCTCGAAGCGATTAAATCGCATCTAGTGCACACAATTTCGGAGGATAAACATTATGGATGAAGTCTGGATTCTCGCGGCAAACAGTGGCAACGCTACGATTTTCACTGCAGAGTCGGCGACATCTCCTTTGGCCGAGTTAGCAACCTTTGACAATCCTGATGCGCGCGCCAAGGAGATGGAGCTCACCAGCGATCGGCCGGGGCGCGCTTTCGATAGCCAAGGTGCGGGGCGTCATGCAGTTGAGTTCGAAGTCGGGCCCAAGGAAGCGGTGCAGATTCGTTTCGCCAAATCGATCTCGTCTCAGCTTGAGCAGGGGCGTGTGACCAATGCATTCGAACGCCTGGTGCTGGTAGCCGCGCCTGCATTTCTCGGCTTGCTGCGTGCCAATTTCAGCCCACCGCTACGGGCGACGGTGTCCCTGGAGGTGGACAAGGACTACACGGCACTGCGGCCGGAAGAATTGCGTGCCCGCTTGCCTGAGCGTCTGTAAATCTGTAAACGTCGCGTTAAGTTTTAAATCAAAGAATATGGGATGAAAGCTTCCATCACATATTCTTTTCAGTATGTAGCGTGATCACCCGAACCCAAGCCGGAAAATCCAAAAAGCGATCAGCGGAAGGGGCGGCTCAAAAAGGGTGATCCTGCAAGTCCGAAACGCCAAGGTACATCCATCGCCTTTGAGATGCCGATGCGCGGTCCCGTCACCACAGAAACCGGCCCCGCTGGTGGCATAAGCTGAAATGGCGGTGCATCAATGCGCATGGCGTTGTGTTCGCCAGTGATGGCGAGCGCCTGGCACAATCGTCCTGGGCCGGCACAGAGCAAACGTATATTTTCAAGCCCGCGTCTCTCTCGCATAACATCGAGGCCTGAAACGGGTTCTATTGCACGAATCAGGACTCCTGCGCCATGTCCTTTTGCACCGCAGACGAAGTTCAGGCACCAGTGGATTCCATAGGAACGGTAGACATAAAGCCGGGCGGGCGGACCGAACATTACAGCATTGCGTTTTGTCGGGCCGGAATAACTGTGTGAAGCTGGATCTTCGTGGTCATAGGCTTCCGTTTCGACAATCCGGCCACCCACGCCGTTGATGACCACGGTAGTCCCAATCAGGAGGCGCGCTACCTCGTGGGAGGGTGCGTAAAAGTCAATAGGCGGCAAGAAGCTGGGGATCATGGCAATGATTCTATACGGGCGTACCCACGTTACACCAGATTCACTAACTCGGAATATCGTGCGATTTGCGCGTTGACGCTCAATAAGAGCTCGCCACATTGTCGGGCAAAGGCGCATCAAAATCATCCGCAATCGTAATCTTGCCTTTCAAGGCGCCAGCGCGGCGCACCGGTTTGGATTGAATCGCCACCAAACTCGCCACCGGTTTGCCGGCGCGCGCAATGATCACCTCTTCGCCATTCATGACAGCCTCAATTAGTTTGGAAAATTGCGTCTTGGCTTCATGGATATTCATTATTCGCATGATAATTTATTTTGTAAAATAGACTGAACTAAGCCTAGTCTATTCAGGTGAATGTGGGGATCAATTCACGTCACAAACGCCTTGTTTTCTTGATTATCCTTGACTAATCTGGACATTGTGAACGCCTCGTAATAGTTGCACCGCACGGTCAGCGGATGTATTTCTTTAAGGAGAATGTCATGCCTTACGTCGACGGTTTCGTTGTTCCACTTCCTAAAAAAAATGTAGAGGCTTATCGCGAAGTTGCGAGTAAATGCGGGGCGATCTGGCGCGAGCATGGCGCGCTGCAATTCCGCGAGTGCATTGCCGATGACGTGAAGCCGGGCAAGCTGACTTCGTTCCCGCAAAGCGTGAATCTCGAAGCTGACGAAACCGTCATTTTTTCCTGGATTGTGTATGAATCGCGCGCTCACCGCGACGAGGTCAACGACAAAGTGATGAAGGACCCGCGCATGGCCGAAATGATGAAGCCGGAATCCATGCCGTTTGATGGCAAGCGCATGATTTATGGCGGGTTTGAGGTGCTGGTCGATCTTTAAGCAGGCGCGCAGCTTGCACCCGCCCTAGCTATTTTCGGTATCTTCGACCCGCGCCCAGCCGGCGCCATGACGCCTGAATGTGGTGGTATTAATCCTTGCGAAATTACCTAGTTGCATGTCCCATCCGAAATGCTCAATGGCTATCTGCGGCGCATCGATGCGCACCACATTGAAAGAGTTGGTTTCGCCGCGGCCGCGGGTTGAGGTCGCGGTGCCTGCCTGCACCACCAAGGCGGCATAGTCGTGAATCGGATAGCGTTCTGCTGTGCTGCTGGCGTGACTGGCATGCAGATGGCCTGCCAGTAGCATGTCGGCGCCGCATTCGGCAAAACTTTCCATTGCTATTTTCGCCCCGCCCACCAAATTTTTGCTGCCGATATGCGTGGGAAAATCAAACGGATGATGCGTTACGATAATCTTGATGCGATGCCGGCCCAGCGGTGAAAGGTGGGCGCGCAGACGTGCAATCTGTTGCGGGTTGACACGACCGTTCTTGAAGGTCAGGGAACGCGCAGTATTGATACCGATCACGGCGATTTCATCATCGATATACACCGGTTCGACATCAGCGCCGATATGGCGCCGATATCTGTGCAACGGGCGCAGGAAGCGGTTGAACAAGTTGTGCAGCGGTATGTCATGGTTGCCCGGCACGACGATTTTCGGCATGGAGAAAGTGTCGAGAAACTGCCGCGCTTCCTTAAATTGCGCATGGCGGGCGCGCTGCGTCAGGTCGCCTGAAACCACCAGCAGATCAGGATTGATAGCGTGGATCAAGTCAGTGAGTGGCAGCATTAGCTTGGTATCGATACGGCCAAAATGCAGGTCGGATAAGTGGACTATTGTGCGCATGAAAAGTTACCTGGCCGCAGTGTTATGAAGAGTGTTTTCACCCTCTGGCTTACGCGGCACCAATACGCACAAAGCCGCAGGCCGGATGCGGTATTGCAACGGCGTTTGCATAACATTGACTTCGCCATCGGTTGCCACCCGCAGGCGCTTGTGGTGCGTTTCAATCAGGATTTCTTTGGTGTGTACCACGTCAAAATCTTTCGCCTGCCGCAGGCGTCCGAATAGTGCGCTCAGTGCCAGTCGCAACATGCCAACTCGCCCGGTGCGGCTACTGACATACAGGGTCAGTTGTCCGGCGTTCAGGCATGCGCGTGCGCCGATGTTGAATCCATCCATTACATAAGCATTGTTGCCGATAAAAACGAATGCAGTGCGGCGCAGATATTGTTCCCCGTTCATGCTCAGACGCACATGCAAAAACGGAAAACGGCGCAGCGCCATCATGCATGCCCAGAAAAAAGCCAGCCATTTGCCTCTGCCAAGGCGCTGCTGCTGTTTCACGCGCTCCCTGACGATGTCGGGATACAAGCCCAGACTGGAATTATTCAGAAAAACACGGCCGTTGACTTCTCCTGTATCGACCCGGATTGTCTGCCCGCTGGCGATGTTTTGTATTGCGGCGTCCAGTTGCAACGGAATGCCGAGATCCTTGGCGAAGTGATTCAAGGTTCCCAGCGGCAGCACGCCCAGAGTACTGTCCGTGCCAACCAATATTGAGGCTACCGCATTGATGGTGCCGTCGCCGCCACCTGCCACCACAATCGGCACCCCAGCCGCTACCGCATCTTGCACCGTCTGTGTAATCTCGTCTCCGTTTTTGGCCAGCGTGATGTGTGCTTCCAGTCCGCAAGCGCGAAATTTTGCAGCCAGCGTATCGGCCCACGCAGTTGTATGACCGCTGCCGGATGCGGCGTTGATGACGACCGTGATGTCATGCATCGGAACCGCCAGTCTTGCGGATGATAAAGGACTCTGCGCGATATTTGCGCCAGCTGGTGATAGCGGTCAGGCAGAGTGCCAGCCAGGCAATGCCTTCAGCGGCGGCGGCCAGCACATCGCTCAAATAATGCACGCCCAGATACATGCGGCTCAAGCCGACCAGTGCCACCATCATGACTGCCATCATTACGGTGGCGGTGGCAATACGCCACCGCAATGGTTTTAATCTGCTGATCAAATACGCTGTCAGCACGCCGTACAGCAGGGTGGCGGACGCGGTGTGCCCGCTTGGAAAACTGTAGGTGGAGAGGGTAAGTAGCGGTTGATCGAAAACCGGCCGCGCCCGTTGAAATATATGCTTTATGAAAACGTTCAAAAGCATGCCGCCTGGCACGGTAATAACTAACGTCGCCAGCCAGTACCACTCTTTTTTCCGTACCATAAATAGCCCTATTAATATGACATAAAAAAGTACGGCTACCGTGCTATGCAAGTGGGTGACAACTAGCATGCAGCGTGTCAACCATGGTGTTGCATGTAAATACAGCCACTCGGCAAGATGTACGTCCAGCAGCGTGATCGCATTGGCAGCGCCCACGTTTTTCGCGATGCTGGCGAACGCACAGCTTGCTGCGATCAACCACAAGACGCCGATTGTCACATGCAGCCCCAGATATCCCTCGCGAGAGAAACGCTGGTGCAGAAATTTTGTGAAAAATGGAAAGCGGTGTGTCAGCATAATAAATAGAGATATAAAAAATATTCAGTTGCATATATTTTGCCAGCAGGAGTAGACCTCCGTATTTGCCTTATCGCGTCAAGCGCTAGAATTTTTGATATTTGTCAGAATTACATGGAGTATATTTTAATTATCCAATAAAAATATGAGAAAAAAGCAATAAAAATTATTATACATACCCGACTATTTTATAATCGCATTCTATGCTAAGCTTTCTGCACCTCTTGTTGTTTCTCGGAAACATTAGTTAATAATGCGCTTGGCAGCTTTGTGCGCTGTTCCATATTCGCACCGATCTCACACGCAATTTTCAAATTCATCTGGCCCAATAACCTCCTGGTTTTTGGCAAAGAGGATTTAAGGACCGTTTAACAAATACGTCAAGTATTCAAGTATGGAAGTATTTGTGCACGTTTTTAAGAAAGTGTGTCGCCGACCAAAGGTTGCAGTCTTGGTTGATCCTTCGTCGCGAAACATACCAATCGCGCGCCCTAACGATTTAATACAGCGCAGGGCGCACACCAAGAAGGATCGGTCATTCCCTGTACCTTGCAGACTTAATTTAGAAAGAAATACAATGAATAGATTTGAACGCTTATATAAACCGCTGACGTGGCTTATCGCATTCATGCTGACTGCTTTTGTGGCCGGATGCGGCGGAAGCGCCGGAAGCACAGGTAGCGGGTCTGCAAATTCAGGCGCAAGGTCACTAGCAAAAAGTACTGTTGTGATGGGTGCCCCAGCGGTGATGTCGTCCAATCCAAGCGCAAACGACACCAAGGTACCGACCAGCTCCAATAGCAGCAGCAACGTTGTAAGCGGAACCGTAGTGACTGCAACTTTCAACCAGCCCATGAATAGGGCGACGATTAACTCGGCTCCCGCCGGATCGCTACTCACGTTTACTCTCAAGGAGACAGCCGGTAACAATGTACCCGGAACCGTCGCCATGAATACCGCAAACACGGTGGCGACCTTTACGCCAACCGCGACTGCGCTCACGCCGAATACCAACTACACGGCCACAATGACCACTGCGGCCAGCAACGTGGGCGGCACGGCAATGGCGAATCCCGTTACATGGAGCTTTACGACCAAAGTCGTCGCGTTTACCGGTCAGACTCCGGTTGGCTTGGGAACCGCTGGAAATTTCGTGATTCTGTCAAAAACCGGAATCTCAACGGTCCCGAATTCGGTCTTGACCGGTGATATTGGCGTAAGCCCCATCGCACACACTGCGATCACCGGGTTTTCAGAAACAGCAGATAGTTCCGATACATTTTCAACCTCCGCTCAAGTGGTCGGAAAGATCTACGCAGCTGACTATACAGCCCCAACGCCAACTTACATGACCACGGCAGTAGGCGACATGGAAATCGCATACGCCGACGCCGCTGGACGAGTCTTGCCAGATGTCACTGAACTGGGCTCCGGGCAAATTGGCGGGCTGACACTCGTTCCCGGTCTCTACAAATGGGGTACTGATGTTTTGATATCGACTGATGTGACTCTCTCAGGTGGTCCAAACGATGTCTGGATTTTCCAGATCGCTGGCAACATTACCCAGGCTGCAGCTACCAGGGTGACGCTGGCAGGCGGCGCACTCGCCAAGAACATCTTCTGGCAGACGGCAGGCCAGGTGGCCATTGGAGCGACCGCACACTTTGAGGGCATCATCCTGTCCAAGACATTGATCGCCATGCAGACCGGCGCATCGGCGAACGGCAGACTGTTGGCGCAGACTGCGGTTACTCTCGATCAGAACGCGGTCACGCAACCCGCTCTGTAAGGACGCAAGAAGTACCGGCTGGGAACACGCGGATGGCGCTGCTGCTGCCATCGCGCAGCAGAGGCGCTTTATCGAGGTCGATCTGAATGGCGGACCCAGTCGGCAAACGCCTCGTCTTCGAATTGATAGTTACCCCGATCAATTCGGGTAACGATATTTTTATCGGCCAACCTGCGCAAAGCGTTTTGCGGCGTGGCGGCGGTAACCGGCTTCTCCAGTCCGAGACTTGTACTTATCCGCCTGCGGGCCTCACTGCCCTGCAAATCTGCAGCACCTTCTGCAATCATTGTCAGCAAAGCCTGATCGGCCGGCAGCAACTCTTCCCATTGTTTTTCAAATCCCATGTCGTTGAAAACATGCGCCTTGGTGAAATCCAAAGCGCCTTGTGCGCCTTCAAACGGATTCGTCAGGTAACGGTCGAGATAGAGCCGGAAGAACAGCGGGGTCTGCTTCAGCGCATCAAATGCGCTTAACGCATCCGCCAAAGGCAACGGAGTGCGCGCGATGCTGGCTACTTTCTCGACCATCGCCGCCACAAACTCTGCTCCGAGCAGCTGAAATGGCTCCAGCGCGGCCCAATTGTAGAAGGGTTCCGATGCGCGGCCGAACATCCGGCGCAAGGTGGCCTCCGAGCTGCCGGCAAACAAGACCTTGATGCGCTCTTTGCGAATATCCAGCGCGGCGCGAAGTGCGTGCGCAAAGATAGTGTTTTCCGGGTTGGCAAGCACCTGGGCTTCGTCGATAATCAGAATCAGCGGGGTTTTAGTCTTGTCGAAGGCCGCCATCACGTCCATCAGCAAAGTACCGGTCAGCCGGTCTTTGTCGACAAGTTCCGCCTCAATGCCCGCCTCCGCAAAGCCGGCTACTTTCCCCGAAGCCTTGATTTTCTTTAACGGGGTTTTGAGCCGCTCCCACGCTTTGGCAAAGCTCTTGGGTTCAATCGCTTTGTACAGCGCAGAAACCAGAGCAGTTGCGGGGTCGTCCTTCAAATCCCAGAGATTCACGTAGACGCACGCGTATCCTTTGGCCTTGGCCGCCGGGATGAAATCCTGCACCAGAAACTCAGTCTTCCCCATGCGGCGCCGGGCGAATAATCCCCTTGCGCAGGAAAGACCGAGTTCAAAGGACGCCAGGTATGCTTGCGCCAGTTCTGGACGGGGGAAGTGCCAGTGAGGAGAAGATGTCTGCATAAGTATTAAAAATAATTATCGTATTTACTGATAAGTATTTTATATACTAATTCGTACTAATGCAAAGAATCGTAAGCACGAACCCCCGTCTTTGCGGAGTGTTTTGAGCACTTCTTAATGACGCAATCAGTCAGCCTTGATCCCTTCCACCTCGATCGCCAGCTTTACTTCTGGCGCAAACCCCATTTTTACACCGTAGTCAATGCCGAAATCGGCGCGGCTGAAGGTGGCGCTGGCGTCGGCACCGCACACTTCGCGTTTCAGCATCGGATGCTGGATGCATTTGAATTGGTTGATGGTCAGTGCCACCGGTTTGGTCACGCCATGCAACGTCAGTGTGCCTTCAACCGCTACTGGTTTGTCGCCGTCGAACTTGATCGAGGTGCCTTTGTATACGGCGGTCGGGAATTGGGCGACGTCGAACATGTCCTTCGATTTGGCGTGTGTATTCAGTTTGGCATGGCCGAAATCGAGCGAGGCGGCGTCGATGGTGATGTCAACAGTACCCGTTTTGGCAGCGCGATCCAGCGTGATGGTGCCGCTGCTTTTGGTGAACTTGCCGCGCAGTATTGAAAGGCCGCCCATGTGATCGGCTTCGAAGCTCGGGTAAGTGTGGCTGGGATCGATATTGTAGGTTTGTGCAAAAGCTGAAACGCTGCTGACAGCGAGTACGAGGGCGACGAGATGTTTCATGGATTAATTCCTTTGTGTGTGAAAGTGGAGTGGATTATTCAGCCGCGACAACGCGGAATTTGATGATGACTTCATTGGCGACCATGTCGGTGTCCGACCATTCGCCTTCACCGATGCTATAGGTCAATCGTTTGATCGGCAGCGCACCCTCAAAAACCTGAAGTGCGCCTTCTTTCTTGATGGTCAGCGGAAAACTGACGTTGGCGCTTTTACCCTTGATGGTGAGCTTGCCGCTGACTTCAAGCTTGCCGGGGACCAGCATTTTCATGCCGCTGGAAACGAAGCTGGCTTTCGGGAACTGGGCTGCATTGAACCATTCCTTCTTCAGCACTTCCTGGTTCATTTCCTGGTCGCCCAGATCGAAACTGGCAGTGTTGATCTCGACCGTGGCTTTTGATGCCTCAGGCTTGGCGGCATTGAAATCGATATGTGCATCGAATTTGCGGAATTTGGCTTCGACTGGCACATTCATTTGTTTGAAAACTGCACTCACCGTGCTTTTGGCTGGATCGGGTTTCAGCAGTGCGCTGGCGATATTCGGCAACGCCAGCGCGCCGGCAAGCAGTAGGGCGATGGCAGTATTGCGTTTGGTGGGCTTCAGTAATTTGGCTTGCATGGGGGAAATCCTTGTTGGAAAAATACTTAGGGCAAAATGCGTTTGAAAATGCCATCGCGGTCGATGAAGTGGTGTTTCAGTGCGGCCAGAATATGCAAGCCGGCTGCGGCCAGTAATGTTGCGTTGAGCGTGTAGTGCGCGGTTTTCAGCAACTCTTTAAGTTCCTGGTCGGGCGCGATCAGCACCGGCAGCGAAATCAGGCCCAGATACACCACCGGAACTCCGGCCGCCAGGCTGTAAAAATATCCCGAAAATGGAATGGCGAACATCAACACATACAGCAAACCGTGCAAGCCGCTGGCGGCATTTTGCTGCCATACCGCCATGCTGGCCGGATATGGCGGCGCTGCATGGGTCAAACGCCATAACAGGCGCAGGCAGACCAAGCCCAAAATAGTTACCCCCAGCCATTTGTGCCAGGAAAAATATTTCAGCTTGGTGGGCGTGATGCCGGGAATGTCCGTCATCGTCACGCCCAGCGCAAAAGAGCCGACGATCAGGAGCGCGATCAACCAATGCAGCAACATGGCGGTTTTTGTATAACTTGTAGTGTGTTGCATAGGGATTTAAATTGTTCGGATTAGTACGAATATAGCAAAAAAAATGAAATGCTGCTGACAGCGTAAGAATTAGAAGCAGGAATTAGAAGCAGGAATTAGTAGCAGGAATTAGGAATGTGCTGAAATAGCATCAGTTTTCCTTTACACGCCTATTCATTTTTCCCTACAATAAAATTACTTATTGTCTGATAGACAATTAAACGGCCAGCGTATATTCTTTGCAATACCTCATAAAATGCGGAAATTTATAGCGGTGCTGGTGGTTCTTTGTAACAAATAAAAGCGTTGCGTTAGTACAAAGGATGAGGCGCGCCGTATTGTTGAAGCTGTCTTTAGCAATCCCACCCCGGCAATAGCATTATTAACAAAAAAATCACAGATTTATTTTTGGTTTTATCTACAGCACCATCGAACTGGATATGGCGGTAACAAATTCATTTTTGTCCAATCCCGGCATCCTTGTACGGTGCCTTTAAAAAGGAGATTTAAATCGTGAAAAATACCATCGTCGCTGTATATGATAATTTTGAAGATGCAGATATGGCATGCAAGGAATTGATTGCCGCAGGCTTCTCCCGTTCCAACACGCAGGTCAATGCGCAATCCGACAGTTCGCTTACTGATAGCAGCGGCACGAACACCGGCGCAGAGCACGAAGAATCTGGTATTGGCCATTTCTTTCGCTCCCTGTTCGGGAGGGACGATGACAAAGAAGAGCATGACATTTATGCTGAATCGGTTAGGCGCGGCAGTTATGTCCTTACGGCCCAACCCGACAGCGAACAGCAGGCAGATTTGGCGACCGAAATTATGAACCGCTTCGACCCTGTCGATATCGATGATCGTTCAAGCCAGTGGAAAAGTCAGGGCTGGACCGGCTACGATGAAGCCGCGCCGATGATGAGTGCAGATGAAATCGAAAAGGATCGCAGTGCTTATGGCACCACACGTCAGCCCGACACGACAGAAACAGCGAAGATTCCTGTTATTCAAGAAGAAATAAAAGTCGGAAAACGCACCGTACAACGCGGCGGCGTACGGATTATCCAGCGTGTCCAGGAAACTCCCGTCAATGAATCTGTCAACTTGCGCGAAGAGCAGGTAAAGGTCGAGCGTCACCCGGTCGACCAGCCCGCTAGCACAGCGGATATGGCCGCTTTCAAGGAGGGCACGATAGAGATGACGGAAACGGCGGAAGAAGCGGTGGTTTCCAAGACTGCACGCGTGGTGGAAGAGGTCGTGGTAGGCAAGGAAGTCAGCGATCGCACGGAAACGATCAGCGATACCGTACGCCGGACAGATGTTGAGGTGGAGCAAATGGCCGCTTCTGGTAACACTACAGGCAATGCCACCGATACCAGCCTTATGGACGACGATCAGGATTTCCGCAGGCACTGGCAGACTTCCTACGGCAGCCAGGGTGGCCGATACGAAGATTATGACGCCGCATATCGCTATGGCTCGAGTGCAGCGGGCAGCGAGCGTTACAAGAATCGGCAATGGACGGAAGTCGAGCCCGACCTGCGTGGCGATTGGGAATCCAACCACCCAGGCAGTACATGGGAGAAAGTGAAAGATGCGGTGCGATACGGTGCCGAACGCATCACCGGCAAAAACCGTCAATAAGCATTGTTACCGAGCATTGCCACTGAAAACCTAAGCAGGATTATCCAATCCGGCTTAGGGGCAAGTCAATCCAGGGAAATTCAAATGGTGCAAATTCAAGAAGATCCCAGCCAGCGCGGGTTGCAAGCGCAAACAAATGAAAGTCAGCTTGAGACAGTCGTGCCGGTATGGCAAGAAGAATTGCATGTCGGCACTCGAGTCGTCGAAACCGGAAAAGGACTCCGCATTCATAAAACCGTTTCTGAAGAGGAGCGCATCGTCGACCCACCCCTGATGCATGACGAATTGTTAGTGGAACATGTCGTGATCGGAGAATGGGTAGAGCCCGGTATGCAGCCGGAAATGCGCTATGAAGGCGCTACCCTTATCGTGCCGGTATTCGAAGAAGTTCTTGTTGTCGAGAAAAAATTGCGGCTTAAGGAAGAATTGCGCATTACTCGCCAAACCCATGAGACGCGCGACCCGCGCAGCGTTGTACTCAGGTCGGAAAAGGTCACGGTGGAGCGTTTCGACCGCTCCGGGCAATCCGGCGAAGAAGAGACAGGCAGCCAGGCTTAAAATTAATCTTTAAGGACATCGGTCTTGGCAAGCCGATGCATCCTGCAAATGTTAATCGCCATTATTGCGGATATAAAATCCGGCAAAATCTACCCTTGATTTAACGAAATTTTCCTTTCGATTACACAAGTTCCGACTGCTGGCGAAAGTTAAATTTTTCGTGCCAGCGCCGCTGCAATGCCGATGTAATTGGCTGGCGTCATCACCAGCAGCAAGTCTTTGGCTTCTTGCGGAATCGCCAGGCCGGCGATGAACTCGCGCAGCGCATCTTTCGAGATGCCTTTGCCGCGCGTGAGTTCCTTCAATTGTTCATACGGGTTTTCAATGCCGTAGCGGCGCATCACGGTCTGCACCGGTTCGGCCAGCACTTCCCAAGTGGCGTCGAGGTCTTCGTCCAGCCGGACCGGATTGACTTCCAGCTTGTTCAGGCCACGCAGGCAGCTGTCATACGCCAGCAACGTATAGCCGAAAGCGACGCCGATATTGCGCAGCACGGTCGAATCGGTCAAGTCGCGCTGCCAGCGCGAGATCGGGAGTTTTTCCGACAAGTGCTTCAAAATCGCGTTGGCCAGGCCGAGGTTGCCTTCGGAATTCTCGAAGTCGATCGGATTGACCTTGTGCGGCATGGTGCTGGAACCGATTTCGCCCGCTTTGGTAGTTTGCTTGAAATACCCTTGCGAAATATAACCCCACAGGTCGCGATTCAGGTCGAGCAAAATCGTGTTGGCGCGCGCGAAAGCGTCGAACAGTTCGGCCATGTAATCGTGCGGTTCGATCTGGATCGTGTACGGATTGAATGTCAGCCCCAGCCGCTGCTCGATCACGTTCTTCGAAAACGTTTCCCAGTCAGTGTCGGGATAGGCCGCCAAATGGGCATTGTAATTGCCAACCGCACCGTTCATCTTGCCCAGAATCTGGACTGCGCCGATGCGTTGTTGCGCGCGTTGCAGGCGTGCCACCACGTTGGCGATTTCCTTGCCGAGCGTGGTCGGGCTGGCCGACTGGCCGTGGGTGCGCGCCAGCATCGGCACATCGGCATGCGCGTGCGCCAGTGCGGTCAGTTTGGAGACCAAACCTTGCAGCGCCGGCAGCATCACCTGGTCGCGGGCGGCTTTCAGCATCATGCCGTGCGAGGTGTTGTTGATATCTTCCGAAGTGCAGGCGAAATGGATGAATTCGGAAGCGGCCTTCAACTCTGCCGTGATCGAGGCGTCAATCGTGACCTGGCGCGCCGGCAGATGCTCGAATCCTTTTTGGAGCGGCAGTCCGACCGACTCTTTCAGCCAATATTCGACCGCTTTCACGTCGTGGTTGGTGACGGCTTCGATGGCCTTGATCCGCGCCGCATCGGCCTCGGTAAACTCGTCGGCAATTTGATCCAGGCGCGCACTGGCGCTGGCCGAAAATGGCTTGATTTCGGCGAAACCGGCCAGCGACAACGCTTGCAACCAAGAGATTTCGACTTTCACGCGATGGCGCATGAACCCGGCTTCGGACAGGATCGGACGCAGCGGATCGACTTTGGCGGCATAGCGACCATCAAGCGGGGAAAGAGCGGAGAGCGGGGACAGTGACATGATAGGAAAATGTGACGTAAATGAATGAAAGCCCAGTTTAGCGCATACATTAGGGCCGGAAACCAGCGAAGATGGAATTTTACCATTCGCACACGCGCGCCAAAACTGCCGGGCGCCAATGATATACTTCCGCCACCTTTTCAAAATAAAGCGCTTATGAAACTCATCGGTTCACTCGCCAGCCCTTATGTACGCAAAGTCCGGGTCGTCTTTGCGGAAAAAAAGCTCGACTACGGTTTCGTATTGGAAAATGTCTGGGACGCTGATACCACGATTGCAGAATCCAATCCATTGGGAAAAGTGCCGGCGCTGCTGATGGATGATGGCAGTGTCCTGTTCGATTCGCGCGTGATCGCCGAATATCTGGACACCTTGACGCCGGTCTGCAAGCTGATCCCACCGGGCGGGCGCGAGCGTTCCAGCGTCAAATGTTGGGAAGCACTGGCCGACGGCATATTGGACGCGGCGGTTACTGTGCGCCTGGAAAAAATTCAGCGCCCCGAGTCACAGCAAAGCGAGGCCTGGATTGCGCGCCAGATGAACAAGGTCCAAGCTGGTTTGAAACAATTGTCTGCCGATTTGGGCGAAAAACCGTTTTGCACCGGCAATCAGTACACGTTGGCCGATATCGCCGTCGGTTGCACGCTGGGCTGGCTGTCTTTTCGCTTCCCTGAAATTGGCTGGCGCGAAGATTACCCTAATCTGCAACGCCTGTTCGATAAATTGTCGGAACGCCCCTCTTTCAAGGATACTTGGCCGCAATAAACAACTGGGAACGCGCGTAATTCTCAACGCCAAGAAAAAATGTGAGAGACATTAGGATGTCTCTCACATTTTTTATACTACTAACGGTATATTTTAATATCGCATAATATATATGATGTAAATGCGGTATTTATCAATATACTCTAACATTAATTTCAACTTTATCATTGTGATATGGTGTCGGCCAGATCGCTCTGGCCGGTTTCCTTATTACGCCAGCATGAAGTCGCTTACGTTGATATCGCCGGAATTGCCAATCCCGAGCAGCAGGATCGAGTTGTCTCCGATAGTTATCAGGGTGCTGGCGCCCACATCGCTGATGATGACGCTTGTGCCGAAAGTAGCATCGGTAATGCCAAGTGCTGAAATGTCAAGCCTGCCCTGCCCGCCGCCTGCCGGATTGGCATCGAATCCCTGGATGCGGTCGTCACCGAACAGCGCAGCAAAGATGAAGATATCGTTGCCGGTGCCGCCATTCATGATGTCGTTGCCTTCGCCACCATTGAGGATGTCTTCGCCACCGCCACCATGTAGGTTGTCGTTGCCGCTGCCGCCATTGATTGTATTCGCCAGCCCATTGCCGGTGCCGGCGAAATTGCCGGTGCCGGTGAAACTCAGGTTCTCAAGATTGGCGCCCAGCGTAAAACTCGCCAGTGTGGTTTGCACGGAATCGGTGCCTCTGCCGGCGAGTTCGGTGATTTGTACGCCGTTGTTGCCGATGATATAGGTATCGTCCCCAAAGCCGCCAACTAACCTGTCGAAACCCCCGCCACCATTGAAAATATCGTTGCCTGCGCCGCCCTCGATGGTGTTCGCCTGCGCGTTGCCGGTGCCGGTGAAATTACCCGTGCCGGTGAAACTCAGGTTCTCGACATTGACGCCCAGCGTGTAACTCGCCAATGTGGTTTGCACGGTGTCGGTGCCTGCGCCGCCAAGTTCGGTCACGATATCCCCCGCGTCATCGACGACGTAGATGTCGTTGCCTGCGCCGCCGAGCATGGTGTCGGCGCCTTCACCGCCGTTGAGCGTGTCGTTATTGTTCCCGCCATCAAGCAGATCGTCACCGGCGCCGCCGTTGAGCGTGTCGTTGCCGTTGAGTCCTTGCAGGTCGTCGGCGAACTGCGTGCCGTTGAGCGTGTTGGCCGCATTGGTGCCGATGATCTGGTCGCCGACACCGGTGGTGGCCGCGGAGATGACTTCCTCATTCGAACCGAGCGTGTCGGTGTAGCTGGCAATAGCGCGCAGTTGGGCGCCGACCTGTAACTGGGCCGGCGTGAAGGTTGCTCCCGTTGCACCGGCAATGTTGACCCAGGTTGTGCCGTTGGACGAAGATTGCCACTGGTAGGAAAATGCCCCCAGCCCGTTTGCATCAGCAATCGAGGCGGTGTTGAGCGTGAGCGTGTGCCCTTCCGTCGGGCTCGTATCGCTAATCAGTGCCGCTCCCGTCGCTGGACTGTTTACTATCATCAGGGTTTGATCCGCGAACTTCAGATATTCAAAGTTGCGGATGGTATCGATGCCATCATCAATCAAAGCCCCGCCACCAGCGCCCGCCACAGGCGCATGGGTAATCGTCATCGATCCGTCAGTGTTGCGCACTAGCGTGTATTCGACCCGATTGCCGTTGTATACCGCAGTGTCCAAATCGGTCGCGGCGGTTGTGGACTGCAGAATCTCGCGCACGATATTGAGCTGGCCGGGATTGATTTCCCCCGTCAACATGCGCGCTTTGATCTCGTTCATGCTGTCCACCGTGAACCACTCGTTGTCAGCGGTGTTTGCATCGCTGGCATTGTGTGTGACACGGATGCGAGTATTCAGCCACGCATCGCCGTCCAGGATGTCATTGCCCAAATTGCCCTTGATGGTGTCGCTGCCGCCGCCACCGATAATGACTTCGGCTCCTTGGGTGATGTCGATTACTGAAGTGTTGAACGCCATGGCGTTAACCTGAGCTGTGGTAAGCCCCAGCAATTCGGCATAGCCGTCGATCAGGCTGATGTTCTGCGACTTGAGGTCACTCTCGTCCGGGGGATTGCCCGGGCCTGCGCCCGCACCGCCCGCGGCGCCATTGAGAGCTGCCGCACCTGTCAGCGTGTCGTTCAGGTTCCAGCCCGATAGACCTTCCACCGAGTCAAAACGGTCGCGCAAGGTGAACTGCTGTTGTGCCGGGAAGAAGGGAATGCCCAGGTCCGAATCTGCTGCGAATTGGTCTCCTTTGTGGATGGCCCAGTCAAAGCCGAACATGCCATTGCTGCGCTGGATGCCGGGGCCCTGGAACATGATGTCGTCGCCGGACTCGCCGTCGTAGTCGGTGTCATTACCTTGTCCATTAAGTACATCGTGGCCGATGATAGGGCTGTTGAAGAACAATTCCGAGTTTTCACCAGCCAGGGCGTCGAAGCCCTCGCCGCCTTCGATCCAGTCATCGCCTTCGTTGCCCAACAAGAAATCCGAACCAGCGCCGCCCAGAATAAAGTCATCACCGAGGCCGCCAAACACCTCGGTAGCGTCATGGCCGGTGATCACAAAATCCTTGCCTCCACCGCCAAACACCAAGTCGTTGCCCATACCGGACGAAATCACGTCGTTGCCTTCGTCGCCATGCAGGAAGTCGGCACCGCCGACTGGTGTTCCGGCATCCGTAATGATGTCGTCACCGTCGCCACCGTGCACCTGGTCGGCTTCGTTGCCACCGTCCAGTCGGTCGTTGCCGGCGTCGCCCCACAGGGTGTCTATGCCGTTGCCACCTCTGATTGTGTCGTTACCCGCGGTGCCGCCGAGCACCACATGCTCACCGCCAGTGAACTGTAGATAGCCTCCGTCTGCAGCCCCGTCGCCGTCCACGTCGGCGCCCGGTGCCACGCGAATCACCTTCGGATGCAATATCTGGAGGACGGGGTTGTCCGTCACTGGATCGGCGCCGATTTGCTTAGTGATATCCATTTCCAGGATGACGTCAGGTGTCTGGAAAATCAAACTGGAGAGGTGAGATGAGCCGGCATCGCCCAGATCGGTGTTGCGCATGATGATCTTGGAGAACGTGTTGGCTTCCAACTCGTTGAGCATGTTGGTGCCCTGCGTGCGACTGAGGTAGTAAAAACGGTCGCCATTTTGCAGGTCTTCCATCTGTTTTTCAAACACATAATTGAAAGTGGCACCCAACATGCCGCCGAACTCGTTTTTGCGCTCTGCCAGACCGCCAATCCAGAGATCCACGTCATTCAGGCCGGAGTTGGCTGCCGTCCATGTTCCGGTGCTGTTGAGGAACGCGAAACGGTCGCTTGGTGCGTCGTCGCCGCCGAACACCAGCGTCGTTGCAGCGTCACGCTTGCCGGCAAGGGTGGTTGCGGACGTTATGCTCGAATGCGTTCCATAGGCGGCGATGAAATTGATGATAGATGCCGGGTTTTTGAGTTCCGGCACCATATCAGCCCAACTGGTGAAAGGCTCAAGTTGGCTATCGCCGGTGGCGGCAAAGAACGCTGCGCGTGCTTCGTTGAAGCTGGGCATGCCGGTATCGCGGGCGCGCGCCATGTTGAGTGTAGGCAAATCGAGCGGCAAGCCCACCAAATTGTTGCGCAGCGCTTCAGTGACGAATTCGTCAATCTCATTGCCTACTTGGCGCGACATGCCGCGAACGATGGCCCCGGTGGCGGCTTCAACGCTTATGGCGCCATCCTGGTCAAACGCCAGCGGGTTCAGGAAGGCGGCGATCAGGCCTTGTGGGTCTGCCGTCATATCGAAGCCAATGCGGTCGATGGACTCGGTCAGCATCGAGTGGCCGAAGCGGTACACCACATGGGCGAATTCGGCCATGATGGCGGGGTCGATATCCGGTGAGTTCGTAAAAACGAAAGGGTTGATCGCGGGCTGCACAGCGCGTGCAAACTCTTCGAATACCAAATGCTGATACTGCATTTCGGTCACGAAACGGCCGGCCTGAAACAGGCGCTCGCCATCCCATGTCAGCGCCTCAATCGCAGCCACGGTGGTCGGAATGGACGTCACGTCCGTCAATAGCCACTCATTGATGACAGCCAGGTCGCCGCTGTCCAGAATAGTCTGTTTGTAGTCTTCAACCAGGCGGTTGTGCTCGGAATGGAAGATGGTGTGGACCGCGGTCAGGCCAATGTTTTCATTACCGCGACCGTCGCCGGTGATGAAGTGGCGGTCCAGTAATTCGTCGTCATAAGTGCCAAATTCCTGTGGCATCACGGGCGAGTTGTTGGGGCCGACCGGCAGGGCTGAGTTGAAGTCAGGATTGGCCAGCGAGCCCACCACGTCGTCTGAATCTGCAAGCAATGCAGTTGGAGGGGTTGCTGGATTGTGGTCAAGGTCTGCGAAGCCCGGTGATGCGCCGTGGGCAATGTCGTTCAGGAACGCGTGGTCGGTGCGGATCGTATCTGCCGGTAGCAACACGCCCAGGCCGCCGTTGGCGCTGGGGTCGCCCTCGATCAGTCCGCTAACGGTCACAATTTGCGCGAAGCCGTTGGGGCCGCGCAGGAACGCACCGTAGGCATCGGTGGCCAGCAGGGGTACGTTGTGCACATCCATATCAACCAGCTGAATGCCGAGCAGCTGGCTGGCCTGGGCTTTGACTTCTGCCCAATTTCCCGTGCCGTGGGCGCCATCCAGCAGGTGGCCGGTAGCCATCGGCTTGCCGTCCACCATCACGTATTCGCGCAGGAACACCTGGTGCGACGGATGTGAGGTGTAAGTCTGGTTCTGATCGACGAACGGTGTGGTGGTGTTGATGCTTTCGTGGGTGGTATCGTCCGCATTACCCAGAATGCCGTCGGCGCCAGGCCCGTTCGCTTGGGTGGCGCGGGTTAGGACCATAAAATTGGTTTGACTGCCCTCTACGTAGAGGGGATCGTCTGGCAGTAGCGGTACAAATACGGTGCCATTGCCCCCTTTGGTAACGAGATCCAATCCGTGGTCGAAGAACTGGCCGAAGAGTGTCATCCAGCCGTTGAAGGAAGGGGACAGGCCAATATCGGGCGACAGGTTCTGGATAAAAATGGTGCCGTTGTTGGTAACCGCTAGACCGGCATCTCCCATTTCTGCTGTCAATGCGGCAAAAGCGGTTGCGTGGATGTCACGTGCCTCCGTTAGCTCTAGTTGTGCGATTGTCAGCAGGACGCTGTCCGTTCCTGCCGCAATGATGTTGGCCTGCGCGGTCTGGATCAACACGTTGGCTTCTTGGACTGGTGCATTTAGTGCCGCGATGATGGTCGCCTCGCCCAGAGGGTCGGTGTGGCCGGCCAATTGCAAGGCCGCAGCAACGGCAGCCGGGTTGTTGGCGGTTTGATCCGAGATCAGGTTGCTGGCGATGCGCGGTTGGGCATCAAACACAGAGCCGCTGGTCTGGGTATAGGAGGTCGACACGACCGGGCCAAACTGTGCTGGCGAAAGGCCTGCATTCTGCAGATTTGCTTCCACCAAGCGCGGCATGATGTTGTCGGCCGCGCCCAGGCGCTCCATTCCAGGCAGCAGGCTGTTCCAGGTGCCATCCACTGTGCGCAGGCCGTACGGGAGCAAGGGGCTGCCGACCAAGTCAGGTAGGTTCTCTACTGCGCCGGTCAACGGGTTGGTGCTGTTTTCCGAAATCTTGATTTGCTTGAGGATGAATGCGAGATCGTCAAGGTTGACGTTGAAGTTGTATTGCGGGGTTGTCATGATGATTTCTCCAGATGTTCGATTAAAAATTGGGCATCGCCTGATGCCGCGTTTATGCAGTGGGCCGGTGTTTGATCAGAATAATTTCCTGGCGTAGCCCTGCTGGATACGCTGGTCGAGCGCGAGTGTCCGGAGTGACATGAAAGCCCTGCGTGTAGCTGGAATCTGGAAATGAAATAGGATGGATTCGACATCCTGTCGATTGCATAAAGCCATTGCTTTTCCCCTGATGAATGCTGCCAATTGAGTGCGTTTTATTGGTGATGGACTGCTTTCCTCGCCCCCGGCGTGTGTTCGCGCCGCATTACTGCCTTAGAAAAACTTTCCAGTGTTCAGTTGTAGAAAATACAACCTTAAAATTAAGATAATCGTTAAGTAAAATTATTTTATTGACAAATAGCAAACAGTTGAGCCGTGGAATAACAATTCAATGTTTTGTTTGCGCCATGCCGGATGGCATCGAAAACCTGTCACGTAAAAGTGCAGGATTTTTTCAGTCAGGTGGCTGATAGCGCGCATTCGCTGGTTTTTGATTGGATTTGCCGGATTTTCGATGTTCAGCGTATGCAACCGGCGCGGCAAAAATATCCGCAGCAATGGCTTTTTAAACTGCGTCAAACAGACCCTATTCCCGACGTGCAAATCAATGAAATTTTGATAACAATCAATCTATTTCCGTATTGCCTTAGTAATATCAAGTTATAAGTCCGACATCAAAACTGGGGAGCAAAATGAAAAATAGGGAGGAACGCTGCGCATGGCAGCTTTTAGGGAGGGGGTTTACCAACCGCTTTTTGCCTGCACGGCAAACGCTGCGTCCTCCGTCTTGATGCCGGCGACGCCAAAAAATCAGCTGCTTCGATGATCCAATCCGAATAAAGCTGTCCGATTTCAACACGATGTACGCCATTAACTGCGGGACGTGTCTTCCTGCGGCTTTGATTGTCTAGTCCTGAACAATAAAAAGGGGAATCCTATGTCTGAAACAAAAAATGGCGTGCCCGTATTGCAAGCCGGTCGCCGACGTCTGCTGAAAGCCGGAGCGGTCGGCGCCGGCGCAGGTTTGATCGGGACAGGCTTGAACGATGCGGCCGCCAAGGACGATGTCCGCGCGCCGTACACCACGCCGTTTGTCGTGGCGCTGCCGGTGTATCCGCCGAAAGCGCCGGAGCGGCGTCTCAACCCGGCGCCAACCAGTAGCGCCAACATCAATAAGGGCGAATGCGGCCGGGATGCGCATCAGCACTGGGCTGATTTCACAGCCCGGAAATTTTATCAACTCCGCGTCAAGGAAGCGAACCATTCGTTCCACCCCGAACTGCCGACCCAGAAGATCTGGGGCTATGACGGCTTGATGCCCGGCCCGACTTTCCTGGCCCGCTATGGCGAACCGGCAATCGTGCGCATCTTCAACGAGCTGCCGCTCAATTCGGTTGGCTTCGGTTCACCGGAGATCAGCACCCATCTGCACAACCTGCACGTCGGTTCGGAAAGCGATGGCTACACCGGCAACTATTACAGCAAAACCAAGTACGGCCCGACGCTAAGCGCGCCCGGTAGGTTCCAGGACCATCTGTATCCGAACTGCTATGCCGGCTACGACGACCCGCGGTACCACGCCACTAACGGCGACCCGCGCGAGGCGGTGGGCACGCTGTGGTACCACGACCACCGTATCGATTTCACCGGCCCTAACGTCTACAAGGGACTGGCCGGCTTCTACCTGCTGTTCGACGAGATCGATTCGGGCAATGAGAAGGATTTCAATAATTCGAAGGCGCTGCGCCTGCCGAGCGGGGTGGGCGTGTACGACATTCCGCTGATATTCCAGGACCTGAAATTCGATTCGGGCGGCTATCTTGCTTTCGACCAGTTCGAGACTGACGGTATCCTGGGCGACAAGTTCTGCGTCAACGGCAAGGTGCAGCCTTACTTCAAGGTGGCGCGGCGCAAGTACCGTTTCCGCCTGCTGGACGGCGGGCCGTCGCGCTTTTACGAGTTCTACCTGGTGCACCAGGGCGCCGATCAGCCGTTCACCTATATCGCCAACGACGGCAATCTGCTGCCCGCACCGCTGACGATGTCGAAGGTCAGGCTGGGCCCGGCCGAACGTGCCGACATCGTGATCGATTTCTCGCAATATCCAATCGGCAGCCAGCTGTATATCGTCAACCGGTTGGAGCAGACCAGCGGCAGGGGGCCGAGCGGCATCATTCTGAACCCCGGCACGCAGGTGCTGCGCTTCGATGTCGACCGCGACCCGCCGGAACCGGATGTGAGCCGGGTGCCGCCCATGCTGCGCGAATTGCCGCCGATCACGCTGTCCGAAGTGGTGCGTACCCGCAAGTGGGAATTCGACCGCGAAGCTGGCGGCTGGACCGTCAACAGCAAGCTGTTCGACGTCAGCAAGCCTGCTGCGAGCGTGAAGCGCGGCACCGCGGAAATCTGGGTGTTGGAAGGCAAGGGAAGCTGGACCCATCCGGTACATATTCATTTGGAGGAGGGCCGCATCCTGACCCGCAACGGTGTCGCGCCGCCGCCGCACGAACAGGGTCGCAAGGATGTCTTTGACGTCGGCCCCGGCGAGGTAGTGCGCGTGTTCATCCGCTTCAGGGATTACCTCGGCAAATACATGATGCATTGCCACAACCTGACGCACGAAGACCACGCGATGATGGTGCGCATCGATATCGTGCCGTGAAGCGCAACTATCGCGTGCATTGTGCGCCGTGCAACCGGCATCCAATCCGCATCCATTCATGTATCAGGGGAGAAGTTCATCATGAATTACAAGCTGAGTAACAAACGCATGTTTCTGAGGGCGGTTGGCGGCATGGCTTTGCTGCCCGCCATGTCTTTTGCCGCTGGACGTACGCCGGCACCGGCGCCAGCCAGTTACGGCGCAGCGTATTTTTCGAATGCGATTTTGCAGACACATGACGGCAAGACAGTGCGGTTTTATGACGACCTGCTGAAGGGCAAGTTCGTGGTCATCAATATGATGTACACCAGTTGCACCGGAATTTGCCCGGCCAATACGGCCAACATGAAAAGCGTGCAGCAGGCGCTGGGTGCACGGGTTGGCAAAGACATCTTCATGTATTCATTGTCGTTGCGGCCGCAGTTCGATACGCCGGATGCGTTGCGCGACTATGTCAGGAAATACGACATCCAGCCTGGCTGGACCTTCCTGACCGGCAAGCCGGCGGAGATGGAAAACATCCGCAGAAAGCTCGGTTTTTACGACAGCGATCCGAAATTGGACGCCGATATTTCACAGCATACGGGCATGGTTCGCATCGGTAATGTGCCGTTCGACCGCTGGAGCATGGTGCCGGCGCTCAGTTCGACCCGCCAGATCGTCAGCAGCATCCTGGGCGCAACCTGACGCAGCCGGTGCGGCACAATTAAAAAGCGAAAGACATTTGAAATGTCTTTCGCTTTTTTTATACTGTTATTTGTATATTTGAATGCCGCTTTATGTATATGCGGGAAACGCCGTGTTTTTTAATATACTCCGGAATTTATTTGTTTAACGTTATTGTTTGGTCACGCATCAATCAAACCTGCCGTGGCGTGGTGCGCGCTGTGGCCAGTAAAAATATCGCTAATTATCCACATAAAAATGCCATTTTCTTGTAGGTGCGAATTTATTCGCATCAGCTCGCATGGAATCGTTAAAAGTGCGAATAAATTTGCAGCTACGCGGCTGTTGTTTAACGCAAAAAAGCCTGATTTTGAACAAAGTATCTACAGAACTGCTTCGGTCTAGCAGTCAGCGTAGCCAACTCCTTTCACTTCCGATTTGTAGAACGAGGTTTATCTGAGCAAATCTGATGAACAGCCTTCTTCCTCCCGTTTCGATCTGCGCAAAAGCAAACATTGCTAATTGAATCCCGGAAATGTATTTGATCTGAGCAATATCAAGCATTGCTTATTGAGTTCCGGAAATGTGTTGCAAGCAAAATAACATTTGATTAAATTGGGGATACAGCTTTCAAGCAATACATTACCGGCAATCAATCGCTGCGCAGCCCTTAAGCATAAAAAAGCGGGCAACTTGTATCAGTCGATATTGGTAATGATTGCCCGTCTGGTGGCTGTTTATTGGGGGAATCAAAATCACTAAAAGGGTGGCATGGACGGTCCCGGCCGTCACGCCGGCTTCCGGTTGCAACGCGCCGTTTATTCGGCAGAGGATATTACTGTGAGTACTGTGAGCAAAAAATCATTGCCTATAGCGGATGTTGCGTTTTCAGATACGTCGGGGCAGGGCAACAAGTTGCCTGATGTGTTGAAGCAATGCCGGCACGCGTTCGTGCTTGTTTTCTTTCTGACGGCAGCAGTGGAACTGCTTTCGGTGATTCCGATTCTCTACACGCTGAACCTGTATGACCGGGTGCTGACCAGCCGCAGTGAAATCACGCTGGTGTCGCTGACGGTGCTGGTTTTTGGCGTGTACCTCTTCTGGATGGGACTCGAATGGATCCGGGGCCGGATGATGGTCAGGATATCGCTGCGCATCGATTGGGATCTGGCCGCGGATGTGTTCGACATGTCGTTTCGCAGGTTCGTGGGCCGCAAAAAAATCAATGTGCACCAAGTGCTAGGCGACCTGGTGCAACTGCGCCAGTTCCTGACCGGCAGTCCGCTGCTGGCGCTGATGAGCGCGCCGTTCGCGATCTTGTTCATCGTCTTTAGCGCATTTTTCCATGTGTATCTGGCGATATTCGCTCTGGTGGCGTCGGTCGCGCTGCTCGTCGTCACTTATCTGACCCAGAAAATTTCGACGCCGTTGCTGAACGAGGCCAACAACGCCTCGGCGGAGGCAAACCGGCTGGCAGCCCAAAGCCTGCGGCAAGCCGAAACGGCACTGGCGCTCGGCATGCAGCGCAGCTTGCGCCAGCGCTGGCACGAGCGGCATCAGGGTTT
>JBGSTZ010000130.1:0-18551 GCA_041736255.1 Burkholderiaceae bacterium
TGGTCGGGGCCGAAAATTTCTGCGTCATCCGCTCCTGCCTCGACACACTGCGCAAGCAAGGTCACGGCATGCTCGAAGTGCTACGCCACGCCTTCAATGGCAATCCTATTCGGCCCACAGCGTAGCGGCTGAACAGTCACCATTTTTCTACTAAGCAGAAATTGCGCTTTTTTGAGCCGGTTAGTGTAATCGACAGAATCCGCACTCCATTGGCCAGTCACCTTTTTCGCAGCCGACTAGACTAAACTACAGGCGTTATTTCTTTGCATCTTCCGACGTGGTACCCGTGGTGCCGGACCTCAACATGGCTCTGATGCGTTCGATATGGACCTTCGATTGCTCGATTCTTTCGGCAGTAGATACGCTGGCCGTGCCGGACTCTAACATGGTGGTCAACAGGTTCCTGCGTTCTTCGAACATGCGCAGCGTCACCCATAGCGTCTCTTCGATTTTGGCGTTTTGCTCGGCAAGCAGGATCGCTGCAGTGTAGGCGTGGCCGGTGTGGCAGCGATAGCGCAGCTGCTTGCCCTTGCTGCCGACTTGCCACAAAACGCCGCCGCAACCCGGACAGTTAAAGGGCACCTGTTTGCCAAGCGCCTCGACTGAGGGCAGATCGCTCAAGACCCGCTCGGCGATTTTTGCCTCGATGGCGATGTCTGCCGGGACTGGTACGGGTTGGCCTTTGCCGCGCTGTTGCCCGGCCAAGGTCGTGAGCAAGGCACCCATCTCGGCCAGCGGCAGGCAGTAATCCACTTTAACCTGATTAAGCGCGTTTTGCGGCATTTCGGAATAGGCTGCATCGGCAGGGTCCTGCACCACGCAGATGCCACCGCAGCGCTTGATAACCGTTAGCCCCGCAGTGCCATCGTCCAGATAGCCGCTTAGCAATACTCCGATGACGCTATTGCCATACACTACGGCAGCCGAGCGGAACAAAGGATCGATTGCCGGGCGTGCGCGGTTTTCCTGCGCTCCTTTGGTGATCAGGATCTTGCCTTTGGAAACCATCAAATGGTTATCCGGCGGTGCAACGTAAATATGTCCAGCTTTGATTTTTTCCCCATTCAGCGCCCGCATGCACGGTAGCTTTCCATGCAGGCTCAAGAGCCGGATTAGTGCATCCCCAAGGGCGTCGGCTGGCATGTGGTGGACGATAAGTATGGGCGCAGGAAAATCCTCGGGCAGTTGTGCCACCAGCGCAGATAAAGCGTCCATGCCACCGGCGGAAGCACCCACGACAACGATGGCCGAGTTGCCAGGATTTGTCATTTTGCGGCGTGTAGTTGCACTTGAAGGGGATGCTAGTGTGTTAGTTGCCATGATAATCGCTCGGGTTGTCAAATTTAGTATAGCACTGAAAAGTTGCTGTAAAAGCCATTTAAAGTCAGTAATTCCAAATTCAAAAATTAAGTCTGCCAGAATATTGGGGGCAGTGTAAAAAATAGTTCCCCTGTCCGGTTTTGGGTGGTTTTTGTTCGAGACTGGAGAGCATGAAGTTCATCAGATGATCCCAATTGTCGAATGGCAGATAGTGCAAAAAAGAGCGCACATGCTCGAAGAAAGTACGGCGAGAGGGAAATTTGCTGCGTACCGCGCGATAGCGTTCGTCAAGAAAGTCGAACGTGGTATACCGCAAAAAGGCCATGAGTGTCATGGTCGCCATCAGATTGGCTAAATGTTTTGTCCCGGGTCCAAAGCTGTGTTCAAAGTTATAGCCCTTGGTTTTGAGCGTGTTGTTGTTGTTTTCGTTTTCTATTTTCCAGCGTGCGCAACCTGCCTTTGCCAGTTCTGCCACATGGCTCTGATCAAATGCGTGGGAAGTGGCCCAAGCGTTGCGGTAAGTCACTTTGCCCTCTTCGTTGGGAGTGACGAGTTCAAGCCAATGGACCAGCAACGCATCGTCACTGTTGATCAGCAGCAGATGGCTGGCATAGCGATACGTATCCGTGAAATGCTTTTTTTCCGACACGGCGCGGCACTGCCAAGATGTTGGGGGGCGCCGTTGCGGCCCAGATCTTCCATCCAGTCATACAGTGTCGAATGGGACTCTGGTTTACAGGCGAACAGGAAGTGGGCATTGAGTGCGAGCATCTTCTCGCAGAAAGGTTGATGGCAGTAAAGATCATCGCCCAGCGCCGTCATGCCCCGCTGCGGCGAGTTCGCAATCCTGCTTGTCGTGGCCATCCTGGGGCGTGACAAATTCAGGTGGCAGTGCGATCACCTTTCCGTGCCCGGGCGCCACGATGACGGGCGTTACCGCAATGTGGCGGTAACGGATGCTGCCCTCTTTTTGTCTGGACTGCGTACAGCAGGAGCAGGATATGTTTTCCGAAGAAAAGAAATCCGTGTCGCTCTCGATCAGGAAAGAGACTTGAGGTCCTGCTGTTAATCGGGCATTTAACAAGGTGGTTGATGCGTCTTATCGGCGAATGTGCCCAGCAGTGTCAGATGCAATTGCATTTCCAGAGTGTGCCGGGTCTCAAGCACAAGGAGATCTCCGTGCTGACATTGGCGCGCCGTGTTATTGGCGCCGGACCAGCATGGCTTTGTCGTCTTCGCCCCAAAGACGCTCTGACAACCCTGCATCAGCAAGCCCAAGAGGCTTATCACGGGATATAAATTTGTGGGGAAACCTCAGGAGCTGCCCCTTTAAGCCCCTGCGAATTCAGCTACAAGAAAGTCAACGAAACTTCGAATCTTGGCAGGCAAATTTCGTCTACTAAGATAGTAGACATACAAGTTAGCAGAAGGCAGCGTATAGCCTGGCATTACTTCCTTCAGACGTCCACTCGCTAGATATTTCGCCGCATCCCACTCAGACCGCTGCACGATACCGTGACCTTCCAAGGCCCAGTTCATTACCACGTCGCCATCATTGCTCGACACGGCGCCTCTTACTTTCACGAGCTCGATCTTCTTGCCTTTTTCGAGGCGCCAAGTTCCGTAGACGTCATCGTTCTGGCGGTGCAGGATGCAACGATGACGATGCAGCTCCTCAAGCGTTAAAGGCTCGCCAGCCTTTTTCAGGTAGGCAGGAGAGGCGCACAGAAAACGCCTGTTCGACATAAGCTTGCGCGCGCTAAGTCGAGTGTCAGGGAGTTCGCCGAAACGAATCGCCAAATCATAGGCCTCTTCGACGAGGCTGATTGGTCGATCGGTCAACTGCAATTCGACTTCCACGTCCGGATGATCGTGCGCGAATCGGGACACCAGGGGAGCTATTCGGGTGCGGCCGAAGCCGGGCGTCGCGTTCACCCGCAATAATCCTTTGGGCGTGGCGCGGCCACTTGAGACCAATTCCTCCATATCGCGAATTCTGTCGAGGATTTGCGTCGCTTGGGCCAGATAACTCTCGCCTTCGCTAGTCAGACTAAAACGACGCGTAGTGCGATTAACGAGGCGGACCCCTAGTCGCTGTTCGAGCATCATCAGTCGCTTGGTGACCGCCGGCGGCGTCAGGCCCAGTTCACGCGCGGTACCCGATAGGCTACCCAGCTTTGCCAGCACGACGAAGAACGCTAGATCCGGAGCAGTTTCAATTTTCACTTAGAGTTAATTATGGTTTAAATCGTAGAAAATTATAGCAGGCGGCTTGAAGAGTAAGCTTTGCCTATGCGCTGGAGGACCAGCCTTTCCACCCCCTAGGAAACACTTCATGAGAATCGTCGAAATCCGCGAAAAAACTGTGCCGATCAGTTCCCCAATTCGCAATGCCTACATTGACTTCAGCAAAATGACACTGAGCTTGGTCGCAGTCGTGACCGATGTCATTCGCGACGGCAAACCCGTGATCGGCTATGGATTCAATTCGAACGGCCGTTACGGCCAGGGAAAATTGATGCGCGAACGCTTCATTCCGCGCGTGCTCGAAGCCGATCCTGCAAGCCTGGTGGATGACAGCGGTACCAACCTCGATCCGCACAAGATCTGGAACTGCATGTTCACCAACGAAAAGCCTGGTGGGCACGGAGAGCGCTCCGTCGCGATCGGCACTATCGACATGGCCATTTGGGACGCAGTGGCAAAGATCGAAGGCAAGCCACTTTTCCAGCTGCTCGCGGATCGCTACGGCAATGGTACTCCCGACCGCAACATCTTCGTGTATGCCGCAGGGGGCTACTACTATCCGGGCCAGAGCCATGACAAGCTGAAGGACGAAATGCGCAGCTACATCGATCGTGGCTATACAGTGGTCAAGAAGAAGATAGGCGGAGCCTCGCTCGACGAAGACCTGCGCCGTATCGACTCCGTATTGAGTATCCTGCAGGACGGCCAGAAGTTGGCGGTTGACGCCAACGGACGCTTCGACCTAGACACTGCCGTGGCCTATGCCAAGGCACTCTCGCAATACGATCTGTTTTGGTACGAGGAACCGGGCGACCCGCTCGACTTCGAACTGCAGGCGACACTGCGCAACTACTATAAAAACCCGATGGCCACCGGCGAGGATCTGTTTTCTATGCAGGACGCACGCAACCTGATTCGCTACGGCGGGATGCGCGCCGACCGCGATTGGCTGCAGTTCGACTGCGCCTTGAGCTATGGCCTGGTGGAATACCTACGAACGCTCGACATGCTGCGCGAGCATGGCTGGTCGCCGAATCGCTGCATCCCGCACGGCGGCCACCAGATGTCGCTCAACATTGCCGCGGGCCTCGGACTCGGCGGAAATGAATCCTATCCGGATCTGTTCCAACCCTATGGGGGATTCCCGGATGGCGTGAAGGTGGAAAACGGGTACATCCTGCTGCCAGAGCTGCCAGGTATCGGTTTCGAAGGCAAGGCCGACCTGTATCAGGAAATGGTCAAACTGGCCGAGTAACGAGCGCGGGAAACCTGTGGCACAAGCCAGCCAATCAAAAGCTGGCAGGCCACGCCGTTCTGCTAAGTCGGTACAGCGCTAGGCCGATTGAACGGACATTCTTTCGTCGATCAACTTATCCATGCACAAAATTATCCAGCTCGAACCGGAGGAGACTAGCATGAACACGCAACGCATCATGAAATTAGCGTCCCCCTATACGTTCAGACGTTCATATACTCATCGGCATTACGGCCCGCGTCCTGCTTGGTCACTTTTACCCGAACATTGGCGGCGAACTGAAGCCGCTTGGGGACCTGTTTATTAAGCTGATCAGGATGGTATGGGCTGCGATAATTTTCGCCTCCGTCGTCGGGAGCGCCCGCATGAGCAGCATCAAGGGGTTATAAGCCAATACTGTTTGGTTAGTGGACAAATCCTCAAAACTAAAGCTCACTATCGCCTTCGTAGTAGTGGAGACAAACAGTTATGGCTCGAGCCAATGCCTTTGCCAGCCTCTTGGCGGCTGCCAAAAATCACCTAACCAAACAGTATTGGGTTACAACCTCTAACTCTGCCTGTTCATCATGCCTTCTGTTCATCGCTATTTCCCCTCTATAGCTTTTGACTGAAAGATAGAGAACAGGTTCTTAAAAAATACTTCACTTATTTTTACTTCCTTTTCGAGCGTAATGCATAAACCAGATCACGGGAAGCAGCAGCGACAATACAACAAGTCCCCTGCCCGCGATTACTTGATCGTCCAGCAAATACGCATTGCATAGTCTGACCGTGGTGTCCTGATACAGCATGCCGACGATTGCCATCATCCAGGCAAAATTTCCGAGATAGAAAAGCTGGACAACACGGTTGGCGCGCGCCATGGTGCCGGGCAGCAGCAGGCCGGCTGTGAAGAATCCAGCGAACTTCAGAGTTTCCGCTGCGGGCGACACCAACACATCGTCGAGCGCCTTGGGAATCATCCAGTACGTGCTCAGCAGTAAAAAGAAAGTCAACGAGACAATGCCGTATTCGTCCATTTTCCAGAACCGATATCCGGCCAGGCGAGCGATGCCGCATTGCAATTTATTTGAGACGTTTTGTACGCTGTATGCGTGGCGTAGAGCGAATGCACACGCAACGCCTGCACCGAGCAACATGGGCATTTGCACCAGCATGTGTAAGGGCATCGAGCGTTCCAGCGCAAATCTGAAGACGGTAGCAATCGTCAGCAGCAACACGCTCAATAATGCGGCACTCCATCCCCGGGGTGATTGCTTCATTACCATGTATCCGCACCATATACCTGCGCCAGCAAGGCGTCCGGTTGGCCGATATCAAGTATCTGCGACAACTGCGCATCGGGCGTCACCAGATGGTAAGCCGCGTTGTGTTCAAATTCATCCCACTGCGCAGGAATCACCATGATGCCAAAAGCATCCAGTAAAGCCTGGCGCTGCTTTGTGTCGGGCACGCTGGCGAATTGCCACACATCCGCCGGCGCGTGCATGCGCTCGGCATAGCGGGCAAGTTGTTCGGGCGTATCGCGTGGATCGAAACTGATGCTCAACAAGCGAATCCGCTGCTCCAATCCATTCGCATGGATGGTTTGCTGCAGTTGTTGGAATTCCGTGCCCATGGCGGAACATACTGTATTGCAACGGGTATAAATGAAATTGACGATGGTGGTGCGTCCGTCCGAACGCAGCGCCTGCACCAAAGATGCTGCCGCGCCGGTGTCGAAACGAATCGTGGCATCCGGAATCGGCCTGGGTTGTTCGGCAATCGAAAGCCGGCGCGACTGCTCGCTGGTGACAACGCGGAATCCATCCGTCACCTGGTAAAAAGCCCCGATTCCGAGGCCCAATACCAGCAACAACGCCACCAGCATTTTGTGCAGGCTATGCACTTATTGGAGCTTGCCTAATTCTGCATCGCCATTCCACGGCTGCGTGCGATGCTTGCTGGCTTCGCGCTCGGTCTTCACCAACGCAGCATCCACCTTGCCGGCGGTATTGCCGAAGTTGGAGCGAATATGAGTCAATACCGCCGCGATTTCTGTATCGTTCAATTTATCCTGGAAAGCAGGCATTTGGCCGTTGTAGACAGCGCCCTTGACCGTCAAGCTGCCAGATATCCCATGCAACAGGATTTGCGCCGCCACCGATTCCTTGCCAGTAACCCATTCGGATGCAGCCAATGGTGGAAACACACCCGGCAAGCCGGCACCGTTGGCCTGATGGCATGCCACGCAGTTTGCGGTGTAAATCTGCCCCCCATCGACCACACCATTTTTAGTACCAGTCTGCGCAGTAAGATCGGCTATGGTGCGGCTGTCGCCCAGCTCCGGCGCGTCACTCAAATTGGACGTTGCAATGTAATAAATACCAAAGCTAAATACCAAAGCAATGATTACGAGGATAAACCGCGGAATCGGATGATTGCCTTCATACGGATCAGGCTGCTCTCTTTGCTGCGCTTCCACTTTCTTCTCTCTGTCGGTCATGCTAAAACTCCAAAATGTAGTCCACTTGCAGGCATCGCTGCCTGACCTGATTTTTTATTATTTTTTGAGGGCGGGCGCAGGAAAGACCGGATACGTATGATCTAAACCGATCAAATATTCCACCATGTCCAGTGCTTCCGGCTTGGCCACAACAACCTTGCCCGGAGGCGCAAAACCCGGCGGCAATGTCACCACTTTCTCGCCGGCTTCGGCCTTGTCCTTGATCTCGAACATGTATGGATAAGACGGCATGATGCTGCCCGGCATATACGCACGCGGTTGGTACAGGTGACCAAGATGCCAATCCACGCTCGGTTGCCGGGCGCCGATATTAAACAGATCGGGGCCGGTACGCATGGTGCCCAGCAGATGCGGAGCGTCGTAATAATAGTCGGCGGCCACTGACGCCCGGCCCCAGCCGCGCTGGGCATCAGGCGCCTGGGATTTGTCACGCGGCTGTTGCGAATGGCAATAGATGCAACCGTTCTTGATGTATTGATCGCGGCCACGCAATTGTGCTGAGGTGTATTGACTCAGGCCGGCAAGCGGTTTTAGGTCCGATAATTGTAAAAAGGGAAGCACCACCAGCGTCGTGGTTGCCAATGCCAGCGTTATCATTGCACCGCTCAGGAGTTTGACTTCGTTTTCCATGCTCAGACTCCGGCTAATGTTGAAGCATGCGTTGCCGCCGTCTTATGCAGCAGTGCCGCACCGATGCGCTGTGGGCCATGACGTAGCGCCATGATCGCGAAATGGAATGCAAACACCAAATGCCCCAGCGTCATGATCGCGCCGCCTACCGAGCGACTTTGCAAATACGGCAGCGTCACGCGCACCGACTCCATGAAAGGTTTAGTTGCGTCCAGCATAGCCAATCCTTGTAACCAGCCACCAATCGACAGGCCGACAAAGTAAATCGAAAATCCAAGCACGACCAGCCAGAAATGCAATGAAATCAGTTTCGGGTATGGCCACTCCCACGACATGACGCGCGGCATTACGAAGTAAATTGCGCCGAACATGACCATCGAAAAGAAACCGTACAAACCCAGATGTGCGTGCGCGACGGTGAAATGGGTAAAATGGGCAACGGTGCTGACACTGCGCAGCGCCTCAATCGAACCTTGCAGCGAACTCAGCGTGTACATCATCCCACCCAACACAATGAAGCGCAGCGTCGGCGAATAGATCAGCGTTTTGAAATGACCGCGCATGGTCAGATGCTGGTTGATTGAAAACGACAGCACCGGCACTATCATCATCATGCTTTGCACAATCGACAGCGTAATCAGCCAGCCGGGTACCGGGCCGCCGATCAAATGATGGCCGCCTACCTGACCGTAAAAAAATGCCAGCGCCCAGAAACCCAGCAGTGACAAGTTGTACGATTGTATTGGGCGACCGATAATTTTTGGCAAGAAATAATACACGGCAGCCAGCGCCAGCGGGGTGTAAAACAAGCCCAGCACGTTGTGGCCGAACCACCAGTTCATGGTTGCCTGTTCCACGCCGAAATGTACGCCGGGAATATTTCCGATCAAAAATAATGTAGGAAACCAGAACAATGCTGCGCCCATGTACCAGACGGATACATACAGATGCTTTACGCGCCGGTTTTGCAAGGTAAACACCAGTGGTAATGCAACCAGCGCACCGCCTATAACCAGCAGAATATCAATTTGCCATGGAATTTCAAGCCATTCAAGGCCATCGTTCAATCCCACTGCAATGCTGACCAGGCCGGCAATCAAGCCGATATTCCAGAGAACGCCACCCAGCAATGCGAAACGCACACCCATCAGCTTGGTTTTCAGCAGCCGCGGCAACAACCAGATTGCGATGCCCAGTCCTGCCATCGGCGCCCAACCATAGGCAACCGCATTCAGATGGAGAGTACGCAGCCGGCCAAAGGTCAACCAAGCTTGTGTAGTAAGCCAATCCGGCTGATGCAATTTTATCGAACTGGTCAAGCCGGCGACCGAAGCCAAAATCAGCCATACCACAGCACACGACAGGAACACCAGAGTCACGAGCGCCGTCGACCGATCGGCTTGAACCCGCTCTTCTAACTCATGTTTCAACGTTGCTGCTTGTCCAGAATCAGGTAACGGCAGATGCGTTCTGTCGACCGTTTTTTGCAAGTCGGCGCGTTGCTCCGAGGTTGCCGCAGGTTCTTCAACCTGACCGATTTCCCCTTCTGAGAAAATGACATTGGCGGCAGCCGGATTGTCGTCAAATAATTTCTTCCGCAGCGACCAAATAAATATGAACAATCCGGTTACAGAGAGAACAAAAGAAAAGAGCAATATTGTTATTGTTTCCATGGCACTTAATAAAAATACGTACAAATTAAAAGACAGTATCGCCATGCTGATTATGGCAATTACTTGAAAGCAGGAAAAAAGTTAAAACCGAACCAAACTAATCATTCTCAATACACGATACGCAATGCGTGAATGGAGCCGGGTTCGGCGAATGATGCCACCAACGACAGAAACGCGTATTCCCGTTTATTAATGCATAAGTGGCAACACCACAAAGGCGCACAGCAATACCCATACAATCGCACCGGCGGAAAATGCCGCGAAACTCATCGACTGCGCCTCGACCTGCTCGTCCATTTTCAGGATGCTATAAGTGCCGTGATACAACAGGCTTACTGCAACCAGAAATCCAAGTACTACGATACCAATCATGAGCCACAGATTCGGTATCAAAAGCCCGATGCTGGAGAGCCACATCGGCACCCCGACAATTGCAGCAAGCAAGAAAGCATCCTTGAAATCCACCGACAATTTATGTACGGCCGCAATGTTTTTGATGATCCAGCCCATCAGCGGCACCGTTAGCAACTCTGCCAGCAGAAATACCAGCGCGACTTCCTGCCAGCGCGAGTAGGTTGAATCCATTAAATACACCGCTGCATGGTGGCTGCCCGCATACAACAGCATCGCGGGCGGAATCAGGGAGAAAGGTAAAACCAGGAGCAAGAATGTCTTGAACACTGAAGGATGGACAGCACCGATATCATCCCAGCCATCGTTGAAAGAAAAGGGCATTTTTGTATAGGTTAGTAAGCGCATTTCAAGTACATCCTCGGTTGTCATACACAGCCAACAAATTCTCTTTACTTTTGGCCGCTTCCATAAAACCCTGATATCAACTATTTTTCGCGCCGATCAATTTACATGATTGGAATCAAGGCATTCCGTATTTATATCAACATATGATATAAACAGGGCAAATTCTAATCTATATTTGCAGATTCTGCTTGCGGGCTCACATCGACTACATTCATCGTTTATGATCGTCTCTGAAATCATTAATCCTTCCAACGAGCAATGACAAATTCCATAACTTCCGGAACTCTTTCTAAGCTGGATTACGAACTACTGGCAGATTTTCGGTATCAGCTTCGCCGATTTTTGCGCTTCAGCGAAGAAATCTCGCAAACCCATGGGATCACGCCGCTGCAATACTTGTTGTTACTGCAGATCAAAGGTTATCCGGGACGCGATTGGGCCACCATCGCCGAACTTGCTGAGCGACTGCAATCGCATCATCACGGTGTCGTCGCACTGGTTTCACGCTGCGAAAAGGCGGCACTGGTTTCGCGCCGCACGGGACGGGATGACGGGCGCTGCGTCGAGGTCTATCTGCTGCCTAAGGGCGAAGAAATGTTGCGGCAACTAGCCTTGCTGCATCGGGATCACCTGATAGATTTGCAGCACATCCTCAAAATCCCAAGAGAAAATATCCTTAAACGATTTAGCTAGGAGCAGGTCCGGTTGACGCTGCGCCGGGCAATCCCAGCAATTTTTACATCACTTTAGGGTCACAATCTATCAATGCGCTTGCACGTGGAATAAAAGAGGACTATATTGGTACTCATTGATTTCCAGGGATACAAAATGCTACGGATGAGCAAAATGGCGGATTATGGCACCCTGATTCTGACCACTATGGTGCCTGAACCGGAGCGCATACAAAGCGCGGCAGGCATAGCCACCATGATTCGGGTACCGGTGCCGACGGTCAGCAAAATTCTCAAGATATTGACCCGCGAAGGCTTGGTGGTATCGCTGCGCGGCGCCAAGGGTGGCTACATGCTTTCTCGGCCGCCTACCCAAATCACTCTTTCGCACATCATCAATGCAATGGACGGCCCGATCGGCATGACCGAATGCAGCATCTCGCCGGGCCTGTGCGCTCAGGAGTTGGGCTGTCCGGTACGCGTGAACTGGCAAAGGGTAAATCGCATCGTGCTCAATTCTCTGGATCAGATAACGCTGAATCAGATGATCGAGCCGGTGACTGAAACGGTTGATATCAGTACGCTGCAGCGAACGCTGCCGACGCCAAAATCAGCGCCAGCAAAGCACCTCAAAATGAATGGAGAGCAACCATGAGCGAAGCAATAAGCAGTCCGGAAACCGGTCTTGAAGCACTAATTAGCAGCGAGTACCAGCACGGCTTCGTGACCGATCTGGAGACCGATACCGTGCCGCGCGGCCTGACTGAAGATACGGTACGCCTGATCTCGGCGCGCAAGAATGAACCCGAATTCATGCTGGAATGGCGTCTGAAAGCATTCCGCCACTGGCTGACTTTGACCGAACCAAACTGGTCCACCGCGCGCTATCCGGCTATCGATTATCAGGACATCATTTACTATTCGGCCCCGAAATCGATGGCTGACAGGCCGCAAAGTTTGGCTGACGTCGATCCGGAATTGCTCAAGACGTACGAAAAACTGGGCGTACCGCTAAGAGAACGGGAAATGCTGGCTGGCGTCGCGGTCGATGCAGTGTTCGACAGCGTTTCAGTTGGCACCACATTCAAGGACAAGCTGGGTGAGCTCGGCATCATCTTCGGCTCTTTTTCGGACGCGGTGCGCGAGCATCCGGATTTGGTGCAGCAATATTTGGGTTCGGTAGTGCCTTACACCGATAACTTTTTCGCGGCGCTGAATGCTGCGGTATTTTCCGACGGCTCGTTCTGTTACATCCCGCCTGGCGTGCGCTGCCCGATGGAATTGTCGACTTATTTCCGTATCAATGCCAAGGATACCGGCCAGTTCGAGCGCACGCTGATCATTGCCGACGCAGGCGCTTACGTCAGTTATCTTGAAGGCTGCACCGCGCCGATGCGCGACGAAAACCAGCTGCATGCGGCAGTGGTCGAACTGGTGGCTCTGGATGACGCGCGCATCAAATACTCGACGGTACAAAACTGGTATCCGGGCGACAAGGATGGCAAGGGGGGCATCTACAACTTCGTCACCAAGCGCGGCGATTGCCGCGGCGCGAACTCGCATATCTCGTGGACCCAAGTCGAGACCGGCTCGGCCATCACATGGAAATATCCGAGCTGCATCCTGCGTGGCGACAACTCGATTGGCGAGTTTTATTCGGTAGCCCTGACCAGCAATTATCAGCAAGCCGACACCGGCTCCAAGATGATCCACATCGGGCGCAATACCCGCAGCACGATTGTGTCGAAGGGCATTTCCGCCGGGCGCGGCCAAAACGCGTATCGCGGGCTAGTGAAAATCCTGAAATCGGCCGAAGGCGCGCGCAACTATACCCAGTGCGACTCGCTGCTGCTAGGCGACAAATGCGGCGCGCACACCTTCCCGTATATCGAGGTCAAGAACCCGACTGCGCGGGTCGAACACGAAGCTTCTACCTCGCGCATCGGCGAAGACCAGCTGTTCTACTGCAAGCAGCGCGGCATTTCAGCCGAAGACGCGGTATCGATGATCGTCAACGGCTTTTGCAAGGAAGTGTTCAAGGAGCTGCCGATGGAATTCGCGGTGGAAGCGCAGAAATTAATGAGCGTCAGCCTTGAAGGCTGTGTCGGTTAATAACGGCCACTGCCCTCCCTTGCATGGCGCACATTCGCTTGCAGGCGAATGCCGTGAAGCAGGCATGCAGCATGCTGCATGAAACCCCTGCTTAACCCCCCGGCCCTCTCCCGCAAGCGGGCGAGGGGAGAAAAGTGAATCGCTACGCGATGTTAAAAGGAAACCACCATGTTGGAAATTAGAAATCTACAAGCAAGCGTTGACAACAAGCCGATCCTGCGCGGCCTCAATCTGACCTTAAAAGCCGGCGAAGTGCATGCGATCATGGGGCCGAACGGCTCCGGCAAGAGCACGCTGGCGCAAGTGCTGGCGGGGCGTGAAAACTTTACCGTCACCGGTGGAGAAGTACTGTATCAAGGGCACGATCTGCTGGCGCTGGCCCCCGAAGAGCGGGCGCGGGAAGGCGTGTTTCTGGCGTTCCAGTATCCGGTGGAAATCCCTGGCGTGAGCAATGTCTATCTGCTGAAAGCTGCGCTAAACAATATTCGCAAGCATCGCGGTTTGCCCGAGCTTGATGCGATGGAATTTCTCAGCCTGATCAAGGAAAAAATGATTCAGATGGATATGAGCAAGGAATTGCTGTACCGCTCGGTCAACGAAGGGTTTTCCGGCGGCGAGAAAAAACGCAACGAAATTCTGCAAATGGCATTGCTGGAGCCGAAACTGGCGATCCTTGACGAGACCGACTCCGGACTCGATATTGATGCGCTGCAGATCGTCGCCAAGGGCATCAATGCCTTGCGCAGCCCAGAGCGCGCGATGATCATGGTGACCCATTACCAGCGCTTGTTGGATTACGTGGTGCCCGACTTCGTGCATGTGCTGTCGCAAGGAATCATCGTCAAGACCGGCGGCAAGGAACTGGCGCTCGAACTGGAGCAGCGCGGTTATGGCTGGCTGGAAGACGCTGCAACCGCAGCGGTAACGGCGGCGGCCGCCGAGAATAGCGCGGTGGCAGGATGAACAATCCATCCCGAGAACACACGCTCGCCGAATTCAAACGTATCGCAGCCGTTCTGCCGGGCGCAGGCGGGCACGCGCCGTGGCTGGTGAAACTGCGCAACGCAGCATTGGAGCGTTTTGCGCAAGACGGCTTCCCCACCCTTCGCGACGAAGAATGGAAATATACCAGTGTCGCTGCCATCGAGAAACATGCGTTCCTGGCATTACATGACGGCGGCAAGCACGATAACGCGACAGCCGCATTAGTAGAAAGCCTGACACTGGACAATGGCACTGGACACTTGCTGGCATTCCACAACGGTCGCCATGCACCTGCGCTGTCGGCACCGGGCTCGCTGCCTGCGGGCGCGACACTAGGCAGTTTGGCCGATGCGCTGGAACAGACGCCGGAAGCACTCGAACCGTATCTCGCCGACAGCGAGCGCCAGACCGTGCAGACTATATTCGGCGCACTGAATTCCGCCTTCATGGCCGATGGCGCGTACCTGCACCTGGCACGCGGCGTGGTACTGGAGCAGCCGGTGCATCTGCTGTTCATCACCACCGAAGCGGGCGCTGCAATCTCGCCACGCAACCTAATCGTGGCCGAAGCAGGCGCGCAGGCGACGGTGATCGAGCACTACGCCGGACCGGATGGCGTGGTGTATTTCACCAACACGGTGACGCAGATTTTTGCCGCGGAAAATGCCGCAATCGAGCACTACAAGCTGCAGCAGGAAGCCGTGCAAGCGTTCCATGTCGCCGGCATTCACGTGGCGCAACAGCGCAACAGTCGGCTGGGGTCGCACTCGATCACGCTCGGCGCGGCGCTGGCGCGCAACGATATTACGACCGCATTCAACGCGCCGGGCTGCGAAGCAACGCTCAACGGCCTGTATCTGGTCGGCGGCTTGCAACACGTCGACAACCATACCCGCATCGACCATCTGCAGCCGAACGGCACCAGCCATGAATATTATCGCGGCGTGCTGGACGGCCGCTCGCGTGCGGTATTCAACGGCAAGGTGATCGTCCATCCGGACGCGCAAAAGACCATTGCGTCGCAGGCCAACCACAACCTGCTGCTATCGCGGGATGCGGAAATCGACACCAAGCCGCAGCTGGAAATCCATGCGGACGACGTGCAGTGCACGCACGGCGCAACGATCGGCCAGATTGACGACGAACAGCTGTTTTATCTGCGCTCGCGCGGGGTCGAAGAAGCGATGGCAAGAGGCTTGCTGGTCCATGCGTTCGCACATGACGTGATCGAACGCATCCGGGTCGCATCGCTGCGTAGCCGGATCGAACAAATCCTGCTTACCCGATTGCCGCAGGGCGATCGCATCAAGGAACTAACATGAAAATGGATACAAAAGAGTTGACTAAGCCGACTGACGCACAGCGCGGCGTGGCCGACTGGCGGCGGGATTTTCCTATTTTGCAGACCACCATAGCCGGCAAGCCGCTGGTGTATCTGGACAATGCCGCCACCACCCAGAAGCCGCAATCGGTGATCGATGCCGAAGTCGCGTATTACCGTCAGAGCAACGCCAACGTGCATCGCGGCGTGCACACGTTGAGCCAGCGCGCCACCGATGATTATGAAGCAGCGCGCGACAAGGTGCGGCGTTTCATCAACGCTGCCAGCAGCAAGGAAATCGTCTACGTGCGCGGCACCACCGAAGCCATCAATCTGGTGGCGCAAAGCTATGCCCGGCCGCTTTTGACCAAAGACGACAACATCATCATCAGCGCGATGGAACACCATTCCAATATTGTGCCGTGGCAAATGGTGTGCGCCCAGACTGGCGCAGAACTTAGAGTGGTGCCGGTCAACGATGCCGGCGAATTCGAGTTCGATATCTTCGCCAAGCTGATCGGCCCGGGCACCAAGCTGGTCGCGGTCACCCATCTGTCGAACGCGCTGGGCAGCATCGCGCCGGTCAAGCGCATCATCGATCTGGCGCATTCGCATGACGTGCCGGTGTTGCTGGACGGCGCGCAAGCGGTATCGCATATCGGGGTCGATGTGGCGGCGTTGGATTGCGATTTTTATGCCTTTTCGGGACACAAGATTTTCGGTCCGACCGGGATCGGCGCGCTGTACGGCAAAGAAGCCTTGCTGGAGGCGATGCCGCCGTACCAGGGCGGCGGTGACATGATCCGCTCGGTCACCTTCGGCAAAACCGAGTACAACGACCTGCCTTACAAGTTCGAGGCCGGCACGCCGAACATCGCCGGCGCCATCGGGCTCGGTGCGGCGCTTGATTATGTGAACACCATTGGCATTGCGGCAATCGCGCAACACGAACACGAATTGCTCGAATACGCAACCGGCCTGGTGTCCAAAATACCGGGTCTGCGCATCATCGGCACCGCTGCGCAAAAAGCCAGCATCCTGTCGTTCACGATGGACGGCATCCATCCGCACGACATCGGCACCATTCTGGATCACGACGGTGTTGCGATTCGCGCCGGCCACCACTGCGCGATGCCGGTTATGCAGCGATTCGGCCTTTCTGGCACCGCACGCGCTTCGTTTGCGTTTTACAACACGCGCGCCGAAGTCGATGCGCTGGTGGCATCGCTGCGCAAAGTACAGGAGATGTTTCAATCATGAACGACCTGCGAGAACTGTATCAAGAAGTGATCTTCGATCACTACCGCAAGCCGCGCAACTGCGGCGTGTTGGACTGCGCCAATCACCAGGCTGACGGCTACAACCCGCTGTGCGGCGATCAGGTGACGGTCTATCTGAAAGTCGAAAACGGCGTGATAGAAGACCTCACCTTCAAAGGTACCGGCTGCGCGATTTCGACCGCTTCTGCGTCCTTGATGACGGAAGCATTAAAGGGCAAGAAAATCGCCGAAGTCGAACACCTGTTCAACGATTTTCACCAGATGGTCACGGCGTCCGATTCGGCACCACGCCCCGATCTGGGCAAGCTCGAAGCTCTGGCCGGCGTGCATGAATTTCCAGCCCGAGTGAAATGCGCAACGCTGGCCTGGCACACATTGCAGGCCGCGCTTAAAAAACAGGCAGCACCAGTTAAAACGGAGTAGGAAAATGACTTACGACGCATCTTTCATGGATGGCAACAATGATTCAAGCCAAGACGGCGACTCGCTCAGAGAAAATCTGATCGCTGCGCTGCGCACCATTTACGACCCCGAAATCCCGGTCAACATTTACGATCTAGGGCTGATTTACAACATCGAGGTCGCGCCCGACGGTCAGGTTGACATTGACATGACGCTCACGGCCCCGGCCTGTCCGGTAGCCGGCACTTTCCCTGGTACTGTTGAGGAGCGCCTGTCCGAAGTACCGGGTGTCAACGGCGTACACGTAGAACTGGTGTGGGAACCGGCGTGGAACATGGATTCGATGAGCGACGAAGTGAAACTCGAACTAGGCTTGTTTTAAGTTGACAATCCACTGTCCACGAAATTCACGAAAATGCATTTGATCATTTTTCGTGTCTTTCGGGGATAACCCTTTTTCACTCAAAGGAGCAGTCATGTCGAATTGGTTTGATGTCGCGCCCGCAAGCGAATTCGCGGCGGGAGACTGGCGTTCCATTGATCTCGATGGAACCCAGGTTGCCGTGTTTAATCTCGACGGCGAATATTACGCGATCGAGGATGTCTGCACCCATGATGGTGGCATCCTGACAGGCGGCACGCTGGAGGGCGAGGAAATCATCTGCCCGCGCCACGGCGCCCGATTCTCGGTCAAAACCGGCAAGGTCCTAGCGCCACCAGCGTATGAAGATGTCAGCCGGTTTCCGGTGCAGGTGGCAAACGGCATGGTCCAGGTGCGGGACGTACGTTGGGATTGAAGGGGTCATGCTCCTGCACTACTACCGGCTGCGTTAAACGGCAGCGCCGAGGGTCACCAGTAGGGGATCGTCTGCTGCCTCCAATATATGCCGGACCCGGACCTGCCACAGCTGGGCAAATTCGCGTTTTTCCTGATCTTCCGCCGTACCGCCCAGCACTTTTTGCATCAATGGCATTATCGCTGGCGATGATGGCACGATGTCCGGGTGATAACTGACAGTGACGCCAGCGCCGGTATCGGTACGCTGGAAGCGCATCTCGCCATCCATCGCGGTTTCGAAAAAGAGCAGATTGCGGCGGTCGAACTGACCGGCGAGCCCTTTGAAGCCGCTGTCGCTGGTAGCGCCGGTAATCAGGCTGACCACGTTTGCGATCACGCCGGTTACACCGCTTTGCAGCGGATTGCGAAAGTCAACCCTGATACCGCCCCGTTGCGGCAAGTCATCGCCATACAAGCTAGTAGACAGTCAATCTGATTCTTTTACTGTTTCTGGGTAAGCCCAAGCCATTTTTTCGCGTGCCTTGCCCAGGTTGAATTGCCAGCGGACCGGGATGCCTTCCGCGTTTCTCTGCCCGCAGATCGCGTCAAGTTC
>JBGSTZ010000094.1:0-35694 GCA_041736255.1 Burkholderiaceae bacterium
TTGCCCCTTTGAGGGGCTAACAAAAATAAACCCCCGGCTTTGCCGGGGGTAACTTAATTGTTTTGTGCGATACGGTATATACCATGATACAATTCGGCCCGTTGTGACGCAATTAGCCTGTTTTTTGCGCTAACTAAACAGTAAATACCATCTTTTCCCTGATAGCTCAGTTGGTAGAGCGACGGACTGTTAATCCGCAGGTCCCTGGTTCGAGTCCAGGTCGGGGAGCCAAAATGCAAAGGGTCGAGCCACGGTGCTCGGCCCTTTTGTTTTATCCAGCCATCCTCCCTCAAATTGCTCGATCCCGCTGTCGAAATTGCCGATATTCACTAAATACGCGCCGAATATGTCCATGGAGTAATTTTTATCCGGTCGTCGATTTATAATAGGCTGCGCCAATCTCAATTTAATCGTGTTTGAGCCGTTATGTGTTGAGGATATATTGGACCCATTACATAATTAGAGTGGTTGCGCTCTACGCAGCCATTTTGTAATGAGCTAGCGGAAAATTTGTCCGATTCTTACATGTGCGTAGGGCTGATTTATGTAGCGTTGAATAGCCTTTTATCTTTGGCAATTTCTGCTGATTTGTATAAGTATGGATTTGAGAGAGAGTCATAGTATGAAATTAGCGCCTCAAAATAAGCTGGACGGCGTTAAAGAATTCGAATTTACAACGCATGATTTCGCTCGAGTGAAAGCCTTAATTTATCAGCGTGCTGGAATCGCTTTAACGGATACCAAGCAGGAAATGGTGTATAGCCGGCTTGCGCGTCGATTGCGGGCTACCGGGATTGTGTCTTTTGAGCAATACCTGAATGACTTGGAAGGCGGTCTGGATGACGACGAGTGGGAAGCGTTTACCAATGCTCTTACCACCAACCTGACTTCTTTTTTTCGCGAGGCCCATCATTTTCCTATTCTGGCCGAGCACTTGCGCAAAGTGAAAGGTCCAATTACGATTTGGTGCTCTGCCAGCTCCACCGGAGAAGAGCCTTATTCGATTGCAATAACCGCGTGTGAGGTGTTTGGCACTTTAAATCCGCCGGTACATATTATCGCGACCGATATTGATACCAATGTGTTGAACACTGCTTCAAATGGTGTTTACACGATTGATAAGATGGCAAAAATGCCACCTGAACAGGTTAAACGGTTTTTCCTAAGGGGTAAGGGCGAGCAGGATGGGTTGGCAAGAATTCGCCCGGAACTGCGTCAAATGATCACTTTTAAACAGCTTAATCTCCTGGCCAATAGTTTGCCTCTATCAGGTCCATTCGATGCGATTTTCTGCCGCAACGTAATGATCTATTTTGACAAGCCAACCCAAAGAAAAATTTTAACCAAGTTCAGACCGCTGCTAAAGCCTGACGGATTATTGTTTGCTGGACATTCGGAAAATTTTCTGTATGTATCGGATGCTTTTGCCCTGCGAGGAAAAACAGTGTACGAGTTGGCATCTGTTGTGCCAAACACCACAAAAAATGCCGCAGTGAATATGAGAAATTCGCTATGAGTAAAATGCCTGAAGAGCAATTTGCGGCCAATGTTTACTACGATAGAACATTCGATTGTGAAGCCGCCAAAATATTGCCCGGCGAATATTACTGTACGAGTAGAGACATGCTGATAGTGACGGTGCTAGGTTCATGCGTATCGGCGTGCATTCGTGATTCCAAATCAGGCATCGGCGGCATGAATCACTTCATGCTGCCAGACAGCACTAGTAGCGATATTAATAGCCCTGTTTCTGCTTCCATGCGTTATGGCGCCTATGCAATGGAGGTGTTGATCAATCAACTCCTAAAGTTGGGTGCAAGGCGCGAAAATATGGAGGCCAAAGTGTTCGGTGGCGGCAATGTTCTAGCCGGGTTTACGTCGATCAATGTCGGGGAGCGCAATGCCCAGTTCGTTCGCGATTTTTTGCGCATGGAAAAAATGCGAATAACAGCAGAAGATCTGAACGACATATATCCGCGCAAGGTGTATTTCTTTCCCAAAACAGGTAAAGTCTTGGTCAAAAAACTCAAGCAAACGCATAATGACACGCTCGCCATGCGCGAACATGCCTATGCCAGCCGACTCAAGACGAGTCGTGTGGGTGGTGAAATTGAACTGTTCTGATACTGGATTATTGGCACTTTGGTGCTTAGCTTAGGAAACATTTTTATGAAAATAAAAGTTCTGATTGTGGATGATTCAGCCTTAATCCGCAGTGTCATGCGCGAGATTGTCAGCAGTCAATCAGACATGGAAGTTGTTGGCGTTGCACCAGATCCGATTGTGGCGCGAGATTTGATCAAAAAACTAAATCCGGATGTTCTTACGCTGGATGTCGAGATGCCGAAAATGGATGGTTTGGATTTCCTTGAGAAACTGATGCGCTTGCGGCCTATGCCGGTAATCATGGTTTCGTCCCTGACCGAACGCGGTTCGGAGATAACCATGCGTGCACTAGAACTGGGTGCAGTGGATTTTGTTACTAAACCCAAGTTATCCATTCAGAGTGGCATGCTTGAGTACACCAACCTGATCACCGACAAAATTCGCGTTGCCTCCCGTGCCAAAATCAAGTCTCATTCAATTGCTGCAAATGATTCCGCCAAATTGACGGATGTACCATTACCTTTGATTCGCAATCCGCTGACCAGTAGCGAGAAACTCATTATCATTGGCGCTTCCACAGGCGGTACGGAGGCGATCAAGAGTTTCCTTATGCAAATGCCCTCAGATTGCCCTGGAATTTTGATTACGCAGCATATGCCGGAAGGATTTACGCGATCGTTTGCACAGCGTCTTGATGGACTTTGCAAGATTTCCGTCAAGGAAGCTGAAGGCGGGGAACGGGTTCTGCCCGGGCATGCTTATATTGCACCCGGACATTCGCATCTGCTGCTTACACGCAGCGGTGCAAATTACGTAACCCAACTGGATCAGGGACCTGCTGTGAATCGTCATCGGCCCTCAGTTGATGTATTGTTCCAGTCGGCAGCAAATTGTGCAGGTAAAAATGCGATGGGTGTGATTCTTACTGGGATGGGAAAGGATGGCGCAGCAGGGATGCTGGAAATGCACAAGGCCGGCGCACATAATTTTGCCCAAGACGAAGCCAGTTGCGTTGTCTTTGGTATGCCGCGCGAAGCTATCGCCATTGGTGCCGTGCATGAAGTTGCACCTTTAGTTGAATTGCCGCGTAAAGTTCTGGAATTCCTGAATGCGTCAGGCAATCGGGCACTCAGAGTATGAACTAACACACTATGTTTCTAGTATGAAGTTGTTGATACGATCTTATTAATGAATTAATAATTTGTTTTTGTAAAATGAATGGGGCGAAATATGGCTGGTCCGAATACTAAATTTTTAGTCGTCGACGATTTTTCAACAATGCGTCGCATTATCCGCAATCTGCTTAAAGAACTGGGATACACCAACGTTGATGAAGCCGAGGATGGCGTCATGGGGCTTGCGAAGTTAAGAAGTGAACAATATGATTTTGTGGTTTCTGACTGGAATATGCCCAATATGGATGGGCTTACCATGTTACAAAATATACGGGCAGACCCCGCATTAGCTAAAATTCCCGTGCTTATGGTGACTGCAGAAGCTAAAAAAGAGAACATCATTGCAGCCGCACAAGCAGGTGCGAGTGGTTATGTAGTGAAGCCATTTACTACTGCAATACTGGATGAAAAACTTACGAAAATTTTTGAAAAGCTTCAGAAGGCTGCAAGTTCTTGATTTTGCTTTCGTTTAATTAATTTTTTGTCCAGTGATCGAGATTACGTGAAATCAAACACATTAACTATTCAAGTTAAATAATGTGTAGTGATTCAGCAAAGGCCATGAATACGTAGATTCAGTTGGCTGCAGCCGAATAATGCTTATTTTTCATGATTAAAAAATGAATTGCTTGTTGTAAGACGCGATGAGTGCTTTCCACGCGGGCTCCCAAAACTACTTAATACTGATATACGTTTAAATATGATTGACGAAAATTTTATCATTCGGGAGCCGCTGCTTAATTCGAGACAAAAAGTAATCGGTTATGCGCTAAGTTGGTCGTGCCTTCCTGCCGCAAAGGATTTCATTTCCGAGGAGAATATTTCCTCCTACATTAGCGCTATCGACGAAGCATTCAATCGTCGCGGGGAAGGGTGGTTGCTAGGGGAAAGCTTGATATTTTTAAATGCTGATCCCGGTTTGTTGTCAATAGATTCTATATCAAGGTTGCCACCCAAAAATACAGTTTTCGTGGTGACTGTAGCTGATTTGCGTGACCCGAATACTTTTGCAAAAATTGTCGCTTTACGTGAGCGGGGATATGGAGTGTCGCTAAGAGATGCAGATTTTGTTTTGCATGACAAGTCTCTTTTAACATATCTCACTCATGTTGAAATCGATTTTTCGTCAGCTGATTTCACAACCCAAGCTAAACTTTATGGGGCGCTCAAGCAGTGTGGTATTCATATGCTGGCACGTCAGGTAAATGATTGGCAGACGTTTGATGCCTGTGCATCGCTGGGCCTGGATGCGTTTGTCGGCAAGTTGCATTTAACGCCGCGCCCAACTCCGCTGAGCAAAGACTTAAATCCTTCTCAGACCAATATTTTAAAATTAATGGGCATGGTTAATGAGAACGTTGAAGTTCAATTTTTGGAAGAATTTCTCAAGAGGGATCCAACCATTACCTATAAATTGCTTCGTTATATTAATTCAGCCGCGCTGGGTCAAAGAGAGAAAATTCAATCGTTGCGGCAATCTCTGCAGTTACTGGGTTATAACCCTCTTTATCGTTGGCTTTCATTGTTATTGGCAACTTCTACAACGACTGGATTCTCTCCTGTTTTATTGGAAGCCGCGATTGTTCGTGGACGATTGGCAGAAATGCTGTGGCAGAAAGTGATGCCTAATACAAATACGGAAAATCTTTTTGTCGCTGGCATGTTTTCTCTTCTGGATCGCCTGCTTTGTATTCCCATGAATGAGATATTGGCCAAGATACAAGTGTCTGACGAAGTATCCGATGCCCTTCTGTCGCGCACTGGCATCTATGGACCATTTCTCGCTCTTGCTGAGGCTTGCGAATTAAATTCCACCTTGGTTGCCGCACTGGCATCGCCATACCATTTCAGTGCAGATGATATTAATCATTCGCATTTATCTGCTCTGACATGGGTGAAAAATTTACCGATGTGACAGCACAATTTTTTTGAGTAGAAGTGACGTCATCAGTTAGGTCATTGGGGTCTTGTTTAGTAAGCAAGTAAGTAAGTAAGCAACTACCGCATTTATTCACCGTGCTTGATGGTTTTATGTATCGAACGTCATAACATCTTTACCGCCTATTACATCCCGATTGATTAAGGAACAGGCCAATACCTGACCTGATTGATCGATCAATCGTTTGCTGCTGCATCAATAATCCTGCCTGATAGCGCGCTTTTTGCGCTTTCCTGTTCGGAGTATGCATGGCGGAAGAAAGTGATCTCGAAAAAACTGAGCCTGGGTCACCCAGACGCCTGGAAAAGGCACGAGAAGATGGCGAGGTCGCGCGGTCACGTGAATTAAGCACATTTGTTTTATTGGTAACTGGTATTAGCGGCTTGTGGATGACCGCTGGATTAATGAATCAACATATCGGTCGCGCACTGCAGCATGGATTGCAATTTGAGCGGGCCTCTGCATTCGATCCCTCGTATATGATGGTGCAGGCTGGCAATGTAATCGTGGAAGCTCTACAGGCGCTCTTACCCTTGTTTGGGATGATGGTGCTGGCAGCACTGACGGCACCACTCATGCTGGGTGGCTGGCTGCTTTCAACAAAATCGCTAGTACCAAAATTTTCCAAACTGAATCCAATAGCAGGAATTGGCCGATTGTTTTCAGCACAATCTTTGGCAGAACTGATCAAAGCGATCGCTAAGTCGTTATTGGTAGGCGGCGTTGCATACTTGGTTATTTCTGCCAATATTACGTCGATCATGTCTCTCATGAACGAGCCGGTGCACAGCGCCTTGCCGCATACGATGCGGCTTGTGGCCAACTGCTGTGCGCTGATCATTGCTTCGTTGTTGATAGTGGCGGCACTTGATGTTCCCTACCAATTGTGGAGTTATTACCGGAAACTGCGCATGTCGCGCGAGGATCTTCGGCAAGAACACAAGGAAAGCGAAGGTGACCCACAAGTTAAGGCTCAGATTCGCCGTCAGCAACAGCAAATGGCGCGACGACGCATGATGGCAGATGTAGCCAAAGCCGATATCATTGTCACCAATCCCACCCACTTTGCCGTGGCACTCAAGTATCGCGACAAGGAAATGCGCGCACCACGCGTAGTTGCCAAGGGCACAGATTTAATTGCCTTACGCATTCGTGCCATAGGTAAAGAGAGCAATGTACCAATTCTTGAGGCACCACCATTGACAAGGGCACTATATCGGCATACCAAAATCGGCGATGAAATTCCTGCTGACTTGTATGCTGCCGTGGCTGAAGTGCTGGCTTGGGTCTATCAATTGCAAAAATGGCAGACTGAAGGTGGGATTGCGCCACACACTCCGGACAACCTGCGGGTCCCTGAATCATTAGATACGGTAGGGAGTAAGGCATGAAGCCGTTGAATATGCTGTTACGCTTGCCCGCTCTGCTTCTTGCCGGTAAACAGATCAAGGGTATGGCCGGGCCGTTGCTGATCATCATGATCCTTGGCATGATGATCTTGCCATTGCCGCCGTTCTTGCTTGACTTGCTGTTTACATTCAATATTGCACTCTCGGTGATGGTACTGCTGGTCAGCATGTATACGATGAAGGCGTTGGATTTTGCCGCCTTCCCGGCGGTATTACTATTTTCGACCTTGTTGCGACTTTCTCTGAATGTCGCCTCCACCCGTGTCGTGCTGCTGGAAGGGCATAGCGGGCCCGATGCCGCTGGTAAGGTGATTGAGGCTTTCGGACATTTCCTGGTCGGGGGTAATTTCGCCGTCGGTATCGTGGTGTTCATCATTTTGGTAGTGATCAATTTTATGGTCATCACCAAAGGTGCTGGCCGCATTGCCGAAGTGGGTGCGCGTTTTACGTTGGATGCAATGCCGGGCAAGCAAATGGCGATTGACGCCGATTTGAACGCTGGTTTAATTGCGGAGGATGAAGCGCGCACACGGCGCGCTGAGGTGGCGCAGGAAGCTGACTTTTATGGTTCGATGGACGGTGCCAGTAAATTCGTGCGTGGTGATGCGGTAGCTGGTTTGTTAATCATGATTGTTAATGTCGTCGGCGGCCTGATAGTCGGGGTTGCCCAGCACGATCTGAGCCTGTCGGTAGCGGCCAAGACTTATACGTTGTTGGCTATTGGCGATGGCCTGGTGGCTCAAATTCCGGCGCTGGTGATTTCAACGGCTGCCGGTGTTATCGTGTCGCGTGTGACTACCGATGAAGACGTCGGGCAACAACTGATGGGACAGTTATTTTCCAATCCTCAGGTTCTATTTCTGACTGCCGGCATCATCGGCATGATGGGGCTGGTGCCGGGTATGCCCAATGTGTCATTCCTGATTATTGCCGGTGGACTGGTATGGCTCGGCCGGCGTCAGATGCGACAGACCGTCCATGCCGAAGATGCCGCCAAATCTCCGCCGCCCGTGGTTGCTTCTGCCGAACCTGCAGAAGCAACTTGGGACGATGTTACTTTGGTTGATCCGCTCGGACTGGAAGTCGGTTATCGACTGATCTCGCTGGTAGATCGGGCGCAGAATGGCGAGTTGTTAGGCCGCATCAAGAGTATTCGTAAGAAGTTTGCGCAAGATATCGGTTTTCTGGTGCCAGTGGTACACATTCGCGACAATCTGGAACTGAAGCCGAATACCTACGTGATCACGATGAAAGGGGTTGAGATCGGGCATGGCGAGGCTTGGCCTGGTCAATGGATGGCAATCAATCCAGGGCAGGTGGGGGGATCGTTGCCCGGCACGCAGACCAAGGATCCGGCCTTCGGTTTACCGGCCATATGGATTGACAGTAATTTACGCGAACAGGCGCAGATTTATGGGTATACGGTGGTTGATGCCAGTACGGTGGTGGCTACGCATTTGAATCATCTTATCCACGCGCATGCGGCTGAACTGTTGGGACGTCAGGAAGTACAGCAGTTGCTCGATCGGATCAGCAAAGAGTCTCCGAATCTGACCGAAGACCTTGTTCCGAAATTGCTGTCACTGACTACCCTGCAAAAAGTATTGCAAAACCTGCTTGAAGAAAGCGTGCCGATTCGCGATATGCGCACAATCCTTGACGTGCTGGCCGAACATGCCCCGAACGTTTCTGACGCTAACGAGTTGACGTCGTTGACACGCCTTGCGCTGGGACGAGCGATCACGCAACAACTGTTTCCCGGCAATAGCGAATTACAGGTGATTGGACTCGATGGCTCGCTAGACCGGATGCTATTGCAGGCACTCACTAATAGCAGCGGCCTGGAGCCGGGCTTGGCCGATAGCCTGCTACAGCAGACCCAGGCCGCGATAGCACGTCAGGAGCAGATGGGATTAGCCCCAGTGTTGGTCGTGCAGCATCCGCTGCGTGTGTTGCTGGCGCGTTTTTTACGCCGCAGCCTGCCGCAACTCAAGGTGCTTTCGCATGCTGAAATACCAGATACACGCACCATCAAAGTAACCGCCACCATTGGAGGTAAAGGTTGAACACGAGTACCAATATCAGTGCCAATGCCAATGTCAACACCAAGGCTAGTAAAATCGTTGCCCCCTCAAGCCGCGAGGCATTACGACTGATTCGCGAAAAATTAGGGCCGGATGCAATTATTTTATCTAATCGTGTCACCCCCGCCGGCGTCGAAATTGTAGCGATTGCTGAAGATGCCGCTGCGCAGATAGCGGCTTCTGATTTGCCTGTCGCGTTACCGGTTGCTGCACCAAAAATGAGTAATTTCGCCACGCCCCAGCCTGCAGAGGCTGCGCGGCCGCAGGCTGCCGACAGCGTACTGAGCGAACTCCATTCGATGCGAGGCATGATAGAAGAGCAATTGTCCGGCTTGGTTTGGAACGAGAAGCAACGCCGCGATCCGGTGCGCAGTCATTTGTTGCGCGCTTTGCTAGGTGCTGGCTTCAGCGCACGACTGGCGAAAGCCATGCTGGATCATTTACCCACAGGGCAGAGCTACACAACCGGCATGGCATGGGTCAAATCCGAACTGGCCCGCAACTTGCCTCTATTGGAAAACGAAGATGCACTGATGGATGGTGGGGGTGTTTATGCGCTGATGGGACCGACCGGCGTCGGCAAGACCACCACCACCGCTAAGCTGGCGGCCCGTTGCGTGATGCGTTTCGGGCCAGAAAAACTGGCGCTGGTGACTACTGACAGCTACCGGATAGGTGCGTATGAACAATTGCGCATTTACGGCCAGATTTTGGGCGTATCGGTACATGCGGTCAAAGATGCCGTCGATTTGCAACTGGTGCTGAATGATTTGCGCGACAAGCATATGGTACTAATTGATACAGTCGGTATGAGTCAGCGCGATCGTACTGTTTCTGACCAGATAGCAATGCTGTGCGGTGCCGGCCGTCCGGTCAAGCGTTTATTGCTACTGAATGCATCTAGTCATGGTGACACGCTCAATGAAGTGGTGCATGCATATCGCTATGGTATTCATGGGGCTGGCGGCAACGATCTGGCTGGCTGCATTTTCACCAAGGTCGATGAGGCAACCCATCCCGGTACGCTACTCGACACCGTGATTCGACATCGGCTGCCAGTGCATTACGTTTCAAGCGGCCAGAAAGTACCTGAAAATCTGATGCTTGCCGACCGTCGGTCACTGGTCGACAGCGTGTTTCAAGCTGGCAGCCGGAGTGCGCTGTTCATCCCGGGCGAGGCTGATCTGGGCGAGCAGCGAGCACTCTTGAACAACGATGCCGAAACGGCTGCGATTCATGCGAGCTCGCAAGCGCTCAACGAGCGCTTGCGGGTGCAGTGCCAGCAATTGATTCGCGCCCTCACGCATGATGCACAGGAATTGAATGCCAATGCAGCCGCTCTGGCAGCCGGATATATCGGCTTTGTAGGAACCCAGGCTTTATGGCGAAATTTGACCGACGATACGGTGACTCCGCAAGCCGTGGCGCTGACCTTGCGGGCGCAGGCATGCGCCGAGGTCGATGCAGGTTGCGATGTGTACGTGCTAGCGTTGGGCGGCAAGGTTAAGCTCAGTGCGGAAGATAGCGGGGATACGTATGCATTGCATGGCAGCTTGTTGCTGTCGGATCGTAGTGGCATGCCACTAGCTGCACCGAATCAGTTACTGGCTACAGCGGCGTCGTCCATTGTGAAGAGCGGCGCTCATAAACCGACAGTGGCGGAAATGCGGCAATTTGACTGGTTGCAGGAACAGAATTTCGGCAAGCCAATGATGCATTTTTTGGAAAACATGCCGACGCCTGCCCAGATACAGGATTGGCAAACCGGCAGCGTCCAGTGGCTTGCACGCGGCCGCGCCGGTGCGGGTGTGTTTGACGTTGTAAACAATGCTGGCAGTACGCTGACAAAACTGGCCGACACGCTCAGTTTCAGTGTTGCGCAGCCGGTGATTTACAAAGGAAAAGCAGCATTGCAAACTGTTGCAGAAGCATCGGTCAGTTTGCGTACCAGCGTAAAAAACATGGCGGCTAACAGCAATGATCCAGTTCCCATGCTGCGTTGCGTTATAACGCGCATTGTCGAGCAACGCAGCGGAAAGCCGCTGGCACAATGGTATTTGCTCGGCAACATCGGTATGCAGATAACTGCACAGCAGATCGTCCAGTGGTATCACTGGCGGGCAGCGGTCGAGCCGTATTTCAAATTGCTGAAACAGGGCATTAACCAGCTTGGCGGCTGCAGCCAGCCGGGCGATGTCAACATGCAGAAACGCTTGTTGATTGCAGGTCAGGCTAGTGCCACTGTATGGCGATTGCAGCATGCACAGGGCAACTGGGCCGAACCGGCACGCACGCTATTGATGCAATTGACCGGCCACCCCTTGCGTCCCGGACGAGTAGTGTCGGGAGCGATTTTATTTGAGGGGTTGTGCAAACTTTATGTATTGTTGGATGCACTCGATACCGGGAATCCGGCAATACCACCGCAAGAGCCGGACCTCGTGTCGGTGCAGGGTTGAGGAGACTGGATTGAGCAAGGTAGTCAGCGATCAGGCGGATGGCTTGCGGCGCCTGATGACGCATAGTCCGGCTCGGTTTGTCGCGGTGGTTGGCAGTAGCCCTGCGGTCGGTGCTACCAGTGTTGCGCTCAATCTGGCGGCAGCGCTGGTGCAGCAGGGCAAGGATGTACTGCTACTCGATGAACAGTCAGGATCACAGTCGGTCAGTGCGATCTGGAATATTGCGGCAGCCGGCACTTGGTCAGACGTTGTAGCGCAGCGCATGCGCTTAGAAGCAGCCGTCGGATTTGCTGCCTGTGGCGTTCAAATATTGCCGGCAAAACCTGTGGCGGGCGAGACAACCGAAAATCTGCATGCTCTGTTTCAGGGGCGGCTGGTATTGATCGATGCTGCTCTCAATAGTGAGGGTGCGCTATCGCCTCTGGCCAGCCAAGCTGATGAAATACTGGTAGTGCTGCAGCCGCAGGCGGCATCAATCACGGCAGCCTATGTCTGTATTAAACGACTGCACTATGCACACGCGCTACAGCAATTGCGGATACTCATCAATCGCGCCGCCAGTACTGTCGAGGCACAACGCATACTGATTAATCTATCCAATACCGGAAGCCGTTATCTGGCGCTGGCTTTGGAGCCGGTTGGTTGTGTGATGAATGATCCGCGCTTGCCACATGCACAGAAAATGAATTTAAGCGTAGTGGAAGCTTTTCAGGCCAGTCCAGCGGCTATCGACTTTCGCCGGATTGCGGCCGAATTACTGCAATGGCCATCGCGTTCGTCGGCCGGCCGGCTGCCGCCACCAACCCCAACTCCGTGTGTTGCTGACAAACATCCATCGAATCAGTTGCTGGTGCCAAATTAATACAGCTGCGGAAGCTTGATCATCCCAGTCAATAAAGAGGGAAGAGAAATCAATACAATGTATACAGCACAGGGAAAAATTGACAAGTCTGGCATGTTGGCGCAGTACGCGCCGCTGGTCCGGCGTCTGGCTTTGCAATTGATTGCCAAATTGCCGGCCAGCGTCCAACTTGATGACATGATCCAAGCTGGCATGCTGGGCTTGCTGGATGCGACCAACCGTTATCAAGAAAGCCAGGGTGCGCAATTTGCAACCTATGCGAGTCACCGGATTCGAGGTGCCATGCTGGATGAATTGCGCGCCAACGACTGGCTGTCGCGCAGCACACGACAATCCTCGCGTGGCGCAGCAGTGGCAGTGCAATCACTAGAACAGAAGCTGGGGCGTGCACCAACAGAGGGCGAAATCGCACAGGAACTGCAGATGCCACTGGAAGAGTATCAACACTTGCTGCAAGAGATACACGGTTGCCAGTTGGTATATTACGAAGACTTCGAAGGCAGCAGTGAAAATACTTTTCTGGATCAACAGTCCGGCGGTCACGCAGGCAAGCAAAATGGGCCTCTGGACCAGTTGCTTGAACAAGGTTTGCGGCATAGAGTCATTGAGGCAATTGACGCAATGCCGGAGCGCGAACGCTTATTGCTCAGCCTGTATTACGAGCAGGAACTGAATCTGCGGGAGATCGGCGTAATACTCGAAGTCAGTCAATCGCGGGTATGCCAGTTACATAGTCAGGCCATCACTCGTCTACGTGCGCGCTTGCACGAGGCAGATTAAGGAAATGATGACGCATGTGAGGGTGCAGATGAGAAAGACAGGGTTTGCGGTTGCTGGTAACGCTGGTAACTATTGTGCAACATTTATCAGTCTTGTATTGTGTTGTTTCCCTGTCAGCGCTGCTGAGACAGCGCCGCTAGCCCTCGGTTTGCGCGGATACGCAGCCCCTATTTCAAACGTAGCCATAGCGCCACCGACGGCAGGTAGCGCCAGAGTTACCGGCTCCTGGGTTAATTCGACCACCGGGCCGGCGATTTTTCGTCGTGGCATGATTCATCAAGCGGCACAGATCGCTCCGATAGGCAGCGTGGTCAAGCCAGCGTCGCTGGTGCGTCGGGTCAACTGGCGCTATTCGTTTCTGACTCCTGCTCCGCATGGCTTGCAGGCCTATCTGTGTAACTACCTCAGATGCTTCGCATTAAGCGGTGCCACCGGCACCACCACTGCCTTTAACGGCGATAGCGCGTATTCGAATTTTTCGTTTGCTTTTGTAATGAATGGCAATGGCGCGCTGTCACCGGCGTTGCAGGGGCAATCGAACTATGTCGCCGTAAATTACGAGTAGGCAGGACGGAAGAACGATACGTTTGTGCTGCCCGATCAGCTGCGAATGTTTGCGGCACAAGGCGTGCCGCTATTGGCATCTTCTGCTGTACTTTTATTATTCGAGGAGTATGGCTTAAAAATGGCGGCTAAGTTCGCGCTCAATTTTATTGATTATAAAAAATACATTGCATGGTAATTGCATAGTATATGCAAACTTAACGGTCTAGCTTCAGCCTGCAGCAAGGCTGTTGCCATTGCCAGTTCCCACTCTATGCTGGCCATCCGGACCATATAGCGATTGCCCGCTTGCACGCAAAAAATTGATCGACTGCCGGGTGTAATCGAGGTGGGTGTGAATCAGTACGCCATTACGATGATTGCAATCGCGGGCTTGCGCTGCGCATTTCAGCAATTCTTGCCATGCACGTTGCACAGGCTCGCCACCGGCGAGCGCAGCGGCATTGGCGCCCTCGTGAGTGGCCGGATAGCCAAGCGCAATTTGCTGCCGTTCACGTTCCTGGTCAAGCAGCGTGAGATGATCGGCGAGTTGCGCTTTGTGTTCGCTCAAAGCAGGCAATTTGGCGAAGCTGCCATTGACCAATGCATCAGCTTCCTGATCCAGCAAGGCGACAAACGAATCAATCGCGCAACGCTCTTCAGCGAGATGAGACAATAGCTTGGTATTCATGACGCCTGTTTGCCCAGCAGGTCTCGTACCGTGTCAAGCAGGCCGTCGGCAATTTTTCCTGTGTTGACCTGGTAGCGTCCCTCGCTGATAGCTTGACGAATCTCGGCGACGCGCGCCGTATCGAAGTCTGCGCTGCTCGGTTGTACTAAGGCGGTCTGTAATTGACGCGCCTGCGCTGCCAGCGAGTTCAAGTTGTCGGTAGACGGGGCTGTGCTGGAGGTAGTGCCGGTCGTTGCCGTCTGTGCATGTGCCGTGCCATCCTTGGCGGCAGTCACGCCAGTCGTGCTAGGCACTCTATTGGGCGTTTTCGCGATTTGGTCGATTTTCAAGATGTTTCCTCAGAGAGAACTAGCCAGCATAACGGCAGTTTGCAATGAAACTTTAGATTTGTCCAAATAATCTGGTTGGCCGATGTAGCTATTAATTTGATAGCTCGACCGAGCCGTCTTCGCGCGCAGTACCGCTCACCATCCGACCGTTCTGTGTTTTTACCCGTACCGATGCACCAATAGCTGCATTTGTCATCGCGCGGCCATCGGTGCTGGCAACGAATCCCGTGCCTTGTGTCACCACCCTGACATTTTGTCCAAAATGTACTACGACCATGCCGCGTAGCAATTCCTGTCTGAGCGGAGCACCGGAGGCGATCCGATTGACTGCAATCACGCCATCAAGCTGAGAAGCGCTGGTTATCACGCTACGTGGCAATCTGGTCAGGTCCCCTTCGCGTAGTGCGAAATCGGTTATTGCCAGGGCTTCCCCAGTATTGATGGTGCGCGTTGCAATATAGTAATTTGCCACCACGGCGATATAGGCAGGAACATAACGCGTCCACGGTCGCCCGGCGTTGCAGCGTACGCCGACCGATACGCGGCCCCACAGGCGTGCGCCGTTGGGCAAAAATGGCTCGGCTGCATCGCAGACCGGCAACGCACCAGACCTCGGTGTATCGAGAGTGATGCCGACTTTGCCCGGCAGACCGGCAGTCTGGTTCAACAAAAATCGTTCGATTACCGGCCGCAGCTTGCCAGCAAGTGGTGTCGAAGACCGGGCAGCGTAGGCAGGCATAGTCAAAATACTCAGTGCCATGATCAATGCCAGTGCAGCGCAGTAGGGCCATAACATTCGCGCCGGCATCTTCAGGGATGTGCAACTAGGGAAAAACATTGGTGGAATCAAACAATCTAAGCTGGGTAATGAATCAATGCGCATCCATTTACATTACCGTGAAATTCGTGAAAGTCGCGAAGCGAGAGCGGTCATGGCGTTTCCGTATATTGAACGGGTAGCATGTCCGCCATATGCGAGGTTGATTTTAAACAATCCGGCGCGGCAGGCAACAGCGGAACTACATAGTAATTTTAGCGCTATTCAAGCGATTGGCGACAAGCCATCTGGAATGGACAAAATCCTGCGTCAGAAGCTGGAAATGCCTGTTGCGCTTTAAAATTACAAGAAGACAAGAAAGCGGCATCAATCACTATTTTCTTGTGCCCAGTTTTGGCATTATTTCCTCCGGGTAGTTGCAGGCGAGAATGGAACTGCAACTGAAACTCCTGCTTGTTCATGCGATTGCCGGTTGTCACGCTTGCCTATAATCGTTTTTATCAAAAGGTCTCAGGCAACTGAGCAAGTTACTTCACATTGGTGGTCAAACATGATTGACAAGCTTGATGCAGCGCTTCGCTTCAATCAGGAAGCGCTAAACTTGAGGGCGCGGCGGCAAGAAGTATTGTCGTCCAATATCGCCCATGCAGACACTCCGAACTACAAAGCGCGCGATATCGATTTCAGTAGCACTCTGACCCAGGCGGTGGAACGGGGCCGGCAATCACAATCGGTGTCGCTGGCCACCACCTCGTCGCGCCATTTGTCAGGCGAAGCTACCGCCACGAGTGGTGCCGGTGCCGAGCTTTTATATCGCGTACCGACCCAATCCAGCATCGACGGCAACACCGTCGACATGGACGCCGAGCGGATTAATTTTGCCGACAACGCAGTGCGCTACGAGTCCAGCCTGACGGTGCTCAGCGGGCGAATCAAGGCGATGCTGTCAGCGATACAACAATAGCGATCAAGGATTAGCATATGCCGCCTTTCAATACCTCGCAAAATATTTTCGACATTGCCGGTTCCGCGATGAGCGCGCAATCGCAGCGCATGAACGTCACCGCCAGCAATCTGGCCAATGCCGACAGCGTCACCGGTCCCGATGGCCAGCCGTATCGTGCCCGCCAGGTAGTGTTCGCCATGGCGCCCTCGAATCAGCAGGCCATCGGCGGCGTGCGCGTGGCCGGAGTGGTCGAGGATCAGTCGCCGATGCGCATGGTCTATGACCCGAAGAATCCACTGGCCAACCCGGGCGGTTACGTCACCATGCCGAATGTCAATGTGGTCGAAGAAATGGTTAACATGATTTCCGCCTCGCGGTCTTACCAGGCTAACGTCGAGGTACTCAATACCGCTAAGACCTTGATGCTGAAAACCCTGACAATCGGTCAATAACCAATCGGTCAATAACCAATCGGTCAACAACATATATTGCAATAGCAGTCGGCGCTTTATCTCAGGAGAAATACATCATGGCAGTTTCGGGAATCGGTTCGAACACAGACGCTGCAGCGGCGTTGGCGTCATCCTCTACATCAAGTGCTGACACCGAGCAGCGTTTCCTCAAACTGCTGGTGACGCAACTGAATAACCAGGATCCGCTCAACCCGCTTGAAAATGCCGAGCTGACCTCGCAACTGGCGCAGATGAGCACAGTCAGCGGCATCGAAAAACTGAACACGACATTGCAGTCGCTAGTCACCCAGAGCAGCTCCAGCCAAGCTTTGCAGGCAGCTTCCCTGATCAATCAGACGGTGCTGGTGCCGGGCAGTCAGGTGGATCTTGTAGATGGCGCAACAATACCGTTCGGCATCGATCTGCAAGGTGGGGCCGATTCGGTCAAAGCCACTGTCGTTGGTGCTGGCGGCAATGTCGTGCGCACTATCGACTTGGGGGCGCAGTCCGAAGGTGTTAAGGCGATGGCGTGGGACGGCAAGGATGATGTCGGGGTGCAGCTCGCCGATGGCGCCTACACAATTAATATCAGCGCGACTGCTGGCGGCAAAGCAGTTGCCGCGAATACGTTGATTTTGTCCGATGTTGTCAGCGTGGCGCAGAACAGCACCGGCGGGGTCACGCTGAATTTGGCCAATGGCGGTATAGCCAGTCTGAGTAGCGTCAAACAGATTTTGTAAATTCGGCATATCCATTAAAAAATTAATCAAATTGTTTCAAGAATAAGGGGAATACCATGGGTTTTGCGCAAGGGGTAAGTGGACTGAGCACATCTGCGGCCAATCTCGATGTGATCGGCAATAACATCGCCAACTCGGGCACGATCGGTTTTAAGTCTGGCAGCGTACAGTTTTCCGACGTATTTGCCGGCTCGCGGATCGGTCTCGGTACTCAGGTCGCCGGCGTGGCGCAGAACTTCACGCAAGGTGCCGTGCAAACCAGCACCCGGGTGCTGGATGTGGCTATCACCAATGGCGACGGTTTTTTCCGCTTGGCCAGTCCGGGTGGCGAAATAGCGTATTCGCGCAACGGCCAGTTCAATGTGGATAAGGATGGTTTCCTGGTCAACGGGTCCGGCTTGCGGTTGACCGGCTATCAGGTGGGTGCCAATGGTGCTGTCGCTGGCGGTGCTCCCGCCGCATTGCAATTGCCGACCACCCCAATGGCGCCGAACGCGACCACTGCCATCGCTGCGAAGTTCAATCTCGATTCGCGCGTCACGGCGCCAGCCGGTACGTTCGACGCTGCCGATTCGACTACCTACAATTATGCGAATTCGGTCACAGTCTACGACTCTCTGGGCAACTCGCATGACTTGACGACGTTCTTCGCCAAGACCGCAGACAATAAATGGGACATGTACGCGACCGCTGACGGCTTACCGCTTGATGCGGATGGGAAAATTGTTGCTGCCACGACACCACCTGCAGCTCCAGCCACTAGCGTGGCACTCACAACTGGTGCTATCGAATTCGATACCAGCGGTAAGATGGTGGTCGATGCAGGCGGTATACTTACCGCACCGGTTGGTGGGAAAGTAACTTTTACTGGTCTCGACTTTTCGAACGGTTCGGAAGAGATGGAGTTCGACATGAACATCACCGGTACCACCCAGTTCGGTAACGACAATAACGTCAACAAGCTGACCCAGGATGGTTTTACTGCTGGTGTACTCACTTCCTACGCGATCAATGAGGACGGCACCGTAACCGGTAAGTACTCGAACGAACAGACCAATACGTTGGGTCAAATCGTGCTGTCTTCCTTTATCAACCCGAACGGCTTGCAATCGAAAGGCGATAGCGTCTGGGCTGAAACTTCTGCCTCCGGTCAGCCGCTGACCGGCACCCCCGGCAGTGGCACCAAGCTCGGGGCGTTGACTTCGGGCGCGCTGGAGTCGTCGAACATCGACCTGACTTCTGAATTGGTCAACCTGATCATAGCCCAGCGTACCTATCAAGCGAATGCGCAGACCGTCAAGACCCAGGATCAGGTTATGCAAACGCTGATTAACATGCGCTGATGATGACGTTGTTAGTTAATCCGGCCGTCAAGGCCGCGATCAGGATCAGGGAGAACGTATGGATCGGATGATTTACATCGCTATGAGTGGCGCCAAGCAAACGATGGAGCAGCAGGCGTCGGTGGCGAACAATATGGCGAACGTGGCCACTCCCGGCTTTCGGGCCCAGATCAACAACTATCGTGCAGTGCCGGTGGTTGGCGCAGAAGCCGCTACGCGTGCTTTTGTAGTGGCGTCGACTCCCGGTGCCGACATGACAGCCGGCCCGATCACCGAAACCGGCCGCCCTCTCGATGTGGCAATCAAGGGAGACGGCTGGTTGGCAGTGCAACTGCCCGACGGCAGCGAGGCATATACCCGCGTGGGCAACTTGCAAATCGGTCCTGACGGTCAATTACTGACGATGGATACGCGTCCTGTGGTGGGTGAGGCCGGCGCACTGGTAGTTCCACCGGGTTCAGCGGTGATGATCACCAAAGACGGTATGGTGACTGCACGCGGCGCCGGCGATCCGGTCACGGGTGCTGCGGAAGTGGGTCGGCTCAAGCTGGTCAACCCGGCTGCAGTCGACATGGTACGCGGCGATGACGGTCTGTTCCGGATGCAGCAGGGTGTCACAGCGCCGGCAGCCGATCCTGCCGTGATGCTGATGACTGGTGCGCTGGAAGGCAGCAATGTCAACCCGGTTGAAGCCATGGTCGACATGATCGCCAATGCGCGCCGTTTTGAAATGCAGATGAAAGCGATACAGACTGCCGACACCAACGGGCAGTCGGCGAATAAATTACTCAGCATGAATTAAGTAGGGCGGGTGCAACCCGCGCTTTTCGTGCATCAAACTGCGCGGGTTGCACCCGCCCTACTGGTTGCTGGAGTATATTCAACTTGCGCACTGAATATATGCGGTAAATGCCATAAATATGACTATACTCATTTCCTCCACGGAAATCACGGGATGGCGAGAACGGGTTTGTGTTTTTCGTGTCTTTCGTGGAAAAGTGCGGGAAGTCAGCTAGTAATTATCATAGTACCAACCGATTAATTTTGAATTTGTTTAGATGTGGCCACGGCCGCCTTGCAGGAGTATTTTCATGATCCGTTCTCTCTCGATTGCCAAAACCGGCCTCGATGCGCAACAAACCCAACTCGACGTTATTTCCAATAATCTGGCCAACGTCGGCACTACCGGCTTCAAGCGCAGCCGGGCTGTGTTTGAGGATCTGATGTACCAGAACCTGCGCCAAGTCGGCGGCCAGACTTCCGACCAAACCCGCTTGCCATCCGGGCTGCAAATCGGTACCGGCGTGCGCATTGTCGCCACTGAGCGGATTCATACCCAGGGCACTCCGACCAAAACCGATAACTCCAAGGACGTTGCGATCAATGGCGACGGTTTCTTTCAAGTCCTGATGCCGGACGGTACCATCTCGTATACGCGCGACGGCTCGTTTCAAACTGATGCCAACGGTCAATTAGTCACAGCCAGCGGTTTTCCGGTACAGCCAGCGATCACGCTGCCGGAAGGCACTCTCAGCATGACGATTGGGCGCGACGGCACCGTCTCAGTCACGCAAGCCGGCAACCCTGCCAACGTGCAGGTTGGTCAATTGCAACTGGCGACTTTTCTGAATCCGACCGGACTCCAAAGCAGTGGTGAAAATTTATATGTGGAGACAGATTCTTCTGGCGGGCCAAATCAGACGGCTCCGGGCCAGAATGGCGCTGGTCTTCTCAATCAAGGCTTTGTTGAAGCATCGAATGTCAACGTAGTGGAAGAGTTGGTGAATATGATTCAAGCCCAACGCTCGTATGAAATCAATAGCAAAGCGGTACAAACTTCCGACGAGATGCTTGCACGCTTGGCGCAGTTGTAATGAGGCAGTTGTGATAACGCAGACGATGGCGAGTGGGATGATAAATCGCTGTGCTGGATTGTTGCTGCTGGCTGCTGCCATGCTGGTGGGCGGATGTGCGCAATTGCCGCGCGAACCACTGGTGCAGCAGCCCATGACGGTACGCGCCGCCACTGTAGTGGATGCGGTAGCACCGCAAGCTGGTGCAATCTATCAACCCGGCTTTGGTGCGCAAGCACTGTTCGAAGACCGGCGTCCACGCAATGTTGGCGATATCCTGACTATCGTGGTTAGCGAAAATGTCAACGCCAGTAAGAATTCGGCTACCAATGCCAGCCGTAACGGCAGCGCCGAAGCCACGTTGGGCGTGATCCCCAAATTTTTTGGCGGTTTGCTCGGCGGTTTTGATGCTGATATCAGCGGCAGCAATGCCTTGAGCGCCAAGGGCGGTGCCAATGCTACCAATACTTTCAACGGCGTGATCACCGTCACGGTGATCGAAGTGCTGGGCAATGGGAACCTGATGGTCAGCGGCGAAAAGCAAATGATGATTAATCAGGGTACCGAATTCATCCGCTTTTCCGGCGTGGTCAATCCGCGTACAGTCAGTGGCAACAATACCGTGTCCTCGAACCAGGTGGCGGATGCACGGATCGAATACAGCGCCAAGGGCTATATCGACGAAGCGCAGACCATGGGCTGGCTGCAACGTTTCTTCCTCAATGTATTACCGCTTTGATCATGGTATTTATGCGTATTAAATTTCTGCCTTGTCATCTGAAAATTCGTGGCAGCTTGAAGTCCGGCTTGCTGTTGGGCGTGTTGGCCGCTTTGCTCGCCGTTGTTGTCGTCATCCCGGCCCACGCCGAGCGCTTAAAAGAGTTGGTCAGCGTTCGTGGCGTGCGTGACAATCCATTGCTCGGCTACGGACTGATGGTTGGGCTTGATGGCACCGGTGACCAGACCATGCAGACACCGTTTACCACGCAAAGCCTAAACAACATGTTGTCGCAACTCGGAGTTTCAGTTGCACCCGGCACCAATATGCAGCTGAAGAATGTGGCAGCGGTAATGGTGACCGCGACCTTGCCGTCTTTTGCGCGACCTGGGCAGAACATCGACGTTACAGTCTCATCCTTGGGCAATGCCAAGAGTCTGCGGGGCGGCACCTTGCTGATGACGCCATTGAAAGGTGCCGATGGCTTGGTATATGCGATTGCACAGGGCAATATGGTGGTTGGCGGCGCTGGTGCTTCAGCCAATGGCAGCAAGGTTCAAATCAATCAGCTGAGTTCCGGCCGGATTCCCGCTGGAGCAATCGTCGAGCGCGCGGTGGCGTCGCCTATCGGCGGTGGCGGCATCTTTACGCTGGAATTGAATACCTCCGATTTCGGTACCGCGCAAAAAACAGTGGATGCAATCAATCGCAACTTCGGCCCTGGTACCGCTACGGCACTCGACGCTCGGGTGATCCAGGTTATTGCGCCGGCCCAGCCGGAAGCCTATGTCGGTTTCCTGGCGCGACTTGAAAATATCGACGTGACGCCGACACAGGCACTGGCCAAGGTCGTCATCAACGCCCGCACCGGTTCGGTGGTAATGAATCAAGCAGTCAGGATTGAAAATTGCGCAGTAGCCCACGGCAATTTGACCTTGGTGATCAATACTCAACCCGTCGTCAGCCAGCCCAACGCACTCGCAGGCGGCAGTACCGTCGCTGCCCAAGTCTCCCAGATTGAACTGAGTCAGGCCGGCAGCGCGCTGCAAGTGGTGCGCGGCGGCGCTTCGCTGGCTGATGTGGTCAAGGGATTGAATACGCTGGGTGCCAATCCGCAGGATCTGCTGTCGATTCTGCAGGCGATGAAAGCGGTCGGCGCATTGCGTGCCGAACTTGAGATTATTTAAGAGAGTCCATGAGTCTGATCGCTCCCACCGGTTCCACCGTCCCCGACAGCGCCAGCAGTCGCAGCGGCGCGCTCGATCAACGCTTCGCCCTTGATGTGCAGGGCGTCGATGCGTTACGACGCATCACCCGCACTTCGCCGCAAGAAGGCTTGAAGCAGGTGTCGCGCCAGTTTGAAGCGATGTTCATGCAAATGGTCCTGAAAAGCATGCGCGAGGCCACGCCAAGCGACGGCATGTTGGATAGTCAGCAGAGTAAGTTGTATACCTCGATGCTGGATCAGCAATGGGCGCAGAGTCTATCCGGTCGCGGCCTCGGTCTGGCCGAAGCGATGCAAGCCCAGCTTGGCCGCAGCATCAGCCCCGCACCGGCCCAAGCCCAAGCCCAGGATGCAGCGCCCGTTGCCGCCAAGCTGCAAACGCCAGCGTTAAACCTGTACCCACAACCACAACCACAACCCCTGCAGCCAAGCCAGGCCAGTGTGCCTGATCTGTCGTTATACGAAGCGGCCGCCGAACGTCCTGCTCCCAACGTTACTCCGCAAGGACATGTCGAGCAGTTTGTATCGCGCATGGCGGCACCGGCGCAAGCCGCGAGCCAGGCCACCGGTGTGCCGGCCCAATTGATCCTGGCGCAGGCGGCACTGGAATCGGGCTGGGGACGGCACGAGATTCGCGGCGACGACGGTCGCCAGAGCCACAATCTGTTCGGCATCAAGGCTGACAAGAGCTGGAAAGGGCCGGTAGTCGAAACCACTACCACCGAATACGTCGACGGCGTTGCGCAACGCACCAAGGCCGCTTTCCGCGCCTATGGCTCATATCAGGAAGCATTTACCGATTACGCCCGGTTCCTGACCGGCAATCCGCGCTATGCAGAAGTGCTGGCCACCCGCGACCCGACCGAAGCGGCGCACGGTTTGCAACGTGCTGGGTACGCCACAGATCCGCAATACGGCGGCAAACTGGTGCGCATCATGAAGCAAATTTTCTAGTCCATCTGCTCGCCATGCACACGAAATCATTGAAAATGCAGAATAGATTTGGCATTCGCGCTTCAATATTCAATGCGGTTGCCGTTATGTAAAAGATGGCAGCCCAAGGTAATGCCGAGGCAAATTTAATTGGTGGCTTTATTACAGGACAAGAACTATGTCGAACAGCATGTTTTATACCGGCCTCAGCGGCTTGAATGCCGCGCAGGCCGCGCTGGTGACTACCGGACACAACACGGCAAACGTGAATACCGCTGGTTATAGCCGGCAGACTGTGCAGACGGCGTCGAGCAGCGGCATTTACGCCCCGGGTGTTGGCTTTTTTGGCAGCGGCGTGAAGACCACGGACATCACACGCAGTTATGATCAATTCCTGACAACGCAACTGAATCAGGCGCAATCGACCAATCAGTCGCTGACAACGCAATACACCCAGATTACCCAGATCGACAACCTGCTGGCCGATCAGACCGCAGGTCTGGCGCCGCTCATGCAGACGTTGTTTACCGGCGTACAAGCGGTAGCAAATACCCCTGCCGACCCGGCTGCACGGCAGCAATTGATCAGTTCGGGGCAGGCTATGGCCAATCAATTCAGAACGATGAGTCAATATTTGACCGGCCTGAACTCGAATGTCAACGATCAGGTTTCCGGTAATGTCGATCAGATCAACACTTACTCCACCCAGATTGCCAATTTGAACAAGCAGATTGGGCTAGTCAGCAATGCCACCGGTGGCCAGGCCCCGAACGATTTGCTCGACCAGCGCGATCAATTGATCAGCGGCCTTAGTAAATTGGTGGGCGTCAAAGTCGTGGTGCAGGATGGCGGGCAATACAACGTCTTTATCGGCAACGGGCAAACCCTGGTATTGGGCGACAAAGCAACCACATTGAAAGCGGTCAGTTCTGCCGCCGACCCAAGTCAGACCGCGGTTGCCACAGTGAGCCCAAATGGCGTTGCCGTGGAGCTGCAGGATAGCGTGCTGGCTGGCGGGGCGCTGGGCGGCTTGCTGCAATTTCGCAACGAGACCTTGAACAATGCGCAAAATTCGCTCGGCCGGATCGCGATTGCATTGTCCGATACTTTTAATGCCCAGCAAAAGCTGGGCGTCGATCTGAATGGCGAACTTGGGGAGGATTTCTTTTCGCAAGCTAGCCCCGGGATTATTTCGAATGGCAGGAATGCCGGTGATTTGGCATTGACGCCGTCGTTTTCCGATACCAGTCAGTTGAGCGCAAGCGACTACAAATTGAGCGTTTCCGATGTGTCCGGCAGTCTGCAATACGCGATCACACGCGTGTCCGACAACACGGTGCTGGATACTTATGCCGATACCGATTTTCCGGTCACTTTCGATGGCGTGACGCTGACAGTCGCCAGCGGCACCGGGCAGGCCGGTGACTCATTCCTGATTCAGCCGACCCGCACCGGCGCGCGCGATTTCGATGTGGTGTTGACCGATCCGGCCAAAGTGGCGGCGGCTGGGCCGATTGTCACCGGCAACACGGCCGGGAACCAGGGCAGCGGTTCGATCAGTGCCGGCACGGTGAAAGCCGCTTACCTCACCACGCCACTGGCTGATACCGCGACGCTGGTGTATGACAGCACGAACAAATCCTTGTCCGGTTTTCCTGCTGCATCCCCGGTTACTGTGACGCTGGCCAATGGCACAGCGACCACGTATGGCTTGGCAGTCGATGGAATGTATTACACGCCCCCGATTGCGACGCCTCCGGCCACGGGAACGTCTGACGGCGTACCCTACACATCGGGTGCATCAATCAGCTTCGATGGCATCACGGTCAGCGTCAGCGGTGCGCCGTCCAATGGCGACAAGTTCACCATTGAAAAAAATACTGGCGGCGTGTCCGATGGTAGCAATGCATTGCTGCTGGGTGCGTTGCAAAATACGAAAACCATCGGTGGCGGAGCTTCCAGCTTCAACGATGCGTATGCGCAACTGGTCAGCACTGTCGGCAACAAGTCCCAGCAAATTCAGATATCGAATACCGCGCAGACCAGTCTGACGGCGCAGATACGCTCGGCCCAGCAGTCGGTATCAGGCGTTAATCAGGACGAGGAAACTGCCAACCTGTTGATGTTCCAGCAAATGTATCAAGCCAATGCCAAGGTAATCCAGACCGCGTCGACGATGTTCGACGCTGTGTTAGGCATCAGATAAGTCTCACAAAGTATCGCTCAGGAGATCAAGATGCGTATTAGCACCCAATCGTTTTACGACCAAAGTCGGACTGCAATGAATTTGCAGCAGAGCAACCTGCTGCGCGTGCAGCAGCAGATCGGCGCGATGACCAAAATTCTGGCGCCGTCGGACGATCCAATCGGCGCCACCCGCGCGCTCGGCGTTTCGCAATCGCTTGCGCTTAATGCCCAGTATGCTGCCAGCCGTACTCAGGCAACGCACACGCTGTCGCTGGAAGATAACGCGCTGCAAAGCGTTACAACCATTTTGCAAGATATCAAGGGCTTGGTGGTGCAGGCTGGTGGCACTCTGACGGATGCCGATCGGGGAACCATAGCGACCACGCTGCAAAGCCGCTTCGATCAGTTGCAGGGTTTGGCCAACACCGATGACGGCAATGGACAGTTTTTGTTTGCCGGCTTCAAGAGCGGCAGCATGCCATTCGTCAAGCAGGCAGATGGCAGCATTGAGTACACGGGCGACCAGGGGCAACGTTTGATGCAGGTGGATGTATCGCGGCAAATGGCCACCACCGACGATGGCCGCAGCATTTTTCAGACGGTGCAGGGCGGTGCGGGTTACGTTAATGCGTCCGGCGATGCTGTTGCCGTTATTAATGCAGATACTGGCGTGGCCAGTACGCACACAGTAGTCGATCCGACCGATCCGAATTATGGCAAAGACTTCGTTATCAAGTTTCTTCCTGATGATAAGTATGAAGTGACCGTGCCGCCAGAAACGGCAGTAGTGGCTAGCGGTACATATGACACACCTACCGGTAATCAGATACAGTTTGGCGGCATTAAAATTAATAGATTTAGTACACCGAATGATAATGGAACTTACAGTGTATCGTTAGCTAAAAATGCTGGTAGCGGCGTGTTCAGTGCGAATTCGGTACTCGATCCGACCGACACGAATTATGGCAAGGACTTCATTATCAGTTTTCCTACCGCCGATACATACGAGGTTAATACGGTCCCGCCAGGAGCAGAGCCGTTGACAAAAGGAGCGTATACGGACGGTAGTCCAATCAAGTTTGGCGGCGTGCAAATCAACATCAGCGGTGCGCCGGCGGCTAGCGATTCCTTTACTGTATCGACCGCCAAAAATGCCGGCACAAATATGTTTACCGCGATTGGCGATGTTATTGCGGCACTCAAAAAACCGATTGACACCGGCGGCAGTGCCGAACGAGCGCAGTTGCTCAACGCGCTTAGCACCGCCAACAAGAAAATCACCAACGCGCACGACAATGTGGTGACGGTACGCTCGTCAATCGGCTCGCGCCTGCAGGAACTCGATAGCCTCAACGTCACTGGCGACAGTCGTACTTTGTTCGACAAGAGTCACCTGTCGGATTTGCAGGATCTGGACTACGCGACCGCGATCTCTGAGTTTTATCAGCGTCAGACCGCATTGGAGGCAACCCAGCAAGTCTTCGTGAAAGTCCAGAAAATCTCCCTGCTTAATTACATATAGATGGGGGAATAAGACTGAAATGAAAAAAGCACAGTTCACTGTGCTTTTTTCATTTCAGAACTGTTCCTGGCATTGGCGATGACGCGCTGCATATAAATATACGATATTGAGTATATTAAAACCGCCCAATATGAAATTGTAGAAATTACGCTATTTTCCATATACCCCTGCTATTTTTGATTGGTAAGGATTCATTACTTGATGAATTCCTGCACGTGGGCAAGAATCCTGGCGTCTATTAGTCTATTAATTAGGCCGTAACGCCTGTACAACCTGCAGCATGGTTGACAAACCGACAGCGAACTTCTGTTCCAGAAACGGCGCCAGATGTGGCATCAGCAGGCCCAGCATGGTAATACCCACCAATAACGTCAGCGGAAAGCCGATGGCAAAAATGCTTAATTGCGGTGAGGCTCGATTCAGAATGCCCATTGCCAGATTTATCGTCAGCAATGTGGTTATCAGAGGCAGGGCCAGCATCAGTCCTGCCGAGAAAATCTGACCGGCAGCCAATACCAACAGCATCCAGCCATTGGCTGCCAGTGGGGCGTTAGCGATTGGCAGAATGTGGAAGCTCTCGACCAGCGTGGCAATTACCATCAGATGCATATCGAATGCCAGAAAAAGCAGCATTGCCAGCATATTTAGCAGGCGCGCCAGCACCATGGTCTGGCCGCCGCTGGTAGGGTCAAAGAAAGAGGCGAACGACAGACCCATCTGCAGACCTGCATATTCGCCGGCAGCCTGGACCGCAGTAAATACCAGGCGCATTGAAAATCCCATTGCCACGCCGATCAGCACTTGTTGCATGGTTATCCAGAGACCCGCCAGCGAGACTACCGGCACAATAGGCAGCGGATCGAGAGTTGGGCTTATGGCAATCGCAAGCAGCGCCGCCAGTCCTACCTTGACGTGACGCGGCACTCGTGATTCGCCAAGGATCGGGGAGGTGCTGATGAGGGCCAGCATGCGCACGAAAGGCCACAGAAACATCACCAGCCAGGCGCTGAGTTGCTCCGATGTGACCGATAAAACCGGCGACATTAGCCGACCAGTTGCGGGATGCTGGAGAACAGTTGTCGCATATAGTCGAGAATCGTGCTCAGCATCCATGGACCGGCGATTACCAGTGTGGCGAACACTGCCAGTAGCTTGGGAATGAACGACAGCGTCATTTCATTGATCTGGGTAGCGGCCTGAAACAGGCTGATGATCAAGCCTGTGACGAGTGCCACCAGCAACAGCGGCGCACCCAGCATCAGCGTAATCTTCATTCCTTGGTAGCCCATTGCCATTACTGATTCGGGAGTCATGGTGTTATTGTATTTCCAAATAAACCTGCGCTTTGCGCATCATGAATGTCTGTGACGGCATTGGTGTGCATGGTGCACCCTTCGTCTTTTCCATTTTTCGTAAATCTGATCATAATTAATTTTACGTACTGACTTACGTGCTTGCTTATGTGGGAATTAAATAACTGATGTTACGCGGTGCCCGAGGAAATCGAATAGGAATTCGTAGGTTGGTGATGAGCGTAGCGAAGCCCAACATTTATATCAAGTAGTCTCTACCGAATGTTGGGCTGATAAAACTTTAGCCCAACCTACAAAAGCAAAACCGCTCCGTTACTTGCTCAGGTTTGTCGTAACAAAATTCATGCGTAACAACGTTAAGTAAAAAAACTTTGCGACAGCGCGCCGACCAGCAGTTGCCAGCCGTCGACCAGCACGAACAGCATCAACTTGAAGGGCAGCGAAATAGTCGCGGGCGGCACCATCATCATACCCATCGACATCAGTACGCTGGCAACCACCAGATCAACGATCAAAAAAGGGATGAATATTGTGAAGCCGATCTGAAACGCAGTTTTCAGTTCGCTGATGATGAACGACGGCACCAGAATTCGCAGCGAAACATCTTCCGGGCCTTGCATCTGCGGCGTATTGGCCAGGCGTGCAAACAATGCCAGATCGGCTTCGCGGGTTTGTTTCAGCATGAATTCTTTTAGAGGCGCAACACCGCGATCGAGCGCCTGTTCGGCACTGATTTTGTTGGTTGAAAATGGTTGGTAGGCGTCGCTATATATTTTATCGAACACCGGCGACATAATAAAAAAAGTCAGAAATAGTGCTAGTCCGACCAAAATCTGATTCGGCGGCGAGGATTGGGTGCCGATTGCCGAGCGCAGCAGACCCAGCACAATCAGAATACGGGTGAAGCTGGTCATCGTCAGCAGCATCGCCGGCAGAAACGATAGCGATGTCATTAGCAGCAGCGTCTGGACGCTGAGCGACCAAGTCTGGCTGCCGTCCGGGCCCGGCGTGCTAATTATGCCGGGCAAACCTTGGGCCGACGCCAGTAGCGGCAATGCCGTCAATAGCAGTGTAACGAGATGCAGCAGAGTGCGGCAACCTGGAAGGGCGGGAAACCGGTGCATCAGTCTGAACGTCGCAATTTGGAGATGGATTCACGTAGTTTGTGCGAAAAGGCGCTAACAGCGGTGGCGCCGGTGGTCGCTACCGCATCCGTTGGCACGTCTTCGGCCGGCATCGTATGCAGAGAGCGAATCTGGCCCGGTGTGACACCCAGCACCAGCCATGAAGCACCGATTTGCACTACCACGACGCGTTCGCGCTGGCCGACCATTGTGCTGGCAACCACCTTTACCAGACGGCTGCCGGCATGTTGCTGCAGGCCGAAACGGCGTGCTGCCCAAGCGCACAGGAAAATAAGCGCCAGTACTGCAGCCAGACCCAGACCGGTCTGCAATAGTGTGGTGGCACCAAGTGATGGTATCGGTTCAGCTGCAGGCAAAGCAGTTGGCACGACAGCATTGGCCGGCAGGATTACTAATGTTGTTAGCAGTCCGGACAGCCCGAACAGGTAGCGCAAGTTCATCGATTTAGTTTATGGATGCGTTCGGACGGCGTGATAATGTCGGTCAGGCGGATGCCGAATTTTTCGTTCACCACCACCACTTCTCCTTGGGCAATCAGGTAGCCGTTAATCAATACATCCATCGGTTCACCCGCCAGGCCATCCAGTTCAACCACCGAACCCTGAGATAGCTGCAGCAGGCTCTTGATGGTGAGCCTGGTACGCCCTAGTTCTGCGGTCAACTGTACCGGCACATCCAGAATCAAATCGATATCGGCTTTGGCTATCCCGGCGTTATTATTTAAATTTAGCGGCTGAAACACATTGGCTTTGGTTGCATTCTGAGGCGCCTCAAAGCTGCTGGGTGCTGGCTGGGTAGCAGCTGTCTGCTCGGCAAGAGCGCTAGCCCAGTCATCCATATCGCCGCCTTGGTCCTGCTTGATATCGTCAATCATTGTCGCTTTCCTTGCTTAAATCGCCGTCCTGGTGATTGATCATTTTTTGTACTCGCAGTGCATATCGGCTGTTGGAAGTGCCGTATCCACATTCCATCACCGGTACGCCATCGATTTTGGCGGTAATCGTTTCTGGCATCTCGATCGGCAGCACGTCGCCGACTTTCAGTTTCATTAATTGGCCGATAGTCGACGGCACCGTCAGAAACTCGGCTTTTAGCTCGACATCGGCACATTGCACCTGTTGCGACAACTGCTTAACCCAGCGATTGTCGATTTCGATCTCGTCCTGTATCGGATTCGACAGTAGGTCGCGAATCGGTTCGATCATCGAATAGGGAATGCAGATATGCAGCGCGCCGCCGACTGGGCCGAACTCAATATGGAACGTCGTATTTACCACGACCTCGTTGAGCGCCACGATATTAGCCAGTTTGGCATGCATCTCAGCGCGGACATATTCGAATTCGAGCGGATACAAAGGTTGCCAGGCACTTCCGTAGCTTTCCAGAGCCAGATTCAGCAGACGCTTGATGATACGCTGTTCGGTCAGAGTAAAGTCGCGGCCTTCGACGCGCATGTGAAAACGGCCATCGCCGCCGAACATATTGTCGACCACTAAAAATACCAGCTTCGGATCGAACACGAAAAGTGCAGTACCGCGCAACGGCTTCATGCGAAGCAGGTTGATATTAGCCGGCACTGGCAGATGACGAATGAAGTCGCCATACTTCTGAATAGTGAGCGCACCCACTGAAATATCTGCAGTGCGGCGCATGAAATTAAGAAGCGTACCGCGCAGGTGACGAGCAAAGCGCTCGTTGATGATTTCCAGCGTATGCATGCGGTTACGCACGATACGTTCCTGGGAACCAAGATCATAGGTTTGCAAGCCTTCCGGAGCAGGCGGTGGTGGCGCTTCTTCGGTAGTGTCGCCGGAGACGCCTCTCAGCAGTGCATCTACCTCGTCTTGAGACAGCTGCTGTTCATAAGCCATTGATGGATCTCATTCTGGAGTCTGGTCTGGAATGGATTTACTGCACTACGAAAGCGGTAAATGCCACATCGGTAATCTGCTGTGTTGCCGGACCAGAAGAAAACGGTTTGTTCAATGTTTTCAAAATTTCGGCAGACAGCTGATTTTTGTCTTCCGGGGTGCTTAGCGACTCTGGTTTGCGGTTTGATAACAGCATCAGAAGGCGGCTGCGCGCTTCCGGTAAATATTGGGCGACCTGCTCCTGGGATTTGGCATCGCGAACCTTCAGCGTCACACCAATATGCAAGAAACGAGGGCGCCCCTGTGATTGTAAATTCACCGTGAACGGTTCCAGCGCAATAAAAATCGGGATTTCGAGCACGGGTGTGGCAGGAGTCTGCGGCCCCATGCGGTTATTGCTCATAAAATAGGCCACGCCGGCTGCAACTGCAATCGCTACCATTACTCCTAGTGCAATAACGAACATGCGCTTTTTAGGCATATTCATTTTAGGGGGGGTAGGGGTAGTCGTAGTCGTAGTCGTAGCCATGGCTTTCCTGCATAGAATTCAAACGCTCATTTTCGCTAAAAACGCGCCGGACCATCTGTTGATAAAAAGGGATAAACCGGTTCAGCTTCGGCATTTGCTGCACATGCGATACGCCAGGCCTCAGTGCTTCCTCAGTGCTGCAAAAAGTGCGTTGCGGTGCTATGCGCCCGGGATGGAGTGTGACCACCTTCCCAGATATTTTCGGTGTCTTTTGTGGATCATGTTCTTCAGGCGAAAATATCGACGCTGTTGCGGTTGCCAGAGACGGTTGCGGTTGCCGCTGCCTCAGGCATGCTGAGACTGGCTCCCTGATTGGAAGTACTTACGCTGTCGGCACGATATTTGGGTTCGCTGGATTGGTTGTCCTGACCCTGTGCAAACGCATTTTGCTGTTGGGTATCTGCGCTTACCGAGGTATTGCCCAAACTGATGCCGTTGTCAGCCAGATTGTTGCGTAATTGCGGTAATGCAGCTTCAACCGCGGCCCGCACCGAGGGATGGGCCGATACAAACAATGCTTCGGCCTGATGATTGTTAATGGTCAGCGTGATCTTCAGCGGCCCCAAGCCAGCCGGATTGAGTTGCAGTTCGGCTACCTGGTTATTGGTATTGCTCATCCATGCCACTTGTTTGCCAAGCGCATCGCCCCATTCGCTGCTGCCTACCGGTGGTGCCAGCGGCAGGCTGACCGGCGCTGCCGCAGCAGCAGTCTGCTGGATTGCGCCAGCGGGCAACTGCGGCGGTACGTTGGCAGGATTGTTAGGCGTTGCCATACTCAGGTCGAGTTGGTCGGCGGTATGCACAGAGTTTCCTTTAGATGCCGCTGCCGTTGCCGCCGTTGCTTCAGCAATGCTTGCCGCCATTGGCGTTTCAATACGCCAATCCGGCTTTACGTTAAATTTTCCATCCCGGCTATCTGTTGCCGTATCGCCCTGTTTCGATTGCTGACCTGTTGCACCGGTATCGGACATCATGGCCTGATTTTCGATCACCCCTGCAGCGGTAGTGCTCATGTTGGCAGCCGCGCTCTTGGCTGGCTGAGCGACTTGCGTCAATTCAACCCGGTCGGTAGCAGCCAGTTGCGGCGCGCGCAAACCAGCAGACGTTTCTGCGGTGGCGGTGGCAGCGGCAGCGGCGTTGCCGGTCGCCTTGGCATCGCTCAATAAATCTGGTGCATCGCCATCCTGCGGCGCAGGGATAGCCAGAGCCGCCAGTTGCGGCCCGCGCAAACCAGCAGAGGTTTCTGCGGTGGTGGCGGCAGCGGCGTTGCCGGTCGCCTTGGCATCGCTCAATAAATCTGGTGCATCGCCTTCTTGTGGCGCAAGTGTAGTCAGCGCCAGTTGCGGCGTGCGCAAACCAGCAGAGGTTTCTGCGGTGGCGGTGGTGGCGTTGCCGGTCGCCTTGGCATCGCTTAATAAGGCTGGCGCATCGCCATCTTGTTGACCAGGTATAGCCAATGCAAGTTGCGCTACGTTCAAGTTGGCATCGGCACCTAATGCAGTCGTAACAGTACTGGCGGGGCCGGATGGCGCTGCGCTTGTCGCAGTGCCGGCAGACGCAGCGGTAAGCCGGGGCTCAAGTGCGAGGAAGGCCAGAGCCAGCGCGAGTGCCGCAACCGGGTCTGCTGGTTCGCTCTTTTTGTCGCTGTCGTTCTGGTTTTGTGGAGGGCGCTGTACAGAGGTTTTTTCAGGCGCTTTTTCGGCGCTGGTGGCGCTGGTCTGCGAGCGCTTAAATACCGCACTGAAACTGTTCTGCTCATTCTTGTTTTGATTATCGCTGCGTGCTGCTTGGCTGTTTGCCCGAACTGTTGCAGCCTGCGGGGCAACGGGTAGCGAAAGGATTAAAGACATGGCATTCCTGAATAATTGTTAATGTTTTAGGAAAAACGTAATTTACAGATAGAAATAACATAAAACTTGCGGCTGCTTTGGTGCGCCATGCGCATCCCGCATCATTCGGTTATATCAGTGCTGCGCAACTGAAACTGGCGAGAGGTATGTTCGTCGCTGTCGCGTTGCTCGCGCCGGTTAAGCTTTATCAATTCCTGCTGGCGCACCCGGTCGGACAGCGTGTCGAATGAACTCAGGCGGCGCTTCTGATCTTGCCAGTCGGTGCGCCCATGTACCAGTTTGACCTTGGCTTGATCGTTCAACGCGCGTTGCTGCTCGATCGCGCCGTCCAGCGTACCGATGAAATTCTGAAAATTGCGCCAGCGCGAGGACGCTACGCCCTCCCGCATCTGCGCCTGCAACTGTTCGCAATACTCTTGCCGGTACTGCAACAGCATATCCAGTTTTTCGGACGCACTGGTCAGCGCACCTTGCAGTTGGCCCAAGCGTTGGGTCGCCTTGTCAGTCTTGTTTTGTGCCAACTCGATCAGCATGGCCAGCGGAAGTGTATTTGACATGACGTACTTTCAGATCAATGGGCGATTAACCGGCACGAAACAATGCCTGCAATTGTGAAATTGAAGCCGCATAATCCGCCCGTTCATGCATTTCCTGTTGCAGGAAAGCTTCAATAGCAGGATACAGCGCAATTGCCTGGTCGAGTTGCAAATCATGACCGGCGGCGTAAGCGCCGACACTGATCAGATCGCGGTTGCGCTGGTAACGCGACAGCATCTGCTTGAGGCGGCGCACCGCATCGAACTGCGACGGTTCGATTAGCGCCGTCATCACGCGGCTGATCGAGGCTTCGATGTCTATCGCCGGATAATGGCCAGATTCGGCCAAACTGCGCGAGAGCACCACATGGCCGTCCAGAATTGCCCGCGCCGCGTCCGCAATTGGGTCCTGCTGGTCGTCGCCTTCAGTCAGTACCGTATAAAACGCAGTAATCGAGCCGCCTTTGCCGCTGGCGTCGCGCGCGCCATTTCCGGCGCGCTCCACCAGCGCCGGCAGTTTTGCAAATACCGATGGGGGATAACCCTTGGTAGCAGGCGGTTCGCCTACTGCCAGAGCGATTTCGCGCTGCGCCATGGCGTAGCGGGTCAGTGAATCCATGATCAGCAATACATCCTTGCCCTGATCGCGAAAATACTCGGCCAGGCAGGTTGCATAAGCCGCACCCTGCAAGCGCAGCAAGGGCGAAGTGTCGGCTGGCGCGGCCACCACTACTGCGCGCGCCATGCCTTCTTTCCCCAGCGTATTGTCGATGAAATCCTTAACCTCGCGGCCGCGCTCGCCGATCAGGCCGACCACGATCACTTCCGCGCTGGTATAACGCGCCATCATCCCGAGCAAAACGCTCTTGCCCACGCCAGAGCCGGCAAACAGTCCCATGCGCTGGCCCCGCCCGACCGTCAGCAACGCATTGATCGCACGCACGCCGACATCCAGTACGCTATCAATCGGCGCTCGCATCAGCGGATTGATGGGCGCTGCGGTAAGCGGTACTTCGCCTGCGATATCGAGTGGTCCGCGCCCGTCAAGCGGCCGCCCGGCGGCATCTACCACGCGTCCCAGCATGCCTTCGCCGACCGGCAAGCGCTTGGTGCCGGGTTCGACTGCGCTGCCGTTGTTATTGAAAGTTTCCAACGGATAGACGCGTGCGCCCGGTAATAGCCCGGCCACTTCGCTTTGCGGCATCAGAAAAATACGGTCGCCGGAAAAGCCGACCACCTCAGCCTCGGTAGTGCGCTGGCCGTAACCGGGCGGCAGTTCAATCAGGCAATCGCTGCCCACCGGCAGCCGCAATCCGACCGCCTCCAGCACCAGTCCCACCGCTCGCGTAAGCCGTCCGAAACTGCGGATCGGCACG
>JBGSTZ010000104.1:0-12257 GCA_041736255.1 Burkholderiaceae bacterium
GCTCGTTGATCCGGTAGCCGCGGGAGTTCTTGCGATCGGGCGCGAACAGCTCGCCGGGCAGGCGGATCGACGGGCTGGGGATGGCGTTGCCCAGGCGCTGCATCTCGGTCACCGGGTCGCGCGCTATCTCGCCGGCGGGAATCGAGGTGTCCACCACCTGGTTCACGAATGAGGAGTTCGCCCCGTTCTCCAACAGACGGCGTACCAGATAGGCCAGCAGGTCACGGTGCGCGCCGACCGGCGCGTAGATCCGGCAACGCGTCCCCTCCGACTGCTTGACGATCTCGTGCAGCGATTCGCCCATGCCGTGCAGGCGCTGAAACTCGAAGCTGTCCTTGTCATTACCTGCCATGGCCGCCACGGCGGCGCAGGTATGGGCATTGTGGGTCGCGAACTGCGGATAGATGCGGTCACGCCGATCGAGCAGCATCTGCGCGCAGGCCATGTAGCTGACATCGGTGTTGACCTTGCGGGTGAAGACCGGGAAGGTCTTTACGCCCAGTTCCTGCGCCAGCTTGATCTCGGTGTCCCAGTAGGCGCCTTTCACCAGCCGCACCATGATCTTGCGGTCGAGCCGCTCGGAAAGGTCGTAGAGCGCCTCGATCACCTGCGCGGCGCGGCGCCCGTAGGCCTGTACCACGATCCCGAATCCGTCCCAGCCGGCGAGTCCGGGGTCGGACAGCAGCGCCTCGATCACGTCGAGTGACAGATCCAGCCGGTCCTGCTCCTCGGCGTCGATGTTGAAGCCGATATTGGCCTTGGCCGCCTGCTTCGCAAGTTCCAGCGCGCGTGGCACGAGTTCCGCGATCACCCTGTCGCGGTGGGTGTATTCATAGCGCGGATGCAGCGCCGAGAGCTTCACCGAGATGCCGGGACTGGATCGCACGTCGCCCTTGGCCTGCTTGGCGATCGCGGTGATCGCCTTGGCGTAGGCCGCTTGATAGCGGACGGCATCTTCATCGGTACGCGCCGCCTCGCCCAGCATGTCGTAGGAATAGGTGTAGCCCTGCTTCTCGAGCTCGCGGGCATTCTTCATGCCCTCCTCGATGGTCTGGCCGAGCACGAACTGGCGTCCGAGGATCTTCATCGACTGGCCGACCGCGGTACGCACCACTGGCTCGCCCATGCGGCGCACAAAGTCTCGCAGCGCCCGCACCAGGCCCTTGGGATCGTCATCCAGTACCTTGCCGGTAAGCATCAGTGCCCAGGTCGAGGCGTTGACCATCGACGACGAGGACTTGCCTAGGTGTGCGCCCCAGTCGGACGGTTCGATCTTGTCGTGGATGAGGTCGTCAATGGTTTCCGCATCGGGAACACGCAGCAGCGCTTCTGCCAGGCACATGAGGCCGACACCCTCGGCGGTGGAGAGTCCGTACTCGGCCAGGAACGCCTCCATCATCGAGGGCGACGTTTCTTTGCGCACACGCTCCACGTATTTGGCGCCGACGGCGGCCACCTTTCGGCGGTCGTCATCCGACAGCTTGATACGTTCGACGAGCCTGTGCAGCACCGCTGTCTCGTCGACGGAATAGTTGTCGCGGATGCGCGAGCGTAGCTCACTTATTTCACGCGGCGGATGAAGGTTTGCTTCGTTCATGCTCAATCTCCCCTGACCACCCGACACAAAGCGTCGACGCGTCGGCTCGGATGTTGTTTTCCTGGCGAAAGCTATTAACCCGGTCCTTCGATTTACTTGCATATTCAAGGGCCGGGTAAACTAAACAAGTGCGTTATGCGCTCTCTTTTGAGCGATTGATGTGCTGATATTCACCGGCATCGGCAGTGAGGCTGCTCACCACCAGGATCGCAATGAACGAAGCAATGAAGCCAGGAATAATCTCGTACACACCGGGACCACCCATGAACTCTCCGTTCCAGCCCAGTGAAATCCAGATAATAACGGTGGCGGCACCCACGACCATGCCCGCGATGGCGCCAATGCCGTTCGTGCGCGACCACATCAGCGACAAGATAATGAGTGGGCCGAACGCCGCGCCAAAGCCTGCCCAGGCGTGACCGACCAGCGCCAGAACCTGAGAGTTCGGGTCAGACGCAATGACGGCTGCAACCAGACCAACCAGTACCACACAAATCCGACCTACCCCCACGCGCTCCTTTTCCGAAGCATTTTTCCGCAGGAACAGGCGATAGAAGTCCTCAGTCAGTGATGAAGACGACACCAGAAGCTGGCTGGAAATGGTACTCATGATCGCAGCAAGCAGCGCAGCATAAAGGAAGCCGGTGATCAGCGGATGGAACAGCAGTTCCGCCAGAATGATGAAGATCGTTTCCGGATCCTGGACATCCATACCATTACGGATTGCATAGGCCCGACCGAACACACCCAGAGAGATCGCGCCGATCAGGGAGATGAGCATCCAGACCATGCCGATGTTACGGGCAATAGGAACATCCTTCAGAGTCCGGATGGCCATGAAGCGCACGATGATGTGCGGCTGCCCGAAATAACCCAGCCCCCAGGTAACCGCAGACAGCCAGCCGATAAAGGTCAGCCCCTCCGTCCAGGATAGTAGCGTGGGATCGACTTCATTCAGGGTCTGTGTCGCCTGGGGGAAGCCGCCGCCACCTTCGCCAAAGAGCACAACCGCCGGCATGAGAATGAGTGCCAGCATCATGATGCAGCCTTGCACGAAGTCCGTCATGCTCACGGCCAGGAAGCCACCGACAACCGTGTAGGCCAGCACCACGCCCAGGGTAATCACGATACCCACGGCGTAGTCGCTCAAGCCACCAAAGTTGAAAATTCCGGAAAACGCGGTCTCAAACAGTTTGCCGCCGGCAACCAGGCCTGACGCCGTGTAAACGGCGAAAAAGACAACTATGACGATCGCGGATACCGTTCTGAGCGACATTGCCTGAGTCGGGAATCGGCTTGCCAGAAATTCTGGAATGGTTATCGCATTGCCATAGTGAACCGTCTGCTCGCGAAGGCGTGGTGCAACCAGAGTCCAGTTGAAGAACGCACCTACGAGCAGACCGATACCGATCCAGGCCGAACCCAAACCAGATATAAACACTGCCCCGGGCAAACCCAGCAGCAACCATCCGCTCATATCCGAAGCACCGGCCGACAGGGCCGCCACTTGCGGACTGAGGGCTCGGCCACCCAGCATGTAATCTTCAGACGAAGATGTCGATTCGCGCATAGCATAAAAGCCGATGGCTATCATGAGCGCAAAGTAAGCAAGAAGACTGATCCAAACACCAATAGCCATAAGAGTTCTCCAGTCACTGGGACGAAACTACCTCTGACAGGTTAGCGGGGCTTTACCGAAGGATAGTAAATTCAACACCTGTACAGGAAGTATCGGCGCGTTTCGCCCAATGTCAAGCGAGAATTGTGCCCGAAGATCTCACTTACCCAGACAAATCCATCGCGCGCAAGCAGCATGGCCCACAGATACCGGGCCACGGCACGATGGCGGGGCTCGTCGCTGTTCGGTGCAGAAGTCGGGGCTGGCGTTACGGCGGCCGGGGCCTGGGCGGTGACCGCTAGGCGCAGTCGGGCATTGGGCGCGAGCACACCATAGTAGCAATGGCGATGTGCCCCTTAGAGCGGCACCAAGGCGGCGATCCTCGTAATCAGTTCGAGTGGCGTCAGCACCAGCGCCACCGGGCGCTGTTCCACGCGCCGCCGTGGGATTGCGGTAGACCAGATGCTCCAGCGCGAAAGGCGGACAGGCACAGTAGCGCAAAAGACGTTTGAGCCCCGTCCGGTCGGCGGCCTCGATACGCACCGAGCCATCCACCGAAAAGCCAGCGTCGTGTGCGCTCAGGCGCGCATTTCGGTGGTGTCATCGTTGTCGGTCAGGCCGCGCCTGAAGAAGGTGCGCAGGACATGCGTTCGCACACGCGCCTGCACGTCAGCAATCGCCGCCGCGTTGAGTTCGAGTGCGGCATGAAAGCTGACACTCGGCGCCTCATCCGGGGCGACGACGGGCTCGAAGATGTCGTCGATGACGCAGCAATGGAAATGGACGTACTCGTTCATACTTGGGGCGAAACGGTAGATGAATGCGGCCGCCCCGATCCGAGCGGTGACGGGAGGCAAGCGGGGCCATGTTCGCGCAGGCAGCGCTCCACCACGGATAGGAAAATGCGCGGCACGATGCCTTGCAGGGCTGTGTCGCGCTGAAGGAAGTAGCGCAGCCGTTTGGGCACGGCGAGCACCCACTGCCGCACCGGTAGCGGCGAAAAGACGTGATCGATCAGGTGCGCCGCGGTTTCGGCCTTCGCGGCCTGTCCAACGCCGGCCCGACGCGCTCTCGCACGTTAGTTCAGGCCTGTGGCTGTGGACCGGCATCGGACAACCCTTAACGGTAGCAGCCTGTGTTTGACGAAGGAACGAAACAGCCGAGCAGACGCTCGGCGCTCCACGGTGTTCCCATTTTGCATAGGGAAGTTGGAACTCGGATGCAGTGCTTCGGCACTGAATGCACACTTGTCTTCAAGTGATTACTCGAAAAACTTCCTGCGGACATAAATATACTAACTAACGTATATTTGATCACCGCATATAAATAATGCGCAAAAGCACATGTTTATTGGCATACTCCTGCACAAATCATCAATCGAAGGACCAGGTATAAAACAAATCAAGCGCGGTGCTGGTGCCGGTTTCGGCTTGCAGCGAGAAACGCTTGCTCAATTGGTAGCGCAATTTGACCAATGTCGAAGCGCCGCTGACGCCTTGCTCGTAGGTCAGAAATGCGCGCGACGAGATGCGCTTGCCGAAGGTCAGCACGGTGGTTTCCAGTCCTTGCGCACGACCGATGCCGAATTCGTCAATACCGATGGATTGCGCCACTTTCGCTTGCAGCGATGCGCCCTGGGTCGCGCCGAACAAGGCGTTGGCAGCAGTTGACAGTGCATCGAATTGGCTGGCGGAAGCGCTGTCGGTGCCATGGCCGAGCACCAGCCAGGACAGTTTTTCGGTGTCCGGTACGGTTGGCGTGGAAACCAGCCGAGCGCGCGGCGCTAAGGCGTTGCCGCGCACTTCGACGCCGGCTTCGACATTGCCTTCGATCTCCGGCACCGGGCGTACCGCCAGAATATTCAAACCCGGATTGTCGATCGGGCCGCTGAAGGCGAGAATGCCGCGCCGGATTACCAGCTTTTGGCCGTAGGCGGAGTACGTGCCTTTGATTACTTCGATGCTGCCGTTGGCGCGTGGCAACTGGCCGTGGTCGACCCGCACCCGCAGGCTGCCGCCGACTTGCGCATCGAGCCCTTTGCCTTTGATGAAGAAGCGCTCGCCCAAGTCCAGCATGACATCCACCTGTAACGGCAGCGATTCGCCCGTTTTGCCGCCGTTTGCTTCGCGCCCCAGCACCACCACGTCGTCGCTGATGGTCGGCCCGCTCTCGCTGGGCAGCTCGAATATGGCGCGTTCAGCCTTGAACTTGCCGCCAATTTTCAGTTGCTTGTCATCCAGCGTGATATTGCTGTCGCCGCTCAATACCAGCAGCCGTTCCGGGCTGGACAAGGCCAGCAGCTTGTCGAGCGTCAGCGTCATCTGCACCGTCGGACGGGCGCTGGCAAAGCGCGCCTCGCCCTGCACATTCAGCGTGCCTTGTTCGCCCTCAAACGCGAGTTGTTTCAGCAACAAACGGTCGCCCTGCAATTGCGCCCGCAATACGCCGTTGCGCAGTTTTATACCTTGCTCAACCCAGCGCACGCCGAGCTGGTCGCCGTTGATGTCGCCCGTCAGTTGGGGTGCGCCCAGCGTGCCGGAACCGGTGATCGCCAGCGCCAGCTTTCCTTGTAAATCCAGCTCGGGCCGACCGATGACTGGCCCAACCCAATCCAACGTAGGCAAGTTGGCGCTGCCGGTCAGTGTCAGCGGGCTGCTTGACGGCAGGTTCCAACTGCCGGGCGTACCACCGATCCTAGTGTTGGCGATAAAGCGGCTGTTGCCGACATGGCTGCCATCCATCTCGAACTCCAGCTTTAGCGCATTTTTGACGATATCGGAGCGCAGGGCCAGTTTGCGCAAACCTAGCGCCAGCGGCGCGGCGTTAGGTCCGGTGCGTATCGTGGCGTCGCCGCCTTCGCGGAAAATCCGAACCTTGCCGTCAATGAAACGGTCGGCATCGAGCGACCAGTCGGCGCCAAAAGTGAGAGAACCGGTCAGCGAACCGGCCAGATTCTGCTGCAAGGGGTCCGATAATTTCGCCAGCGTGGTCAGCGCAATGCCGCTGGCGCGGCCACGGCTTTGCAAGCGCGTACCGTTCTTTTGCAGCGTTTGCAAATTCAGGCTGCCGCTGGGCAGCGTTAGCACAAAATCGTTCAAGGCAAATTGGCCGGGACCGACTTTGAGCGGCGCTGGTTTTTGCAGCGTAAAGGCGAACGCGCCGCGATTTTGCAGGCTGCGAATCACGCCATCCCAGCCTTTGCCCGCTTGCCAGCCGCCGGCGAAGGTCGCTTTGAAATTCTCGCTTTTGTTGTTACCGCTGAGTTCGATGGTGTGCGCGCGCCGGCTGCCGTTGGCGACCAGCCGCAGCGCTTCGAATGCCTGCTCGCCGGAGCGCGCTTCGGCCAGCGCGATATCGGCTTGCAATGGGCCGTTTTCGCCTTGCTGCAAGCTGCCACTGGCGCGCAAAGTTTTGATGAAAGTTTCGCCCGGCAAGCGGATTTCGCTGCCGTCAAGCGCAAAGCCGAGCTGCAACGCATCCTTGCTGTTACTGATGTTTCCTTCGCCTTTGAGTGCGCCGCCGAATTTCGGCCCGAATGCACTGAGCTGTTGCGCATCCAGATTCCAGGCCAGCCGGTCTTTTGGTGCGCCGAAATTGCCTTTGAGTATGACGCTGTTGTCAGCCAGTTGCAGCGCGATGTCGGCATTAGCGATGCGTGCGGCGTCGGCCTGCAATGTGCCGTGGCCGGACAAGGGCTTACCCAGCAGCGTGCCGGGTTTTAACGTGAAGTCGAGCGCGACCCGCCAATCTTTTGCCAGATTGCCGGTCGCATCAATATCACCGCTGATGTCGCCTTCCGGATAAGCGCCAAAGGCAGCCGGATTCAGATGGGATACATTGCTTTTCAAGCTGAACGGGCCGCTGCCGCTGAGCTCCAGATTGCCGCGCGCCTTGACGTCGCTGTTGGCGAAACGCTGTGGTTTACTTTCTTTCGGGTTCAAAACCAGCCCTTGCGCACTGGCATCGAATGCAAGTTGCGGCGCGGCCATGCTGCCGGTCAGCGTGCCGGTGGCGCGCACTGCGCCGGCCAAGCCTGCCTGTAGCATTGCCAGATTTATCGCATCAATGCTCAGCACCAGGCTATCTTTCGGCGCGCCGAAATTGCCTTGCGCGGCGATCAGATTGCCGCCGAGGCGCAATGCCAGATCGACATCCTGCAAACGCTTGGTATCGGCGTTGAATGTGGCTTGGCCCGACAACGGCTGTTTAAGCAAACGGCTGGGTTGCAACTTGATATCGGCCGCGACTTGCCAGCTAGGTGCCAGATGGCCGTCCAGCCGCAGCGCCGCATTCACGTCGGCAGCTGGATAATCTCCGAAATCCGACGGATTGAAGTTTTTGACGCTGCCGGTCAGCGCGAACGCTTGCGCCGCATCCGTGCGCGCCTGCCCTTGCAAATTCAGCGTACTGTTGCCGGCGCTGAGTTTAGCTTGCTGCAAGTTTAGCAAGCCGTCGGCCAGCGTCGCATCAAGTGCCAGTTGATAGCGATCCTGTCCCAACCGGGCTTTCAGCACTTGCCGGCCGTCCAGCGCGGACAGCACGATATCGCCGGCGATGGCGGTGCGGTTGAGTTTGGTGTCGATCGCTTTCAGATTGATTTTGTCGGCATCTAAGGTGAATGCGGCCTTGCCATCTGTGACGCTGCCGCTGCCACTGACGCGACCGGCGTCGGCCAGGTCGAGCACGATGTCTTTGATATTTGCCGCCTGCAGCGTGCCATCCAGTTGCGCGCTGATGCTGCGCAGCGGCAGGCTTTTTTTATCCATCGGGCCGGCTGGCAGCGTGTTGACGATGTTCAATTTACCGCTAATGGTTTGGTCCGGCTGCACTTGTCCGTTCAAATCAATTGCGATGGCGGCTTGCGGCAAATCCGTTCCAAAGCGACTAGGGTCGATGCCGCTTGCTTGCAACGCAATTTTGCGCACAGCAAGCGCGTCAAACGGCGCAAGAGTCACATCGCTGGTGCCGCTTGCGCCCTGCGCATCAAAATCGGCTTTGATCGTCAACGCGTTCAGGTCGCCGCCCAACACCGCCTGCGCTTGACTTGCATCGCGCCCGGTTCCGCGCAAAAAATTGAGCTGGCCACTGAGCAAAAACGGCGGCTTGGTCGCCAATGTCAGTGCTGCATCCAGATTGCCCCACGGGGTGGCAACGGCGGCGTCCTGCAGCTGCCATTGTTGGCGTCCGCCATTGAGCGCGAAACGCAGATCGTGCATTTCGGTGCGCGCACCGGTCTGGGAAATCATCACCAGTTGCTGCAATTGCGCAGACTTGATTTCGACCTCGAACGGCACCGACAGCGTGGTCGGCAACTGCAGCGGATCGTTCGATTCTTTCAACGTTTGCAGCGTCAGGCGCGCCGCCTGCAGCTTTTCAACCCCGACATGGCCCAGCAACAACTGCGCGGGCGACCAGCGCACATCGAGATCATCGAGCGTCACCACTTGCTCGGGCGTGCGATAAATCAATTGATCGATATGCACCGGCCTCAGCAGCGAACCAGTAACGCCTGAAATCGTCAACGCACCGTTGCTGCGCTGGGCCGCTTGTTGTAATACCCAGCGTAAGCTGGCTTCGCGCGGGATCAGGATCGCCGCCAGCAACACGACGCCAAGCAGCAGCGCTGACAGTACAATCCATATTGTGCGAGTGCGTCGCTTCAAAATGTCACTCCAAGCGAAAAATGCATGCGTATTTTCTTGTCGTCCTGGCCATAGGCGAGATCCAGATTGATCGGCCCCACCGGGCTGCGCCAGCGCCCGCCGACGCCGTAACCCACTTTCGGCGTCAGTTCGGCGACGGTATCGGCGGCGTTGCCGGCATCGACAAACACCGCAGCGCCCCATTGCGGCAGAAACCAGTTCTGATATTCGGCGCTGCCGACCGCCAGATAGCGCCCGCCGATGGTGGCCGTGCCTTGCGCCACACCCAAGCCTTGATAAGCGTAACCGCGCACCGACTGATCGCCGCCGGCACGGAACAGGTAAGTATCTGGAACGCCTTCCTTACTGCTCGACGCCAGCGCGCCGATTTCGCCGCGCAAGACCACGATGCCGTCTTCACCCAAGCGGCTGTAACGCACCACGCGCGCGGTGCTGCGCACGAAGCTTTGATCAGTCAGCAAGCCGCCCACCGCGCCGCCGATTTGCGCATGGATGATGCTGCCGTCGGTCGGAAACAGCAGGCTGTCGGTGTCGCGCCAGGTGACGCCATACGTCAACGGCAGCGACTGGCTGTTGCGTATGGGAAATCCCTCGATTTCCCTTTGCTCTTTCAAGTATTCCAGCGTCAGGTTGCGTTCCAGCGTCGGCTTGCCCCAGACCCGTTTGGCGGAAATGCTGGAGACTTTGCCGACCTCGCCTTCGATATCGCTGCGCACATACGACAGGCCGGTGCTGTATTGAACGCCTTTTTGCGTCAGCGGCAAATAGATGTCGGCGGTCGCCGACTGCATTTTGGTTTCCAGTGTCAGCGCGCTTTTGAACTTAAGTTCGCGATTCAGGAAATTCAAGTCTTCATACGTCAACTTGGCGCGGTTGCCGGTATTGGTGCTGAAACCGATCCCAACCCCGACTTTCTTGCGCTTGTTTTCGGTCACGGATACGCGCACGGGTATCGGCACCGGCGCTGACGACGGCAACGCAGTACTTTCAAGCTCTTCTGGTGTGTCGATTTCGGCGCTGACATCGACCCGGCTGAAATAACCGCTGTCGAGCAGGCGCGCCTGCAGTTCCAGTAGCGCTGCTTCGTTGTATGGGTCGCCCGGCTTGATCTTGTTGATGCGGCTGACAATGGTGGCCGGATAACGCTGCAAGCCGTCGATGGTCAAGGCGCCAAAATGCATCTCTGGACCGCTGTCGATCACGACTTTCAGCGCAACTGTATGCGCCAGCGGATCGACGGTAGCGCGCGACTGCGTCAAGCGCGCGCGCGGATAACGCTCCAGTAGCAGCTTGCGCAGCACGCCATTTTTGGCCGACTCCCACGCTTCCTGCCGGAATACCAGACCCGGCTGCAGCGCCCAACTCTTGCGCAATTCGTCCACTTGCGGCTGGCTTGCAACCGCGCCGTCAAACGTCAGATCGACCGCATCCACCAGCGCTGGCGCACCAGCGTCAATCGTGAATTGAATCCGCCAGGTCGAGCCTTGCTGGGTGATGTCGGAAGTAATGGTCGGCGTATAAAAACCCTCGGTCGCCACCAGCGTCCTGATCTGCTCGGGCGCCTGACGATACAGCCGTTGCAACTGTTCGGCATTGAGACGCGGATTGCCATGCCAGCGATTCAAATCGAGATTTTTTTCCAACACATCTTGTATGTTGGAAGGCGCATCCAGCACCACGGTGTATTCCAGATTCTGGGCATGGGCGCACACCGACAGCAGCAACAAGCTGGCCGGCAGCAGTCGCAAACTCCGCAGCATCCGTTGCACACGGCTATAAATAATTCTGATCATTGCACAATGTCCGTGGCTGCCATAAGTTTGTATACTGGATTCAAATGCATCTCTAGGGCCGACATCTTACCGGACTCTGTAAAGTCGATTTTACATAGGGAGTATAGTTAGTAAACCACTATATTTAGTATATACAACAGCAGTATTTAAAAATACTATTATAAGTACTTAAGGAACAAGCTATGTTAAACGCACAACCCGGCGCCGCGCTGGTGCTATTCAGCGGCGGCCAGGATTCGACCACCTGCCTGTCCTGGGCCTTGACCCATTATGCAAAAGTCGAAACCATCGGCTTTGATTACGGTCAGCGCCACAGCATAGAACTGACGGTGCGCCCCACCGTGTTGCAACAATTGCGTGCGCAATCGAGCGAATGGGATCGCAAGCTCGGTGAAGATCACATGATCGACCTTGGCCTGCTGGGCAAAATTTCAGACACCGCATTGACCCAAAACGTCGAAATCGCAATGCAGGAAAACGGTCTGCCAAACACCTTCGTGCCCGGGCGCAACCTGATGTTCATGATGGTGGCGGCTACGGTAGCGTACCGGCGCGGGCTGGATGTGCTGGTCGGCGGCATGTGCGAAACCGATTTTTCCGGCTACCCCGATTGTCGCGACGACAGCATGAAAGCGCTGCAAGTCGCGCTCAACCTCGGCATGGCAACCCGCCTCAAAATCGACACGCCGCTGATGTGGATCGACAAGCGCCAGACCTGGCAACTGGCGCAGCAACTCGGCGGACAAAAGCTGGTCGACCTGATCCGCACCGAAACCCACACCTGTTATCTGGGCGAACGCGGCACGCTGCACGACTGGGGCTACGGTTGCGGAACTTGTCCTGCGTGCGCATTGCGCGAACGCGGTTATCGGGAATTTGTCGGAGCGACGGTATGCATTTAGTAGGTGCGAATTTATTCGCATTTTCAACAATGCCATACGAATAAATTCGCACCTACAGGAAAATGGCGTCGCTATGGAGCCGAATGCGCTTACTCGGATTTGCTGAGCAGGTTGAAATGTTCCACTACCGGTGGTGACGCAAAATAAGGCCCGACAATACTGCGCCAATCTTGAAACGCAGCGGATTCGCGGAAATCCACCGTGTGATTTTCCAGGGTTTCCCAGAAAATCATCAGCACGTAACGTTCAGGAGATTCAATCCCCCGATTGAGTTTATAGCCGCTAAAGCCTTTTGCCTTGGCAATCACTTCGTCAATGCCGCGCTGGATTGCGATGTCGAAATCGGTTTGTGTACCCGCTTTGATGTGGATATCAGCCAGTTCGAGAATCATATTTTTCCATTCTTATGGTGTGGTTGTGCGCAAACTTATCGCATGCGCGCAAGTGTAAGCGTGATTTACTTTTTTGGAATGCACGCACCCAATCCAAGGCTGACAAAGACGGTACACGATGGCCTGAGGCCGTAGCCATAGCAAAGCATTTTCGTGACTATTCAGCATAATTTTTTGCTATGGAACAATTGCAAATACGACCAACCAGTTCATCATACTGCTCATGGCCCAAAAATCACTCCCACCTGATCTTTCCACTCTCACGCACGCTGAGAAGGATGCCCTGATCCTG
>JBGSTZ010000019.1:0-19650 GCA_041736255.1 Burkholderiaceae bacterium
CCAATTTTCCGATGCGGACCATGCGGCAGAAGTAGCCACTTTTTTTATCGACGAACTGCTGCGTTGCGGCACAACGACTGCGATGGTGTATTGCAGCGTGCATCCGGCCTCGGTCGATGCCTTCTTCGCTGAAAGTAAAAAGCGCAATTTGCGCATGGTGGCCGGCAAGGTGTTGATGGATCGCAATTGCCCGGAATTTCTGTGCGATAGCGCCGAGAGCGGTGCGCGGGATACGGAGGCGCTGATTAAGAAGTGGCATAAACGCGGCCGACAGTTATATGCGATCACGCCGCGTTTTGCGCCGACGTCGACTGATCTACAGCTGCAACTGGCCGGGGAACTGGCGCGTGCTTATCCCGACACGTACGTACAAACACACGTCGCTGAAAATGCCGATGAAGTGGCATGGGTCAAACAATTGTTTCCGAGTGCGCGCAGTTATCTGGATGTCTACGACCGGGTTGGCCTGCTACGCCCGCGCGCGATGTTCGGGCACTGCATCTGGCTCGACGATGCCGACCGGCATCGGATGGCAGAAACGCAATCCGCGATTGCGGTGTGTGCCACTTCCAACCTGTTCCTGGGCAGCGGCCTATTCGATTTTTCACGCGCCGATGCGGCACAAGTCCTGCTGTCGCTGGCAACCGATGTTGGTGGCGGCACCGCGTTTTCAATGCTGCAAACCATGAATGAAACGTTCAAGGTAGCGCGCATGGGCGGCACTGCCTTATCGGCGCTGCGCATGTTTTACCTGGCTACGCTGGGTGCTGCGCGCAGCATGCAACTTGACGGCACAATTGGTAACTTTGCAGTAGGTGCCGAAGCCGACTTCATCGTGCTCGACCCGAAGGCAACACCGTTACTGGCGCGACGTACCTCACGCACTGAAAGCCTGGAAGAATTGTTGTTCGCGTTTGCCTTGCTTGGCGACGACCGTAGCGTTACTGCGACTTATTCGGCTGGGTGCAAAGTACATCAGCGATAGGACTGAGGTGGAAGCTGGCGCAATCGCCCCTGCACATTAGAATTTACAGACGCGGAATCATGCCGAATCTTGTTATGCAGCCATTTGTTGATGAAATGGTAAAATTCTGCCGCTCATAATTTCTCACGTGGTTAGTCACTAATCGCTAATCGCTTCGAAACCAAAATATTGATTGAAGTCAAACTTGAATGCAATATTTTCCATAAGGAACTATTGTCCGAGGTAAAGTTGAGTTTCACGTTGTTGTCATGTCGATATGACACCGATGTTGTTTAAAAATACGTTTTACGTCACCAAAGATTTTATGCCCAACACGCCCCAACGCACGCCTAGGATATTAAAGAATCAGCGTCCATGGGTGCCGCATATCGCAGCTTGGCTGTTGGTCGCCTTGCTGATCGCGGCTTTCTGGCTGCACGTTTGTATTCTGGTCGCGGCAGACCGCGTCAGAACCATCGCGGATGTTGAACAGAATCTCGCCAATCTGACCCGGGTGACGCAAGAACATGCGGTGCGCACTTTTCGCAGCGCCGACCAGACGCTCCTTTTCGTGATATCGCGTTATGAAGCAGTCGGTGACAAGCTGGACCTGAAAGAGATGACGCAACAGGGCGTGATTGATGCCGACATTTTCAATCAAATCGGCATCATCGATTCCGATGGAATGTATCAACTGAGCAACCTGCATTTCGATAGCCCAGTCAATCTATCGGATCGGGAGCATTTCAAAGTGCACCAGGCGGTAGATACCGGAAAGTTATTCATCTCTAAACCGGTCCTCGGACGCGCCTCGGGTAAATGGTCGATCCAGCTTTCACGCCGCATCAACCGCAAGGATGGCAGTTTTGGCGGGGTGGCTGTGGTGTCGCTAGATCCGGGTTATTTCACCCGCTTCTACGGCGACCTCGATCTGGGGAAAAACGGCATGTCATCCATGTTCGGGCTGGATGGCGTGATTCGCACCTGGAGAGCAGGCGAACAGGAAGATTTTGGCGCCGACATCAATGCATCTGCTTTATTTTCACTATTCGCTCAAGGCCGAAAAAATGGCAGCATTACTACCAATTCTGTGGTGGACGGCGTCGAGCGTCTCCACTTTTTTAGAAGGGTAATGCCCTATCCGATCGCGGTTGCAGCCGGAATCGCAACCGCAGATGTATTCAAGACGCATCTGCAGACCAGGGCTGCGCTATTTTGGCAGGCAGCTCTGGCAAGTTTGCTGATGCTGGCTTTGGGCATGGGTTTTTCGCTGTATCAGAGGCAGATGCAGCGTAGCATCATCGAGCGCAAACGGGTTGCGGAGAAACTGGCCGATAGCGAACAGCGCATGGAGTTGGCTCTTCATGGCGCCGATCTGGGCTTGTGGGATTGGGATATCGCGAGTGGGAAATTCACCCATAACCAACGCATGCTGGCCATGCTGGGCTATACCGCAGAGACAACAGAAGCGAATTCGGAACTGTTTGCCACGCTGCTGCATCCGGATGACTTACCGCAGATCAAGGCTGCACTGTATCCGCACCTGAAGGGTGAAACGTCGGGCTTCGAGGTCGCACATCGCTTGCGACATAAGGATCAGCGCTGGGTGTGGTTGATGGCACGTGGCAAAGTGGTGGAGCGCGATGCGCACGGCCGTGCGGTGCGCATGGTCGGCACCGACCTCGACATCAGTCAAAGTGTGCTGGCTGAACAGCAGTTGCGCGTTGCCGCAGCTGCTTTCGAGTCGCAGGTCGGCATGTTCGTCACCGACGCCCATCAAATAATCCAGCGCGTCAACCATGCCTTTACCGAAATCACCGGCTACAGTGCTGAAGACGCGGTGGGCCAAACACCCAGGCTGTTTAGATCGGGGCGGCACGAAGCGCCTTTTTATGCGGCGATATGGGAAAGCATCTCGCGTACCGGAGCCTGGAAAGGTGAAATCTGGAATTGCCGCAAGGACGGCGAGGTGTATCCGCAATCGCTCACCATTACTGCAGTAAAAAATATCGCGGGCGAGGTTAGCCATTACGTCAGCACACTGACCGACATCACCACGCGCAAGGAAGCGGAAAACGAGATCCGGCATCTGGCTTTCTTTGACCCGCTGACCCGGCTACCGAACCGGCGCATGCTGCTGGACCGGCTGCGTCAGGCGCTGGTGGCTAGCAAGCGTAGCGGGCATGAAGGTGCATTGTTGTTCATAGACCTCGATAATTTCAAGACGGTGAACGATACCCTTGGCCATGACAAGGGCGATCTGCTGCTGCAACAGGTGGCGCAGCGGCTATCCGGCTGCGTGCGCGAGGGCGATACCGTGGCACGCTTGGGCGGCGACGAGTTCGTAGTGATGCTGGAAAACTTGAGCGTGCTGCCGCACACAGCCGCAACCCAGGCCAAGGCCATCGGTGAAAAAATTCTGGCTGCGCTCAATCAGGTTTATTTGCTGACCGACCACGTGTATCACAGCAGTTCCAGCATTGGTGTCAGCCTGTTCAATCATTACCTGGGCGGCGTCGATGCGCTGTTGCAGCGGGCCGATCTGGCCATGTATGAAGCCAAAGCGGCCGGCCGCAATACCCTGCGCTTTTTTGATCCGGAGATGCAGGCAGTGGTTACTGCGCGCGCCACCTTGGATGCCGACCTGCGTCAGGCGCTGCAAGGCCATCAGTTCCATCTCTATTACCAGCCCCAAGTGGGAGAAGACGGCCGCCTGGCGGGTGCCGAAGCCTTGCTGCGCTGGCAGCATCCGCGGCGCGGCCTGGTTTTACCGGGCGAATTCATTCTATTGGCCGAAGAGTCCGGTCTGATCCTGCTGATTGGTCAGTGGGTGCTGGAAACTGCCTGTGCCCAGCTCAGCAACTGGGCCAATGATGCCGAAATGGCGCACCTTACGCTGGCAGTCAATGTCAGCGCACGTCAGTTTCATCAGCCGGATTTCGTGTTGCAGGTCTTGGCTGTGCTGGAGCGTACCGGCGCCAATCCACAACAACTGAAGCTGGAACTGACCGAAAGCCTGTTGCTCAAAGATGTGGAAGACACTATCGACAAAATGCATCAACTGAAAACGCACGGAGTTCATTTTGCGCTGGACGATTTTGGCACCGGTTATTCATCCTTGTCGTACCTGAAACGCTTGCCGTTGGATCGTCTAAAAATTGACCAATCCTTTGTGCGCGATATGCTGAACGACGCTGACGACGCCATCATCGTTAGCACTATTGTGATGCTGGCACACGGCTTGGGTCTGGGCGTCATTGCAGAAGGGGTGGAGACCGAAGCCCAGCACCAATTTCTGTTGGAAATCGGTTGCCCTGCTTTTCAGGGCAACCTGTATAGCCAGCCGTTAGCGCTGGCCGAGTTCAAGCAATTCTTGCACCAATGCGAAGCTTGATCGTATTTACCGATTTTTGTGCCTAATGCAATATCACGCCGATACAGCGTTAGCCCAACCAAGGGACGTTGAAGACATTTCCGGTCGCAAACGTCGGGTTAAGCGCTCAAGTCGCTAACCCTACTTGTATAAGCCATTAAAATAGCGGCTCTATTTTCGTCTCGACATCTTCTCCCTTGAAATCCACTCTACCCATCCGCGACGGCGTCGCTCCTAGTTATCTCTGGCTACACCCTGGTGTTTGGCCGCACATGCTGGCTTTTCTGACCGAACACTTTCCCGATGTCACACCTGCGATCTGGTTGTCACGCATGGCGCGGGACGAAGTGGTGGATCAGGATGGTGTGTGCCTCCGGCCCGACAGTCCATATTGCGCGAATCGCCGTATTTTTTACTATCGCGAAATCGAGGACGAGACGCCGATTCCGTTCGAAGAGCGAGTGATTTATCAGGATGCGCATATTTTGGTGGCCGACAAGCCGCATTTCCTGCCGGTGATACCGAGCGGACGTTTTTTGCATGAAACCTTGCTGGTGCGCCTGAAAAAGAAGCTGCAACTGCCCGATTTGACGCCGATCCACCGGATCGATCGCGAAACCGCCGGCGTGATCATTTTTTCGCACAACATTGCCAGCCGCGGAGCTTACCAATCGCTGTTTCAAAAGCGCGCAGTGCATAAAGTGTACGAGGCGCTGGCGCCGACCCTGCAAGGTCGCACATTCCCGTTCACCTATCGCAGCCGCATGGTGGAAGGCACGCCGTTTTTTCGGATGCAGGAAGCGGCAGGCGAACCCAATTCTGAAACCCATATCGACTTGATCGAGCAGCGCGGCGCGCTTTCCATGTACCAGTTGCAACCGGTCACCGGTCGCAAGCACCAGTTGCGCGTGCATCTGGCCGCGCTCGGCATTCCGATTGTGAATGACGCTTTTTATCCTGAGTTACAGACTTTTAAGGATGCCGACATGTCGCATCCGCTGCAGTTGCTGGCGCGCGCGATCGCTTTCGAGGACCCGATCAGCGGCGTCGAAAGACGTTTTGAAAGCACCCGCACGCTGTAAGTGAAAGCTTTGCATGATTTCATGCGTTTGGCGAGTATGGCAATAAACATGCACTACCCGCATGTTTTCAGGTCTTCTATAAAAATACCCCAGCAAAAACTTGACATTCTCAAACTCTGTACGGCATTCGAAAAAAGATTGTGAGCAATTGTTGATATATGTCGTGGCCGCTCCGGCTCTGGCGGCAGCTTGTCGCTGGAAAATATTCTATAATGATATCAAATTAACACGTAATCTGTGTTCGATCGACCCCGTTATTCTTGACCAATAGATAATATTTTCCTTATGGAAATCAGTGACTTGCTGCGGCACCAGATCATAAAAATCCGTATGCTGGAGCACAATCAAAAAGTTTCAGATGCCTCGGTGATGCTATGGGAGTTGATGGCGACCCACATCATTTCCATCGTCGGTGAAAGCGGTTTCAATTCACTTTACGCAAGAAGCGTATTTTTTACCCAGTCCGCTTTTCCCTGGATCGCGACCGGCGCTCTGTTACCGCAAACCGATCACCGCTTTGCCGCATTGAGAATGTGCCTTGAAGTACAAACGCCAGCGCAAGCCAGCGCGGCAAACAGTCTGTTGCTGATTACTTTTACCGACATTTTGGCTTCATTGATTGGCGAGCAGTTAACTACCAATATTTTACGTTCGGCTTGGGGTCTTGATACTGCAGATAGTGCTGGCGAGGAGTTTAAGAATGCCTAAAAAGGTAAGCATCCGCAGCTTGAAAACTGGCGTACCAGGCTTAGACAACCTGTTGGGCGGAGGCTTGCCGGAATTCTCGTTTAATCTGATTGCAGGTACGCCGGGAAGTGGGAAAACTACACTCGCACACCAGATCATGTTTTCGCTGGCAAGCTCGAATAATCGCGCATTGTTCTTCACGGTATTTGGGGAGCCCGCCTTGAAGATGCTGCGTTATCAACAGCAATTTCCCTTTTTCAACATCAAAAAAGTCAATCAATCGATCCGCTACGTCAACCTGTCTGCCGATCTGCTGGAGGGAGATTTTGACCGCGTATTGTCGCGGATTGCCGAGGAAGTAGAAGGCTATGCGCCCAGCCTGGTTTTTGTCGATTCGTTTCACTCCGTGCTGCAATTTACCCCGCGGGAAGATCAGGGAAAGTTCGAACTGCAGCGGTTCGTGCAACAACTGGGCATGCAAATGACGAGTTGGCAGGCCACCACATTTTTAATCGGCGAATATGGTATGCCTGAATCGGAGTCAACCCCGATCTTTACGGTGGCCGATGGCATTCTATTGCTTACGCAAAATTTGCACCGCAACTCCATGGTACGCAAGATGCAAGTGGTCAAAATGCGCGGCCAAGCCCAGGCTCCCGGCTTGCATACGTTCCGCATTAGCGATGCAGGCATTCAGGTTTTTCCGCGTGCGATTATCGAACACGGTACTACTGTTGAGCCGGCAATCAGCTTGCCCACCGGAGAGCAACGGGTTCACATGGGAACACCTGGCCTGGACGACATGTTGGGCGGCGGCTTGCCAGTCGGATATTCGCTACTCGCGGTGGGGCCATCCGGCTCCGGAAAAACCATCATGGCGACGGAATTTCTCGCTGAAGGTGTTCGCAGGGGCGAGCCAGGTGTGATTGCGGCATTCGAGAAGAGCCCCAGCCAACTGCTCAACAATAAGCTCAATATGCTGGTCAAAACAGGGCAAGTTGGGGTGATCAATACGCGCTCGCTGGATTTGTCGATTGATGAAACCTTGCATGATCTGATCGAAATGATTCATCGGATGCAGGCCAAGCGGGTGGTGATTGACTCCTTGTCCGGGTTCGAGCTGGCACTTGCTCCCGAGTTCAGCGAAGATTTTCGCGGATCGCTGTATCGGATGATTGCCCAGCTGACCGCCATGGGCGTGACCATATTGATGACCTCGGAGCTGGAAGACCGCTACACCGATTTGCGCTTCAGTCAGTTTGGGAGCGCTTTTCTGGCGGATGCGATTATCGTGCAGCGCTATATCGAACTCGCGGGCCAATTCAAGCGCGTGCTATCGGTGGTTAAAGTCCGTGGCAGCGATCACAGCAAGGATATTCGATTATTTGACATTACCGACCAAGGCATCGCCATTGGTGAAACCTTATCCGAGTACACCGGAATCATGTCGGGCCGGCCGACGGTCGGTTTGTAACATACACAGCCAGAGCGGCCCGAACGACTTGGGATGGAAAACGGTAATGCAAAAAAATAACAATAACAATAACGGCACTCGGGGCACCAATGACACAGGCCGACCGGATGCCGCACGCCAGCACCAAGACAGGTTGTCAGCGGTTCTGGAAAAAAATATCGCGCTCAGAGAAGGCGCTGTCATGGATGATGCAGCGGCCGTTCTAAAACGCGAGAAGTCGGCCATGGCACGAGAAGATGCCGCGTATTTGCGTGAAAATGCTGCCGAATTGCGCGAAGGAAAAGCCGCCATGCGCGAGCAGCTAATAAATGCGACAGAGAAGGTACAGGCAACCTCCGACGAGCGCATGGTCATGCTCCAGCAAGCAAACGCACATCTGGTCATCGCTACCATCGCGGCACACAAACTGGCCGAACAAATCGATGCCGCTAAGATTCATCTGGACCATATGGCCCATCACGATGTTCTTACTGGCTTGCCTAACCGCATGCTGCTGCAAGACCGGCTGAGCCAGGCGATTGAATTGGCACGCCGTCAAGGCAAGCAACTGGCGGTGATGTTCATGGACCTGGACCGATTTAAATACATTAACGATTCCCTGGGGCATGCAGTGGGCGACCAATTGCTGCAGTCGGTCACGCGACGCCTGGTGGCTTGTGTGCGTCACTCGGACACCGTGAGCCGCCAAGGCGGGGATGAATTTGTGCTGCTGCTTTCCAATATTGAGCATGCGGAAGACGCCGCGCTGTCTGCACAAAAGATGCTCGATACGATCGCGCTGCCGCACCCGATCGACCGCCAGGAGCTGCAAATCGGCGCAAGTATCGGTATCAGCATCTACCCCGACGATGGCCGGGACGTGGAAACATTGATCAAGAATGCGGACATCGCGATGTACCACGCCAAAGAAAGCGGACGCAACAATTACAAATTCTTTGAGGCGGACATGAATGCCCGGGCGGTCCAGCGCCAGTTGGTCGAGACCGGCCTGCGCCGCGCTTTGGCCCAGCAGGAATTTGTGTTGTTCTATCAGCCGAAAATAAATCTGCACAACGGCGCGATTGTCGGCGTCGAGGCGCTGATCCGCTGGCAACATCCGGAACGCGGGATGCTGCAGCCGGCCCAATTCGTGCCGATTGCCGAAGAATGCGGACTGATTCTGCCGATTGGCCGCTGGGTGCTGCGCGAAGCTTGTCGCCAAACCCGCGCCTGGCAGCAAGCCGGCTTGGCGCCGATCACCGTCGCAGTCAATATCTCAGCACTCGAATTCCGCGCCAAGGATTTTCTTGAAAATGTCCGTGCCACGCTCGAAAATACGGGCCTGGAGCCGCACATGCTGGAACTTGAACTGACTGAAAGCGTTCTGATGCGCGATGCCGAGGCGACCAATGCCGTGCTACAAGCGCTGGCAAACTTGGGCGTAAAGCTGGCGATCGATGACTTCGGTACCGGTTATTCCAGCCTCAGCTATTTGCGGCGGTTTCCGATCGACACCCTGAAGATCGACCAGTCGTTCGTGAACCAGATGACCAGCAACCCAGACGACGCCACCATTGTCAGTGCGGTGATCAGCATGGGCAAAAGCCTTAGACAACGCGTGATCGCCGAAGGCGTGGAAACACCAGCGCAGCATGCATTTCTTCTGACGCAGCATTGCGACGAAGGCCAGGGCAACTATTTCAGTCATCCGGTGGCAGCGGATGCGCTTGCCGCCTTACTGCAAACCGCCATCTCGCGGCCCCTTCCCGATTGATTGCTCGCCACATCCCACCGGAGATATCAAATGCGCCACCCTTTCATTCTTGGCCCGGTCGCTGGCTTACTCATATTGAATCTCGTTGCCTGCAGTGAAATGGCAAAATTGCCGGAACAGGCCGGTATCGGTCCCCATCCGACGTTACCGCCGCCGAATCCGACGCTTATTCCCACCGTCAATATAGCTCCCGCTAAAGGTTGGCCGGCAGGCGCGATGCCGGAGGCCGCCGCCGGCCTGGCGGTGAACGCCTTTGCCACCGGCCTCGACCATCCGCGCTGGCTGTATGTGCTGCCGAATGGCGATGTGCTGGTGGCTGAAACCAATGCGCCGCCCAAGCCGGAAGATGGCAAAGGCATCAAAGGCTGGATCATGAAGTTCGTTATGAAACGCGCCGGTGCGGGTGTACCGAGCGCGAACCGCATAACGTTGCTGCGCGACGCCGATGGCGACGGCATTGCGGAAACGCGCACGGTTTTCCTGCAGAACTTGCATTCTCCGTTTGGCATGGCGCTGGTAGGCGACGATCTGTATGTCGCCAATTCCGACGCGCTGGTGCGCTTTCCGTATCGCAACGGCGACACCAAAATACCCGCGCCTGGCGTCACCGTGGTCGATTTGCCGGCCGGCCCGATCAACCATCACTGGACCAAAAACGTCATCGCCAGCGGCGATGGTTCGCGTCTGTATGTAACGGTCGGCTCGAACAGCAATGTCGGCGAAAACAATATGGCCAACGAAATCAATCGCGCCGCCATCTGGGAGGTCGATCCGGCAACCGGCGCTGCGCGCATCTTTGCTTCGGGCTTGCGCAATCCGAACGGCCTTGCCTGGCAACCGGACAGCGGCGCACTCTGGACTACCGTCAACGAACGCGACGAACTCGGCAGCGACCTGGTGCCCGACTATATGACCTCGGTGAAAGACGGCGCTTTCTACGGCTGGCCGTACAGCTATTTCGGCCAGCATGTCGATACCAGGGTGAAGCCGCCACGGCCGGATTTGGTGGCGCAAGCGATTGCGCCGGATTATGCGCTGGGCGCGCATACCGCCTCGCTCGGGCTGGCTTTCTATGCGGGAGAATTATTGCCGAAACGCTTTGCCGGCGGCGCATTCATCGGTCAGCACGGCTCCTGGAACCGCAAGCCTCGCAGTGGTTACAAGGTGATTTTCGTGCCGTTTGCCGACGGAATTCCATCCGGCCCACCCGAAGATGTGCTCACCGGCTTTGTCAGTGCGCAAGGCGACGCGCTGGGCCGTCCAGTCGGCGTGGCAGTTGACCGGAAAGGCGCGTTGCTGGTGGCCGACGACGTCGGCAACATCGTATGGCGGGTGGCTCCGGCTATGGCGAAATAGGTTCCGGCGAACATCCTTTCGGCCGTAGAAAATTCCCGTAGGATGGGTGAAACCCATCGCTTGTTGAACTTGGACATTGAAACCGCCATGCTTATATTCCAATAGACAAATAAAAAACGGAGACAACGATGCCAGACAATTATGAATCGCACGCGGCTGCCAACCCCGCCACAACCCAGTCATCATCTTTTCCTCCGATTCGCACGCTGCCGATGCTGCGGCCTTTCCACTGGATCGCGCTCGGTTGGCGCGACCTGCGTGCAACGGGCGGGCGCAGTTTGTTTTACGGGCTGTGCTTCGCTGCCATGGGCTTGCTGCTCAGCGTGGTGCTGGCGCATACGCCGGCTTACTTGTCGGCGCTGACGTGCGGCTTCCTGCTGCTCGGACCGTTCCTGGCGCTGGGCTTGTATGACATGAGCCGCAGGCTGGAGCAAAAGCAATCGGGTCTGCTGCCGACGCTGTTTTCGATGCGCGGGCGCTGGAGCAATATCGGCGTGCTGGCGCTGGTACTAGCGGTGGTGATGCTGGTTTGGGCGCGCGCCTCACTGGTCGTATTCGCGCTGTTTTACAACCGCGGCATGCCTTCGATCGAGGGTTTTCTGTTGCAATTGTTATCGGTCGATAACCTGCGCTTCATCACGGTTTATTTTTTCGTTGGCGGTTTGTTTGCCGGACTGGTATTCGCTGTCAGCTGGGTTTCGATCCCGTTGATGCTGGACCGCGATACCGATGCAGTCAGCGCCATCATCATCAGCATCGGCGCCTTGCTGAAAAATATTCCGGCGGCGCTGGTCTGGGGCGTGTTGATCATCGTTTTTACTGTGGTCGGTTTTACCACCTGGTATGTCGGCCTGATCGTGACGATACCGCTGATCGGCCATGCGACTTGGCACGCGTATCGGGATGTGGTGGGACATGCCGGAGAACCGTGACGGACGCGCCGGTTTTCCGAAAGAAGAGCAAGAAGATTAATATCCGCCGGCAGCGTCAAACCTGAGCACAATGCGGTGGAGCGCACAGACCGGCAGCGCCACATTCCTGTAAGCTTGGTGTGTAATTAACCACTTCGAAGGAGCATGCGATGCACCACAATTTATTCGACAGTTTTCAGACTTTTGACATTCCCGATACGGCCAAATCCCATTTTTACAGCTTGCCGGCGCTGGAAGCGGCAGGTCTGGGCAAGATCAGCCGGCTGCCGGTATCGCTGCGCATCGTGCTGGAAGCGGTGCTGCGCAATTGCGACGGCAAGAGCGTCACCGAAGACCATGTGCGGCAACTCGCCGCCTGGCAGCCGAACGGGCAACGCCAGGAGGAAATCCCGTTCGTGGTGGCGCGCATTGTGCTGCAAGACTTTACCGGCGTGCCGCTGCTGTGCGATCTGGCGGCGATGCGCGGCGCAGCGGCCAAACTCGGCTGTGACCCAAAGATCATCGAGCCGCTGGTACCGGTGCATCTGGTGGTGGACCATTCGGTGCAGGTCGATCATTACAATGGGCCGGACGCTTTCCGGCTGAATATGGAAATCGAGTTTCAGCGCAATCAGGAGCGTTACCAGTTCCTGAAATGGGGCATGCAAGCTTTTGATACCTTCAAGGTGGTGCCGCCCGGCATCGGCATCGTGCATCAGGTCAATCTGGAATACCTGGCGCGCGGCGTGTGGCAAAAGGACGGCGTGTATTACCCTGATACGCTGGTCGGCACCGATTCGCATACCACCATGATCAACGGCATCGGCGTGGTCGGCTGGGGCGTCGGCGGCATCGAGGCCGAAGCGGCGATGCTCGGCCAACCTTTGAATATTTTGACGCCGGATGTGGTGGGCGTAAACCTGAGCGGCAAACTGCGCCAGGGCGTGACTGCCACCGATTTGGTGCTGACGGTGACCGAGCTGTTGCGCGGCGCCAAAGTGGTCGGCAAATTTGTCGAATTCTTCGGTGATGGCGTGGCGTCGCTATCGGTGCCAGACCGCGCCACGATTAGCAATATGTCGCCGGAATATGGTGCGACTATGGGTTTCTTCCCGATCGACGACGCGGCAGTCGCCTATCTGACCATGACCGGGCGCAGCAAGGAAGAGGTGGACGCGTTCCAGAGCTATTTCAAGGCGCAGGGTTTGTTCGGTGTGCCACAAGAGGGCGAGATCGATTACAGCGCCACGCTGACGCTGGATTTATCCAGCATTACGCCATCGGTGGCCGGCCCCAAACGGCCGCAGGATCGCATCGCATTGCCGGAACTGGGTGCAAAATTCGATGCTTTATGCGTGGCGCCGGTCGAGCAGGGCGGTTTTGGCAAAGCAGCCGAGGAATTGCGCACCCGTCATCCGACCAAGTATGCACTCGCCAGCGCCAGCGCTGTCAGTGCAATGCCAACGGCTGGCGGCGGCGATCAAAGCGCCGCGCAACCGATGCCTGATAGCGAAGTCGAGATGGTGGACGATCATCCGACGCCGGCTCCGCCCCCTGCGGTAGAAGAGAGCTGCAGTTATGTCGACCTCGGTCACGGCGATATTCTGATTGCTGCCATCACGTCCTGCACCAATACTTCCAACCCTGGCGTGCTGCTGGTAGCGGGTTTGCTTGCCAAAAAAGCGGTGGAGCGCGGCTTGTCGGTGCAGCCGCACATCAAGACTTCGCTGGCGCCCGGTTCGCGCGTGGTGACCGAATATTTGCGCAATGCCGGACTGCTGACGTCTCTGGAACAACTCGGATTCGGGTTGGTCGGCTACGGCTGCACCACCTGCATCGGCAACAGCGGCCCGCTTGACCCGTGCCTGGAAGAAATCGTCATCAATCGCGACCTGATTTGTGCGGCAGTATTGTCCGGCAACCGCAATTTCGAGGCGCGCATCCATGCCAATATCAAGGCCAACTTCCTGATGAGTCCGCCGCTGGTGGTGGCCTTCGCCATCGCCGGGCGGGTGAACCTGGATCTGGATCACGAACCGCTGGGTCAGGGCAAGGATGGCTTGCCGGTGTATCTGAAAGACATCTGGCCGAGCGCGGAAGAGCTGGCGGCGGTACAGAAATTCGCCAGCGATCCGGCCATGTATCAACGCCTGTATGCCGACTTTACCCAGGACAATCCGCTCTGGAACAGCATTGCCGCTCCGACTGGCGACATGTACACCTGGGAGGAATCAACCTACATTGCCGAACCGCCGTTTTTCGAGGGTTCCCGCACCGAAGCTTTCAAGGTCGGCAATATTGCCGGCGCACGGGCTTTAGGCGTATTTGGCAACTCGGTGACGACCGACCATATCAGTCCGGCTGGCTCGATCAAGGCCACATCGCCCGCCGGCAAATACTTGCTGGCGCATGGCGTGGCGCAGCCGGATTTCAACAGTTACGGCTCGCGCCGCGGCAATCACGAAGTGATGATGCGCGGCACCTTTGCCAATGTGCGGATCAAGAACTTGCTGCTCCCGCTGAAAGCCGACGGCAGCCGCACCGAAGGCGGGATTACGCTGCACCAGCCGGACTGCGCGCAAATACCGATCTACGACGCTGCGATGCAATACATCGCCGACGGCGTACCGACGCTGATATTTGCAGGCGAAGAATACGGCAGCGGTTCGTCGCGCGACTGGGCGGCAAAAGGCACCCAGCTGCTCGGCGTCAAAGCGGTGATCGCCCGCAGTTACGAGCGCATCCATCGCTCCAACCTGGTTGGCATGAGCGTGTTGCCGCTGCAATTCAAAGGGGCTGACAGCATCCAGTCGCTGGAGATTAAAGGCGATGAAACCTTTGACCTGACCGGTCTCGATGGCACGCTGGTGCCCGGGCAGGATGTGACACTGGTGATTCACCGCGCAGATGGCACTAGCCAGGAATGCGCATTGTTGCTGCGTATCGATACGCCGATTGAAGTGGATTACTATACCCACGGCGGGATTCTGCCGTATGTGCTGCAGCGTCTGGTGGCATAAACCGGCAACGCGCCATGACACCCATCGGTAGCCAGATGGGTGTCATGGCGCGTTTCGCAGTAATAAAGGAGTATTGCTTTTTTCGTGGTTATTGGCTCATATTTACGCGTGATATTTGAATATACTTCATCTTTTATGCGTCTGATCGGCAGCTTCGTTGTGGAATCCGGTATGCGAATAAATCAACCTTGTATATTTTTATAAGGCAGTAATCATATGCGGTAATTGCGCTGTTATAAGGCATACCCCCCCCAACAATTCTGCAATAATGGGGTACCCATATTCGAAGGAGCAATGCGCATGAACCCCGAAGAACGCATGATAGAGATTGAAATTAAGCTCACACGTCAGGAAGATTTGCTCGAAACATTGAACACGCTGGTATATCGCCAGCAACAAAAAATAGACCAGCTGGAAACCCTGTGCGCCGCACTGGCGCGATTGATCAAGGAGCCGGTTAGCGACCAGGATGGCAGCAGCACCAATAGCGCCAACGAAAGGCCGCCGCATTATTAAGCACAACCGCCGCCGAAACCGGCGCTGCGGTACAATCCGGCCGATATGAACGCACTTACTCTTGCCCCCAATAACGCCCCGACCAACCTGTTTTCCAGCGTCAAAAAACGCTCGGAACGGACTGCGGCCGCCCCTTTCCTGCCGATGTCGCGCGCCGAGATGGACAAGCTGGGCTGGGACAGCTGCGATGTGATCCTGCTCACTGGCGACGCCTATATTGACCATCCGAGCTTCGGCATGGCATTGATTGGGCGCTTGCTGGAAGCGCAGGGCTTCCGGGTCGGCATCATCAGCCAGCCGGACTGGCACTCGGCCGATGCGTTTCGCGCGCTGGGCAAACCGAATCTGTATTTCGGCATAACCGCCGGCAACATGGATTCGATGATCAACCGCTACACCGCCGACCGCAAGATCCGTTCCGAAGACGCCTACACCGCCAACGCCGAACCAAACAAGCGGCCCGACCGCGCAGTGGTGGTGTATGCGCAGCGCGCCCGCGAAGCGTATCCGGACACAGCCATCGTGATTGGGAGTATCGAGGCCAGCCTGCGCCGCATCGCGCATTACGATTACTGGACCGACAAGGTCAAGCGTTCGGTGTTGCCGGATTCCAAGGCCGATATTTTGTTGTACGGCAATGCAGAGCGTGCGCTGGTCGATCTGACGCATAGACTGGCTGCGGGCGAGCCGATTAAATCGATTCGTAACCTGCGCGGCACTGCTTTCATGGTGCCGCGCGGCTGGCTGCCGGGGGACGACTGGACTGAAACCAACTCGACCCGGGTCGATACCCCGGGCAAGACCGAGCCGCCGATCAATCCGTATGCGGAACTACCGGAGAAGGAAAGCTGCGCCAGCAACAGCGCAGTAGCCACCAGCACCGAGCCAGTGATCAAGCCGATTCGGATTTTGACCCGCGAAGAACGCCTGGCCCAGCAAAAGGAGCAGCGTGGCAAGAACGTGATCCGACTGCCGTCGTATGAACAGGTCAGCACCGATCCGGTGTTGTACGCGCACGCGTCGCGCATCCTGCATCTGGAATCCAATCCTGGCAATGCCCGGGCGCTGGTGCAGGCGCATGGCGAGCGCGATGTTTGGCTCAATCCGCAACCGCTACCGCTGGCGATGGATGAGATGGACGGCGTGTATGGTTTACCGTACGCGCGCGGCCCGCATCCGAGCTACGGCAACGCGCATATTCCGGCCTGGGAAATGATCCGTTTCTCGATCAACATCATGCGCGGCTGTTTCGGTGGCTGCACCTTCTGCTCGATCACCGAGCACGAGGGCCGCATCGTCCAGAGCCGCTCCGAGCCGTCGATCCTGCGTGAAATAGAGGAAATCCGCGACAAGACCAAAGGTTTTACTGGCACTATTTCCGATCTCGGCGGCCCGACTGCAAACATGTACCGGCTGGCTTGCAAGGACAAGAGCATCGAGGAATCCTGCCGCCGTTTATCGTGCGTGTATCCAACCATTTGCAGCAATCTCGGCACCGACCACAGCAAGCTGATTTCAGTGTATCGCAAGGCGCGCGCGATTCCCGGTGTCAAGAAAATCCTGATCAGTTCCGGCTTGCGCTACGACTTGGCGATCCGTTCGCCCGAATACGTGAAGGAGCTGGTCACGCATCACGTCGGCGGCCTGCTGAAGATCGCGCCCGAACATACCGAACAGAACACGCTGTCGAAGATGATGAAGCCCGGCATCGGCAATTACGACACCTTCAAGGAAATGTTCGACCGGTTTTCAAAAGAAGCCGGCAAGAAGCAATACCTGATTCCGTACTTCATCGCCGCCCACCCCGGCACCACCGATGAAGACATGCTGAATCTGGCGCTGTGGCTGAAAAAGAATAACTTCAAGCTCGATCAGGTGCAGACCTTTATGCCCACGCCGATGGCGATGGCCACCACCATGTATCACACCCGCAAGAATCCGCTACACAAGGTCGATGCAGATTCGGAAGTGGTGGAGACTGCGCGCAGCGGCCAGATCCGCAAGCTGCACAAGGCTTTCCTGCGCTTCCATGATCCGGCCAACTGGCCAATCTTGCGCGAAGGATTGAAACGCATGGGACGCACCGACTTGATCGGCAACGGCCCGCGGCATCTGATCCCGGCTTGGCAATCGTCGGAAGATGGCGGCATGGGCAGCGCCAAAATAACCCGGCAAGCCACCAACAGCAGCACTGCCGGCAAGGCCGCTTTCAAAGGAAAACCGGCAGTCAAGTCGGCGCTGACGGGCAAGCCATCTCCGGCCCGATCGGCCGCCGGCCACGCGCCGCGCAAAAATGCCAGCAGCATCGGCAACGTGCAGAGAAATACCCAGCGCAGCGGGCGCAAGTAATATTTTAAGAACGATGTTATGACTAAACTACAATCGAATAATCCGCTGCAAGGCGTCACGCTGGAAGCGCTGCTGACCGCACTGGTAGCGCGCTACGGCTGGGACGGCTTGGCCAGCAAAGTCGATATACGCTGTTTCAAGAGTGATCCCAGCATCAAATCGAGCCTGACTTTTCTGCGCAAGACGCCGTGGGCCAGAACGCTGGTGGAGCAGATTTATATCGAGCAAAAATAAGGGGTGCAGGCCTCCATGCCTGCACACCTAACAACATAAGGAACACACGATGGCAGGTCGACCAGAAGTCAGCAACATGGCACTATTCTGCGATTTCGAAAACGTGGCACTGGGCGTGCGGGATGCCAAATACCCGCAATTCGATATCCGCCTGGTGCTGGAACGGCTGCTGCTGAAGGGCAGCATCGTGGTCAAGAAAGCCTATTGCGACTGGGACCGTTACAAGGACTTCAAGGGTGCGATGCATGAAGCCGCGTTCGAGCTGATCGAAATCCCGCATCTGCGCATGTCGGGCAAGAATTCGGCAGATATCCGGATGGTGGTCGATGCGCTCGACCTGTGCTACACCAAGGAGCACGTGGATGCTTTTGTCATCATCAGCGGCGATTCGGATTTTTCACCGCTGGTGTCGAAACTGCGCGAAAACAACAAATATGTGATCGGCATCGGCGTCAAGAGTTCGACTTCCGACATGCTGGCAGCGAATTGCGACGAATTCATCTTTTACGACGACCTGGTGCGCGACGCCAGGCCGAAGCCGAAGCGCAAACCGGCGGAGAAGAAAGCGCCGGTTAAAGCCGCCGGCAACGACAAAGCCAAACCAGCGCCGCTCAAACCGGAAGAAAAACCGGAAGACAAGCAGGATGAAGACAAGCGATACGAAGCGCTCGATTTCATCATTGAAACCATCGAGGCTTTGATTGCCGAACGCGGTGAAGAAAAAATTTGGTATTCGATGGTAAAGCCGACCATGCAGCGACGCAAGCCCGGTTTCACTGAATCCGCCTACGGCTATCGCTCGTTCCGACAACTGGTGGAAGATGCACAAAAGCAGAATCTGCTGACCATGGTGCGTGATGAAAAATCGGGCCAATATACAATCCGCCTGCCGGCGCAGGAAGACTGATTGCGATGAAAACCGGTTCGTTCTGCTGCGCCCGCAGTTTCCCATTATTTTAAGAACCACACATGTCAAACAAAGATTACACACGTCCCGCCACGTTTTATCTGTATGCGCCAAGAACGGTGCTGGAGCGCTGCCTGAGCCTGGGCGAATTTTGCCTGCAACCGGCCACCGATCAGAACTCCGGCGCGCCGGCGCAATCGTCAGGCATCCGGCTCAATTCTGCGATGGCGCCCAACTTCCTGACCGTCAGCTTCGCCCAAGCCTGGGATGAAAGCCTGTTCAAGACTTTTGCCGGCAGCGACGCCTGCCTGGTGATACACAACACGGAAGAATTCGGCGAACGCCTGCACCGCGCAGTGCAGCGCGCGCTGCCGAACTGGGCCGGCATCGACGGCGCCATTAGTTACGGTAAGCGCGGCCCGCTGGGCGCGATTTTCACCCGACCGGCGGCACAAGCGGCGCAGCAAGCATGGCAATTCGCCTGGCGCCCGATACAGCCGACCATCACACTCAACCCGATTACCGTCAAACTGGGCAGCATTGAAGAATTTGCCGAAATCCGAACTCGCTAGACAGCAAGTGTTTGCGCGGCCACAAGTTATGACGGTTTGGCGTAGCTATCTTGAGCTTGATTGCCTAGCCGCCTCCTGTCTTTTATTTATTCAAAAAAAGGAGTATAGGCAAAAACACCATAATTTCTCCATATAAACATTGCGATTTATAAAATACCTGCAATAGTATTAATTTTTAGCTAATTCAGCGTAGCCAATTTTCGGATGAAGATGTTAACAAATGCAATATTCGGTCCGGTATCTAATCCGGCGTGTCAGAATAGATATTTCCATTTGAAAGTTTAGTCATGCGCACAAAATTCACTCTTTCCGCACTATTTGCCGTTTTGGTATTAACAGGCTGCGCCAATATGCCTGAGATGAGCAGTACCCAACGCGGCACCGCAGCCGGCGCCGGTATGGGCGCATTGGCGGGCGCTGTAATCGGCGCCGCAACGGGCGACGGCGGCGGG
>JBGSTZ010000020.1:0-2814 GCA_041736255.1 Burkholderiaceae bacterium
CCAATTTTCCGATGCGGACCATGCGGCAGAAGTAGCCACTTTTTTTATCGACGAACTGCTGCGTTGCGGCACAACGACTGCGATGGTGTATTGCAGCGTGCATCCGGCCTCGGTCGATGCCTTCTTCGCTGAAAGTAAAAAACGCAATTTGCGCATGGTGGCCGGCAAGGTGTTGATGGATCGCAATTGCCCGGAATTTCTGTGCGATAGCGCCGAGAGCGGTGCGCGGGATACGGAGGCGCTGATAAAAAACCTGTTCTCTATCTTTTAGTCAAAAGCTATAGAGTCCTAAAAATCACTGCTGGTTGCACTTTGTAGGTGAATCTGGCACTTTTAAATCTAGTAACGGAAAGAAAGAAAAACATCATGATAGAGACAGCAGCGCAGCAAATAGTGGATGCAGCTATCGTTTCACGACGCTCCATCCGTGCTTTTTTACCGCAGATGGTTGCACGCGAAGACATTGAAAAAATTCTGGAGGTGGCGGCACGCGCACCTTCCGGCACCAATACACAACCATGGAAGGTGTATGTACTGACTGGTGGTATAAAAGACCGGTTATCTTCGGAAATTGCCCAAGCCTTTACCGACGTTAATGCTACTCAGGAGCACGTGGAAGAATACTGCTATTACCCGCGTCAGTGGGTATCGCCGTATATTGAACGTCGCCGTAAGGTAGGCTGGGATCTTTATGCCTTGCTCGGTCTGACACGTGATAACAAGGCGGGAATGCAGGAGCAGCATGGTCGAAATTATGCATTTTTCGATGCGCCTGTAGGCTTAATGTTTACTATTGACCGTATCATGGAGCAGGGGTCGTGGCTGGATTATGGTATGTTTCTACAAAACATCATGATTGCTGCACGTGGCCGCGGCCTCGACACCTGCACACAGGCGGCTTTCACCCAGTATCATAAAATCATTAGCAATGTGCTGGAGTTGCCTGACAATGAGATGGTTGTCTGCGGTATGTCGCTGGGTTATGCAGATTTAAGTAAGGTTGAAAACACTTTGCAGACCGAGCGTAATCCTGTGACAAGTTTCGTTAAGTTCTTGGAGGGAGCATCCTGAAACCTATCTATGCTGGTATCTATCAGTCTGTTTGTGTTTTAATTTGTGGCTTATCAATAATATGAAGAACTTCGTTCAAGACTATGCGCTAACCCCCTAATTTTCTTGCGAATTGTATCTGTTTTGCTAAACTTAAAAAATATAAAATTTGCATCAAATTGGGAGATTTGCGATGCCTAGGTCTGCGTTAGTGTTATTTTTTTCCATACTGTGCATGACTATTTCTGTACCCGCAGCGCTGGCTAAGGAAGTCACCCCGAATGCCGTGCAGCGTAAGAAAAACAGTGTCAAGCCAGTGGCCTCTAAAAGCAACTCTAAAGTTGTCGCCAGCAAGGGGCGGGTAAAAAAAGTCATTGCCAACAATAAAAAAAATACCAAGGTTGTAACGTCCAATCACAAGCGCAAAGTTGCAATTAAACGCGTATTGAAAGCGCCCCTTGTAGCGGCAATTCCGGCCAGAAAAACGTTTGGCGATATGGCTGGACTGAATCAAACCTACGACCCGCTGGATCTTCAATCCAATGTCGCTTTCGTAATGGACCAAGCCACTTCTGAAGTTTTATTTGAAAAAAATTCAAGAGTGCCGTTGCCGATGGCGTCCATTACCAAATTGATGACAGCGCTGGTAGTACTTGATTCCGCGCAAAATATGCACGAGATACTCGAAGTTACCAGTGAGGATATTGATTATGAAAAGAATAGCCGCTCCCGTCTACGGGTTGGGGCTCAGTTGTCGCGAACCGACATGCTGCATATCGCACTGATGAGTTCGGAAAATCGCGCTGCTTCTGCGCTGGGGCGTAGCTATCCTGGAGGTCTGAAAAATTTTGTCAAGCGCATGAACGAAAAAGCGCGAACGATTGGTATGACCAACACTATGTTTGTCGATTCCAACGGGCTGTCGAGCGGGAATGTAGCCAGTGCGCGTGATCTGGCTAAACTGGTTAGTGCCGCATATAATTATCCGGCGGTGCGCCAATATTCGACTGATACCAGTTATATAGTGGAGCCAGGCGGACGAGCGCTGCAATACTCGACTACCAATAGATTAGTAAAAAATCCGGGATGGGATATAGGCTTACAAAAAACGGGTTATATTTCTGAGGCAGGGCGATGTCTGGTGATGCAGGCAAAGATTGAGGGCCGACCGGTTGTGATGGTTTTCCTGGACTCTAAAGGCAAACTATCTCGCTTGGGGGATGCAGCAAGGATACGCAAGTGGCTGGAAACATTGCCGCCAACCTTGTCAGGGGCCCATGCATTCGCTGAACAGAGTTAATTACTTTAGCGCCAGTATTAAAAAAAGCGAGTCAAGGCCTAGCCGTTGGCGAAAGTGTTAGTTTTTTAGTACTACAGTGGTAATTTGCGGGATCATTTTTCCATCGCAATTGTCTAAGGATCCATATAAAAATAACAAGAGCTTTTTACGGAACGTATTTTGAGGTCGTGCACTATGAACTGGATACGGCTCTGCAAGAAAAAAAGTCCAAGTTATTTTGTTACGAGAACTAAGGTATTTAGAAATTACAAATGTACCGTTTTAGGCCGAATTGTTATGTCCCACCAGTTCAGCTCTGGGGATCGTGACAGGCGGTGCTCAACGTCTTTTTTCTCTGTGCCGCCTAGTTTGACGCCTTTCTCGTAAATGTCATCGACCAGACATGCCATGGTGCGCATGCTTTCCAGTAAAAATGGCCCGCTCGATTGATGACCGTATCCACGGTGCTGAGCAAATAGCCGTTC
>JBGSTZ010000036.1:0-6276 GCA_041736255.1 Burkholderiaceae bacterium
CCATCAACCATCGCAGACAACCCTGTCGCTGTCGCCCGTCCAAATGTACTTATCAAATAATCCGTGTACAACTCAAGTTCAGCTTTTTTCATTTCAACAGATTAACAATTTATACTGAGGCCTGCGTAACATCAGTTAATAGTATATTAAAATAAACTAAATACGGAGGCAAAATGGACCAGTCAGCCACAGATCACTTAATTCCGATGGTATTGCCCAGCCGCAGCGGCGGCGTTGTTACCCTGACCTTGAACCGTCCGGCGCAGTTCAATGCGCTGTCAGAACAGATGATGGATGCACTTCAGACCGAATTGGAGGCGCTGGCCCAGGACGCCACCGCACGGGTAGTGGTGCTGGCAGCCGAAGGCCGCGCGTTCTGCGCCGGACACGATCTCAAGCAAATGCGCGCCACGCCCGAACTGGACTATTACCAGACCCTATTCAAGCAATGCAGCAAACTGATGCTGACCATCCAGCACATGCCGCAACCGGTGATTGCGCGGGTGCAGGGCATCGCCACCGCTGCCGGCTGCCAGTTGGTCGCCATGTGCGATCTGGCGGTGGCTTCCAGCACGGCCCGGTTTGCGGTCTCGGGCATTAATTTCGGATTGTTTTGCGCCACGCCATCGGTCGCGCTGTCGCGCAACGTCTCGCGCAAGCAAGCGATGGAAATGTTGCTGACCGGCGACTTCATCGACGCCCAGACCGCATTGGCGCGCGGCCTGGTCAATCGGGTGGCGGCGCCGGAACAACTCGATGCCGAAGTCGCCGCACTGACTGCCAGCATTGTGGGCAAACCCGCCGTCGCGGTCGCGATGGGCAAGCAACTGTTTTACCGGCAATTGGAAATGGGCATTGATGCCGCATATCAACTGGCAGGCCAGACCATGGCGTGCAACATGATGGATGCGGCGGCGCAAGAAGGAGTGCAGGCGTTTATCGAAAAACGCGCGCCGCAGTGGTGACATAAGTGGTAACACAAGCGGTGACACACCAGCCGCAATAAAAAACGGGAGAGATGCAATATCTCTCCCGTTTTTTATGGTCGCCAGCCTATCCTGTTACCAGGACACGATGACCGAGTTCTTGTACTGTTTCAGCACGAACTGTTTGACTTCCGGGCTGTGGTAGGCTTTGAGCAGCTTCGCCACCCAAGGCTTGACCTTGTCCTGGTCGCGCACCGCGATCACGTTGGCGTACGGGCCTTTCGGGCTTTCGATGGCGATGGCATCTGTGACCGGATTCAAGCCGGCCGATTCGGCGTAATTGCCGTTGATGACCGCGGCGTCGAGATCAGCCAGCGAACGCGGCAATTGCGCTGCATCGAGTTCGATGATCTTGATTTTTTTTGGATTGGCGGCGATGTCGAGCGGAGTTGCGCTCAGGCCGGCACTGGCCTTTAGATTGAACAGTCCTTGCGCCTGCAGCAGTAGCAGCGCGCGGCCGCCATTGGTAGGGTCGTTCGGAATTCCGACACGGGCACCCGTTTCTAGCTCGGCTAGTGATTTCACTTTTTTCGAGTAAGCGCCCATCGGAAACGTGATGGTGGTGCCGACATTGGCGAATTTATAGCCGCGATCCTTGATTTGTGCTTCCAGGTAAGGCAGGTGCTGGTAGCTGTTGGCATCGAGATCGCCAGACGCCAGCGCGGCGTTCGGTTGAATGTAATCGCTGAACTCGACAACTTGAATTTGCAAGCCATCTTTTGCAGCGATTTTCTTGACGACTTCCATGATTTCCGCGTGCGGGCCGCCGGTTACGCCGATCTTGACCGGCTTGTCCTGCGCCTGTACTGGAGCAATGGCGAGGCTGGCAAGCAGACTCAGGCCGCTGAAAAAGTTGAGTATATGACGACGTTGCATGATGTTTCCTTTGAATAGGTAAAAAGCAAAAAATTAACGATGACTCAGCCGGCGCACCAGCAGGTCGCCCAGCGATTGCACGATTTGTACGAACACGATCAAAATCAGCACCACCGCCAGCATGACTTCCGGTAGGAAACGTTGATAACCGTAGCGAATCCCGAGGTCGCCCAGGCCGCCGCCGCCAATCGCCCCGGCCATCGCCGAATAACCGACCAGACTGATGAAAGTGATGGTCAGGCCGGCCACGATGCCGGAAAACGCCTCCGGCACCAGCACCTTGAACACGATTTGGGAAGTGGTTGCACCCATCGCCTGCGCCGCCTCGATCAGACCGGGATCGACTTCGCGCAGCGCGGTTTCCACCAGGCGGGCGACAAAGGGCGCCGCCGCCAGCGTCAATGGCACGATCGCCGCTGCAGTGCCGATCGAAGAACCGACGAAGAAGCGCGTCAGTGGAATCACCGCCACCAGCAAAATGATGAACGGCGTCGAGCGCACTGCATTGACCACCAAGCCGGCCACGCGATTGAAAATCGGACTCGGCACTATGCCTTTGCGGTCGGTCAGGTGCAGCGCGATGCCGAGCGGCACGCCGAGCAGCGCTCCTAAAATTCCGGAAACCGCGACCATCAGCAGTGTTTCGCCAAAGGACGAAATGAATAAATCGAATAGTTCAGATGACATGATTTAACTCCTCAACGACTACGCCTTGCGCGCGCAGATAGCTTATTGCTGCAGTGATATCGTCTGCAGCGCCGCTGGCGAGCACCGCCAGCGAGCCGAATGCCTGGCCCTGAATTTCATCTATCTGGCCGTGCAGGATGGTGAAATCCATGCCGTAACGACGAATCGCTTCTGACAGCAGCGGTTGATCCACGCTAGGGCCGGAAAATGCAAACCGGAACAAATGATCCTGACCGCTGCCGGCCTGGGTTTGTGCCAGTTTGGCGCGCAATCGCTGCAGCAGGCCTGGCGGTAATTCCTGCGCAATCACATCGCCGATCAAGGCTTTGGTGACGTCATGTTTAGGCTCACGGAAAACGTCGATGACTTCCCCTTGTTCGATGATTTGGCCAGCTTCCATCACCGCGACGCGGTCGCAAATGACCTTGATGACTTCCATCTGATGGGTGATCAGCACAATCGTCAGGCCAAGCTCGCGGTTAATGCGGCGCAATAGTTCGAGAATTGAACGCGTAGTTTCTGGGTCCAGCGCCGAGGTGGCTTCGTCCGACAATAATATGGTTGGGTCATTCGCTAATGCGCGCGCGATGCCGACGCGCTGTTTTTGGCCACCGCTGATATGCGCCGGATAGCGCTTTTTCAATTCGGTCAAACCCACCAGTTCCAATAGCGGCATGACTTTTTTGTGGATTTCGGCTTTTGACAGCCCTGCCAATTCCAGCGGCAGGGCGACGTTGTCATACACGGTGCGCGATGTCAGCAAATTGAAGTGCTGAAAAATCATGCCGATGTCATGCCGCGCAGTGCGCAGTTCTGCTGCGCCCAGGCCGGTAAGATCAATGCCATCGACCAGCACCCGGCCCGAGGTCGGGCGGTTCAACAAGTTAATGGTACGCACCAGCGAGCTTTTACCAGCACCGCTGCGGCCAATGATGCCGAAAACCTCTCCTTTGCGAATCGACAGAGTGACGTCGCGTACCGCATCGACATCACCATTTTTACCTTTAAAACGCTGGTGTATTGCTTGTAGTTCTATCATCTGAATCGTGTATTCCTGCAAATAAAAAGCGACAGACTGTATCGTGATCGACACCCTGTCGCTATATGCTTCTTCAATGGTTTGATTTTACGGGAGTCGCTTTATAAGCGAAACAATTCGTATTGTATGTCGATATTACTTTTCGGTATATTTTAGCAGCGCCGCACGTTTTCCAAGTTTCATGAAAAAACCCGCCCGGTTTGCACCGAGCGGGTTTTTTTATTAGCAGCAGCTAATGTACTTAGCTTGCTTGCATCTATTGCATGTAATAACCGAAAACGGTTATTACATCATGCCGCCCATACCACCCATGCCGCCCATACCACCCATGCCGCCCATGTCAGGCATGCCGCCAACTGCCTTGTCATCAACTGACTCGGCGATCATGCAGTCTGTCGTCAGCATCAAAGAAGCGATCGATGCTGCGTTTTGCAAAGCTGAACGGCTTACTTTTGCTGGATCCAGCACGCCCATTTCAACCAAGTCGCCATAAGTGCCGTTGGCAGCGTTGTAACCGAAGTTACCTGTGCCAGCCAATACTTTAGCCACTACAACCGAAGCTTCTTCACCGGCATTTTGGACGATCATGCGCAGCGGTTCTTCCATTGCGCGCATGACGATCTTGATGCCAGCTTCTTGATCAGGATTGTCACCAGTGACTTTGATGTTGGCACGAGCGCGCAACAGAGCAACACCGCCGCCGGGAACGATGCCTTCTTCGACTGCAGCACGGGTTGCGTGCAATGCATCTTCAACGCGGGCTTTTTTCTCTTTCATTTCGACTTCGGTGGCTGCGCCAACCTTGATCACCGCAACACCGCCTGCCAATTTGGCAACGCGTTCTTGCAGCTTTTCACGGTCATAGTCTGAGCTGGCTTCTTCGATTTGTACGCGTACTTGCTTAACGCGTGCTTCGATCGCAGCAGATTGGCCGGCACCGTCGATAACGATGGTGTTTTCCTTGCCAATTTCAATCCGCTTGGCTTGGCCCAACTCTTCCAGGGTAACTTTTTCCAGTGTCATGCCAACTTCTTCAGCAACAACTTGACCACCGGTCAGGATGGCGATGTCTTCCAGCATTGCTTTGCGACGGTCGCCGAAGCCTGGCGCTTTAACAGCACAAGTTTTCAGGATGCCACGAATGTTGTTGACCACTAGAGTTGCCAGCGCTTCGCCTTCGACGTCTTCTGCAATGATCAGCAATGGACGGCCAGCCTTGGCGACTTGTTCCAGAATTGGCAGCAGGTCACGGATGTTGGAGATTTTCTTGTCGCATAGCAGGATAAATGGATCTTCCAGCAGTACAACTTGTTTTTCCGGGTTGTTGATGAAGTACGGTGACAGATAGCCACGGTCAAACTGCATACCTTCAACGATATCGAGTTCGTCGTTCAAAGATTTGCCGTCTTCAACAGTGATTACGCCTTCTTTACCGACTTTGTCCATCGCTTCAGCGATACGCTCGCCGATGGATGCATCGCTGTTGGCAGAGATCGAGCCGACTTGCGCGATTTCTTTGGTAGTGGTGCATGGCTTGGCAATTTTTGCCAGTTCAACGATAGTTGCTGCAACTGCCTTGTCGATACCGCGTTTCAAGTCCATTGGGTTCATGCCGGCAGCAACGTATTTCATGCCTTCGCGCACGATGGCTTGGGTCAATACGGTTGCAGTAGTCGTGCCGTCGCCGGCGTCGTCGCTGGTGCGGGAAGCAACTTCCTTAACCATCTGCGCGCCCATGTTCATGAGCTTGTCTTTAAGTTCGATTTCTTTTGCTACCGATACACCGTCTTTGGTGATGGTTGGCGCGCCGTATGAGCGTTCGATTACGACGTTGCGGCCTTTAGGGCCCAGAGTAACTTTAACTGCGTTGGCGAGAATGTTGACGCCTTCAACCATTTTTGAACGGGCTGAATCGCCAAATACTACGTCTTTAGCTGCCATGTGAATCTCCTAAACTGATTTTCGGGGCGGGCACTGCTTGAAAAGCTTGCCAGCCTGAGAATGTGATGTGACTAAATTATTGATGTCTAACGGATGGTGCGTTGATTACTTCTCAACCACGGCCATGATGTCTTCTTCGCGCATGACGAGCAATTCGTCGCCTTCGACTTTGACCGTTTGGCCAGAATATTTGCCGAACAAAACGCGGTCGCCGACTTTGACAGCCAAGGCACGCACTGAACCGTTTTCCAGAATTTTGCCGTTGCCTACTGCCAGAATTTCACCTTGATCCGGTTTTTCAGCAGCTGTTTCAGGCAGAACGATGCCGGATGCTGTTTTTGTTTCCTGATCCAGACGTTTTACGATAACGCGGTCATGCAAAGGACGAAGATTCATAAAAACTCCTTAGTATTCAATAGATTGATGTTTTTGCAGCATATCTGCCACAACGCATTCTTACTGCGCAGCCTTGTGTTAGAAGCAGGCTTTGCCGCAAAACTTTAATTCCAGGAGAAATAATTGGCACTCTCCCCTGGCGAGTGCTAATTATATGGGGGCTAATTAGCTTTTTCAAGGCGTCAAAAATAACAGTTGCAAATTATCTTTCTAACTGATGTTACGCAGCCTGCAGAGCCTGTAGTTCGGCATAGGCCTGTCGGGTTGCTTTGATGAAGAGTTTTGCCCTTATCGCGAAATGGTTTGTTTTGAGCTTTATATTCAGGCACTCCAATTTGAATACGGCATAAA
>JBGSTZ010000037.1:0-8028 GCA_041736255.1 Burkholderiaceae bacterium
CCATCAACCATCGCAGACAACCCTGTCGCTGTCGCCCGTCCAAATGTACTTATCAAATAATCCGTGTACAACTCAAGTTCAGCTTTTTTCATTTCAACAGATTAACAATTTATACTGAGGCCTGCGTAACATCAGTTAATAAGTAACGAAGATGCAACGAAGATGCAACGAAGACGCAACGAAGATGCAACGAAGCGCGTCATGCCTGCAAGGCGGTTATTTTTTCAACGGAATTACGGTCGTGCGCGGCACTGCCACCGCGGTCACCGCGTTCTTCGGGCTGCCAGAGATCAGCTTGTCGGAATAGGTCAAATACACCAGCGTATTGCGTGCGACATCGACCATGCGCACCACGTGCAGGGTCTTGAAAACCAGCGAGCGGCGCTCGGTAAATGCATCTTCCTGTTGCGGCAGCGCTTCCTTGAAGCGAATCGGACCGACCTGGCGGCAGGCAATCGACACATCCGACACTTCTTCGGCGACCCCTACCATTCCCGCCATGCCACCGCGCTCGGGTTTGGACACATAGCAGGAAACGCCTTCCACCTTAGGATCGTCATGCGCCTCCACCACCAATTTATGCGAGCCCATCAGTTTGAATTCGGTATTCACGCTGCCAATCTCCTGCGCTTGCGCAGTGCCGATTAACAGAACCGAAGAGATTAAAAACAATAGAGTTTTATGCATGATGATCGTGCTTTCTGTGAAATGAAGATATTAGTACCAGTTTCGTAGGTCGGGTTAGCGGCTTCATCGCGAACTTGCAAAACTGCCCCGACATTCTCAGCTGCAAACGTCGGGTTACGCTACGCTAACCCGACCTACCAATTCCGGCTCGTCCTGCCTTGAAAGTGCGTAAAAAATGCGCGCTATCAATTACAGGTATTTGCGCAACAGCGGCTCCAGCCGAGCGCGCGTGGCGTCCGGCATCGTCGCCGGCGGCGTCACTAGCGCTTGCGCCAGTGCCTGATGCGCCAGCGATGGCGGCGGATTAGCAGCCAGCCGCCGGATGCAGGCGCGCAGCACCGCTTGCGCATTTTGCGCGTTGTGCATCAAGTTGCCGATCGCTATTTCGGCAGTGACTGCCGCATGGCCCGGATGCCAGCAATCGAAATCGGTCACCAGCGCCAGCGTCGCATAGGCGATTTCGGCTTCACGCGCCAGCCGCGCTTCCGGCATATTAGTCATGCCAATCACCGCCGCGCCCCAGGAACGGTACAGCTGCGACTCCGCATAGGTCGAAAACGCCGGCCCCTCGATGCAGAGATAGGTGCCGCCGCGATGCAGCACCGCGTCCGGAAGTTTGCAATCGAAAAAAGCTTGCGCCAGCAGATCGGACAAGGTCGCGCACACCGGCTGCGCAAAACTGATATGCGCCACCGCACCCTCGCCAAAAAAAGTGCCGGCGCGCTGCTTGGTCATGTCGATAAACTGATCCGGCAACACCATATCGCGCGGTGCCAAATGCTCCTGCAGCGAGCCGACCGCCGATACCGACAGCAGGTAATCGACGCCGAGTTGTTTCATGGCCCAAATATTGGCGCGAAACGGGAGCTCCGACGGCAACAGCGCATGGCTGCGACCATGCCGCGCCAGAAACGCCACTGGCACGCCGTCCAGCATGCCGGTCATGATGGCATCGGACGGCGCGCCGAACGGGGTTTCGAGAGTTATTTCCTGCATCGACTGCAAACCCGCCATGCTGTACAGGCCGCTACCGCCGATGATGCCAAAACGAATTTTATTCATAGTATAAGGATTCTTGGAATTGCAAAAAATACTGGCAGTATGCCATAAAAACAATGCCTTACCGCACGTTTTAATTACAGCTTAAAATATACCTATTAGTGTATATTACGCAAAAAGGCCGTTCGCCGGCACGGTGCCGGGGTATCAGCATGACCGCAATCACGCGCTCCACGAACGGCCGCAGCGCACTGTCAGCAGCGTCTGCTAATCTGACGCTGCTACACACCTCACACATTCCAGAGCACATACATCATGAATCGTAGCGCAAAAAGCGGCCTTGTATATTCCACCGATGTCGGGCGCACATGTCCTGAATGCCGGCTGGCGCTCGCGCAGTGCACCTGCAAAGCCACGGCCAAAGCTGCGCCGGCAGGCGATGGCGCGGTGCGCGTGTCGCGCCAGACCAAGGGCCGGGGCGGCAAAAGCGTGACCCTGGTCAAAGGGCTAGCGCTAGATTCCATTGCACTGGCCGCGCTGGGCAAACAATTGCGCACCGCCTGCGGTTCGGGCGGGACGGTCAAGGATGGCGTGATCGAAGTACAAGGCGACCATTGCGAACGGATCATCGAGGCGCTCAAAAAACTCGGCCATAGGGCGAAGCGGGCCGGCGGCTAGACATCTGCAATACAAACGCCAGCGACCGGGTCAATGGCTGCAAACACCGAGAATTCACAACAATCACCGATGCGACCAGAACTTGCGGTTATTGGGTCCCTTATTTGGGTCCCTTATTTGGGTCCTTTATTTGCCCCCATTGTGGGTCCTTTATGCGCCCGACAAAGTTGTTTTACGCAGCAGATCGACCCGAATCGGATTCTGAAAATTGATGCCTTGCGGTGTCATCTGACGCGTGAATGCGGCTCGAACCGCCTCATATACCTCGACCGAAAGATGGTGATGCGTATGCGTTACATTCAGCACTTGTTTCTCGAAATGCTCAAAATCATCGAAATGTTGGGGCGTATTGAAGAACGTCTGGCTTATGAGTTCCAGCGTTCCATTTTTCACGGCACGCTCAACGGCAGCGAAGGCAGCTTCGCGTACGGTCTTCTCATCATGGAACAGCCGCAGAATATCGTTGAATTCACCTGCGTAGACCGGCTCGGACAGGTACGCTAACCCGCCGGGTTTTAACACACGGCGAATTTCCGCCAGCGCTTGATCCATCTTATCCATGGGTACATGATGCAGTGATTTGAACATGAGCACGATATCAACGCTAGCGTCCTCCGCCGGGATCATCTCTGCGCCGCCGAGGAAAAAACTGACATTAGGCATGTCACCGATCTGCATGTTCCTGGCGTGCTGAATCTCATCGACCTCCAACGCGGTGATGGAAGCCACCTGACCACCTTGCGCGATCGCGCGTGTCTTCTCCGCCTTGCCGCAACCAAGTTCCAGAACGCGTGAGCCACTGAGCGGCAACAGGCTTTTCACAATCAGGTATTCGTCGCACACCCGGTCTGTTGCCGGATCTGAAATTCTCATCTCTGCGGATAATGTTTGAGCTAGCCCTGTATTCATTGATTGTCCTCTACCTGGTTGTATCGTCGTATAGACGCTGGAACAGCCTTTTCCCGTGGTCCGCGCGAATTCGCGTCCATTAGTCTAAAACGCCATCGGAGGCACTTGATGATATTCCGAGCGCCATACTCCGATTTTACATCGCCCATTCGCGGGCATCAGAATTCAGTCGGAGTTCAATAACTCTTCGTAAAATCTCCAAAAATCTCCCAATATCTCCCATTAAGCCTGGAATTATGCAGCAGCGCTTAATCCCTTGATTCCATATCGCTTATGCGCCGCTACTTGCAATGCGCTGAAAAATGAATCACAAAAACAAAATCAGACTGCCTGCTAGACTTGATTCAGTGCGACGGCCACCGTCACAGGTGATCAATGCCCGTAGAAGTCGGAATCATGGGCAGGCGAGTGTTTCTGCGCGCAATTGCAAGGATGGAAAAACGCAGCGCCCGGCGAGCGGACGCGACAACTCAGACAAGAGGTGACTCCATGAGCAATCTGACACGGCAATTGGAACAGGACTGCGCGGTGGCGCAGGGCTGCGGCGCGATCGAATGCATCATTCAACCCCGCGACAAGGACCTGGGTGGCTTCTCGGTGCGACGATCGTTGCCGACAACGCGGCGCAAGATGGTGGGCCCCTGGATTTTTTTCGATCACATGGGGCCGGCGGAATTTTCCGCTGGTCAGGGCATCAATGTGCGGCCGCACCCGCATGTGAATATTGCAACAGTCACCTATCTGTTCGAGGGTGAAATCCTGCATCGGGATTCGCTCGGCAATGTGCAGGCGATACGGCCGGGCGATATTAACCTGATGGTGGCCGGCAGCGGCATCGTGCATTCGGAACGCGAGCGCCCTGTAGTGACGGCAACCGTGCGTCGCCTGCATGGCTTGCAGCTCTGGCTGGCCCTGCCAGAGGCGGATGAGGAGATCGATGCGGTGTTCCATCACTATCCCGCTGCCGACATTCCTACCGTCACCGTCGGAGACGTGCCTGTGCGCGTAATGATGGGCACGGCTTTTGGCGTCACCTCGCAGGTCAGGATCTTTGCCAGCACGCTGTATGTGGAAGCCAATTTGCACGCCGGGCAAACCATCGCCTTGCCGGATGCAGAAGAACGCGCCGTCTATGTGGCCCAGGGCAGTCTGAAAGCGCAAGGCACCACTATTCCCGAACATTCGATGGCGATCTTTACCGATGCGGTGGGCGTGGTGCTGGAAGCGACAGAAGAATCGCGCATTGCGATCATCGGTGGTGCGCGTGTCGGTGAGCGCTTCATCGAATGGAACTTCGTCTCTAGCCGCAAGGAGCGCATCGAGCAGGCCAAGCGCGACTGGAAACAAGGACGCTTCCCCAAGGTTCCGGGCGACGAAATCGAATTCATTCCCTTGCCCGAATGAATCTTGAACCAGACCCGAACGAGAAACCGAATAGGTCGAAAAAATTATGCCCAATGCCGTTGTTCTTGCGCCACCCTCCTAAACCGCCGCTGGTTCCAATGTAGGTGAAGTACGCATTTTGCGTAGAACTGACGTAGCGCTTGGGATGCCAACGTCTCTTGCTGGTCGGGAACACCCTGTCAACCAAGCGCTACACGTCGGCTATAGCAAAGACTTGCTGACGCGGTGACGGATCGCTTACGGGCTCGATGGCGAATGCGTACAATCGGGCTGAACCAGCCTTTTCACGTTCGGCATCATTATTTTCTGACGACAGTCCAATCACTCAAGGAGCAATAAAATGACGGCTTTTAAAGCACTACTGATTGAGCAAGAAGACGGCGGCAAAGTCAGCAACCGACTAACCTCGCTGACGCCTGACCAACTTGATGATGGCGAAGTCACCATCCGCGTGCATTATTCAAGCATTAATTACAAAGATGCACTTGCTGCAACCGGGGCCGGGAAAGTCATTCGGCGTTTCCCTTGTGTTGGCGGCATTGACCTTGCCGGCGAGGTAGTCGAGAGCAAAGATGATCGTTTCAAGCCAGGTGACTCCGTAATTGCAACGAGCTTCGACATTGGTGTGTCACATCACGGCGGCTACGCAGAATTAGCCCGCGTTCCGGCCAAGTGGGTGGTGCCTTTGCCTGCTGGCATGTCACTGTTTGAAAGCATGGCACTAGGCACAGCGGGATTTACTGCCGCTCTTGCCATCATGCGCATGGAAGACAACGGACTTTCCCCGAAGAATGGACCGGTGGTGGTCACAGGAGCGAGCGGTGGCGTTGGCGGTTTGGCCATCGACATGCTCGCCCGATTAGGCTACGAAGTGGTCGCTCTGACTGGCAAAGCCGACCAGGAAGAGCATTTGCGGAAACTGGGCGCAGCCCACATCAAGCTAACGTCAACAATAGACCATACCAAGGTCAAGCCCCTGGAAACCAGCCAGTGGGCAGGAGCCATCGATAACGTGGGCGGCCCGATACTGCACTGGTTGCTGGCAACGATGAAACAGGCGGGGACCGTTGCCAGCATCGGGAATGCAGCGAGCTTTAAACTTGAAACCACCGTTTTCCCCTTCATTTTGCGCGGGGTGAGTCTCCTTGGCGTGGATTCAGGCTATATGTCCTTTCCCACCCGGCAGCGTGTATGGGACCGACTGGCGGGTGATTTGCGCCCTGCACACCTGCACGAAATCACGCGAACCATCGTCCTTGACGAACTTTCCGGAGCCTTTGAAGATTTCGTCCAAGGGCGAGTAAAGGGGCGGACTGTTGTTAAAGTTATCGACTGAGGGCGTTATGCGTGCAGTTCAAATGTGTGCACGGGCCTCCTCGGATTTCGAGGGGGCGGTCGAAGTCTGATCTCGAATGTCAGATTTTTAAAGACACGACTGGCCGGAAACTACCGTCGAAGCATCGCTGGCCCGCCATTCCGATGCCGGCATTGGCCCCATCCCACATCAATTTTATCTAGAGTAGCGCTAGCAAATGAAGCAATTTGAATTTCGACTCAGTATTACGGAACAACAGTACCTGAACTACTACCGAGGGTCGGTCAGCCAAGTCATTGTCACGAGCACTACTGGCGCGACGCTCCAGTTCCCGGCTTCACTGCTCACGAAATTTGTAACTTCTGGTGGGATACAGGGTCACTTTCTTCTGACTTGCGACGATGCACTCAAGGGATCTACAGTCCGGCGGGTGGAGTGAGCGCAGTGGGTGAGGATTCGACTTTCCCGAAAGCAGCCATTCAATATTGGTGTTCAACGGACGGCAAAAACCCAGATTTTTCCGCCCGCTGGAGCAAATTATTATGCAGGTCCTTTCTTCTTGTTCACTTTTTTGGCAAGAGCACTTAGTTTCTTGACTTTTGGCTCGTAAATTTCTTCGAGGATATGCTCAGTAAGCTCATATGCATCCATGACGTCGTCCATTGTGACCTCGCCGCACCTATGGCTTCCAGCGTTGCCAAGCCATTTTATTGCAAGAATCATGTCTTTGAACTGCGCATACTTTGCAGGAAGAAGACCGATTCTCGTATGCAGGTTAATGAATCGACGCTTTCCTTTTGAAATAGTAAACCGATTAATTTTTAGCTCGGTTAGAAGTTCCTCAATCGCAATTCGAACATTATTAGCGGAGGCACTAGGACTGGAGAAAAATAACCTGAAAGATTCATTAAGTTGCTTTAATACTGATTCCGGACATTTGCTTGGAATATGAATAATATTTAAGTGGGGCTCAAAGTATTTTGGACGAAAAAAATCTGAATAAACCTGATCAGTCTCTCCGTTTTCATCATAAGTCACATCCCAATCAACGAAACCAGTCCCACTATTGACTACGACCTCTTTGCACTTGTCGTTGGAGCAAAATAAAAGACAGGTATAAACATAACTAATCCAATCTGGTTCCCAATACGAATTATCGGAGCGTGCTTGTTGTGAACTTGCTAACTCCCCTTGCAAAAAAGAATCTTGCTTGATTCGTAAAATGCCCTTACCGCATGTTGGACACGCCCAATCCGGGCTATTGTCGGGCCTGAACGGGAGCTTCAAAAGTTTTCTGTCCATGTCGACCTTATTAGTGATGAATAATGTTGAAGTAAAGCTTAGGCAAGTGTGGCGCTATTGCAACAACGCATATTGCCTTGGAAGAAATTGATGCCGTACGTCAATATGCGTCATTGTAAAGTGTTGTTGATCCCTACATTGACCCCGTCCAGCATCAATTTTATGTTGCGTATGCACAAAAACCATGCATTTTCCGCATGATTCAATTGGCTTGTAAAAAAATACACAACAGCGTGTAAATTTCAAGCGAAACAGTTTCAGCCAGCGCCGAACGCCGGCAGCGTGATGTCGATCTGTACGCCGCCCAGTGCGCCTTTCGGCACGATTGCCAGGCTGCCGCCGTACAGGGTTGCGATTTCTTCGACGATTGCCAGGCCCAGGCCGAAGCCTACCTGCGCTTCGTCGAGACGTTCGCCGCGCTGGCGCGCCAGCGTGCTGGCGACTTCGTCCGCCATGCCGGGGCCGTCATCCTGAATCCGGATGCTGATCCGGGGTGCTGGATCGACACCGGAATCAGCAAGCGGACATCGCCCGATTTCGACCAGGCACAACGCGTGCGCCCATTTGATTGCATTTTCCATCAGGTTGCCGAGTAGTTCGATCAAGTCCTGGCGGTCGATGGCGGCTTGCAGCGTTGCGTCGCCTTTCACCACAATTTCAATCTGCGGCGCAATCCGGCGCAGGGCGGCCGCAACCTCCTGCGCTATCACCAACGGCGTGGCGCCGGTTTGCGC
>JBGSTZ010000109.1:0-21952 GCA_041736255.1 Burkholderiaceae bacterium
GTGAATTACTCCTGAACGATCGATTATTTCGATTGAAAAAAGTTAACACTTTTGCCACAAGTCCACAAGGACATCAGCGCTTTTATTGAATATGAATCATGAAGCCGTCCGCCGGAACGCTTTTGAAATGAGAACTGCTGCCGGATCACCCAAAAACCGTTGCAATATTCGTTCTGGTTATTTTGTGCTTTTTATGAGGCGAATTTTTTGTGCGTAACGTCAGTCAAAACCAAGATGTCAAGGGCTGGGAAAAACGCTGAACAGAAAATAGTGCGATATAAACTGCATGAAATGTATCTGCCGATACGCTAACTAACGGTTTCATAAGGGTTTTTTAAACTATCCACAATAACTGTGGATAACTTTGTGGATAACCCCCTCTTGACAGGCTGCGACGCAAGCAATGACGCGGGTTTCAATAAAATGCTCAATCCGTTTGCAATAAATAATACATTTAAAATCAATGACTTGCAAAACCATACTGCAGAGCTAAAAAAATATATATATATTTTTTGGCATGAATAATTTGTGCATAAGTGTTTTCCCTAATAGCATTTCTTAATAGAAATATTCAGGGAGTTTTGGACGCATTTCAAGACAGGCGGCAGCGCAGGCGCGCCACCAATTGTGGCAATTTCAGTTGCGTGGACAAGCTGCTGGTTTCTGCCCTTTGCAACAACTGCGGTCGAAATTTATGCCGGCATTCGTTATGATTACGGTCGCGTAGCGACTCACTTTGCTCTTCCCTCCAGCTTGCGGGAGAGAGGGCGGCCGTTGTGCTTTTATCACCGTTGAGGGCAAAAATAATCCTGTTGCCGCCGCCTTCGGCACGGCACCAGCACACCCGCAAATCGAATTCTGCATGCAGGCGTTGCATGCACGATGGCAACTGGGGGTCGCGATCAATGATGTTGGCAACCAGCACGCCGTGCGGATTGAGGGCGCGCCGACAGACTGCATAAAAATCTGCCGAGCACAATTCCGGTGGCAAGCCGTCTGCACCGAAACCGTCGAGCAGCAGCGCATCGATATCCTGCTCAGCGTCTTGCATGAAGTCGGCGGCGTCTGCATGGATGACGCGCAAGCGCGCATCGTCGCGCGGAATCATGAATTGGTCGCGCAGCGCAATCACGTCGGCGTCCAGTTCCAGCACCGTGATACGGGTATCGGGCAGATAGCGATAACAGAACTTGACTATCGAGCCGCCGCCCAGACCTACCATCAGCAGATGCTTGGGCGCTGGCTGAAACAGCAGAAAACCCATCATGGCGCGGGTGTAACTGAACATCAATTCATCCGGCGCAGAAACCCGCATTTCACTCTGGATCGCGACCCCGTTAAAATGCAGGGATAGCAGGTCGCCCTGGAGTTGAACAAATGGCTTGCCGCCGGCACCCTCCAACAAGTCCATGAAATCGTCGAAATTGGTCTTGAATGGCTTGGGCATTTGGCATCCTGTCGATAATAGGTCGCAATGGTGCGCCAAAGCGCCCCTGCGATGCAAGAAAAAACGGCAAAGTAAAACGTATCGCCAATTTATAATTAATTGTTTCACTACTTGTCAGCAACACACATTTCACCTTGGGAATTCAACCGTTTATGAAATACGAAGTCGTCAATATCCAAATTTCACCGGAAGGTGGCCTGGAAGTGCTCTCCAAGGCAGAAGTCAGCAAATTGCTCGACACCAGTCATGGCGGTTTGTACACGCTGTTTCGCAACTGTTCGCTGGCGGTACTCAATTGCGGCAGCGACGTCGATGATGGCAAAGAATTGCTGGAGCGTTACAAATCGTTCGAGATCAGCATTATCCAGCGCGAACGCGGCATCAAGCTCAATGTCACGAACGCACCGGCGATCGCCTTTGTCGATGGGAAAATGATCAAGGGCATTCACGATCACCTGTTTGCCGTGCTGCGCGATGTAATTTATGTCAGCGACGAAATTCACGACAACCCGAAATTCGACATGAACACTGCGGACGGCGTCAGCGACGCGGTGTTCCACGTATTGCGCAACGCCAGCATCCTGCGACCATCAAGCAATCCACAACTGGTGGTGTGCTGGGGCGGCCATTCGATTAGCCACGAAGAATACGATTATTCCAAAAAAGTCGGCTATCAACTGGGCTTGCGCCATCTCGATATTTGCACCGGCTGCGGCCCCGGCGCGATGAAAGGACCGATGAAAGGCGCCACCATCGGCCACTCCAAGCAGCGTATTCATAGCGGGCGCTATATCGGGATATCCGAACCCGGCATCATTGCCGCCGAAGCGCCTAACGCGATTGTCAACGAGCTGGTCATCATGCCCGATATCGAAAAACGGCTGGAAGCCTTCGTGCGCGCCGGACATGGGATTGTGGTATTTCCGGGGGGTGCCGGCACTGCCGAAGAAATCCTGTACGTGCTGGGTATCCTGCTGCATCCCGACAATGCTGCGGTGCCGTTTCCACTGATCTTTACCGGCCCGGAGAAATCAGCCGACTATTTCCGCCAAATCGACCAGTTCATCGGCGACACACTGGGCAGTGCGGCGCAACAGCGTTACAAAATCATGATTAACGACCCGGTCGGCGTGGCACAGGAAATGCTGGCAGGCATCAAGCAGGTGCGCGAATTCCGCAAGGAAAAAGGCGATGCCTACTATTTCAACTGGCTCTTGAAAATCAATGCCGAATTCCAGCAACCGTTTGTTCCCACCCACGACGCCATGCGCAGCCTAGAGCTGCACAAGAACCAGCCCAGCCACCTGCTGGCGGCCAACCTGCGACGCGCTTTCTCCGGCATCGTGGCAGGCAACGTCAAAGATGATGGCATCCGTACCATCGAGCAGCACGGCCGCTTCGAAATTCACGGCGACGCCACCATCATGGCGTCAATGGATGCGCTGCTGACATCCTTTGTGGAGCAACACCGGATGAAATTACCGGGGAAAAAATACATCCCTTGTTACACGATCATCAAGTAACGCAGTCCCGCCATGCTGCGCACAATGTTGGGCTGATAAGGCTTTAGCCCAACCTGCGAATTCAATAAATATGCGGGGGTATGTGAAAAAACATGCTACTTTCCGCATATATATAATGCGTATCCATAAATACATGCCGCAGCGCCGTAGGTTGGGTTAGCGTAGCGTAACCCGACATTTGCGGCTACGAATGTCGGGTTACGCTACGCTAACCCGACCTACCTAAACCCGTTGCATTAGTTGTTCAGTTATTTCGTGGCTTTCGTGTTTTTCGTGGACAGATTTTTTTGTGCGCAACATCAGTTATTTCAGCCGGCAGCTCATCAGCCAGGTGTGCTGCAGGCGCAGGATGCGGATGTCTTTGGCGACGCAAGCAAATTTCTTGCGCAGCGCGCTGTCAGTCGGGAAATTCTTCACATATTCGTAACGCTCGCCATCTGCCAGAGTTTCAATTTGGTAGGTGTTGCCCTCGGCATCGGTACGCGCTACGGGTGCCGTATCTGCTTCCAGATAGTTATCGTCGATCAAGATCAGCAAACCATCTTTGCCAACGATTTTGCGCAGCCGTGCCAACAAATCTATTTGCTGCTCACGCTTGACGTGGGCCCAGAAAAATCCGGCGAAGCACGCGGTGTAATCGTTTGCAAAATCAACATCAAAGGCATCAATCTGGACAATTTGCACTTTCTGTCCCGGCAAATCCCGCGCTTGTGCTGCTTTCAGCATCAGCGGGTTGTTGTCGGTCGCCAGCACAAAATCTGCTGCACTCGCCATGGCCGCAGTCCAGTAACCGCTACCGCATGCCAGTTCCAGCACTTTTTGCCCCTGGACCAGTTCGGCCACGCGTTCGCGCAGGACTGCGAATTCATGCTGCCGGTCTGGCAGTGCATAAACGCGGTCGCCGCTATGGTGTGCGGTAGCGAGGCTGGTGTAATACGCACTTAATTCGGTATGCAAGGTAGTCATCAAACGTAGTTTCCTGGTAATGATTTCATAATTCGTAACTTTCTTTTTCGCCGCTCATGGCGCGCTCGATCAGTTTGCGGTTCAGCGTTGGCGTCAGCAATTCAATGAAGGTATACACATAGCTGCGTAAATAAGCGCCTTTTTTGACTGCCACGCGCGAAACGTTCATGCCGAACAAATGGCCGACCGGGATTGCTTGCAGGTTTTTATCGCGCTCGGGATCATAAGCCATGCCGGCGATGATACCTACGCCCATGCCGAGTTCAACATAAGTCTTGATGACATCGGCATCAATCGCCTCCAGCAGCACATCGGGCTTTAAACCACGCAAGGCGAACGCATGGTCGATCTTGTTACGGCCAGAAAAGGCGCTGTCGTAGGAAATCAGCGGATAAGTGGCGATCTCTTCGAGCGTGATCGGCTTCGATTTCAGCAGCGGATGGTCGCTGGGCACCACCACGATATGCTCCCACTGGTGACACGGAAACGAAAGCAAGCCCTCGATACTGGAAATCGCCTCGGTGGCGATCACGATGTCAGCCTGATCTTTCAGCACCATCTCGACTACCTGCTGCGGATTTCCCTGCAGCAATGACAAACGCACCTTCGGATATTTTTGGGTAAATGCCTGCACTATCTTGGGCAGCATATAGCGCGCTTGCGAGTGGGTGGTGGCGATGGTGAAGCTGCCACTGTCTTGCGCCGCGAATTCTTTGCCGATGCGCTTCAAGCTTTCGATTTCCTGCAGGATAAGTTCGGCCGACTTCAACACTTCGTGGCCCGGCTCGGTCAGGCCGCGCACCCGCTTGCCGTGACGCGTAAAAATATCCACCCCGAGTTCTTCTTCGAGTTCGATGATCGCTTTAGACACGCCCGGCTGCGAAGTAAACAACGCCTTAGCAGCTTCGGTCAGATTGAAATTTTGTCGGACGGCTTCACGCACGAAGCGCAATTGATGGAGATTCATGGAGTTTCCCAGGTCAGAACCTGATTTTGTTGCCGCAAAGTATTTTTAGAACCGGTACCGGAAAGTTCTTGTGAATGGCATGTATTACATACCGAATAACCATATAAGCAAATAAATACTTTGTTGTTTGGTATATGGGCATTGTTTATTACTATTGCGCCCATTATACGCGGGGTGTTATGACTATTTCTTATGTGATTTCCGGTTTTGTAGTGGGCGTACTGGTTGGTCTGACAGGCGTCGGGGGTGGTTCATTAATGACACCCATGCTCACATTGGTGTTTGGCGTCAACCCGTCCGTTGCGGTCGGTACCGATCTGGCTTTCGCTGCCATCACCAAATCTGCCGGCACCTTTACCCATCGCTTGCGCGGCACGGTAAACTGGGCGGTTGTCAAACGCCTGTGCATGGGAGCGTTGCCAGCAGCCATTATCACCACACTGATACTGAAATATTTTGGCGGCTTGACCGATAGCATGGGTCAGATCATTCGCTACTCAATCGCCGGCTCGGTAATGCTGACCGTGATCGCGCTGCTCTTCAGAAGCCGCATGATTGCGTGGTTAAATGCCCACCCTGAAAAGCAATTGCAGGGAACAAAACTGGCGGTGGCAACCATTTTCGCCGGAACCGTACTGGGCACGTTGGTCACGGTGTCATCGATTGGCGCTGGTGCCATTGGTGCCACTTTACTGGTCATGCTGTATCCCAAAATGAGTGCAGCCGAAGTGGTCGGCACCGATATCGCCTATGCTGTGCCCCTTACCGCCATTGCAGCCTTCGGCCACTGGTGGCTGGGCTCGATTCACTGGGTGCTGCTGGGCACTTTGTTGATAGGTTCGGTGCCAGGCATCATGCTCGGTTCGTGGGCGGCACGTGCAGTACCGGAAATGTTCCTGCGCGGTTTGCTGGCAACCACACTGACTGGTGTGGCGCTGAAACTGGTGCTTTGAATCGGTATTTGAATTCGTACTAAGAATGTGTAATGAAAATAGATTTTTTAAGGAACGCAGATGTATAAATACGACCAATACGATCACCAGCTGGTGAAAGAACGCATCGCGCAATTCCGCGACCAGGTGCGGCGACGCCTGTGCGACGAACTCACGGAAGAAGAGTTTCTCCCTTTGCGTCTGCAAAACGGCCTGTACATGCAGCGCCATGCCTACATGTTCCGCATTGCCATACCGTACGGCTTGCTGTCATCTACCAAAATGCGCAAGCTGGCATTCGTTGCGCGCAAATATGATCGCGGCTATGGCCATTTCACAACCCGCCAAAACATTCAGTACAACTGGATCAATATCGAAGATACGCCCGATATTCTGGAACATTTGGCCAGCGTCGAGATCAATTCGATCCAGACTTCCGGCAACTGCATCCGCAACATCACATCCGATGAATTTGCCGGCGTTGCAGCTGATGAAATCATCGATCCGCGCCCGTTTGCGGAAATTCTGCGCCAATGGAGCACCTTTCATCCGGAATTTGCCTACCTGCCGCGCAAATTCAAATTCGCGCTGAACGGTGCGCGGGAAGACCGTGCGGCGATCGCCGTACATGACATCGGCCTGAATGTATTGCACAACGAGGCAGGCGAAATCGGCTTTCAGGTCATGGTCGGCGGCGGCATGGGCCGCACACCGATCCTAGGCTCGGTAATTCGCGAATTCCTGCCATGGCAGCACGTCATGTCGTATCTGGAAGCGATTTTGCGCATCTACAACGAATACGGCCGGCGCGACAACAAGTTCAAGGCGCGCATCAAGATCCTGGTCAAGGCGCTCGGCGTGGAAGAATTTACCCGCATGGTCGAACAAGAGTGGGCCGACATCAAGGACGGCCCGAGCACGCTGACCGAGGAAGAACTGCAGCGCGTGACGGCATACTTCGCGCCGCCCGACTACGAAACTTTGCCGGCCGCCGATGCTGCCCTGGAACAGCACAAGTCCGAAAATAAGCCGTTCTCCAACTGGATGAAGCGCAACGTCAAACCGCACAAAGTTGCCGGTTACAACGCGGTTCTGCTCTCGCTGAAAAATCCGACGGTAGCGCCGGGCGACGTCAGCGCCGATCAGATGGATTTCATCGCAGATATGGCGGACCGTTACAGCTTCGGCGAACTGCGCGTCACGCATGAGCAAAATCTGGTGCTGGCCGATGTGCGCAATACCGACCTGTTTGCATTCTGGAAAGAAGCTAAGGCGCATGGTTTGGCAACACCGAATATCGGACTGTTGACCGACCTGATCTGCTGCCCGGGCGGTGATTTCTGCTCGCTGGCGAATGCAAAATCGATCCCGATTGCGCTCGACATCACGCGCCGTTTCAACGATCTAGATTATCTGCACGACATCGGCGATATCGAACTCAACATATCCGGTTGCATCAACGCTTGCGGACATCACCATGTCGGCAATATCGGCATTCTGGGGGTCGATAAAGATGGCAGCGAGTGGTATCAAGTCTCGATCGGCGGCGCGCAGGGCAATAAGGCCGCCCTCGGCAAGATCATCGGGCCTTCCTTCTCGGCCCATCAGATGCCGGAAGTGATAGATCGGATCATCCAGGTGTACATGCGCGAACGCATCGAACACGAGCGTTTCATCGATACCGTGCAGCGCATCGGCATCGCACCGTTCAAGGAATTCGTGTACGCCACGCCAATCAAAACAGAACAAGCAGCAGGAGAAGATGCATATGTCTAAGCCGACCTCACAGATCATCAAAAACAAGGCCATCGTCACTGACGACTGGGTAGTCTTGCGACTGGCTGAAGACCAGAGCGCCGAGACCGTCAGCGTGGCTGAAGGCCGTGTCATCGTGCCGCTGCAAGTCTGGCAGGCGCAAAAAGAGACGCTCCAGAATCGCCCCGAACTGGGGGTCTGGTTTGCCAGCGACGAGCGGCCAGAGGCGTTGCAGGGCGAAGTCGACCGGTTCAGCGTGATTGCGGTGTATTTCCCTAAATTCACCGATGGCCGGGGTTATTCGATTGCCTACAATCTGCGTGCCCGATTCGGATATGCCGGCGAATTGCGCGCCATTGGCGACGTCTTGCGCGACCAGATGTTTTACATGCAGCGCGTCGGCTTTGACGCCTTCGCGCCACGTGCCGACCGCAGTATCGAAGACGCGCTCAAGGGACTGTTCGATTTTTCCGAGAAATACCAGACTTCGTGGGATGAAAAATCACCGCTGTTCCGCCGCGCCAAGCGCACCGGAGTGGCTACATGAACGATTACGAAGATTTGGTTGCAGTCACCAAAGCGACCCTGGAGCGTATTGCCAGCGACTTCACGCCGGCCGTGTTCGCCTCCAGCCTGGCGGCCGAAGACATGGTGCTAACCGACCTGATCTTGCGCGTCAAGTTACCGATTGGCATCTTCACGCTGGAAACTGGTCGCCTTCACACCGAAACCCTGAACGTGATCGACCGCATCAAGGAAACCTACGGCTACGATGTCGCGTTGTATCGGCCCGAACCTGCGGCAGTGGACGCCTATGTGCAACAAAAGGGCTTGAATGCATTCTATGAAAGCATCGAGCTGCGCAAGGAATGCTGCCACATCCGCAAGATCGAACCGCTGGGCCGCGCACTGGCAGGCAACAAATCCTGGGTCACCGGTCAACGACGCGCCCAATCAAGCACCCGGGCAGCGCTGGATGTGCAAGAACAAGACGACGCCCACGGCATGGCCAAGTTCAATCCGCTAGCCGACTGGTCGGAACAGGACGTTTGGCACTACATTCGCAGCAACAACGTGCCTTACAATGCGATGCACGACAAAGGCTATCCGTCGATCGGCTGCGAACCTTGCACCCGTGCCATCCAACCCGGTGAAGATGTACGCGCCGGACGCTGGTGGTGGGAAAATCCGGATACCAAGGAATGCGGCCTGCACGTCGTCGATGGCAAACTCATTCGTATTAAACATGTTTCCGCACAATAATTTGCACAATAATCGTAACTATTCAGCCGGCAGGGTGGTGTGGTTTTCTCCTCCCCTTTCAAGGGGGAGGCCGGGTGGGGGATGGGTTTATTGTGGGGCAAAAAACCCATCCCCTCCCTAACCCTCCTTGAAGAGGAGGGAATAAACAGTTACCAATAATCAGTATTAAACTCGGTATAAAAAATCATGAATACAGCAGTAGAAAAACACTTTATAGATGCCGCCAGTAATCGTCATCTGGACTGGCTGGAATCAGAAGCGGTCCACATCATGCGTGAAGTGGCGGCAGAATGCGCAAATCCGGCATTGCTGTTCTCGGGCGGCAAGGATTCCGTGGTGCTGACGCGCATCGCCGAAAAGGCCTTTCGTCCCGGCAAATTCCCGTTCCCGCTGGTGCACATCGACACCGGCCACAACTTTGCCGAAGTGATCGAATTCCGCGACCGTCGCGTTGCCGAAATGGGCGAACGCCTGATCGTGCGCTCGGTCGAGGGCTCCATGGAGCGCGGCACGGTACGCTTGCGCAACCCGGCCACCGACTCGCGCAACGCCGCGCAAGCGGTGACGCTGCTGGAAACCATCGCCGAATTCAAGTTCGATGCCTGCATCGGCGGTGCCCGCCGCGATGAAGAAAAAGCCCGCGCCAAGGAACGCATTTTTTCCTTCCGCGACGAATTCGGCCAATGGGACCCGAAAGCGCAACGTCCCGAACTCTGGGACTTGTACAACACCCGCGTGCATCCGGGCGAAAACATGCGCGTGTTCCCGATCTCCAACTGGACCGAACTCGACATCTGGCAATACATCGAGCGCGAAAAACTGGAGCTGCCGTCGATCTACTTTGCCCATCAGCGCCAGGTGATTCCGCGCAATGGCCTGCTGGTGCCATTGACCGATTTGACGCCGGCCCAAGAAGGTGAAACCGTCGAAACCCAACTTGTGCGCTTTCGCACCGTCGGCGATATCTCCTGCACCTGCCCGGTAGCCTCCGACGCCACCACCGTCGATGCCATCATCGCCGAGACCGCCATTACCCAAATCACCGAGCGCGGCGCAACCCGCATGGATGACCAAACTTCCGAAGCCTCGATGGAAAAACGCAAGAAAGCAGGTTATTTCTGATGAACGCAATTGTTTCTGAATCCGTACTGAGTGAACTCAAAAAAGAACGCGGCCTGCTGCGCTTCATCACCGCCGGCTCCGTCGATGATGGCAAGAGCACGCTGATCGGCCGTCTGCTGTTCGACAGCAAAGGCATCTTCGCCGATCAACTCGACGCCATGTCGCGCGCCAAGCACAAACGCACCGTGGGCGACACGATTGATTTGTCATTGCTGACAGACGGCCTGGAAGCCGAACGCGAACAAGGCATCACGATCGACGTCGCCTACCGCTATTTCGCCACGCCGAAGCGCAAGTTCATCATCGCCGACACCCCGGGCCATGAGCAATACACGCGCAACATGGTCACCGGCGCATCGACAGCCGACGCCGTGATCATTCTGGTCGATGTTTCCAAAGTGAAGCTGGGTGACGATGGCAGCGTCGAACTGCTGATCCAGACCAAACGCCACTCGACCATCGCCCACTTGCTGCAAATCGAGCACGTGATCGTCGCCGTCAACAAAATGGACCTGGTCGATTACGATCAAACCGTCTATGACCGCATCGTGGCCGCGTATCAGGATTTCGCGCAGCAACTCGGACTAAAAGACATCCATCCGATCCCGCTGTCGGCACTGACCGGCGACAACGTGGTGACGGCCGGCGACAACATGCCGTGGTATCAAGGCCCGACACTGATCGAACTGCTGGAATCGCTGAGCGTCTACGACGAATCGCACGATGAACCGTTCCGTTTTCCGGTGCAACTGGTGGCGCGTCATAACGGCCATGAAGCCAACGATTTCCGCGGTTACATGGGACGTATCGAAGCCGGCATGGTCAGCAAAGGCGACAAATTGGTAGTACAGCCAAGCGGCCAGAGCGCGACGGTGAAAGACATTCTGACGCTGGAAGGCTCGCTGGAATCTGCGGTAGTCGGCCAGTCGGTCACCATCCTGCTCGACGAACACCTGGGCATCTCGCGCGGCGACATGCTGGCCTCCGCAGAGCGCGCGGCGACCCTGCTCAAGACGGTAAATGCCGATATTTGCTGGCTGTCGGAAGAACCTCTCGACTTGCGGCTCAAGTACTGGCTCAAGCACACCACCAAACAGGTTGCTGCCAGGATCACGAAAATAGAAACGCTGCTGGACATCAACACACAGCAAAAACGCGTGGCCGATAGCGTCAAGCTCAACGACATCGCCCGTGTCAGCATCAACGTGCAGCAGCCGCTTGCCGCCGATGCCTACGATGCGATCCGCACCACCGGCGCCTTCATCCTGATCGACGAAGTCACGCACCAGACTGTGGCGGCAGGGATGATCCGGCTCTAGTAGTTCGTTTCATTAATACAGTTACATAATAGTTTACAATTTCCGTAATCAAAAACTGTTGATGGACGGTGATTATGGCAAGGAAATCGGCTCGCTCGGCGTTAGTGCTCACCCAAGAGCAAAGGGCAATGCTCAAGGAATTGGCGGGATCGAGGACGGGGCCCACGCGGGAGGTCGAACGCGCAAAAGTTCTACTGGGCTACGCTGACGGTGCAACGATCACGGAACTGCAACGCCGGCGTGAGATTGGGCGACCAATGATCTACAAGTGCGTCGACAAAGCATTGGCAGCAGGCGTGCAGATGGGTTTGAAGGATAAGTACCACCGTCCATACGAGCCTGAAATTACCGATGAAGCCAAGGCCTGGGTGACCAGACTTGCATGTACCCAGCCCAAGGATCATGGGCTGGCGGCCGAGCTGTGGTCGATCTCGGTGCTGGCCAAGTTTGTGTGCGAACACGCTGAGGCCGCAGGCTTTGATCGCCAAGGCGGGCATGAGTACCGTATGGCGCATTCTTGATGACAACGATATCAAGCCGCACAAGATTCGCAACTATTTGGAAAAGCGAGATCCGGATTTTGACCGCAAGATGCAGGAAGTTTTGATGGTGTATCGTGACGTATCGCTTTATGCCGAAAACGCCGTTCACGACGCACGTCCCAATCCGATCTATACCGTCAGCGTCGACGAGAAGCCTGGCGTGCAGGACATCGCGCTGTCGGCGCCAAACTTGCCGCCGGTTCCGGGCAAAGAAACGATGGCCTATCTCGCTTCATGACCCGGGCGCTTCGAGTACGTGCATACGCCAAAGCATGGTTCTTGGCTCAACCTGATTGAGTGCGCTTTCTCGAAGATAGCCAGAACTTTCTTGCGTCATTCTCAAGGAGATCGCCGAGATCAATGATCTCGCCCATCGTTTTTCAATGGAATAAGTTCGACCTCGGCGTAGTTTAATTTGCAATTGTTTTAATGAAACTAATTAGCGTCAGACAGAAAACCCTTGTTTTTTTAAAAATCAGTTGCCTGAATTTTAGGCGCACCGTTAACATTTTCCGTTTTTGGCGATCGTAAAGAAATTTTTTGCTCATCTGGGACAAAAACGTGAATTTCTTCAAATTCTGGACGAGCAGATTCCCTGATTTTCAAAATCAGGTGCGTTAAAAGAGACGTTTTCGTGTTTTTTATGCCGCGCGTTTGTTTGGCGGATCATTAGCGGCATAGGTCTTTTTCCGTTGCGCACGCTCTTGTTCCTGTTGCCACAGGATGGAGCCGATGCGGTGAATATTTCTAGCCACTACGGCCAGCGCGACGGTGCGCTTGAATCCGTCGATGCCATGATCCGGGCATACGTCTAATCCGTGCACTTCGAGCGCGTTGATCGCCGACTCCACTGCCGAGTGCGCGCGCCGGGCCTTGACGAATGCTTCGGACTGTTCGGCTGCCTGCGCTTGTTGCGACAGCTTGCCTTTTCTTGGCAATGCCACCAGATCCAAATGTTCTTTCAATGCAATCTGATTTTCGTTGGAGTGGAAACCCTTGTCGAAGCTGCAGGCGTTCAAATTCGGAAAGCGCTTTTTCGCTTGCGTCACCATCGACACCGTCACTTGATCGTCGGTGGTCTTTTCCATCACCTGGTGATGCAAAATGAATTGATTCTGGTCTTCCAGGATGCAGACTTTGACGCCTAATTCCACAGGAACACCGGCTATTCCCTTGCTGACCCACTCGGTGTCCGGCTCAAAAAGGGAGAGCACTTTCTCGGCATGCGGGATGGCTTCGCCCAGGATGACGCGGCGCTTGGTCTGGTCGATCTGGCGCTTCGCGTGCTCCATGAAACCTTCGATCTCGCGCTTCTGCGCGAGATCGGATGGGCTGGTGCGGCCCTGCTGTTCGAGCAGGGCCAGCGTCGCCTGGGCTTTGTTCAGGTAGTGCCCGGCGACATCCAGATATTCTTGATGCGCTTCCACAATGCGCATTGCATTTTTCTGCTGCTGTTCTTCCGACTGGGCTTTGTTGCGCTTCTTGTTTTGCGCAGTGCGCATGTGGCGTTTGACGTGCCTGACATTGTATTGGTGTTGCCGCCAGTCGCTGAGATCATGGCGATCGCACCACTGCGCTGTGAGGGTGATGACCTTGCGCATCGCGTCGTACAACAAGTTGATGTCGGTGGGGAAATGCACATCGGTTTCAAGTACAAAGGAGTCGCACCGCCCACGCAGCGCTTCGCCTGCCTTTTTTTACCAGTACATGTCCGGCACGTACGACCAGTTGATTGATTTTGTCCAAGAGTTCCGGTGTGAGCAGGCTGACATGGTGTTGTGATGGTTGACGAGTTCATGCAACCGGTCGTAGTCGATGTTCAAATCCAGCCGCACCACGCCGCACACAAAAATCGGCCACAACGCCATGCCGGGGCGGCCATTGCGTTTGTCCACCTTGGGCGAGATATCGTCTTCCAGTAATTGAAACAGCGCGGCGCGCAGCGGCAGGTCCATGTACAGGTGCTGCAAGCCTCTTAAAATCTTCGGTATGTCGTCGCGCGATTTGAGGTCGAATTGCTTTTCGAGATGTCGACTTCGCCGATTTGTATCTGGGGATTTTGCACTACGCGCATCGTTTTTTCTGGGTCAAGAAATCACGGTATGGGCATTATTTTACGGGCTAAATGATGCCCGGACCAGGGCCGAAGATTGTTTTTTTGCGCCGATTCGACGCCCATTTCGCGCGAAGATTTCCGGTAAAATTCCCGCCTTGCCCTGCAGATTTGTAAAAAATGCACAGAAACCTGAAATTCCAACATATCTTCGCTTCGGCAAAACGGCTGGAAACCCGCACCGTAGCTAGAGTTTTGAGGTTTTCTGTCAAACACTCTATAAATATTTATCGATGGACCTGGTTGTAGTGATTCGTGCGGGTTGGCGCTTAATCAGATAAACATCGCCACACAACATTGCACGCAGAATATGGCGTCAATTTTTGCTTGGTGCCAACCGGTTTTAACGCGTTTTTCCCGGGTAGCGCGTCACATCAACTCCATAAAATAGAACGACCATAATATTTTTGATTGCATCGTATATTTTGCATGACCGCATATGTGTTGCAAATTTAGGATGGCGTATCAGGTAAAATCGCCGCATGAGAATTCTTATCAGTAATGACGATGGCTACCTGGCACCAGGCATCATCGCCTTAGCCAATGCACTGGCGCCGATTGCCGAGATCGTGGTAGTGGCGCCTGACAGCAACCGCTCCGGCTCGTCCAATTCGTTGACGCTGGACCGGCCATTGTCGGTGTTTCGCGCTGAAAACGGCTTTTATTTCGTCAATGGCACACCATCAGACTGCGTACACGTGGCGCTTACAGGCGTATTGTCATATAAGCCCGATCTGGTAGTGTCTGGCATTAATCAGGGCCAGAACATGGGCGATGACACGCTGTATTCCGGCACTGTGGCAGCAGCTACAGAAGGTTTCCTGTTTGGCATTCCTTCGATTGCTTTCTCGCAGGTGCAAAAAGGCTGGGATCAGCTGGAAGCAGCGGCACGTGTGGCGCGCGAGATCGTCGAAAATCAATTCGCAGCATTGCCAAGGCCGTATCTGCTGAATGTCAATATTCCTAATCGCCCGTACCATGAACTTAAACCGCTGGTCGCCACGCGGCTAGGCAAGCGCCACCAATCGGAATCGGTGATCAGGGCGCAGGATCCGCATGGTCGTGAGATATTCTGGATCGGTCCGGCAGGTGCTGCCAGGGACTCGGGTGAAGGTACCGATTTTGATGCGATAGCCAAAGGACATGTGTCGGTGACTCCGCTGCAGATTGATCTGACCCATACCACGCAATTAGAAGCGCTCAAGAAAGGTTTGCTATGACCGACAAGGCCAAGCGATTTCCGCTGTCGCTGTCTGCTCTTGCGCAAAAGCCATTCAAGGCATTGTATGGTGCGTCTTCCGCTTCCGGTCATACCATTGCCACGCCGCAAACTGCCACTAAAAACAGGGCGCAGAACATTGTGCAGAATAGTCAGCGCCAAACCACTCAGATGATGCCAGTCGCTGCGGTATTGAAACCATTGACTTCCAATTTAACGGCGGCCCCACGCAACGTCCCGCTGGTGCCGGATGCATTGCGACGTGCGATGGTGGCGCGACTGGTCAAGCAAGGCATTACGAATACCATTGTGTTAGCGGCAATGGAGGCGGTACCGCGCCATCTTTTCATGGAGCCCGGTTTCTCAGGGCAGGCGTACGTGGATGCTTCGATTCCCATCGGATACCAGCAAACCATCTCGCAACCGTATATCGTGGCGCGGATGCTGGAAATATTATGCAATGGCCGCACGCTTAACCGTGTTCTTGAAATCGGTACAGGTTGCGGTTATCAGGCATCGGTATTGTCGCGGGTCGCGAAAGAAGTTTTTTCGATCGAACGCATCAAGCTGTTGCATGAATTGGCTAAAACCAACCTGCGTCCGATGCGGATCCCCAATATCCGCCTGCATTACGGAGATGGTATGCTTGGACTACCGCAAGCGGCACCGTTTGATGGCATCATTCTGGCTGCGGCCGGTCTCGAAGTGCCGCAGATGTTGCTTGAACAACTGTCCTTGGGTGGGCGGTTGGTAGCGCCGATCGGTGGCAAACAGCAGGAATTGCAATTAATCGAGCGCATCAGCAAAACAGAATGGAGCCGCGTGGCTTTGGAACAATGCCACTTCGTCCCACTTCGTCCAGGAACCGCATGATGACTGTAGACGTGACATGCGCTGCAGCGCCATATGAACATAATAAGAGAATGAATAAAATACGCTTAAGTTTGTCCGCAGCATTGCTGGGTCTATTGGCCGCGTGCAGCACACCACGTCATTCCGCGCCTGTGAGCGACTACACAACGGGTATCCGGTCGTCGGCCAAGATGCAAACTCCTGCCGGCCCTGGCTACTACACCGTAAAAAAAGGTGACACCCTGTACCGGATTGCATTGGACCAGGGGCAACCTTACCCCGATATCGTGGCTTGGAACAATCTGTCTAATCCAAATGACATCAATGTTGATCAAGTCTTGCGGGTACTACCGCCCGGTGCGGCAACTGGCGGGGCGCAAACTGGCAGCATCGCCAGTTCCGGAGTTGAAGTGCGTGCGTTGTCGGTTCCAGTAGCAACGTCAGGCGGTGCCGGCAATAAAACAGCGCCTCGTGGTAACAAGCGTCCTTATTCGGAAAGCGCGCTAGCCGAATTGCAGAAGCCGGAAGCTCTTGCCGCCATTGCTGCGGCAAGGACGCCTGGCACATCCACATCCGCCACGCCGCCAGCAAAAATGGAGCCGACCAAAACGGCTGTGGCAGACGAAGACGGGATCGGTTGGATTTGGCCGGCGGAAGGCAAAGTGATAGCCCGCTTTGAAGAAGGCAAGAACAAAGGCATCGATATCCTCGGCAAGTTGGGGCAACATGTGATTGCCGCCGGCTCAGGCAAGGTGATGTATGCCGGTAGCGGAATTCGTGGTTACGGTAATCTGGTCATCGTCAAACATACCAATAATTTGTTGTCTGCCTATGCCCACAATAAATCGATTACAGTCAAGGAAGGTCAGAGCGTCAACAAGGGGCAGGTCATTGCAGAAATGGGCAATACCGATACGGACGCCGTTAAGCTCCACTTTGAGATTCGGCAGCAAGGAAAACCTGTCGATCCATCCAAATACCTGCCGAGCAGATGATCGTTTATGACAAACAAGCAGCAGCCCACAAATCAGGATGACGAAGCGCAAGATATCTCGGATACTCCGTCTGAGGATGCGAGTGCGGGATACGACGCGCAGGGCAACGATGACGTTAGCGATGGCGATGGCGATGGCGATGGCGATGATAACGAAAACCAGGATGCGGTCGAGACAGTGGCTTTATCAGCCAGTCCGGATGATCTGAAAGTTGTGCTAATGGCCGAGCTTTCTACAGACGCCACACAGTATTATCTGAATCAGATCGGAATCCGCCCGTTACTGACGGCGTGCGAAGAACTGCATTTTTCTACGCTGGCCAAGCAGGGGGATTTCACGGCGCGGCAGAAAATGATCGAGCACAATCTGCGTCTGGTGGTTTCCATCGCGAAGCATTACATCCATCGCAATGTCACGTTGCTTGACCTTATAGAAGAAGGCAACCTTGGACTGATGCGCGCGATTGACAAGTTCGAGCCTGAACGCGGTTTTCGTTTTTCGACTTATGCTACTTGGTGGATACGGCAGAACATTGAGCGGGCGATCATGAACCAATCTCGTACCGTGCGCTTGCCAGTGCATATGGTGCGTGAATTGAACCAAACCCTGCGCGCGAAATATCATTTGGAAGCACAAAGTCAAAACGGCAAAGAGGCTGCCGTCGAAGATATCGCGCACCTGATCGATCGCCCCGTGGAAGATGTAAAAGATATCCTTGCACTCTCCGAACATGCCACTTCGCTGGATGCTCCATTAGACGGCGACCCATTATCGAGTTTGATGGATCTGCTTCCTGGCGACACCGATGATGCGCCGGACCTCCATGCTGAGCAACTTGAAATGACAGTGCTGGTACGTGAATGGCTGCATAAATTACCAAACAAGCAACGCATCGTGATTGCACGTCGTTTCGGTCTGGATAACGATTATCCCGCTACGCTGGAAACGCTGGCCGAGGAAATGGGCGTAACGCGTGAACGCATCCGGCAAATTCAGCAGGAAGCGCTTTACAAATTGAAGCGGTCGCTTGCCGCCAAAGGAGTAGGAAGGGATTCTTTGCTGTAGCGCCATAAGTGGAATTTACGCATCCATAATATTGTCTTTGCAGTAACGTTAGACGCATTCACGCAGCATCTCCCCACAGTAAATTTTTCCATATCGGATTAACCTCGCATCCGTAATTTAAGTATCCCTATGTCGCTAAACATGATTGAAATTGAGTCTCTGGACATGGATGGCCGCGGCGTCGGCCACCTCCGGAATGAAGACGGCAGCATCGGTAAAGTAGTCTTCGTCGAGGGCGCATTGCCGAGCGAGTATGTCAGCTATCAAACTTATCGTAAGAAAGCGCACTGGGAAGCCGCTACCATGATCGGCGTGCATCGGGAGTCGGCGATGCGCGTAAAACCGAAATGCGCGTATTTTGGCTTGTGCGGCGGTTGCGCAATACAGCATCTGGAGCCTTCGGCACAGGTGGCGGTCAAGCAACGTGTGCTGGAAGATAATTTGTGGCACATCGGACGGATTCGGGCGACAACCATGCTGCGGCCGATTTATGGCCCGACCTGGGGTTACCGCTATCGGGCGCGTCTGTCCGTCAATTATGTTACCAAAAAGGGCGGGGTACTGGTCGGATTTCACGAGAAAAAGTCGCGTTACATCACGGATATGAAAACCTGCGAAATCTTGCCGCCACATGTGTCGAAGATGCTGGTGCCGCTGCGTCATTTGATCGCGTCACTTTCAATTGCGCGTCAATTGCCGCAGATTGAATTGGCAGTAACCGAAGATGTAACGGCAATGGTATTGCGCATTATGGCGCCGCTGAGTGATTCTGACGAAACCAAGCTGAAAGCTTTTGCAAACGCGCATGCAGTCGAATGGTGGTTGCAGCCCAATGGGCCAGAAGCTGCAGTGCCGTTTTATCCTGAAAATACGACGCTACACTATTCGCTGCCCGAGTTTGGGGTAAAGATGCCTTTCAAACCGACCGATTTTACCCAGGTTAACCACCAGATTAACCGTGTCATGGTGGAGCGCGCACTGCGCCTGCTCGATGTGCAAGCGAATGATCGTGTGGCTGATCTGTTTTGTGGTCTGGGCAACTTCACTCTGCCGATAACGACACAAGCTAAAGAAGTGGTCGGCATTGAAGGCAGCACTGCCTTAACCGAGCGTGCGCTGGAAAATGCGCAAGCGAATGGTTTGGCAGAGAAAACGCAGTTTTTATGCCGCAATCTGTTTGAAGTCAGCACGCACGATTTCATTGCTCTGGGCAAGTTTGATCGACTTTTGATCGACCCGCCACGCGATGGCGCAATTGCCGTTTGCCAGGCATTAGTCGGTTTGCGGCAAAACCATCCTGACATGATGCCCAAACGCATCGTATATATATCCTGCAACCCATCTACCTTGGCCCGGGACGCCGGACTACTGGTGCAGGAAGGTGGCTACACACTGCAATTTGCAGGCGTCGTCAACATGTTCCCGCATACGGCGCATGTGGAATCGATGGCGGTATTTAATCTGAATCCCTGATCGTTTTCTGGCCCTTGCCGTCCTTTTGCTGCTACGCACCATATAAAGTTTCAACCCCAATCCGGGCCAATTGTCGCTGCGTATGTTCGTATCCGATAGCAACAATTTCCTCGGCGCGGCCGAATTCCAGGAAACGGATATGCCCCAGTGGCGGCTGAATCAGCAGATCCGGCTTATCCAGACCCAGACGGGAATGGGTGATGCGGGTTTCCATGATATTGATCGAAGCTAGCAGCACTTCGAAGATACTGGGCAGAGGCTCTTTGGAAATCCATTTACTGAATTGCACCGAAGCCGGATCATCCGCAGCCAGCAGTTTCTGTTTGAGATAATTCATAGAGAGGCGATAGTCACCGACCCAGCGCGAGAACATGCCCACTGGATTATTTTCTACGCGGCTCCCTGTTCCTGCATTCAATAGCGGCTTGAGGTTTTTGCCGGAAATGATCTGGTGGTTGAGATCGACCGCGATCACAAACTCGGCGCCCATGGCGCGCACGGCGCTCACCGGCACCGGGTTGACCAGCCCGCCGTCCACCAGAATCCGCCCGTTGCTGCGCACTGGCGTGAAGATACCGGGCACCGAGATGCTGGCGCGCACTGCTTCGATTATGTCGCCTGAGCGAATCACGACTTCTTCGCCATTGACGATGTCGGTTGCCACGGCTGCAAATGGCTTAAGTAGTGCCTCGATGCCGTCGGCATTGACATGAGCGCGCACTAAGGCGCTGATCTTGGCACCGTCAAGCAGGCCGGACTTGGGCAGCACGATATCGAAGAAGGAGGCTGTCTTTTTCCAATCGAAGGTTTGAAAGGTGGCTTCCAGTTCGTTGAGCTTGCCAGCGGCATGAATCGCCCCGATCAAGGCACCCATGCTGGTGCCTGCGATGATATCCACCTCGATGCCTGCTTCCTCGATGGCACGGATTACGCCAAGATGTGCGAGTCCGCGCGCCGAGCCACTGCCCAGAGCCAGGCCGATCTTGGGGCGGTGTGGCAGTTTTTTTGTCATGTCATCACTCGTCAATATTTTTAGTGAAAGACTAAACTCACTCTCCGAGCAATTCTGCAACCGGTTGCAATCCTTCAATATGCTCGGAAATTACTTTGACTATAACGATGATGGGGATGCCTAGTAGCATGCCCCAAATACCCCACAGCCAGCCCCAGAACAGCAGTCCGATAAAAACTGCGGCAGTATTCATTTTTGCAATTCTTCCTGTCATCCAGGTTGTCACGAAAGTGCCGATCACGGTGGCAATTGCGAGCGATGTGCCCGATACCAGCAGCACCATCGAGAACGATCCAAACTGCATGAATGCGCTCACTCCGGTTGCAACCGTAATGAGCAACGGCCCAAAATACGGGATGATGTGCAATAAACCCGCAGCAACTGCCCATGCCCCCGCATTTTCAAGGCCAATCCAGCGCAATGCACCCCATGTAACTACGGCCAATAGCAAATTGGTTACCAACAGCATGGACATGTAGTTTTGAACCGAGGTATTGATGTTGTCTAGTATATGTACAGCAATCTTTTTCCGGGCCATGGATGGCCCGGATAGCTTGACCAGTTTGCGTTTGAATGTATCGCCGGATAGCAAGAGAAAAAATACCAGAAAAACAACGATTGAGGCTTGGCCAATGAACTCGGCAGCACTCAGCGAACCCGCCCAGAACCAGTCGCTTACCCTGAATGCCGATTGCTCAGGACTCACTATTTTTTTGGCGGCAGATCGTGTGCCATTGGGCTGACTTGTGGCCCTTTCAAACTCGGTTGCCGCTGCTTGCATTTGTTGCATCGTGCTGGGCTGATTACCTTGTATTTTTTTCAAGGCCCGCGATATTTTTTGCGTAGATGCTGGCAATCCATTCAATATCGACTGGAATTCGTCTTGTAAGGTGTTAGCCGCCATGGCAGCTCCAAATAATATCGTGAGCATTACGATACACGTGGCAAAGAAGCGGGGAATTTTCAGCCGGGATAACCAGGTAACAAACGGATTGAGTGTGTATGCAATAAAAATGCCAAACAGCAAAGGAATAAAAAATTTCTGTGCCCATTGCAGTGCAAACACGAATGCCAAAGTTGCGAGTATGGCAAGTGAGAGTCCGCGCGCATCTACAAGATTGGATAATTGCGGATATACGGCCGGTGCTTCCGGTGAAATTTTTGCTGCATTTTCGGGCAAAGGGATTTCAGCTGCGGTCGTATCAAGCGAGGGTGTTAATTTAGTATGTGTCGGATTCATTAATTACTCAAGTTTAGACATTCGGCACCTGAATCCCCAAAGGATCAGGAATTTTCGCATCAAAAAAAGCAGCATAAAACGCAAAAAACACTTTCAAGACCCAAAAGCTCGCGGTCGCCTTGTTTCGTCTGCTTCAACGCGTCCACC
>JBGSTZ010000056.1:0-18761 GCA_041736255.1 Burkholderiaceae bacterium
CGACAGCCAGCAGGCAGCAGTCGCCTCGGTGTCGTTCCTGAACACGCCGACGGCGCAAAGCAACCCGGCCAGCGCACCATCGGTGTATGTCACCCTGGTCGCCGGCGCGGTGGAAGGCAAAATTGACAGCACTAGCACCCACAGCGCCACGCTCAACAACGTGCAGCAGCTCGACGCGCCGGCCGACCTGCCCGCCGCAATCACCATGCCGTTGGGCCTGATATCTTTCACGGCCAACGTGCAAAGCGCGGGTGCGGTAGAGACCTTCAGCTTGTATGCGGACCCGACTTTAGCCATCAACGGCTATTGGAAGACGAACGCAGCGGGCACCTGGGTCAACCTGGCCAGCGACGCCTATGGCGGCAAGACCGTGCTGGAAGGCGGCAAACTGCGTCTGGATTTCAATCTCACCGACGGCGGCGAGTTCGATGCCGATGGCAAGGCCGACGGCGTCATCACCGACCCCGGCGCTGCGGGCTTCATGCCGCTGAGCATCGTCGGTTACGCGCCAGAGCTGGCTGCAGGCACGCACTTCTGGTTTTAAACCCGATTCAATCAAACAACAAATCATCGATCCCCATGACAAACAAGACAACACTGATCAAAGCTTCCACCATCGTCGCGCTCAGCGCAGCGCTCATCGCCTGCGGTGGCGGCGGCAGCAGCGGCGGCAGCGCCGATGTGACGCCGACGCCTACAACTACTCCAACTCCGACGCCGACACCGACACCAACACCAACTCCGACACCTGCGCCGACACTGACCTTGAGCAATCTCCAGGGCTTCTGGAATGCCACGCTCAGCAGCACCAGCAGCGCCAGTGCGGTGATTCTGCCCGATGGCCAGGCATGGGTGGTCTATGAAGCAGCCGACAGCGTGACTGCTCTGGCCCGGGCCAGTCTGAGCGCGAGCGACGCTGCCTACAGCAGCAGCGGCACGTACTACAGTCTGCCCGGCGGCGTTGTACAAAACTACAGTTTGAGCGGCAGCCTGCCAGAGAGCAATGCCAGCAGCCTGTCCAACAGCGTTCGCATCGGAACAGGCACGGCCACGGCGATGACCTGGACCTACAACAATGCCTATGACACAGCAGTAAAACAAAGCAGTGTGCAGGGGCGCTGGAGCGGCACGCTGGGTGCAAACAGTGTGTTGTGGGATTTTGATGCGGCAGGCACGCTGGCCGGCACCAGCACCACGGGCTGCACCTACAGCGGCACGCTTACCGTCAACACTGCTGCAGCGGCAGTGCTGGATGCGGCAATCACGGAGGCTTGTGCCGGCACAAGCCAAAGCCTGACCGGCATTGCAAGGTTCAGCACCGACCAGAGCCGCATGTCACTGGCGTACGTCACCGCTGCAGGCGCACAAGGCGGGGTGATGGTGCTGGCCAGGTAATGTGCGGGGACTTTTGAGCAGGGTCATTTTCAGAAATCGGTTGCCGAGGCCATGGATGCGATAGCTTTCTCCCGCATCCTGCTCCGGTGTGTGGCAACACGATTTTTTGATAACTTCTTAGATGCGTTTATCTTTTGTCATGCAGGCTATCGGAAAAGAGGCTTGCCTCTTGCTAAATTACGGCATCACCGCCGACATGCGATCAAAATCGAGGATCTTGATGCGCCGGCCAGTGACCGCAATCAGGCCTTCTGCCGTCAGATCGTGAAACAGGCGCGACAGAGTTTCCGGCGTCAGGCTGAGGCGCGAGGCGATCAGCGCTTTTTTGGCGACCAGCTCGATATCTTCGCTGGTTTCGCGCCGGCTTTGGCGCAGCAGGTATTCGGCCAGCCGTTGCTTGGCGGTTTGCGAGTAGCCTTCGATATCGCGTACCAGGCTGTAAAACTGGCGCCCGACGCACGTCATCAGTTCACGTGAAAAGTCGAAATTCTGTTCTGCTACGCGCATGATTGCGGTGCGATCAATATGCAGCAACATCGCGTCGCTGGTGGTCTTGATCTGCGCAATGTGCGGACGATCCAGCAGCATTTCACCGAGGCCGAAACAGGTGTTCTGGCCCAGGATTTCGAGAATTTTTTCGGTGCCCTGCTTGGTGTGCAGGACGATTTTGACTTGCCCGTAGACGATCCAGAATGTGCCATTGGCAGTATCGCCATGGCTGACAATCGATGTATTGGCCTTGGTTTGCATGGTTTTGGTGGCGCACAAGATGTCGTCGAGCTGGTGCTCGTCCAGCATTCTGAACAAGTTGGTATTGGCCAGAATGCTTTTCAGACTGCGGCTGTCGTCATGGGTGGCGGCGTGGTTGGCTGTTAGCGTGGCTATCACAATTTAATCCTTAATTTCATCCTTGTGCACTGGAAGATTCTCATTTCCAAGTGCATTAATATGCCAATTTTTCGATCTAAATATCGAAAAAATTGCGCAAGATCATGGACTACGATAGTAGCGATAGGGTATAGCCGTATATATGATTTGGATCAATTTTTTGGGGATGCGACAGATGGTGCATCCGTTGTTTTAAACCTCAATATGGCATCCGGTAACGGTACCCCTGGTAATTCAGCACCACTGCACGGGGCAGCATTTTTTCCAGGATCAGCCCGGGCGCGACGCTATCGCCTTCACGCAGGAGTTGGTTGTTGATCAGCAGCGAGCGTTCAGCCCGGTTGCTGGAGTAGATGTAGCCGCTGATGGCCACTGGTGGAATTTCCCTTTGAATTTGGGCGGGAAGTTCGCGCAGTGACTGCAGTGCCGGTTCGGGTGTATCAGCATTGGCAGGTGGCGTCGGCGTCGCTTTTTGTACCGGCGGGGCGATGGTTGCAACCGGCTGCGGCTGTGGCTGTGGCTTTTGCTTTGGCCGCGAGGTTGGCGTGCTGCTGGTTGCGGCCTTTGGCTTGCTTGCTTCCGCCGGCACCGCTTTGGGTGTGATTTTGGGAGCGGGTGGTGCCGGTGGCTTCTGCGCAGCGCGCACGGTCGGTGGCACCGTTGGCACAGCCGCCGGTGCCGATAACGCGGATTGCGTCGACACGCTGGGCGCTACTTTCGGAAGCACGGCAGCGCGCTGCCAGGGCCGGAACCAGGCCAGCGCGACCAGGATTATGACCAGCGCCGTCAGTGCGCCCCAGCGCCATGCACGGCGCCAAAGCGATGCACGATCATTTGGTGTGGCGGCGAAAGCCGTCGGCGCATGAATATTCGGCAACGTCCCCAGCGTGCGTTGTGCTTCAGCCTTTTTTAGTGCATCCAGAATGTATGACATTATTTTCCCGCCTTCGCGGTGGTGACGCCTGTCTGGCGCAGGTGCGGCTCATCAATGCCGGCGGCGCGATTCAGGTACATGAAAGTCATGGGGCCGACTATGCCGTCGGCATTGAGTCCATGGGCACGCTGGAATTGTTGTACCTGCAGCTTCAGAGTTTGATTAAATCCCTGGCCGAGCGGTTGTTCCAGCTGGGCTGCGATCCAATCGACTTCGATCCCTTGCGTGCCCGGGCCAAATACCATGCCAGCGAGATCGCGCTCGGACGGGGTGCGCCAGAAGGTTACTAACTGGCCGTGAAATTGTGCCTCCAGCATCGCCAGCGGCACGGTTTTGCTGCCATTGCCGGTGCCATTGTTATTACCGGTGCGTAAGGTGGCGCTGGTGGCTGTCAGTCCGGTAAGTAGCGCGTAGTACGTTGTATTGCTCTGGTCCTGCAGAGTCAAGATCGCCGGCCGATCCAGCTTCGCCAGTGCATTCAGTCCGATATCGTTGGCCACATAGCAGGCCACACGCTGTTGCTGCGCGGCTTGGCAGGGCGGCCCTTCCGGCAAGGTAAAACCCCACAACTGCGCCAGTTGCCGGTATGCGTTCTGGCGATCCGGCCAGCCGGCGTCAGCCTGCAGCGAGGACGTTATGACGGGCGCGGTCTGGGTGATCTTGGTGAGTGCAGCTTGCTTGCTGTGCTTTTGTTGCTGCTGCAGGTTCCAGCCCATTGCCAAAGCGACGGCGACCAGGGTGCCCGCCATCAGCCAGACCAGGGCCGGACGAATAGCCGTTGCAGAAGTGGTTGCTACTGTGGCTGGCGCAAATTCGCCGAACACTTCACGCGCCGCCTGCTTGACTATCTTGCGATCAACCGTGTGTTTGTTTTCCGCATACGCACCCAGTAACGCCCGGTCGCACAGCAGATTGATGCGGCGCGGCACGCCTTGCGTGAGGCGATGGATCTGCTGCATCACCGGAGGCGGAAATATTGTGGCCTCCAGCATCCCGGCCACCGCCAGCCGATGCCGGATATAACGCGCAGTATCCGGCGCGGTTAGCGGCCCCAGATGGTAGCGGGCAATCACGCGCTGGGCCAGCTGCTCCAGCTCGGGCCGCGCCAGCATGCTGCGCAGCTCGGGCTGGCCAATCAGGATGATCTGCAGCAGCTTGTTTTGGTTGGTTTCCAGATTGGTCAGCAGCCGCAATTGTTCCAGCACTTCGGCCGACAGGCATTGCGCTTCATCGATGATCAGCACATTGTGCCGGCCCCCGGCGTGGGCGTTTAACAGATAGATATTCAGAGCATCGAAGTAATTCTTGACCGATGCTGCGTCAGGATCGGCAGCGGCAGCGTGCTGCATGTCGATGCCGAATTCGGTGCAGATCGATTGCAGCAATTCCTGTACGGTCTGCCTCGGGTTGAAGATATAGGCGACGTTGCAGTTGGCAGGAATCTGTTCCAGGAAGCAGCGGCACACCGTGGTCTTGCCGGCTCCGATTTCGCCGCTCAGCAAGACGAAACCGCCGCCGCTACCGACGCCGTACAGTAAATGCGCCAGCGCTTCGCGGTGCTGCTCGCTCATGAACAGATAGCGTGGATCGGGGGCGATAGAAAACGGTGCTTGTTGTAAATTGAAGAATTGGGTGTACATGGCAGCCATTGAATGATCTAGCGGCAAGGCTAGCATAAAGGCGGTCAAACCCGCAGACGCACATCTCAAAATCATTTTTAAATTGTGAATTTATCAGGAATATAAACAAAAACAATGCATTTGCCGCATTAATTATTTAGCACTTGAAAAATACAACGCATGGTATTTGATAATTCCGGAACCTGCAGAAAGCTTGGCTAAGTGCCCGGCTGCAAGCGCAACAGCTGGCCGCGGCTTTCGTCGGTCAATACATACAGCAAGCCATCCGGCCCCTCGCGCACGTCGCGGATGCGCTGATCGCGGTCTTGCAGCAGCTTTTGTTCGCGCACCACTTTGCCATCACGCAATTCGAGGCGGGCCAGGTAACGGAACTTCAGCGAGCCAACGAACAGGCTGCCTTGCCACGCCTTGCCATAACGTGCGCTGCGCAGGAAAGCCATGCCGGACGGCGCAATTGACGGCGTCCATTGATGCAGCGGCGGTTCCATGCCGGCTTTGGCGCGCAAGCCGTCACCGATTTTGCCACCGCCGTAGTTGTCGCCATAAGTGATCACCGGCCAGCCGTAATTCTTGCCGGCCTCGGGCCGGTTGATTTCATCGCCGCCTTGCGGACCGTGCTCGTGGCTCCAGAGCCGGCCGTCGGTGCCCAGCGTGGCGCCCTGCATGTTGCGATGGCCGAAACTCCAGATTTCTGGCAGCGCGCCGTTTTTGCCGACAAACGGATTGTCCGGCGGCACGCTGCCGTCCTTGCGCAGCCGCACCACTTTGCCGTGGTGGTTGTCAAGTTTTTGCGCATCCTGCATGCGGGAATAGCGTTCACCCAGCGTCAGAAACAGCGTGCCGTCGGTATTTTCAACGATGCGGCAGCCGAAATGCGCACTGCTGCTGACCTTGGGACGCTGGCTGAACAGCACCTTGACCTGCTCCAGCCGACTGGCATCGGCCGACAAATGCGCCGATGCAAGGGCTGTGGAGTTTGTGCCGCCAAAGCCCAGGATGCCGTCGCCGGCCGGCTCCGAATAGCAAAAGTAAATGGTGCGGTTGCGCGCAAAATCGCTATCGGCCACCACATCGAGCAAGCCGCCCTGGCCGCCCACATCGACCTTTGGCACGCTGGCAATCGGCGGCCCCAGTGCGCCGTCCGGCTGTACCAGCCGCAAACGCCCCGGCCGCTCGGTTACCAGCATGCGGCCGTCGCCGATAAAAGCCAGCGCCCACGGATGTTCCAGATCTTTGGCCAGGACTTCAATCTGCAGCGCTGCAGTGTTTTGGGCACGGGCAGTCGCACACGTTGCGGCCATACCGAGCGCGGCGGCTGCAACAAAATATTCGTGATGTTTAAAAAATGTGCGCATGCATTTCCTTTTCATGTTGCATATGTCCTGCATATCATCCGTTATTAACTTTCTTGCTCATGGTGAAATACTAGCGTTTGCCGGATCTGGCAATTTTGATCTTCGTTAAACAAGCGGGGCTGACTGCGCCGTCATCGTATCCGAGCTAAAAATTCCCCATGGCACCAGCATGAATATCTTCGGCAACGATTTCTGTTCCGCCTCTAAAAAATAAAATACCTGATTCATCGTATAATTTTGGCTCGCGATTCAGCGCCGATTTGAGAATCATCTTGCGGGCGCACGGTGCAAGTGAAAACTACACCACTACAAATACAGCTAAAGTGGAAAATGACCCGACCCGCTTTAAGGAGATGAATTTACTCCTGGCTAGTCGGGTTTTTTGCTTTTTGAGAATGAAACTATGACACGCACCGCCACCTCCAATATTTCTGCCACCGAAGCCATCCTGCGCGACTTGCTCGCCAAACGCATCCTGATCCTGGACGGCGCCACCGGCACCATGATCCAGCAATATCATCTGACGGAGCAGGATTATCGCGGCGGGCCGGGCGGGCGTTTCGCTGATTTTGCAGCGCCGGCGTTGGCCGACGGCTCGCCAAATCCGCGTGAATTGTTCGTCAAGGGCAACAACGAATTACTGAATCTGACGCAGCCGCAGATCATTTCCGAAATCCACGAACAGTATCTGGCCGCCGGCGCCGACCTGGTCGAGACCAATACTTTCGGCGCGACTTCGGTGGCGCAGGACGATTACCACATGGCGCATCTGTCCTATGAGATGAACTTGCAGGCCGCCAAATTGGCGCGTGCTGCGTGCGACAAATATACCAGTGCCGACAAATATACCAGTGCCGACAAGCCGCGTTTCGTCGCCGGCACGCTGGGGCCGACACCGAAAACCGCATCGATTTCACCCGATGTCAATGATCCTTCGGTGCGCAACGTGACTTTCGATCAATTGGTGACCGCGTATCTGGAGCAGACCCGGGCGCTGGTTGAGGGCGGCGTCGACATACTGCTGGTCGAAACCATTTTCGACACGCTCAATTGCAAGGCGGCGCTGTTCGCGATCGACACCTTTTTCGAGGAATCGGGCAAGCGGTTGCCGATCATGATTTCCGGCACCGTCACCGATGCCTCGGGCCGCATTCTTTCAGGCCAGACCGTGCCCGCATTCTGGAATTCGGTGCGCCACGCGAAGCCGTTGACGATAGGCTTGAACTGCGCGCTGGGCGCGGCGCTGATGCGCCCGTATGCGGAAGAATTGTCGAAAATCGCCGATACCTTTGTCTGCATTTATCCGAACGCCGGACTGCCCAATCCGATGAGCGACACCGGCTTCGACGAGTTGCCGGCCGACACTTCTTCGCTGCTGAAAGAGTTTGCCGACAGCGGTTTCATCAATATCGCCGGTGGTTGTTGCGGCACCACGCCGGCCCACATCAAGGCGATTGCCGAAGTGCTCAAGGACATTGCGCCGCGTTTGATTCCAGAATCGAACCACACGATGCGGCTGGCCGGGCTGGAGCCGTTCGTGATCGACGATAGTTCGCTGTTCGTCAATGTCGGCGAGCGCACCAATGTCACCGGCTCCAAGGCGTTTGCGCGGATGATTTTGAACGAGCAATTCGATGACGCGCTGGCGGTGGCGCGCCAGCAAGTCGAGAACGGCGCCCAAATCATCGACATCAACATGGACGAGGCGATGCTCGATTCGGTGGCCGCGATGACGCGTTTTTTGAACCTGATCGCGTCCGAGCCCGACATTGCGCGGGTGCCGATCATGATCGATTCCAGCAAATGGTCGGTGATCGAAGCCGGTTTGAAATGCGTGCAGGGCAAAGCGGTGGTGAACTCGATCTCGATGAAGGAAGGCGAAGAAGAATTCCTGCGTCAAGCCAAATTGTGCCGCCGTTACGGCGCGGCGGCAATCGTGATGGCCTTCGATGAAAAAGGCCAAGCCGACACTTACGAGCGCAAGACGCAAATCTGCAAGCGCGCCTATGATTTGCTGATTGAAAAGCTTGATTTTCCGCCGGAAGATATCATTTTCGATCCGAACATTTTCGCGATTGCGACCGGTATCGAAGAGCACAATAATTACGCGGTCGATTTCATCAACGCCACGCGCTGGATCAAGCAGAATCTGCCGCATGCGAAGATTTCCGGCGGGGTTTCGAACGTGTCTTTCAGCTTCCGCGGCAACGATCCTGCGCGCGAAGCGATCCATACCGTGTTCTTGTATCACGCGATTCAGGCCGGCATGACGATGGGCATCGTCAACGCCGGCATGGTCGGCGTGTACGACAACATCCCGGCCGAATTACGCGAGCGGGCCGAAGACGTGGTGTTGAACCGTAGAGAAGATGCAACCGAGCGCATGATCGAATGCGCTAGCAACTTGAAAGCCGGCGACAAGAAAGAAGAAGTAACGCTGGAATGGCGCAACGACACCGTGCAAAAACGCTTATCGCACGCATTGGTGAACGGCATCACGAACTGGGTTGTCGAAGATACCGAAGAAGCACGGCAGGAATTGCTGGCTAACGGCGGGCGGCCGATCCACGTGATCGAAGGGCCGCTGATGGATGGCATGAACATCGTCGGCGATCTGTTCGGCCAGGGCAAGATGTTCCTGCCGCAGGTGGTCAAATCGGCGCGCGTGATGAAGCAGGCGGTGGCGCACCTGATCCCGTTCATCGAAGCCGAAAAACTGCTGGAAGAACAGCGCACCGGCATTGTCGCCAAGCCGAAAGGCAAGATCGTGATCGCCACCGTGAAAGGCGATGTGCACGACATCGGCAAGAACATCGTGTCGGTGGTTTTGCAATGCAATAACTTTGAAGTCGTGAACATGGGCGTAATGGTGCCGTGCTCGGAAATTCTGGCGATGGCGAAGGCTGAAGGGGCCGATATCGTCGGTATTTCAGGCTTGATCACGCCATCGCTGGAAGAGATGGCGCACATTGCCAAAGAGATGCAGCGCGATGCGCATTTCCGCACGCAGAAAATCCCGCTGCTGGTCGGCGGCGCCACCACCTCGCGCGCGCATACCGCAGTCAAGATCGCCATCAATTACGAAGGACCGGTGGTGTACGTGCCGGACGCTTCGCGTTCGGTAGCGGTGGCGCAATCGCTGCTGACGCCGGAAAGTCGCGATCAGTATCTGGCCGAGATTGCGACCGATTACGAGCGTATCCGGGTCCAGCACGCGAATAAGAAAGCGCTGCCGATACTGACGCTGGCACAGGCCCGCGCCAACAAAATGCAGGTATCGTTCGAGGGTGATTGTGCGCCGGTGAAGCCGAAATTCATTGGCCGTCGCGTGTTCAAAAATGTCGATCTGGCGACGCTCGCACAATATATTGACTGGGGCCCATTCTTCCAAACATGGGATCTGGCCGGACCTTTCCCCGCCATTTTGCAAGATGAAGTAGTCGGCGAGATCGCCACCAAAGTATTCGCCGAAGGCCAGGCATTGCTCAAGCAAGTCATCGAAGGTCGCTGGCTCAGTGCCAACGGCGTGACCGCTTTGTTGCCTGCCAACAGCGTGGGTGACGACATCGAAATTTACACGGATGAAACGCGCACCGAAGTGGCGTTCACGTATTACGGCTTGCGTCAGCAAGGCGTGAAGCCGGTGATTGAAGGTGAGAATGGAGAAAAAATCAAGCGGCCGAATCAATGTCTATCCGATTTCATTGCGCCTAAATCGTCCGGCATTGCCGATTACATCGGCATGTTTGCAGTCACCGCCGGTCTGGGCATCGAGAAATACGAAAAGCGTTTCGAAGCAGCACAGGACGATTATTCATCGATCCTGCTGAAGTCGCTGGCTGACCGTTTGGCTGAAGCGTTCGCTGAACATTTGCACGAACGCGTGCGTACCGATTTGTGGGGTTATGCGTCGCAGGAACAATTGGACAAGCAAGCGCTCATCAAGGAAGGCTACAAAGGCATTCGCCCTGCTCCAGGCTATCCGGCCTGCCCGGAACATACGGTCAAGGCCGATATCTTTAAGGTGTTGCAATGCGAGGAAATCGGCATGCAACTGACCGAATCGTTTGCGATGTTTCCGGGGGCGGCGGTATCCGGCTTTTACTTCGGGCATCCGGAATCGAAGTACTTCAGCGTCGGCAAAATCGGCAGCGATCAGTTGAATGACATGGTGGCGCGGCGCGGCGCCCGCAAGGAAGATGTCGAACGCTGGCTGTCACCGAATCTGTGACGGAACCTGTGATTAACTCATGCACATTTAAAAATATCAAGCCACGATATGATAAATTTTGACGATATTAAGTTACAAGTTGGTGCCCGCTTGCAAATCATGCTCACGCGCGGAACGCGACAGTGTATTTATTACACACCTCTGATTGGCTATGTGAGTGGCGAGTACCTGCTGATGAAAATTCCGTTTGAGCATGGGCTTTCAGTCCCAATGCAGACTGGCGAGCACGTCACCTTGCGCGTATTTTCCGGAATGAACGTGTTTACATTTTCCTGCAATGTGGATACCGTTTTTCTTAGTCCGCGATTTTACATGCACCTCACTTTTCCTGAAAAAATCCAGACTACTGCATTGCGCAAGGCGATCAGGGTCAAAGTCGATTTGCCGGTACAGTTCAAAAGTGCAACACCGTCCGGCATCATTACCGATATCAGCTTGGACGGTGCGCAGATCACTTCGGATTGTGCGTTGGGCGAACCTGCAACGAAGATTCCGCTGGCTTTCACGTTTCAGATCAAACCTACCAATCAGGAAGTGCTGATCGAAACCAGTGCCACGATCCGTAGTGTGCGCGAGTTGCCTGCTGCAAAAAAGGACGGGCCAGCGCGCTTTTCCCACGGCGTGTTGTTCGATGATATCGATCCGACCAACCAGGTAATGCTGCAAAATCTGGTCTATGAATCTCTTTTGGGGCTCAAGTCTGGATTGGATTAATGCGGAGTATGTTGAAATGTAGCACTACTACCTCATATAAATATAGGTACTTGTAAAATACATGGCGATAGCAATGTGTGCATGGCAAGAGCAAGTTATTGCGGAGTCTCTTTCACTCAACCCGGCATGCCGTCAATAAAAATCTTCAATTCGCCCGGTGCAAACTGGATCCAGTTCTCGTTGGCAGTCAGCGGTTCGGTGACGATGATGGCGACGCAATCTTGCGGTGTCGTGACTTGCGAAAAATCGACACTGACATCCTCATCCGACAGTTTTGCAGTGGCGAAAGGATAGCGCCGCACGATGTAGTGGAGTTTGGTCGAGCAGTGCACAAACAGCGCATCGCCGTCCGATAGCATCATGTTGAAAGTGCCGTGGTCAGCGATCTCGCTGCACAGTTGCTGCAGTGCAGTTTTCAGTTGCGCATTGGTCGGACGTTGTGCACCGAAGTGCTGCTGTAAATTTTGCAAAATATAGCAAAATGCATACTCGCTATCGGTGCAGCCAACCGGGTGATAGGCGCCGGTCAGCTTTGGCGCGAAATCCTTCAGTTCGCCGTTATGCGCGAATACCCAGTAATGTCCCCATAATTCGCGCACGAACGGATGGCAGTTTTCCAGCGCCACCGCGCCATGCGTGGCCTTGCGGATATGCGCGATGGCGATTTTGGATTTGATCGGATAGCGTTTGATCAGTTCGGCAATCGGAGATTCCACGGCGGATAAGTGATCGACAAAATGGCGCACGCCGTTACCCTCGAAAAAAGCGATGCCCCAGCCATCCTTGTGTTCCGCCGTGCGGCCACCGCGCGTGGCGAATCCGGTGAAGCTGAAAACGATGTCAGTGGGAACGTTGCAGTTCATTCCGAGGAGTTGGCACATGGCTGAGGTCGAATCCAAAAAATAGTTAAAAAATATGTGCAACTACGATATCACGCGCAGCTAGCACCGTTTTACGCGTGGGATTATAGTGTGAGTTTACGTGCATTGTGACGCCACAGGCGCTGGATAAAGCCGCGTTCAATAATGCGTCTTATGCCAGTATTTGTGAAATGCCAAGCACTGCGCCTAAGTAAGCGGTATATTTATATATACCCCTCTTCAGTATGAATAATTGATGTGTGTTATCATGCTGTTCGTGCTTTGGCCAAGTCGACTGAGCGGCCGGGCCTTGTGTTCAACCAATCAAACAATAAGGACACACCATGGCAAAGCAAATCTGCATCAAAAATGTATTCAAAGTGTTCGGTGACGCACCGCAAGCTGCGCTCGAATTGGTCCGTCAGGGCCGCTCCAAAGAAGACGTTCTGGCCCGCACCGGCAACACCATCGGCGTGTTCGACGCCACTTTCACCATCGAAGCCGGCGAAATTTTCGTCATCATGGGGCTGTCCGGATCGGGCAAATCGACCTTGGTACGCTTGCTCAACCGTCTGATTGAACCGACTGCCGGCATCATTGAAGTGGACGGCTGTGACATCAACAATTTGTCCGACGCCCAGCTGCGTGCCTTGCGCCGCAAGGATATCAGCATGGTGTTCCAGTCTTTCGCGCTGATGCCGCACATAACCGTGCTCGACAATACGGCTTTCGGTCTGGAACTAGCAGGCGTCGGTCATGCCGAGCGTACTGCACAAGCTTCCAAGGCGTTGGAGCAAGTTGGCCTTGCCAGCTGGGGTGCGAGCTATCCGGACGAGTTATCCGGCGGCATGCAACAGCGCGTCGGCCTGGCGCGGGCGCTGGCTTCGGACCCATCCATCTTGCTGATGGACGAAGCCTTTTCGGCGCTGGACCCGATCATCCGTACTGAAATGCAGTCGGAGCTGTTGCGGCTGCAGAGCGTCAAGCGCCGCACCGTGGTTTTCATATCGCACGATCTGGACGAGGCGATGCGTATCGGCGACCGGATTGCCATCATGAAGGATGGCCATGTTGTGCAAGTCGGCACGCCGGACGAAATCCTGCGCAATCCAGCCGACGACTATGTGCGCAGCTTTATCTATGGCGTGGATGCAGCGGCCGTATTCAAGGCCGCTGACATTGCGCGCAAGACGCAAATCGTGGTGTCTGAGCACGCCAGTCGAGGCGCCCGGGCCGCACTCAAGACGCTACAGGATCAGGATCGCAATTATGGTTACGTGGTCAGCCCGACGCAGCAATACCTGGGCATGGTTTCGGCCGATTCGCTGCATGCGGCGCTGCACGAGCATGTTGGCCCTCTCGGCCTGGCGCACGCTTTCTTGCCGGACGTGCAGTCGATTGCCGCCGATACGCCGGTCAGCGAATTGTTCGGCCCGGTGGCGCAAGTGCCCTACGCAGTGCCGGTAGTAGCTGAGGACGGACGTTTTTGCGGCGCCATCAGCAAGACCACTCTGTTGAAATTCCTGGATCGCGATACGCCTGTCGTGCCCGCGACCTGAACCTGAAAGGCTTTCCACATGCAAAATACACCGACCTCTGAGACGCTGCCGACTGGTGACAGCGCCGCTTCCAGCTCTTCACCTTGGGACAGCGCCGCGCCGTCTGATCCAATCGCAGCGCCAGCGGCAGACGCTAATCCCTGGGCCAGCGCGGCCAAGCCGACAGAAGCAGTGGAGGGCGAGACTCTCGCGCCCACGCCCGATTGGCTGGATGCGCCAACTGCCGCCTTGCCCGCCGATGGCGGCAGTGCCAGCGACTGGCAGATTTCGCAGTTGTGGGACGGCTCAATGCCGATTGAATCCTGGATCAATCAGGGCCTGGATTGGGTGGTGCTGCACTTTCGCCCTTTTTTCCAGACCGTGCGCGTACCCATCGACAGTACGCTGACCTGGGTCGAAGCGCTGCTGCTCAGCGTGCCTTCGCTGGCCATGGTGGCACTGTTCGGCTTGCTGGCCTGGCAGTTTGCCGGTCGAGGTGTGGCGCTGGGCACGGTGATATCGTTATTGGTGGTGGTGATGCTGGGCATCTGGCCCGAGGCCATGATCACGCTGTCGCTGGTATTGACCTCGCTGGCGTTTTGCCTGGCGGTCGGCCTGCCCTTGGGCATTCTGCTGGCCAGCAGCGACCGTACCCAGAACATCATGCGTCCACTGCTGGACGCCATGCAAACCACGCCCGCCTTCGTGTATCTGGTGCCGGTGGTGATGCTGTTCGGCATCGGCAACGTGCCCGGCGTCATCGTCACTATCGTCTTTGCGCTGCCGCCGCTGGTACGCCTGACCAATCTGGGTATCCGTCAGGTGCGCCCCGATCTAATTGAGGCGGCGCGCGCTTATGGCGCTTCGCCTTGGCAACTGTTAGTCAAGGTGCAACTCCCGCTGGCGATGCCGTCCATCATGGCCGGCGTCAACCAAACCCTGATGTTGTCGCTGTCGATGGTGGTGATCGCGTCCATGATCGCGGTGGGCGGTTTGGGCCAGATGGTGTTGCGCGGCATTGGCCGTCTGGACATGGGCCTGGCCACCGTGGGTGGTCTGGGCATCGTGTTGCTGGCGATTTCGCTGGACCGCATCACACAAGCTGCGGGCCAACCGCGCCGCGGCGTGCGGCACTGGTGGCAGACCGGCCCGGCTGGATTGGTGTGGCGCCTAGTGCGCCGCAGTGACAAGCAGTCTGTGTCGGCGACTCCGACCGCCGATGCGTAGTAACCGGGCCAACACACAGCCCGTAACAGCAACATTTTTCTCACCCTTAACTAAAAACTAAAGGAATCCATATGATGAAAACAATCACCCAACGCAGCTTTGCCCGTACTTTGCTGGCTACCAGCTTGCTGGCTCTGACAGTACAGGCATCGGCTGCAACCGCAGCTTTGCCCGGCAAAGGCATCACGGTGCTGCCGCTGAAGAGTTCGATTGCCGAAGAAACATTCCAGACCTTGCTGGTATCCAAAGGGTTGGAAAAGCTCGGCTACGAAGTGCAGTCGATCAAAGAAGTGGAATACCCGACCGCACACGTTGCGATTGCCAACGGGGACGCCACTTTCATGGCCGACCACTGGAACCCGCTGCACGCCGATTATTACAATAGCGCCGGCGGCGACGCCAAGCTTTCACGCACCGGTGTGTACTCGGATAACGCAGCACAAGGCTATCTGATCGACAAGAAGACCGCCGACAAGTACAAGATCACTAACATCGCCCAGTTCACCGATCCTAAAATCGCCAAACTGTTCGACACCGATGGCGACGGCAAGGCCGATCTGACCGGCTGCACCCCCGGCTGGGGCTGCGAGGCAGTCATCGAGCACCAGCTCACCTCTTACAAACTGCGCGATACGGTAACGCACCAGCAAGGCAGCTACGCCGCGCTGATTGCCGACACCATCACGCGCTTCAAAGATGGCCAGCCGATTTTTTACTATACCTGGACACCGTACTGGGTCAGCGGTCAGTTGCGCCCGGGGCGCGAAGTTGTATGGCTGGAAGTGCCTTTTTCGTCGCTGCCGGGCGAGCAATCCAAGCTAGACACCAAGCTGCCGAACGGCAAAAATTATGGCTTTGTCATAAACAAACAGCAAATCGTCGCCAACAAGAAGTTCGTCGAGGACAACCCTGCAGCAGGCAAGCTGTTTGAAGTGATGGAATTGCCCTTGGCCGACATCAATGCGCAAAACATGCGCATGAATCAGGGCGAAAGCAGTATCAAGGACATCGAGCGCCATACTGACGGCTGGATCAAGGCACATCAAAAGACTTTTGATAGCTGGATTAAGCAAGCAATGGCAGCAGCCAAGAAGTAAGTAAGTCAAACTGCAGCTAAAAAGCTGCCGGCGCCCGAATCAAGGGCGCCGGCAGCTTTTTTTTGTTTTGAGATATTTTTCTGGCAATGCAGAGGTCCGAATTGACGATGCATGCGGTAAGCCAGCCAGGCCCAGATCGGCTTTAAGTAACAGATTTGAGACAGTTGTTTTTGTAGGCGTAACGATTAATAAAGATAACTAGTCGCTTGAATTTATGGAGAAAATATTATTGACTTTGCGGCAACGCAAATGCGAGGAATTGGAAATCCGGTTGGACTGTAACGTGGATGTGACGGAACCATTTTGTTAATTCACGTATAGCGTGTTTTTTCATCAAAAAGAGCAGGGATTTTTGCCGTTAAAAATAGATTTTTTATATTTTTCATAGACTTAGATTTGATGATGTTTTTCTGGCATTGAACTTGCTTTTGTGGGCGTGGGTTGGCTCGTAATGCCCGGTCTTGAAAATTTTCATCATTAACTTTAATTAAGGGAATTGTCATGAAAAAAACTCTATTGGCATCTGCAATCGCTCTTGCCTTCAGCTTCACTGGCCAGGCAATGGCTAATCCGGTCAACAGCGGGGACCAGAGTGGCACAGATGCTACCAACGTTGCAGTCGCGGTTGCGGCTTCAAAACAAAGCGGCGAAGGCAGTCCGCAAGCGAACGAATACTCAACAGCAACAGATAACACCAACAACAGCAAAGTCATTACCAAGAACGACAATGACACCAAGACATTTACATTGAACGACAACGACACCAAGACCATCACCAAGAACGACAACGACACCAAAACTAATACCTTTACCAAAACTGATACCAAGACTGATACCAGGACCATTACCAAGCTCTATAACAAGACCACTGATAATTCAAATCAGGACAATGGCAATCAGCGTGATAACACAGGCGGTTCAGCCATTGGAGGATATGGCGCCGCAGCTAACAATGGTTCCAACGCCACCTCTAACCTCAGCAACTCTTTCAATACCAGCAAAGCGATCGCAGTCAGCAAACTGGAAGGCACGGTAAGCGGCAACCAGATCCATAACATCGGCAACAATGCACAGAATTATGGCAATGCCAATGGCGGCAATGGCGGCAAAGGCTTTGGCGGCAAAGCGTATGGCGGTGATGGTAGCAATGGCGGCAATGGCAGTAACGGTGGCTACGCCAAGAACGGCAGCGTCAAGGCAACTGCCAGCAGCGGCAAAGTGTATGGCGGTGACGGTGGCAACGGTGGCGATGCCAAACACGCCCGCGGCGGTAACGGTGGCGACGGCTATGGCGCTAGCGGCGAGGCCGGAGCCCTCAACGCATCCGTTGGTGGTTACGGCGAAGCTGACTCCGGCAAAGTCGGAGCACTCAATGCATCTAAAGGTGGGTATGGCGCCGGTGAATCCGGCAAGGCCGGAGCCCTCAACGCCTCCGTGGGTGGTTTTGCCAAGGGCGAGTCCGGCGATGCCAACACTAAGGCTAGCGGCGGTTTCGCTGCGGCTTTGGGTGGTTTCGGTGAGGGTGGTGAAGCCGGGGGCAACCGTGGCAGTGCCACGCGTACCGGCGGTCCAGGCGTTGGTATAGCCGCCGGCCTCGGTGGTGACGCCACCGCAGACGCGGCCGCTAGCGGCACTGGCACCGGCACCGGTGGTGAAGCTACCGGCGCAGCAACCGCGAACAGCGGCACCGGTACCGGCACCGGTGGTGAATCCACTGGTACTGCAACCGCCAGCAGCGGCGCAGCAACCGGCACCGGTGGTGAAGCAACTGGTACCGCAACAGCGACCAGCGGCGCAGCGACCGGCGTAGGCGGTAATGGCAGCACTGCCAGCAACACAGGTGGTGCAGGCGCTGCTGGCGGCTCAGCCAACAGCGGCAGCGCAACCAATACTGCTAGCAACGGCGCAGCCACCGGTGGTGCTGGTGGTGCCGGCGCAGCCGGTGGTGACGGTGCAGCCGCTACCGCAGGTGCTGGTAATGGCGGTGTTGGTGGCGCTGGCGGCACTGTTACCGTGGACGCAGGTGCTTTCAATATGTCCAATACCATGACCAGCGTCGGGCAGTCCGCTGCGGGCATCATGGTAGCAAGTCAGAACAGCGGATTTTCCTCTTTGATACAGCAAAGCGTAAACGTCCAGGCTAATTTGAACGTAGGCAAGTAAGTAGCATGACCCGCCGCTGGGCACAATGAATGCGTACCCAACGGCGGGGTTTCTGATGCATGGCAAGATTTTCGACAAGACAAGTTTAAAAATCAGACGTTCTGGTTCGCGCTTCCGAAGCGATTGGTCAAGCACCGGTTGGCGTTCCAGCAGCAGGCATTTCACCGGTCAGGCGTCAATGAGGAGTGAGTAACATGCGATCAATTAACACTGCGGTCAGAGCCATTGTGACACTAGCGGCATGTTTGCCTAACTGGGTCATGTCGGCAGAGTTGCCACAGAATGACACACAATTAGAGGCATCCGGCGTTACCGACATGGGGCCGGCAATAAGCGCCGATCAACTGGGAAGTTATCGTGGCGGCACCGAGATTGTCAGCAATGATATGGAGTTAAGCGGCGCGGTGGCGGGCAATTCGGCCAGAAATGTATCTACCGGCATGAACACCATCAATGGCGGCGCATTTACCAACGCCAGCGGTCTTCCGACCGTGATTCAGAACACAGGTGCCAATGTGCTGATTCAGAATGCGACCATCATCAATGTACAAATGAAATAAGCCTTGACGTCCTCCCTGCCCTAAAGAACGGGGATTCCTACCGCTAGCGTCGCACGTCCGCGACGGAGAATATTTAATGCAGCATTTTGGTCACGATCATGCACACAACCGCAATCACTGCATTTCCATTCTCTTATTACGAGTCCTTCAAGCCCTTTC
>JBGSTZ010000062.1:0-17244 GCA_041736255.1 Burkholderiaceae bacterium
TCGTAGCTTTCTGTACAAGTATTGGGCTTTGATGATAATTGACATCTCACCCGGCTACGCCGCCTCATATCCGCTTGCCTGTAGTCAGGCCAGCGCTTTGCCTTCGGCTTCCTCCAGTTTCGCAGTCGCCCGCGACACCCTTGCCGTTCAGCTAACGCTTCCCCTTGTCGGGTGAGTAGAGGACTTTCACCTCCAAGTAAGTGCGCCCTGCCGGGCGCACAATAAAAAATGCTCCGTAAGTCCTTGAACTTATGGAGCATTCTGTCGGAAATAAAATGAAATTTCCGCGACGGTTGCCAAAACACAGCGCTGCAAAGTATGCAGGCTGTGCCAACAGCACCGAAAAATATTAACGCTTGGAGAATTGCTTTGCGCGACGTGCTTTGCGCAGACCAACTTTTTTACGCTCGACTTCACGTGCATCGCGTGTCACGTAACCGGCTTTTTTCAGTTCTGACTTCAGCGTTTCATCGTAGTCGATCAGGGCGCGGGTAATGCCGTGGCGCACTGCACCAGCTTGGCCGGACTCGCCGCCACCGTTGACATTAACCATAATGTCAAAACGATCCAAATTGCTGGTCAATTCCAGCGGTTGACGAATTACCATCAAACCAGTTTCACGCGAAAAGTATTCGTTGGCAGGTTTGCCGTTCACGATGATCTGGCCTGAGCCGACCTTGATGAAGACGCGAGCCACTGCACTCTTGCGACGGCCGGTTCCGTAATTGTAGTTACCGATCATGTCTATTCCTTAGAGTTCAAGTGCTTTAGGTTGCTGCGCAGCGTGCGGATGGGAACCTTCCGCGTACACTTTGAGCTTCTTGATCATTGCGTAGCCGAGTGGGCCTTTAGGCAACATGCCCTTGACCGCTTTCTCAAGCGCGCGACCTGGAAAACGCTCTTGCATTTTCTTGAAGTTGGTTTCATAGATACCGCCTGGATAACCAGAGTGGCGATAGTATGTTTTTGAAGTTGCTTTGGTTCCTGTAACACGTAATTTACCTGCATTGATAACGACAATAAAGTCGCCGGTATCAACGTGCGGAGTAAATTCAGGTTTGTGTTTGCCGCGCAATCGGAGTGCCACTTCGCTGGCAACACGCCCGAGGATTTTGTCCGTCGCGTCAATCACCAACCACTCGCGCTTGACCTCATGGGCTTTAGCGGAAAAAGTTTTCATGATGACTTTCTAACTAGATTAACTCGCTCAAAATTGGTGGTTCCGCACAATTACATCATTACTGACAGTACGGTCTCGCCCTTATTCTACTTTCCTGAGCAAACGGAAAGGCGCGAATTATAGCCTTTTCAGGGGCAAAGCGTCAAATCTGCCAGAAGCTGGAAATATCGGCAAATGCGGCCGGCAAAAAAAAACCCGAAGCGTATAAGTTCCGGGCTTAAATCCACTCCCGTTAGGAGGGTGGAGGAGACAAACATGCGATGAGCGCAGCGCTGCAAAGTTGCACTATATTCGCTGCGCCAATCAGTAATTTAATTATAGCGAAGCTATGGTGCACCGCAAGATAATTTTTGTAAAATTTAATAAAAAATAACAAATATATTAAATTTAAAAAATAAATTCAGATTAATCAATTGGTTATAATATTTTCTCAATAATATTATTATGCTGTAGTGCAATATTATTACCAATCGAAAATAAACGGATGCGCAATCTTAGGCGCTGCCAGCCCCAGTTACTCCAGTTACAATTGCCGCTGTCTTTTTTACTGCGAGAACACTATGGAATGCACCGTACGCTGGGCAGGATTGTCCGGAATGACTTTTTTAGCGGAAACCGGCTCCGGTCACATTGCGATGATGGATGGGGCGCCGGACGGTGGCGGGCGCAATCTGGCGCCGCGGCCGATGGAACTGGTGCTGGCCGGCACCGGCGGCTGCACCGCCTACGACGTAGTGCTAATCCTGCGCAAAAGCAGGCAAGATATTAACGCTTGCGACGTCACCCTGAAGGCGGAACGCGCCACCACAGATCCGAAAATCTTTACCGCCGTCCACTTCCATTTCACCGTGCGCGGCCGCAATCTGAAACCGAACCTGGTGGAGCGCGCGATCAAACTGTCGCATGAGAAATACTGTTCTGCCTCGATCATGCTGGAAAAATCGGCCCAGATTACGCACTCGTTCGAGATCATCGACGATCTGGCTGAGGCGACGCCACCGAACTGAGAAACTGATTAAATCCGGTAGGCGGTGGTCGTCATCAGTTTGGCCATTGCCTGCATCACCATGCGTACCGGCGCTGGCGTGTCTGCCGCACCGAGCGATTGGGCCGCCGCGCCGTGGGCGATTTCGTCGATGCGCATCTGGTCGACAATTGCCCTTGAACGCACATCCTGCTGCGGCAAAATGCTGAGATGGTTATTCAGATGCGCTTCAACCTGACGCTCGGTTTCGACCACGAAACCCAGGCTGCGTGCATCGCCCAGCTTGGAGGCGATGGCGCCCAGCGCATACGCACCGGCGTACCACACGGGATTAAGCAGACTGGTGTGAGAACCCAATTCCTGCAAACGCTGCGCGCTCCATGCCAGATGATCTTCTTCCTCACGTCCGGCTTGCGCGAATTGCTGCTGCACTTCGGCATTTTTAGAAAATTGCCCCTGAGCAACATACAGCGCTTGCGCGCACACTTCACCGACGTGGTTGATGCGCATCAGACCAGCGCTATGGCGTCGTTCTGCATCGTCCATTTCGCCCTCTTCAACCAAGCCTGCCGGGCACGGCCGGGACGCCGCCACCACGCCCGATACCACGCGCAAGGCCCTGTCCAGACCGATGATGAATGTATCCAATTGACGCATATCGCTAACCTTTGAGAATTTTAAAATTGCACTGCATTAATCCGGGGATGTCGCATTTTCTAATGCGCCCATATCATCCGCCAATATTATGCCGGAAGCGCCTTTGCAAGCGGCCGGCGACTTTTTCCGAGCAAGCCAAGCGCGTCTGGGATTCGAGTCTGCCTAAAGATAATTAGGCGCACTTGCAAAACCAGCGATTACTTGCAAACAGTGACCTGCCCATCATGTAACTTGGCGGTACCCGATCCAAAGTCATTGACAACTTGCCAGACATGTTTTCCAATCCGAATTTCAACGCCTTCGTGAAAGGCCTTGCCAACTTTGACGTAGGCTTGTTCGACTACTACGTTTTTTTCATTCAGTTGCGCCTGCTCCATGACCAAATTATTAATGTCAGAGGCTAACTGTTGACGCGTACCCTCGACTTTTTCACCAATACCGCCTTCGGCCTTCTTCGGGTCTTTCGTGAAGTAGGCAATGAGTTGCAGCACACGATCCATTTCACCCAACTTGCGCTGGAGCAGATGTTCTTTAGCAGCAAGCGCCTCATCCAGAAACGGATCGAAACCGACTTCCACCAGTGTCTTCACGCCGGTCGAAGATCCCAATTCCATCGCGTTGACGCAATTGGTGGCCTGAACCCGGCCGCCAACAATATGACCGGATCTAGAGCCTTTTTTGCCTACGGTGACTTCATTGCGGGCGACTAGTTCGCACTGCAGTGCGCTAACGTCGATTGAAATTGAGTCACCGGCTTGAATATGTGCGTATTCCATGAATTGCGCCTGCACTGAACCCTTGCAGCAAATTTTGGCGGTTGATGCAAGCTGTATATTGTCGTCAGTTTGGGAGCCGGCATGACCAACAATTCCTCTCTTTACCAAGACATTGCCCCCGGCGTTGATTTCCGCTGCCTCTATCATGCCGCTCACGATGACATCGCCCGACACATTCAAGCGCATGCCTGACTTAATATCGCCTGTAATATGGATTGTGCCTTCGAACGCAATATTGCCAGTACTCAAATCTACGTTAGATACTTCAACCACCGGATTGACGAAGACGCCGTTACTCACCAGTCCCGGTTGACCGGCAATGGTCGCCACCAGCAAATCCGGATCGTTTAGGTCCTGCGCTGCGCCTTGTAGATTAGGATTGAATAAAATATCGGAGAACGACTCGACAGCCAGCACCTGCCCCTTGATGTCGGTGCCGTTCGTGCCGGGAACCGCAGGAACGCGCCGCATTAATCGGTCACCAGGATTGACCAGCAACAAATGACCCAGATCGGAATATTGAACAATAGCCAGTTCATCGACTTGGGACAATTCAGCATCCTTGTCGGCAAGCAGACTGTCGAAACGTGTAGGCGTACTAACTTGCGGCCAGTCGCCGCGGGCAATGACTAGATTTTTGCACTGACCGGCTACCAACGCGGTAGATATCTGATCGTAAAGAATGCCATATACGACACCTTGCTCGCCTAGCGCATTCATGACTTCCGTACCCACCGGCTTGCCGCCCTGTGGCGGCATTAACGTCAACTGTGCTGTCATCAGGTCATTTGCCAGAGACAGCGAAAATTCGCCATCCCGGCGTTTGCCAATTACCGCGGTCAGCACTTCTGTGGCCTCACTCGAACGGGCAATAAAATCCGTCAGGGCTGCTTCGTCAAGATGAAAATTGCCAAAACCGCTTTCAGTCAGCGCCAGCTTGAGCGTTGCCATATCCAGTGCAGGCAAGCCATCCATCGGGATCAAATTGCTTTGCAGTTCGCCGCTCTCCTCCTCCAGGAGAAACGTCAGTGATTGCGAGTGGTCGGGTAGCGCTTCCATTTGCTCTCCATAGTTTTAATTATGTAAGTTGCATTTTGGCATGCTTGTCGAGAAATTGGGTAAATCTTGACTTGGCGCTGATGCGCCACATGGAAGAATTGCATCTTAACTATCTGTTTGCTGGCGCACGCCTTCCCGATCCGATTCCAGCACCAGATCCGGCACATGGGTAAACGCAATGCGCATCGGCGCAGCTTGCAAAGCCGATGCTGCACCGCCGAAATACAGCGCATTCTTGCCGTAGCGCAGGTTCAGCGCATCGATTGCGGCGTCCAGCCGATGTTGTGTATTACCGCTGGAAAACAGCGAAAGGCTTTGATTGCGCGCCTCGGACAAATGCACCAGGGTGACACCGACCGCCATCGGCTCCCAGCCGCGAGCGCTGGCTTGTGGCGGATAGCGCTGCCAGAGCACGTCAAATGCCGCCAGCAAAGCGCGGGTGTCGCTGGTCGGGTCGAGCGCGACGTCATCGTCCCAGTAGACGATTCTGTGACGACGGTTTTTCAGCTTTACTTTCACGCACAGGCGGGCGCTGATGTAGTCGATGCTGCGCAAGCGCATCGCCGCTTTCTGCAGCAAACGGTGCAGCACTGCGTACGCAGCATCCCGATGCCGCAACTCGGGCGCCAACACATGCGAATGGCCGACCGTGCTGCGCTGGGTCGGCGTTTCCGCGATATCGTCGCCGTGCAACATCGCATGAAAGCGCGCGCCGCCCACGCCGTTCCAGGCTTTGCGCAAGGTCGCGGCTGACGCGTTGCACAATTGCTGCACGCTAGTAATGCCGCAGGCGTCCAATCGCGCCGCCATCGAAGCGCCAATACCGGTCAACGCACGCAATTCCAGCTTGAACAGCGCCTGTGGCAAATCGGCCTGCTCGATGACCACCAGGCCATTCGGCTTTTGCATGTTGGAGGCAGTCTTGGCCAGGAAGCGATTCGGCCCGATGCCGATCGAGCAGTGCATGACGCTGCCGCCAGCCTGATAAATCGCCTGCTTGATTTCCTGCGCCAGTTGCACGGCACCCTCGCGCTGCGCATCGCGCCCGCGCAAGCGGCACCACATTTCGTCAATCGAGCGCACCTGCTCGACATGGATGCAGGACTCTACCGCCGCCACCAGCTTGTGGTGCATCTGGACATACACGGCTGGACGCGATTCGACGAACACGATTTCGCGACACAATTTGCGCGCATCGCGCACTGAGGTGCCGGTTTTGATACCGAAGCGCTTGGCCTCGGTGCTGGCGGCAATGCAGCAAGTGGTGTCGGTCAGCACTGCCAACACACCGATTGGGCGGCCGCGCAACTCTGGGCGCAATTGCTGCTCGACGCTGGCGAAATACGAATTAGCATCCACATACAACGCACGCAAAGTCATCACCGCCCCTTTCCTGCATAAGCATAAAAGCCAAATTATACTGTTTTTATATACAGTATAATTCGGCTTTTTTGGAATCTGGGAAAATCCAGCCAGTGCCGCTTGCGAGCAGCGATCAGGTGCGCGCTGCGGTCAAATCATGCCAGCGTCCATTCCATGTTGGCCTGGTTGGCATAGGCTGGCGGCGCGGCTTCGGTGCGCTCGAAGCTGACGATTTCATAAGCGTCCGGCTGCGCCAGCAAGGCGCGCAGCAACTGGTTATTCAAGCCGTGACCTGACTTGTGGGCAACATAGCTGGCCAGCAACGGATGACCGACCAGATACAGATCGCCAATGGCATCGAGAATTTTGTGGCGCACGAATTCGTCTTCATAGCGCAAGCCATCCATGTTCAGAATTCGGTATTCATCCATCACGATCGCATTTTCCATCGAACCGCCCTGCGCCAGACCCAGGCCGCGCAGACTTTCCACGTCCTGCATGAAGCCGAAAGTGCGGGCCCGCGCAACATCGCTCACGTACGACACCCGGTCGAAATCGACTTCGGCCTGCTGGCTGGTGCCGTCTACCGCGGGATGGTTGAACTCAATGAAAAAATCCAGCTTGAAGCCATTGAACGGTTCCAGCCGCGCCCATTTTTCGGCAGTGCCCTGGCCTTCGCGGATTTCCACCGGCTTCAGCACCCGGATGAATTTCTTGGCCGCGTCCTGTTCTTGCATGCCGGCTTGCTGCAACAAAAATACGAAAGAAGAGGCCGAGCCGTCCATGATCGGAATCTCTTCGGCGCTGACGTCGATCACCAGATTGTCGATGCCCAGCCCGGCGCAGGCCGACATCACATGTTCGACGGTCGATACCCGGGCGCCCTGATTGACCAGAGTCGAAGCCATGCGCGTGTCGCCCACGCCCATTGCTGCGGCCGGAAAACTGACAATCGGCTCCAGATCAACGCGGCGAAAAGTGATCCCGCTATCCGGGCTAGACGGGCGCAAGGTCAGTTCGACCTTGGTGCCAGAATGCAGCCCGACGCCGACGGTTTTGACGGTTTGTTTGATGGTTCTTTGTTTTAACATTTTTTATTGTTGGATCAAGATAGGGCTTACGCAATGCTGCTGCTTGTTAAACGCAAGTAGTGCAGGCCTCCGTGCCTGCGGCTCGGTGCAGGCGCGGAGACCTGCACTACTGGCACGCGACTACGGGTCTAACCTTGCAACTTCCACTTATTCCAGGCTGACAGCACTGCATTCGGATAATCCGGACGGCCGCGGCTGCCGTTATAACGTCCCAGGGCCAGGTACAGATTGCCCTTTTCCATGTTGATATACATGCGCAAAATGGCGCAGCCGTAGCGCAAATTGGCTTGCATCTGGAACAGTTTGCTGCGGTCGTTATCGCCGATGACGCGGGTCCAGAACGGCATCACCTGCATGTAGCCACGGGCACCAACCACCGACATCGCGTATTTGCGAAATGCCGACTCGACCTGGATCAGGCCCAGCACCATGGCCGGATCGAGTCCGGCGCGGGTGGCTTCGTACCAGACCGACTGCAGGAATTCCTGGCGCATCTGCACATCGGGCACTCTCTTTTGCAATCGCTGCGACATCTCGCCCAGCCAGAGCAGATATTGGTTGCGCTCGTTAGCATCTTCGATCTGCGGCTTGGGTGGCCGGCCGTCGGCGACCGCATGCGCCAACGCCAGCCGCACTGAATCCGCCAGCGCAATTTCTTGCTGGTTGCCGGCCTGCGCCGGCAACCAAACACCCAAGCAGGCCACCAGTACAAGCCGCACACAAGCAAAATATATACTCCTAGCGTTAACTAAAAGCATGTGATTTTTGCAATATAAACAAGCAACTTCATAAATACTCCCATTAAAACGTCATAATTACAAAGCCGTCAGGCGGGCACGGACGAAATCGGCCATTTCTGCTGCCGGCACCACGCTTGCGGCGCTATCACGCCGGCCTTGATATTCCAGATTACCCTCTTTTAACCCGCGATCACCAATCACGACCCGATGCGGCACCCCGATCAATTCCCAGTCGGCGAACATCGCGCCCGGGCGCTCGCCGCGGTCATCCAGAATCACATCGACGCCAGCCTCTTGCAGCGCCGCGTACAGACGGTCTGTTTCGAGTTTGACCGCAGCGCTGCGATCGTAGCCCATCGGACACAGCACCACTTCAAACGGCGCCAGCGATGCCGGCCAGATGATGCCTTTGTCGTCGAAATTCTGTTCGATTGCCGCGCCTAGAATGCGCGTTATGCCAATCCCGTAACAGCCCATTTGTAGCAGTTGCGGCTTGCCATTCTCATCCAGAAAAGTCGCTTTCATCGATTCGGAATAGCTAGTGCCGAGCTGAAACACGTGCCCGACTTCAATACCGCGCTGGATCGCCAGCACGCCACGGCCATCCGGCGACGGATCGCCCGCTACCACGTCGCGCAGATCGGCCACCATCGGTTCCGGCAGATCGCGGCCCCAGTTGGCGCCGGTAAAGTGGAAATCCTCGGCGTTTGCGCCGCACACGAAATCGCTCATGTTGGCGACTGTGCGATCCACCACCAGCCGTACTGGCTTGACGGTATTGATCGGCCCCAGATAACCCGGCTTGGTGCCGAACCATTCGATGATTTCATCTTCAGTGGAAAAGCGATAACCGGCGATGCCGTCAATCTTGTTCGCTTTCACTTCATTCAAATTATGGTCACCGCGCAGCAGCAGCAGCCAAACTTCATTGCTTTCCGGCTTTTCGACTGTCAGCACGATGGATTTGACGGTTTTTTCCAGCGAAATCTGCAGATACTCAGCCACTTGCTCGCATTTCGATTGGCCCGGCGTGGCGGTCTTGACCAGCGCTGCGGTTGGACCCGGGCGCTCGGCGGTCAACGGCAACGCTTCTGCCGCTTCCATGTTGGCGGCGTAGTCGGAGCTTGGGCAATACACGATAGCGTCTTCGCCAGTATCGGTGATGACATGGAATTCATGCGAACCAGAACCGCCGATGGCGCCGTTGTCGGCTGCCACCGCGCGGAATTGCAGGCCAAAGCGATTGAAAATGCGCACATAGGCGTCGTACATCACTTGGTATGACTGTTTCAGACCGTCCACATCGCGATCGAATGAGTACGCATCTTTCATGGTGAATTCGCGGCCGCGCATCAAGCCGAAGCGCGGCCGGCGCTCATCGCGGAACTTGGTCTGGATATGATAAAAATTCAGCGGCAACTGCCGGTACGACTTGATTTCTGAGCGCACCACGTCGGTGATCACTTCTTCCGAGGTAGGCTGAATCGCATAGTCGCGACCGTGGCGGTCTTTGACCCGCATCAGCTCCGGCCCCATCTTGTCCCAGCGGCCGGTTTCCTGCCACAACTCGGCCGGTTGCACTACCGGCATCAGCATCTCAATGGCGCCTGCGCGCACCATTTCTTCGCGCACGATGGCTTCGACCTTGCGGATGACGCGCAAACCCATTGGCATATAAGTGTAAATTCCAGAACCGATGCGCTTGACCATGCCGGCACGCACCATGAGCTTGTGACTAACGACTTCAGCATCTGAAGGTGCTTCTTTAAGAGTGGAAATGAAAAAACGGGAAGCACGCATGGCAATGGTTTCTTTTAAAAAGAGGGAGTTATAATCAATCCAATTTTAAAGTATTCGCAGGTTAATGCATCACATCTTCGTACAATTGGTTCATGGCAACGCGCAACGCCACTCGCTGGCACGATGCGCGCAGTGCAAGATATGTACCAAATCAGGTGACAAATCAGGAACCAAATCCAGGATGAGGTGCAGCTAGCCGCAGAAAATATCGAGGTGCAATATGCTGGACCGTGAAGGGTTTCGACCCAACGTCGGCATTATCTTGCTCAACACACAAAACGAAGTGTGGTGGGGCAAAAGGGTGCGTGAGCATTCATGGCAGTTTCCGCAAGGTGGCATCAAATACGGAGAGTCGCCGGAACAGGCCATGTTTCGCGAACTGGAAGAGGAAGTCGGCTTGCGCCCGGAGCATGTACGCATTGTTGGTCGCACGCGCGACTGGCTGCGCTATGAGGTGCCTGATCATTTCATCCGGCGTGAAATTCGCGGCCACTATCGCGGCCAGAAGCAAATCTGGTTCCTGCTGCGCATGGTGGGTCGCGATTGCGACGTCAATTTGCGCATCCACCAGCATCCGGAATTTGATGCCTGGCGCTGGCACGATTACTGGGTGCCGATGGATATCGTGATCGAATTCAAGCGCGATGTTTACCAAAAAGCGTTGCAAGAACTTTCGCGTTTCTTGTCGCGCCCAGTAACAGACACGACGGCGACACCGCAGCGGCATACAGCACGTTATTTGCGTCAACCCCATGCGCCTCGTTTGCCGGAAGAAGAATCCAAAGATGAATAAAATTCTCATGCAAAAAAGTAAAACAGTTCACTTCTCCGGCAGCAAGCCTGCAATTTTTTTGGCGACGATTCTGCTGGCGACGATCCTGCTGTCGGCGTCTACAATGGCGCAGTCTCAGTCGTTTTTGGGCGAGGAAGAAATCGGCAAGGTTAAACAATGGGAGGAAGTGGCGTTACAACTACCCACTGCGCCCGAAACCGATGCGTTGCTGCCCTTTGCCATCACGCCAAAGACGTCTCAAAGCTTCTTTATCGATCCCAAATCATTGATACTGGGAACCGATGGCGTAATACGCTACACATTGGTGGCGCAAAGCCGCGCCGGGGCCAGCAGCATCAGTTATGAAGGGATACGCTGCACTACGTTCGAGAAAAAGTTATACGCGTTTGGCCGTGCCGACGGTAGCTGGTCACGCGCCAAGCAAGATGCATGGCAGCCGATCTTCAAAAACGGCGCCAACAGACAGCATGTGACGCTGGTACAGGATTATTTCTGCAGCGACGGTCACGTTGCAGGCGATGCGACTCGAATCATCGACAGGATGCGCAACGAGCGCCCGTTATCCATTTCCGGCCGTTAAAATACTGCAGCCTTACAGCAACACCAGATTATCGCGGTGGATCAGCTCTGGCTCTTCAATAAAGCCCAGAATCGATTCGATGTCGCCAGAAGCGTGCCGGATGATGCGGCGCGCATCCGAACTTGAATAGTTGGTCAGGCCGCGTGCGATTGCGCGGCCGTTTTCATCGGTGCAAGTAATGACTTCACCGCGGCCGAACTGACCATGCACTGCGGTGACGCCAATCGGCAGCAGGGATTTGCCTTCTTCACTTATTTTTTGTACTGCGCCTGCGTCCAGCACGACACGGCCGGCAGTCTGCAAATGATCGGACATCCATTGTTTGCGCGCGGTCAATTGTCCGGTTTGAGCGCTCAATTGCGTGCCGATCAATTCCCCGCTCGCCAGCCGGATCAAAACTTCTTCTTCCCTCCCCCAGGCGATTACGGTGTGCGCGCCGGAATTGGCAGCCCGTTTTGCCGCCAATATCTTGGTCAGCATGCCGCCACGCCCGATACTGCTGCCGGCGCCGCCGGCCATGGTTTCCAGTGCCAGATCACCGGCCTTGGCCCGGTGCACGAATACCGCATGCGGGTCCTGGCGCGGATCGGCCGTGTACAAGCCCTTTTGGTCGGTCAGGATTATCAATACATCACCTTCGATCAAATTCGCCACCAGCGCACCGAGGGTATCGTTATCGCCGAACTTGATCTCGTCGGTGACTACCGTGTCATTTTCATTAATGATCGGCACCACTCCCAGGCGCAACAAGGTCAGCAAGGTTGAGCGTGCATTCAGATAACGCTCGCGGTGCGCCAGGTCGGCATGGGTTAGCAGCACCTGTGCGGTGCGCAGACCGTGTGCCTGAAAACTGGTTTCGTAGATTTGCGCCAGCCCCATTTGCCCCACCGCAGCGCAAGCTTGCAATTTGTCGATACCGGTCGGGCGCTGCAGGAAGCCAAGACGCAGCATGCCTTCGGCGATCGCACCCGAACTGACCAGCACCACTTCCTTGCCCATCTGGCGCAGGCGGGCGATTTGATCGGCCCAATTCGCGATGGCGGCATGATCCAGTCCGCGCCCGTCGTTAGTCACCAATGAGGAGCCTACTTTAATCACCAGTCGTTTGGCGTTTTGGATAACAGAGTGCATATTTTTCGGTAACTGCCGGAGAAAAATCAGTCAAGCGTCAAAAACGCATGCGCCGCATGTGTATTAAACGTTACATCGAAAAACGGCGGGACCGGCAACTGCCGTCCCGCCGTACTTGGGATACATATATAAAGACAGTTTAGTCGATGATCTTGAAGCGGGGATCGTCCGGATCTATCGATGCGATGCCGCGCGCTTCCTCCGTCATTTGAACCTCTTCGGCGCGATACTCGGCATTGCGCTTTTCTTCCAGATGCTGATAAATCGCCGTCACCAATTCTGCGCAGCCATTGCGGTTCAGGGCGGAAATTTCGAACACCGGCCCTTTCCAGGCAAAGCGTTTGATGAAATCCTTGACGCGCTGCTTGCGCTCGTCTTCCGGTATCACGTCGAGCTTATTCAATACCAGCCAACGTGGCTTGTCGACCAGCGACGCATCGTATTTCTTCAATTCCTTGACCAGCGCCTTGGCTTCCTTGACAGGATCAACCCCATCATCGAACGGTGCCAGATCGACGATATGCAATAACAAACCGGTACGCTGCAAATGGCGCAGGAAGCGATGTCCCAAACCGGCACCTTCCGCTGCGCCCTCGATCAAGCCAGGCACATCGGCGATCACAAAACTTTTTTCATGGCTGACGCGCACTACGCCCAGATTCGGGTGCAATGTCGTAAACGGGTAATCGGCAATCTTCGGTTTCGCATTCGAGACTGCGGTAATAAAGGTCGACTTACCAGCGTTCGGCATGCCCAGCAAGCCGACGTCGGCCAGCACTTTCAGCTCCAGCCGCAATTCGCGCCGCTCGCCTTCCTTGCCGTCGCCCTTCTGACGCGGTGCCCGGTTGGTCGAGGATTTGAAATGAATATTGCCCCAGCCGCCCTCGCCGCCCTTGGCCAGCAAGACTTGCTGACCGTGCTCGGTCAGATCGGCAATTGCTTCGCCAGTGTTGTAATCAGCAACCAATGTTCCTACCGGCATGCGCAGAATAATGTCATCTGCACCTTTGCCGTAACAATCCGCGCCGCGACCGTTTTCACCGTTACGCGCCTTGTGCAATTTGGAGAAACGAAAATCCACCAGCGTATTGATATTGCGATCCGCTACCGCATAAATGCTGCCGCCCTTGCCGCCATCGCCGCCGTCCGGGCCGCCGAAAGGTCTGAATTTTTCACGACAAAATGATGCGACTCCGTTACCGCCGTCGCCAGCAATAACTTCAATTTTTGCTTCGTCGATAAATTTCATATTTTTGCTGCCCAAAAGCTAAAAAGGCCCTACCTGGGGCAGAGCCTTTCGATTGAAGGCTTTCGCCTTACACTGCGCGATCGTTATAAACGATGCTTACGCAGGTACTACTGCTGCAGATTCTGCTGGTACCACTGTTACGAACTGGCGGCTCAATGCGCCTTTAATAACGAATTGTACTTTGCCTTGAATCAGTGCGAACAAGGTGTGATCCTTGCCCATGCCGACGTTCACACCTGGATGTACTTTTGTACCGCGTTGGCGAATGATGATACCGCCGGCATTGATTGCCTGGCCGCCGTAGACTTTTACGCCTAGTCGTTTTGACTCCGAATCGCGACCGTTGCGCGTCGTGCCGCCGCCTTTTTTATGTGCCATTTGAGACTCCTTGGTATCTGGTTAGTTCGAAAAACGCTGGATTAAATTAAGCGTTGATGGAAACGATTTGCAGTTCGGTGTAATTTTGACGATGGCCTTGATGTTTCTGGTAGTGCTTACGACGGCGCATCTTGAAAATCTTGACCTTGTCATGACGCCCTTGCGCCACTACTGTAACCAGCACCGTTGCACCTTCAACCAGCGGCGCACCAAACTTAATGGTTTCGCCTGAGCCCACTGCGAGCACTTGATCTAAGGTGATTTCGGAGCCAATGTCTGCAAGTATCTGTTCTACTTTAAATTTTTCACCAGCAACAACTTTATATTGTTTGCCACCGGTTTTTATGACCGCATACATATGGGACCTCATCGAATAATTGAATAAACTTTTTCCCCGAAGCCTTCAAAAAACACTTGCCGAATACGGAAAACCGAGGATTATACATGGACTTGCGATACCGGTCAAAATTTGCGCCGGTCCATTACCGCAAAAATGCTGTGAGCATGCCAAACCACCCTCGAGCTGTTCCGCACATTTAATATGCTCATATATGTATTTTAAAAATCACTCACAATATATGCGGGTGCAGTGGTAAATTAACGATACTCCTTATATTATTTCTTGCTGTTGGCAGCGCATGGAAAGTCACCGCTGTTTAATAACAATCTAATAGCAATCCCGAGATCGCCTTACAACCGGACCGGATCACATCGCAACGATTATAATTCCCGCAATTGATGATTTTTCACAGGCGCCACCTTGTCTACAGCAACCGAACTTACTGCCAGCAGCAACTCGATACCCTCCATTAGCGCCGATATGGACGCCGTTAACCGGGTGATACGCACGCGACTGCATTCCGACGTCCCGCTGATCAACCAGATTGCGCAGTACATCATCGGCGCCGGCGGCAAGCGCATCCGCCCGCAACTGGTCTTGCTGGTCGCAAATGCCTACGGCTATAGCGGCACGCACCACCACGAACTCGCGGCCGTAGTCGAACTGATCCACACCGCCACCTTGCTGCACGACGACGTAGTGGATGAATCCTCGATGCGGCGCGGGCGCAAGACTGCCAATGCGCTATTCGGCAATGCCGCCTCGGTATTAGTGGGTGACTTCCTGCATTCGCGCGCGTTTCAGATGATGGTTGCCATCGACGACATTCAGGTCATGCGGATTTTGGCCGATGCCACCAACGTGCTGGCCGAAGGTGAAGTACTGCAATTGCTTAACATGCATGATTCGGACCTGACAGAAGAGCGTTATTTGCAAGTCATTCGCTCCAAGACTGCCAAATTATTCGAGGCGGCAGCCCAACTCGGGGCACGCGTCGCTGGCGCTTCCGAAGATGCGATTGAAGCCGCAGCCGAATATGGCCGCTCCTTGGGCACTGCTTTCCAGTTGATCGACGACGTACTGGATTACTCTGGCAACGCTGCTGACATCGGTAAAAATGTCGGCGACGACCTGCGCGAAGGTAAGTCGACGCTGCCATTAATTTATCTGATACAACATGGCACGCCGACACAACGCGAACTGGTACGCGCCTGCATCGAAAACGGCGATGAACAACATTTTGACCAAATATTGGCGGCCATCACGACCTCCGGCGCACTTGAATATACGACCCGTCAGGCGCAACAAGCTGCCGACAGAGCGGTAGCAGCTTTGGTGCACATGCCTGAGAATCGATTCAAGGCATCCTTACTGGAATTGTGTCGTTTTGCAGTAAAACGTAATCACTGAAATAGTGAAAATACTGCTCGCCGGGATGTCGCTTATCGGGACGTAGAGGCCGGAGGTTTGGAGCCTCGCCCCGACAAGCCCCTTCCCCATAAAAAAACGCTAGAAAATATTCAAGCCTTTGAGCATCACGACCAAGACCAGCAGCGGCGAAACATAACGCAGCAGGAAAAAAACTGCGCGCACTAATCTTCGGTTGTGCAGCTGACCACGGTTGGAAAGTGCCTGATTGAACTTGTCAAAGCCCCAAAACCAGCCGACAAAGATGGCGATTGCGATGCCACCGGCCGGCATGATGATATTGGAGGAGAGAAAGTCAAACAGATCAAACAGGTTGCGACCGAAAGGTTTGAAATCGGCCAGAAGGCTGTTGGTCAGTGCAGCGCCCAACGCCGGTAGCGCCAGTAGCGCCAGAGTCAGCAAGATCGCCTTTGAGCGCGGCAAGCTAAAACGCTCATGCAGAATGACTACCGGCACTTCCAGCAAAGAAAGCATGGCGCCGGTTGCCGCTACGGCAGTCAGAACGAAAAAAACTACCATCAGCATTTGCCCCATCGGAATCTGGGAAAATACCGCAGGAATGGTAATGAATACGAGCGCTGGTCCTGCTGCCGGCGTGAAACCAAAGGTAAATACCGCAGGGAAAATTGCAATGCCTGCCAGCATCGAAACGCATAAATCAGCGCTCATCACGCGCAAAGTCGTCACTGGTATATTCTGATCGTCGCGGAAATAGCTGCCATAGGTCATCATGGTTCCCATGCCAATCGACAGCTTAAAAAACGCCAGCCCCATCGCCGTCAGCACTACGGAAGTCGTGATTTTGCTGAAATCGGGATTGAACAGGAATGCCAGGCCTTCCGCGGCCTTGTCCAGAGTCAGACTAACCGCGCACAGCAGTAGCAGCAATAGAAAGAGTAACGGCATCAGCTTCTTGGTCAGCGCTTCAATACCCTTGGTCACGCCCAGCAGCAGAATGCCGCCCATGAAAGACAGCACGCCCCACTGCCACAACACCGATTGCCAGGGATCGCTGATCAGCGCGCCAAAGGCGGCCTCGGTCACAGCCCGGTCGCTGCTGAGAATCGAGCCGCCGATCGCTTTCACCACATAGGCGAAAACCCAAGCCACCACTTCGGAATAGAAAGACAGAATCAGGAAAGCCGCCAACATACCAAAGGCACCGATCAGCCACCAGGGTTGGCCCTTGGGTGCCAGAGTTTGCAGTGCGGTAATCGGATTGGCTTTCGCTTGGCGCCCTAAAGTAATTTCGGCGATCATTACCGGCAGGCCGATCAACAGCGTCGCCAACAAGTAGACCAGCAGGAAGCCTGCCCCGCCATTAGCACCGGTCAAGTAGGGGAATTTCCAGATATTGCCCAGACCGACGGCAGAACCGAGAGTGGCTGCAAGCACGCCAAAACTGGAAGTGAAGCCGTCCCGCTTCACGCTGTATTTGCGTTGCCCCATGACATTTCTTCTTCCATTACAGACGCCTGAATGGCGAAAGGGCGGGATTGTAGCATTTCGTTTGCACTGCAAAACCAGATAGGGGAATGCAAAAACTAGATTAGAAACTGATGTTACGCAGGCCTCAGTATAAATTGTTAATCTGTTGAAATGAAAAAAGCTGAACTTGAGTTGTACACGGATTATTTGATAAGTACATTTGGACGGGCGACAGCGACAGGGTTGTCTGCGATGGTTGATGGGGAC
>JBGSTZ010000121.1:0-18559 GCA_041736255.1 Burkholderiaceae bacterium
ACAGGATCAGGGCATCCTTCTCAGCGTGCGTGAGAGTGGAAAGATCAGGTGGGAGTGATTTTTGGGCCATGAGCAGTATGATGAACTGGTTGGTCGTATTTGCAATTGTTCCATAGCAAAAAATTATGCTGAATAGTCACAATAAATCAATAGCCTCTCTGTGGCATTCCAAGTTTTGCCGCAAAACTGGTATTTACCTCGCCATTTACCTCTTCTATCAAGCACAATACCGCTTGGCTTTAGCATTTCTCAGGAGCATCATTGCAAATTGTAATTTTTATTCTTGAGACATATGCAAACAGGCTGTTTATGCATAAATCGGCACTCTTTAAAATTTTAGGTGAGCGCATTAAATTAGCCTCATTGTGCATCACAATTGATTATTAATTTGCAAACTTCAGGCTCATATGAAAATTTGGATTCAACTATTAGTTACCATCGGGATTTCGCTGATTGTCGTCTGGTCAGGCGTCATTGTTTGGCAAAATTATGTTTCGCGCGATGTCGCTATTGACCAGGCACGCGGTTTTTCCCTCAGCATGCATGAAGTCACCATGGCAGGACTCACCAGCATGATGGTGACCGGCACAGTAAAAGACCGCGCTATATTTCTCGACCAAATCAAGCAACTCAACACCATCCGCGACGTGCGTGTCATACGCGGCGAGGGTGTCACCAAGATATTCGGAGCCGGTACAGCCGCGGATATATCCAACCCGGACGCACTGGAACAACAGGTGCTGAATACAGGCAAAGAAGTTACTCGGGTCGAATCCGACAGCAAGGGTGAATATCTGAGGGCAGTACGTCCCACTCTGGCCCAAACAAATTACCTTGGCAAGAATTGCGTCATGTGCCACCAAGTGCCGGAAAACACTGTGCTGGGCGTTGTCAGCATGAAAATTCCACTGGACGAGGCCAACGCGGCCTCGGACAGGCAGCGCCTCAAATTGATTCTCGCCGCCATCCTCACCTGTATCCCGGTGCTGCTATTGATTTACCCCTTCATTCGCAAAGTCGTCACGCAACCTCTGGAAGCGGGGATACGGATCGCTAATAACATTGCCTCTGGCGATTTAACCCAGAAAATCGAAGTTAAATCCACCAACGAAATGGGAAAACTGCTACAAGCGCTAAAAGACATGAATGGCGGTCTGGTGCAGATCGTGGGCCAAGTGCGCCAGGGAACCGATACCATTTTCAGCGCTTCCAGCGACATCGCCAGCGGCAACGCCGATCTTTCTTCGCGTACCGAATCGCAAGCCAGTTCGCTGGAAAAGACCGCTTCTTCGATGGAAGAACTGACTTCCGCGGTCCAGCAAAATGCCGCAAACGCGCATCAAGCCAACCAGCTAGCCTTATCCGCGTCTGAGGTCGCGGTCAAAGGCGGCGCTGTGGTCTCGCGCGTTGTTGACACCATGGAGTCGATCAATGCTTCATCCAAAAAGATCGTCGATATCATTGGCGTGATCGACGGCATCGCGTTTCAGACGAATATTTTGGCGTTGAATGCTGCGGTGGAAGCAGCCCGCGCCGGTGAACAGGGACGCGGCTTTGCTGTGGTGGCAAGTGAGGTGCGCAGTCTGGCACAACGCTCGGCCGCAGCCGCAAAAGAGATCAAATCCTTGATCGGGGACTCAGTCGAAAAAGTCGATACCGGCGCCACGCTGGTGCATCAGGCCGGCGCCACCATGACAGAGATTGTCGACAGCATCCGACACGTCACCGATATCATGGGCGAAATCAGTTCAGCAAGCAGCGAACAAACGGCAGGCATCGAACAAGTCAACGACGCCATCATCGAGATGGACAACGTCACCCAGCAGAATGCCGCACTGGTGGAAGAAGCTACTGCAGCAGCGCAATCCTTGCAAGACCAAGCCGCGCATTTGGAACAAGTCGTCAGCGTCTTCAAATTGGAAGAGAAGCATGACGATGGAATTAAAATGCTTCACTGACGTTACGCACAAAAAATCCGGTCCAGCCGTCGAAAGAAGTATGGTTGGATTCTTTCATGGACAAATACGCAACATCAGTCAGTTAAGTAGATTCAGTCAATCAAGTCAGCAATAATTAAAAACCGCCCCTAAATAAGGATTAGGGGCGGTTTTTTATTGTTGTATCGCCAACCATCATTATTGGCCAGCCGCGTTACATACTCAATTGCGGCGCTGGTCGTGCGGCTTGTTGCCTTGATGATTCGGGCCGCCATCACGGCCACCAGGACCTTTGCCTCGATTTGCATTTCCGCGGCGATTGTCATGGCGTTCGCCGCGCTGCCATCCACCACGGCTCAGCTGCCAGCCATTATTACTCTTCCGCCATTCGGGCCGTTAATAAGCATGGGTATGTCAAAAAACCATGCTATCACCGGATAAATCTATTAAGTAAAAATTTATACACGTAACTGTATTATAAAAATACCAGAAGCAACGATAAGGTCCTGCATCGCGGACCGTCGTGGTTAGAACAAACGGAATTTCAAGCGTAAAAAACCGCCGCTTGTTGCCAGGCGGCGGTTTTGTTTGATGCTTTAAAAGCGCAGGCCAACTTTCGGCCGATGCTTTTGTTTAGTTTATTTAGTCGCTGCTATTGGCGAATCCAAGCAACTGCAACAGGCTTGTGAACAGGTTGAAAATGGTCACAAACAGCGTCACTGTTGCCATCACGTAGTTGGTTTCTCCACCGCGGATGATTTCACTGGTCTGGTACAGAATCAGGCCCGACATCAGCAATATGAACACTGCCGATACTGTCAGCGACAATGCAGGAACCTGCATGAAGACACCGACCAAAGCAGCCAGAAACGCGACCAAAATACCAACCGTCAAAAAGCCGCCCAAGAAAGAAAAATCACGCTTGGAAACCAGCGCATAGGCTGACAGCCCCATGAATATCGCTGCAGTGCCGCCCATTGCCATCATCACGGTCTCACCGCCGTTAGGTAGCTTCAGATACATGCTGACGATTGGTCCCAGTGTGTAGCCCATGAAACCGGTCAGGGCAAATACCAAGGCGACGCCAAGACCGCTATCGCGGTTTTTGGTGACCAGATACAGCAGCCCGAAGTAACCCACCATCGTGATGATGAGGCCCGGATGCGGCAAGCCCATGGCGATCGAAGCGCCCGCTGTAAGCGCGCTGAAAGCCAAGCAAGCGGAAAGCAGCATGTACGTGTTGCGCAATACGCGATGCGCGGAGGCGTCCAATCCCAGCGTCGCTGATGAAGTCGGCGGGACATGGACACGGGTGTCATTAAATCGATTATTCATAATCATTCCTTTTTGATGATTTCAAAAAATTCAGGCTAATTCTAATTCTGGTAACGGCATCGCATACTTCGTGTGTGAAAACGACTTTGCTCGCGCCAAAAGCTTTTGTACTGTAAAAGCCGCCCGATGAATCGCACGGTCAATTGTCGCATTTATCGCGTGTCCTGTTTCGGTAACGACGATATCAGGCAAGCCCGGCACGCTCAATTTAATAAGACAACGTTTGTCGATCCCACCTTTCGGGCCGTTTTCATCGCTGAGATGCACTGTCGCTGCACGAATGTTGTGGCGAATCTTTTTTAGTGCAAAACCCAAGCGGCGTGCCGCATAATCGCGTAGTTCTTGGCTTTTTTCCAAACCCTTAGCAATAATAACTGGCTTCATTGTTCGACTCCTGTCGTTATGTACAAAGCCATGCTATTGGGTTTTTCTCTCATGTAAAAGCGAAGATAATATGAATATTACTTCATAAAAACAGAACTATGAAATCCACTGGATTAAATTTTCATCACCTTTATTACTTTTGGGTCGTAGCCAAGGAAGGTGGCGTGACCCGCGCCGCCGAGCGGCTCGGGGTCGCGGTGCAGACTATCAGCATGCAACTCAGCCTGCTGGAGCAATCGCTTGGAAAATCTTTGCTTACGCAGCAAGGCCGCCGTCTAGTGCTGACCGAGGCCGGCAGAATGGCACTGGGTTACGCGGATCAAATATTCTTGCTCGGCGAACAAATGCAGGAAGCGCTTGCTGAAAACGATATTGGCCGCACCATTCGTTTAACGGTGGGCATTTCCGACGCTTTGCCGAAACTGGTCGCTTATCGTTTGCTCGAAGCAGTGCTGCAGATGCCGGACAAGGTTCGACTGACATGCTATGAAGGCAAGTTCGAGTCATTGCTGGCCGACCTCGCCTTGCATAAGCTCGATTTGGTGCTGACCGATCGTCCTGTCAGTCCGGGCACCAGTTTGCGGGTATTCAGCCATTTACTGGGCGAATGCGAGATCACGCTGTTCGGCACTCCTGCTCTGGCACAAAAGTACAAAGAAGGTTTTCCTGCCAATCTGAATGGAGCCCCTTTGCTGATGCCAACCCGCAATAGTGCAGTGCGCGGCCAGGTCGATCAATGGTTTGAACTGAACAACCTACACCCGGAGATCGTTGGTGAATTTGAAGATAGCGCCCTGCTGACGACTTTCGGACGCAGCGGTTTGGGCTTGTTTCCTGCGCCAGCGCTGCTGGCCAGTGACATCGAAATGCAATTCGGTGCCGTGCCCATTGGAGAATTGCCGGGTGTGCAGGAACAGTTTTTCGGCATCCTGACCGAAAGAAAAATCAAGCATCCTGCGGTGGAAGCGATTCTGTCAGGCGCGCACAAAAGTTTTGTCAAATCGGCCTGAGCCGCTAAATGTGGGGTTGCTTGAATTCGGTCTTGCACTTACAAAGTGTTACAGGGCTTACGCATTCATGCTGGCGCTGCTGGGTAATTCGGACTTTAATGGAGTCATATCGTCAGAAAACCAAGGAAACCAACGTGAAAAAATATCTCACCTTTGCCGTCGGAATACTGACCTGCGCCAACCTGATGCTGGCGGCGACGCCCGCGTTAGCCCGCTCCGACGTCAGTGTTGGTATCAATATTGGCATCCCAGGACTCTATGCGACGCCTGTTTATGTTGAACCTCGGCCTGTGTATGTAGAGCCACGCGTAATTTATACCCAACCGCGTCCTATTTATATAGAGCAAGGCCCAGTGTATTACCAGAGGCCACAGTGGGAAGACCAGGAGCATCGCGGTCGCCACTGGAAAGACAAGGGACATCGCGGTCGCGACTGGAAACATCGGCGGCATGACCGCGACGACGATTGATACAGTGACTTCGATTGGATGTATCAGGAGGTATAAAGTTACCCACATCTTTTGTGGATAACTTTGTGTGTAACTGTGTACTAATGTTTCAAGCCATTGAATATAAATGATTTATATTGATTGTCTATAAATAAGGCACCTACACTAAAGTTGTCTTCCGCCAATAATTAATGCATTTTTGGTGTACTTGTCAAAAGGTTTCGCCATGAAAACAGCAGCAAAACGTTTAGCACTTTGTTTCATTGCGCTAGCCACTCTTGGTGGTTGTGCAGTCTATGGGCCGGGCTATCCAGCCACCTCAGCCACCTATTACGATACATTTCCTTACAGCCAGCCACAGGCAGTGTATTCTGCGCCACCCGTCTATGCCGCTCCGATGTATGTAGGGCCGCCAGTATTTCTCAATTTTGGATTTCGTTCCGGCGGCGGATATCGGGGGCATCACCATGGTGGCAATCGCGGTAATCGCGGCGATCGAGGTTTTCGAGGCCACGGTCGCGGCCACAGGTAAGCCGCACCGCTGCAATATTTAAAGCACGCTAATTAAAGATGCCTCTTGCAGGCGTGGCAATCGGCGCCTGTTGCGCGCGTTACCCCATTCACACAAGCCCAAGTCCGATATGTGCTGCATCTCACCATCGCGATCCACGCTGTAATCCTTGAAAACAATTTTTTCATGCAGTTGCGCGTTGGATGATATCCGGGTGTATTCAAACAGCACACTGCGCACCACCTGCGCGCCTGTGCAAAGATGGCTGCCGTGCCCGATCCAGGACGGGCCGACGATCTTGCAGCCAGCCTCGATATGCGAACCAGAACCGATGTACACCGGCCCCTCGATTACCGTGCCTTCCCAGTCGATGCGGGTATTAAGTCCGACCCAAAGCCCGTCTTCGATCTGCAATCCTGGCATATCCATCTGCGCCACGCCGCCCGTCATGACGCTTTGCGAGACTGACCAGAAATCCTTGACGCTACCGATGTCGATCCAGTTGAAATGGCGATTCTGCGCATAAAACGCACCGCCCTGTTGCGCCAGCAACGGGAATAATTCCGAACCGATATCGAATACTTGCCCAGAAGGGATCAGGTCGAGCGCTTCCGGCTCAAAGATATAGATACCGGTACTAACGCGATTGGACAACGCGTCTTGCTGCCGGGGTTTTTCCTGAAATGATTGAATCCGGCCATCGGGATCTGCCACTACCACGCCATAGTCAGACACTTTATCCCACGGCACTTCCTTGGTGATGATGCTGGCAAGCGCACCCTTGCGCTTGTGTTCGAACAGTGCCGACTGAAGGTCGAGGTCGATGACTGCGTCGCCGCATAAAACAATGGTGGTTTCGTCGAAGAAGCCGCCAAACTCCTGAATTTTTTTCATGCCGCCAGCTGAACCGAGGGGTTGCGGCACCACTTCACCGGCATCATTGGTATACCCTTCGAACGAGTAACCGATTTCGACGCCGAACTGATTGCCGTCACCAAAGTACTCTTCAATTTTTTCATGCAGATAACTGACATTGACCATGATTTTATGCACACCATGTCGGGCCAGATGCTTGATCAGGTATGCCATAACCGGCTTGCCCAGGATCGGAATCATCGGTTTTGGCAAATCGTAGGTCAAAGGCCGTACCCGGGTACCTTTGCCGGCAGCCAGAATCATCGCTTTCATAACTTCCTTTCAGAGTTGTCTGCTTGTGTACTTTTCTGGGTGCGCGCCGATTGCTGCAAAATCTCGGCGACTTCGGTATCGTCCACCGCTCTGAAGTCGCGGTAGAACTGGCTCACTGCGCGGAAATCGGGCTCTGTCAGCAGGCAGACTACCGCATCAGCAAAGGGCGCCACGGCTCTGATGCTTTCGGGGGGTGCGACTGGTGTGACGCAAATGAGTGTTTCCGGGTTTTGCAAGCGCACTGCCTTGAGCGCCGCAATCATGGTTGAACCGGTTGCGATGCCGTCATCCACCACCAGTACAATGCGCCCCTGCGCACTGATGGCAGGCCGGTGTGGCAGATACGTGCTGCGGCGTTTTCGCATCACCTCCATCTGTTGCTGCTGTTCCGCCTCCAAGCTGGCGGCGTCGAGGTCGCTCTCGTCCACCTCCGGGTTGAGAGTTGTATTGCCCGCTTCGTCAATCGCACCGATCGCGTATTCCGGATTGCCGGGTGCGCCCAGCTTACGCACCAGCACCACATCGAGTTCTCCGCCCAGGCGTTCAGCAATGATTTTGCCGATCGGCACCGCGCCGCGCGGAATGGCAAGAATAAGGGGATTGCTGCCGAGATATTCCTGCAGACAATTCACCAGTTGTTCCGCTGCATCTGTGCGGCTTGCGAAACTTTGAAACGATGTGTGCATGGCAGTTATTCTCCTTGCAACAAGAATAGTGGTGACAAATTAGGCTGTGTTGCGCATCCTCAAACCCGATGCAAGCAAATGGCAGGCTAAGCAGAATGCAAGGGTGCTTATGTCGCCGCGCTGCCTTTTCGCTTTTTGAGGACAAAAAAAATCCGACCAGAGCCGGATTTTTTATCGAACAATGCAAATCAAATCAAACTGCATCTGGCCCGGTTTCACCGGTGCGGATGCGCACTACTTGCTCTACATTCTGGACGAAAATCTTGCCGTCACCGATTTTGCCGGTACGCGCAGCCTTGATCACGGCATCGACCACATGTTCAACCGCGCTATCGTCAACCACGATTTCAACTTTGACTTTCGGCAGAAAATCGACCACATACTCGGCGCCGCGGTACAGCTCGGTATGGCCTTTCTGGCGGCCGAAGCCTTTGACTTCAGTTACGGTCAGACCGGCAACGCCGACTTCAGCCAGCGCTTCACGGACTTCATCCAATTTGAACGGCTTGATGATGGCGGTGACTTGTTTCATGTGGACTCCTTCAGGTATTGTAAAAATTATGGTGTGAATTATTCGGAAAAGTGAGAAGTAATAGGATAGCGCCAGTCGCGCCCGAACGCCCGGGGTGTGATACGAATGCCAATCGGTGCCTGGCGCCGCTTGTATTCGTTGATCTTAATCAGGCGCGTGATGCGTGCCACGTCTTCCTGACGGTAGCCTGCAGCAAGGATCTCGGCGATGCTCAGATTTTGCTCCATATACATCTGCATGATGCCATCCAGTATGTCGTAAGGCGGTAACGAATCCTGATCGGTCTGGTCGGGTCGCAATTCTGCCGATGGTGCGCGGGTCAAAATACGGGTTGGAATGATGTCAGAAAGCGTATTGCGATAATCGCACAAACGATACACCAGTGTCTTGGCAATGTCCTTGATCACAGCAAAGCCGCCCGCCATATCGCCGTACAGCGTGCAGTAACCGACTGCCATTTCGCTTTTATTGCCGGTGGTCAGCACAATCGTGCCATGCTTGTTCGACAAAGCCATCAAAATGGTGCCGCGGATGCGCGCCTGAATGTTTTCTTCGGTGGCGTCTTCCTTGAGCCCCTTGAATTCTTCGGCCAAGGTAGTGCGAAAGGCATCGAAGCAGGCGTGAATCGGGATTTCGTCGTAGCGCACGCCGAGCCGACTGACCATCTCGCGCGCATCCAGCCACGAGATGTCGGTCGTATACTTTGACGGCATCATCACGGTCCGCACGCGGTCGGCGCCCAGCGCATCGACGGCAATCGCCAGCGTCAGTGCCGAATCAACCCCGCCCGAAAAGCCGATGATCACACTGGGAAAACCATTGTTGCCGACATAATCGCGCACCCCGAGCACCAGCGCCTGGTAAATCTGGGCCTCGATTGGCAACGCATTGGCGACATGGCTGCTCTGCGGCACGCCAGCGTTAAATTCGATCAGCTGCAACGCTTCTTCGCAATGCGGCAGTTGCGCACAAATCCCGCCACTGGCATCTAGCACGAACGAATTGCCGTCAAAAATCAGCTCATCCTGGCCGCCGACCAGATTTGCATACACCAGTGCCAAACCTTGCGCGCTGACGTTTTTGCGCATCACCTCAAAGCGCGTGTCCTGCTTGTTCATGTGATACGGCGAGCCGTTCGGAATCAGCAACACTTGCGCACCGGCCGCCTTGGCGCGCAACGGCGCGTGCGCCGACCAGGTGTCTTCACAGATATTGATGCCGAATGTGACGCCCTTCACTTTGAACACCACGGGTTCGTCATGCGAAAAGAAATAGCGCTTCTCGTCAAATACGGCGTTATTCGGCAATGCAAATTTGCAATAGGTCGCCAGCACTGCACCATTGACCAACACCGAGGCCGCGTTGTACTGCGCGCCATCGCGCATGACCGGATGACCGACTATCACATACAAGTCCTGGAACTGGGCCAAATCGGCGGCCAGCGCCTCGAACGTTTCAGCGGCTTTTGCGTAAAATACCTGACGCAGCAGCAAGTCTTCCGGCGGATAACCGACCAGCGACAACTCGGGCGTAAGCACGATATCGGCACCCAACGCAGCGGCGCGACGGGAGAAATCGAGGATCTTGGCGCGATTGCCGGCCAAGTCTCCGACGATACAGTTGATTTGGGCGATGGCGACTTTAACTGTCATGATAAAAAATATTAATGAAATCCGGCGAATGATGCTGCAACAAGTGTGCAGCGTATGAATTATTTAACTGATGTTGCGTATTGTCCACGAAAGCACGAAAAGCACGAGAAAGGGCAAATTAACTATGAATTATCGCACGCGAATCGTCTCTTCCCTGGCGGATGTGGGTCAGCAAAATTGGGATGGGCTGGTGCAACTGCAAACCGACGCCAACCCTTTCCTATCCTTCGCGTTCCTGGACGCACTGCATGAAACCGGTTGCGCCAGCGCCAAGGCCGGCTGGCAGCCACAATATCTGACGCTGTGGCAGGACGATGCGCTAGGAAATACGCAACTGGCAGCAGCGCTGCCGCTGTATGCGAAATTTCATTCATACGGCGAATACGTGTTCGACTGGGCCTGGGCCGATGCCTACCAGCAACACGGGCTGGAGTATTACCCAAAGCTGCTGTCAGCAATCCCGTTCACCCCAGTCACCGGCAGCCGTTTGCTGGCGCGCGATGCTGTGGCCCGCGCGGCCCTGATACAGGTATTGCGCACATTACAAGTCGACAGCACAGTATCGTCCTGCCACATTTTGTATCCGCCGCAAACCCAGGCCAAGCAACTGGAGCAAGCCGGCTACCTGTTGCGCAGCGGCGTGCAATTTCACTGGATCAATGCCGGCTACCGCCATTTCGACGATTTTCTCAGCACGCTGGAACCCAAGAAACGCAAGAACATCCGGGCCGAGCGACGCAAAGTAGCTGACGCCGGGGTCACTTTCCGGCATATTGCAGGCAGTTGCGCGACCGAATCGGACTGGGCGTTTTTCAACCGCTGCTATGCCAACACGTACGCCGAACATCGCTCCTCGCCGTATCTGAATCTGGAATTTTTCCTGCGTATCGGCGCTGTCATGCCGCAGAATATCCTGCTAATCGAGGCGCGGCGCGGCGGTCGCCCCATTGCCTGCTCGCTGCTGATCCACGATCAAAACACGCTATACGGCCGTTACTGGGGCGCACTGGAACATGTTCCCTGTCTGCATTTTGAGACCGCGTATTACCAGCCGCTGGAATTTTGCATCGCGCACGGCATCGCTTGTTTTGAAGGCGGGGCGCAGGGCGAACACAAGATGGCGCGCGGCTTCCTGCCGCAAAAAACCTGGTCCGCGCATTGGCTGGCGCACCCGGCTTTTGCCGATGCAGTCGAACGCTTCCTGACGCAAGAAAGCGGCGGCATCGAAGCCTACATGGATGAATTGAACGAGCGCAATCCGTTCAGGGCTTGCCGTAATCCATCGGCATGAACTGCAAGCGCTCCCAAGGAAATCCGTTCAGGACGGCGTAGGAAGGCGTGCCGCCGAACAGCGCGATATACGGATCGGTTTGTCCAAGCGCTGTGGTGGATTTCGGATTTTGGGCCCGGATCGAGATTGCCCCCGCCTTGTCCCATACGACGAACCCGTATTTCTGCGCCGCTTTTGCAATGATCTTGCCGGCAGTGGTCATAGAAAGTGCATCAACATTGACGGCAGGGTCGAGGCGAAAGCGCAGCCCTTCCGGAATCCGGTTCGAGGCCTGGTCAGGATTCCACCCGTCGGAGCGCTTGGCCGGCCAGGAGACCACGTTGTAATTCTCTGTTTCGACCAAAGAAATACCAATCGCATGGCGAATCTCGCCACGTTTTAATTCTTCCGCCGTGATTTGCCCGCCGAGGAACGGCAATCCGGTTGCTGTAGTGCCGTAGGGGCGCGCCCAGGTGCCATCGCCGGTGTTGGTGTTTTGCATCTTGCCGCCCCAACACGCCTGCCACTGCCCATTCACCTTGCGCGTTACCCAAAATTCCCACAGTGTATTGGTGGATGGCTGATAAATCGTCATTTCCGCATCCGTACCGTCGGCGGGCACCGCGTAAGACGGTATCGGCACCGCGGTCCATTGCGCCTCCAGTGCCGTTTCAGGGTAAAACTTGTTCTGACAATTCCAGTACGCAACCTTGGTGGTCGGCGTGTTTGCGTCTGCAATAAAAACCGGACTGGCGTATTCCCGGGTGTTGATATTGACCGTGCCGTAATAGGTCTGTTTCTGGCGCAGAAAATCGGCGACAAAACCGGCCGAATTGGCATGCAGCGGCGCATCGGCCGGAAGCGCCGAATACCAAAAACTGGTGGGTGCAAATACCGCGTCCGTGAGCACGGGGACAGAACTTGCAGCATCAACTGTTTGTGCAACGAGCGTTACAGTTGGCGCAGTTTTCGCCAGAGCTGGCGTGTCAGCCGCAACATCATTGCTGCCTCCGCCACCGCAAGCAGATAACCCGATGCTCAACGACAGCACGATTGGCCAAGTGATCGAAGCGCGAAATCCAGAAACAGAAAATGTGTTGCCCGGCATGGTGATACCTTTTGCGTAAAATTTATTGTATTAATTGACGTTACGCACAGCACACGAAACCACGTTTATTATTTTGTGGCTTTCGTTGTTTTCGTGGACCGGATTTTTTTGTGCGTAACGTCAGGGGCTAATAGAAATGAAGTTGCTTAAAAGAACGTTACCATAAAACTAGGAGTATTTATGAAATCTCTTTATTTATATGTGAAAAGTATGGCAATTTTTGCTATATACCATGCAGTATAAAATTTACAACATTTCTGCGGCGAACAACCTGCGGATCCAACAGCCATCACTTTTACTTATGACCCTATCCCAATTCGATATTTCCCACGCGGGACGCATCGCCCTACACTGTGTTTCACAGCAGTCCAGCAACAACATGAGAAGGCCAACATCCTGGCCGTAGCGCTTGCACCTTACCGGATGTACGCACGTACCCAGTGCGCTTTTGGATTACCCATCCTAAAGCGCATTGCGGTGTTAGCTCAGAGCAGGAATTGCCGGCCCATTTTTCATACGGCTCAGCCAAGTATCAGCCACTTGGCGACAAGCCTTAGTTACAACCTTAGTTATAACCGTAACGGCGGCACGATACCGTCCAGCATTTATTTCAATCTTTCTACTTGGCACAACATCAATCTTGCTTACACGCAAAAAACCCGGACCCAGTTGCAGGATATTTATCGCGATGCCGTGGCGCGCGACCGGCTTGACTGCTTGCATGCACTGATCGACCAGCGCGCTGGCCATTGGTTGGCAGGCCAGATGGAACTGGGAAAAATCGCGCTATCGGATGTCGATCTGACCCGGCTCGATCTCGACCGCATGTCGCCGCCGCAGACGCTGGCGATTCAGCGGGCCGATTTCGAGGACGCCATTCACGGTCTGGTCGGCAACATCGAAAATACTGTCGCAAGTTTGCTGCGCGACGCCGGCATAACGGCTGCTGCGGTTGATACCGTGTTTTTCACCGGCGGCTCCAGCGGCGTGCGGCTGTTAAGGGAAAGAATCGCTGCCGTGGTGCCGGATGCCAGACAGGTCGAAGGCGATCGCTTCGGCAGCATCGGCGCCGGGCTGGCGCTGGACGCGCAGCGCAAGTTTGGTTGAATCGTCTGTTTTGTGTTGATATTTTTTTCGTGGACTGCTTATATTTACGGTTGTACTTCGTAGTTAAATCTGCCTTCTTTTATATGTGAAACAACCAGTGTCACCGGGAGCAACAAAAAACATACCCCCGGTGTCGATATCGCGTCAGAACTGAAATATTTTCCTAATACTTAAAGAACCATATCCTGAGGTAAAAAATCATGATGACCAATTAAAGCAATTTGGAAGTCGGTTCCCAAATTGGTATTTACATTACCTTCGATCACAGTGATCTCATTGGCACCCGATCCTTCATAGTGATACACCAACTGTCCGGCTGCTGTAAATCCTGTACCAGCGGCCGCATTGAAGGTAAATGCCTGATTTCCCCCTGCTCCTGTATTGGCATCAATACTGGAGAAGTCAAGCTTATCAGTGCCACTTAAAAAATCAGTGATCAGGTCACGAGTAGCAGCACCCAGACCAGACTCATTGGTGTTGTTGTAATCAAAAATATCGCTACCCAAGCCACCCGTCAATATATCCGCTCCTCGTCCGCCGGTAATGGTGTCATTGCCAGCGCCACCATTTAGCAAATTGACCAAAAAATCGCCCACAATGCGGTCGTTACCTGAACCTCCGATAAAATTCTCGATGCCTGTGATTCGATCAGCATTCAGAGTGCTCGTACCTGTACCTGTACCAACGACAATCGCCTGACTATTGCCATTCAGCGTAACGCTCAAGTCGGCAGCAAAAGCTGAGTAGTCAACGGTGTCGTTTCCAATCCCAGCGTTAATGTAATCTCTGGCGTGATCAACTGTCATGATAAAAGTATCGCTACCGGATCTACCATCGAGTTGATTGCTGCCAGCGCCATCTGTAATAGTATTGTCGCCAGAAGCGCCGATCACATTTTCAATACCGGCTAGCGTATCCGTACCAGTCTGGGCACTGGAAGCTATGCCTGTAGTGAGATTGATCGTTGCATTAGCTGTAGTGCCTGATAAATTGTAGCTATCTGTACCAGCGCCACCGATAAATACATCGTTGCCGTCGTTGACAGTTGCAACCAGTTTGTCATTGCCCGCGCCACCATCGACCACATCGTTTCCAGCGCCACCGGTCAGGGTGTCGTTACCCCCCAGGCCCAACATGATGTCATTTTCTGCAGTACCAACGATGTAATTATTGAAGTTGTTTCCAGTAATGAATGCGGTTTCCTCTGAAATAAAGTTATTTGCTCCAAATGGATCAGAATAACTAGACACCACACGCACGGTAGTATTGGACTGATTGTTAAGCGTATCTGCTGTGGCACCTGCGATATTTACCCAAGTGCCGCCCGCTAATCGTTGCCATTGATATTGTGTAAAGTTTGTCATGCCATCAGGGTCGGCAATGGTGTTTGTTGCGGTCAGGCTTGCTGCATTATTAGTGGTTGTGTAGCCACTGATGTGGAGCGCACCTGTTGCCGCCTCATTGACGTTTTGCACCGTTATTGCAAGCGCTTGCGTGTCAATCGTTATGGAATCACTGACCTGGACAATAACGTCGTACACATTGTTGCTTCCTGTGTCAGTAGGTGCCTCAAAATTAGGGGCATCTGCAAAATTCAAAACACCTGTACTTGCATCAATTGCAAACCGGGCAGCATCTGCACCGCCATTAATCGAATAGGTGAGGGTTTGCGTGTTGACGGGAATATTATTAGCGTCTGTTGCCGTTACAGTGGTGACTGCTGTAGTATTTTCTGCCATTGCTATGGTCGCAGTCGCGCCACCACCGTTGGAGGTAATGACAGGGGCAATATTGAGCAGCTGTAACGCGTTCAATGCGCCATCAGCAAACTTGAAGTTTTCAACGCCAACCACTACGTCCGTATTGTCACGACCAGCAACGCTGTCGATAATCTTATAGGCGGTGATGTCGCCTTGATGTGCGGTAGCGAAGGTTATTTTCTCGACCGTATAATCAGCGCGATTTCCCGTGAACACGGCAGTGTCAGACAAGCCAGCCGTACCTCCATCGCCAGTCGTGCCGCCGCTAGTAAGTGTCTTATTTGGGCCATAGCCCAATTCGAGATCTTTGAACATTTCCGATTTCAGCATTTCGGTGTAGTGCTTGTCAAAGCTTGGGCCAACTTGGTCTAGCAGGCCGTTGTTTTGTATAAAACCAAGGGCACGATGCGTAGCACCATCAAACTCGTTGGTGTAAGTTCCAGCGTAAGTGCCAATCAAACTATCCAGACGAATGCCATCGCCGATGATGACATCGTTGCCGATTCCACCGGTCAGGGTGTCATTGCCGCTACCGCCTATGAGCCAGTTTGCATTGGCGTCACCAATGGCGGTATCGTTATTACGCGAGCCTATAAAGCCTTCAATGCCAACCCAAGCCGGGAAAGGCGTAGTCCCATCAATGGCCACCAGCGGGTTCTGCTGCGTTATAAAATATGCAATTACGCCACCTGCTGGCGCTAGCACATAGTCGCTGAAGTCAATCATGTCGAAACCAACACCAACGCCGCCATTACCCAAGTCAGAGGCGCCATCTCCGCCAAGAACTTCATCCGGCCCTCCACCCATGGCAGATGAGGGATTGCCAGGGCGCAAAATATCATCACCGTTCAAGCCCGCCACAATATCTTGATTGTCACCACCGACAATTAAATCGTCGCCATCATCGCCCCATAACAAGTCGCCATCCATACCGCCGTCGATGTAATCATTGCCGTCGCCGCCGTGAGTGAAGGCATCCGTATCGCCTTCGCCATAGATCACGTCGTCGCCGCTACCGCCGGAAATTTTGTCAATACCTACACCACCATGGATAATGTCATTGCCTGCACCGCCGATGATTTGGTCAACCCCCGCCATAGCAGAAGCGCTGGATTCACCCCAGAGAATGTCATCGCCACTACCGCCGTCGATCAGATCAGGGCCATCACCGCCATAGATCACGTCATTGCCATCGCCACCATACAAACGGTCAATTCCTGCGCCGCCGTAGATGATGTCGTTGCCACCTTCACCATAAGCCGTGTCGTCACCACCACGCATGTAAATGAGGTCGTTATTGTCGGTGCCTACCAATACCTCGTTGGAGTTTGCACCAGAGTCGGGACTGCCATCGAGATTTGTGCCTGTAATGTTGTTAGCCGGATGTTCATCCGTGCCAGCCAATACTGTTCGAATATCGCGAATGTATTGCATGCCACCGACCGTAACAACCGAGCCATTTGCATTTGTGCTATTGCCACCATCGGTGTAAATCCCTAGCGTAGGGTGAAGGTCGAGCGCGCCATTTGTGCCAGTTGCATCGCCGCCATACTTGTGTTCGTTCCCAGCGTTTGCAAGCGAAGATGCGTTTTGGGAGAGATCAAAATACTGATCCGCATAAGAGAATGCACTACCGTTCAGGTGTTCAAGCCCCGTATTGCGCTCGATAATATCCTTGAACTGCGCATTGGCAATTTCATCGCCCATCTGCATGTTGTTCAAGCGATACAGGTAATAGAATCGGTCGCCATCCATCAAACGGTTAATCTGATCCAGAAACACGGCATTGAAGGTTTCACCCAGTAAGCCACCCAGCACATGGGCCTCGGCAAGTCCGCCTACCCAGCTATCGATTTTGGTATACCCCTTGTCGCCGCCACTCAGGAAAGCGATCGCGTCATTAAATGTGTAGCCCATTGCTGCTGTGGCACCATCTATTATTGAACCATTTTCCAGTCCGATAATGGCCTGTGCTTTAGCCACATCACCATCAAACGAATAAGCGGCAATAAAGTTCATCAAGTTATCCGGATGAATCATGTTGGCGCCAAAATCCGACCAACTGGCATACGCGGTTAAGTCAATCGCGGTGCGGAAATCATTGAGGGTGGGAATGCCAACATCACGTCCACGCGCGATATTGATTGCGGCTAAATCCAGTGGTTGACCCAGCAAGCCTTGATTCAATGCTGGCGTAATAAATTCATCTACCTCGTTCATTTGTTGATGCGTCATACCTAGAGCAATAGCAGCAGCACCTGTGCTGGCAAAAAGCTGCGGACTAAGGAACGCTTGTTCCAGCGCGAGGCTCATTACTTTTCCAGTGATGCCACCGGTAGGATCGATAGTGTCAATGGATTCACGTAGCGTGGAGTGACCGAAGCGGAAAGCCACCTGCGCATAATCCAGAGAAACAGTGGCATTTACACCGCTGTTGTAGCCGACAAATTCAGGCAAATCAGGGGTAATGGAGCGGGCGTATTGGTCCACTGCAGTGTGCTGATATTCCATTTCCACCGTCAGTTTGGCGGCATCGAAAATTTTATCGCCGTTCCATGCGATCTTGCCATCGCTATCCAGGTAATTGCCGTTGGCGTCCAGGGTGCCTGTATTGACTTGCCAATCGTGCGCTACAGAATGCGATGTATCGCCCAAAATAACAGCGCGTGCGTCTTGTGCCAAAATGGAATTTTCAATGTTGCGAACCTGATAGTTGTGCTCTTCATGGAACACGTGATGAATCGTGGTGAGCCCAATGTTTTCATTTACGCGGCCATCGCCTGCAATGTAGTGGTCGCCTACGGATTCGAGCAATACTTCGGCGGCTAGTGCGTTATTCTGGGGAGTACCGCCAGCCATTGGGCCAAAGGTGCGAAAGTCAATGATAGTGCCCAATGTGATTGCGCCAGGAGGACCTCCTAGGGCATATGTACCGTCAACCCCGGGATCAATTCCCAAATCGTGCAATGCCAGTTGCGTTGCACTTGATAGATGTGCTGTGTTGAAGTGCGGATTCATATCCAACAATAAGGCTTGCCCACTATGCGTGCTTTGGACACCAGCCGTATTCAGATCGGAATCGATTACATGCCCGCTCGCATCACGGTTGCGCAGGTTTAGCACATCTTCCCAAGTCAGATCATCACGCCCTGTTGCCACTAAATGGGCGCGTAACTCATTCAAAGTAGGTAGCGTGGCATGGGTCATTTCGCCAAAGGCATTTTTCCATGCCGCCACTGCGGTGACGCCATCGAGCATCTCGGCACCTGCTTGGTAGACGCCGTTTGTGTCTTTCACCCATTCACGCAATATTTGCGTGACTTGTGCATTAGAACCATAGGTCTGGCTTTGATCGATGTAAGGCGATGAATGGTTAATCCATTGCGCTTTACCGTTAGCATCAAAGCCGCTGACATCAGCGCGGGAAATAGTAATCGTTGTCGCAGGTCGACCATCTGGGCCAATTACCCCATACATCGGGTCATCCAAGGCTAAGGAACGTGTACGAAATAACTTCCCGCACTGTGCTCAATGGACTATAAATTAAATGTGATTGGTTCGCATTCGAGATTGCCATGGAACACTACAACGCACGGGTTGAAAAGAGGATGAAGCGCCTGTTTGACACCT
>JBGSTZ010000122.1:0-4211 GCA_041736255.1 Burkholderiaceae bacterium
AGGTGTCAAACAGGCGCTTCATCCTCTTTTCAACCCGTGCGTTGTAGTGTTCCATGGCAATCTCGAATGCGAACCAATCACATTTAATTTATAGTCCATTGAGCACAGTGCGGGAAGTTATTTCGTACACGTTCCTAAGTCTGTTAATCAGCGTGATGGATTTTTCATATTTTGTTACGTGGATTACGATCCAAATCGCGGATAAAAATTACCAGCAAACTCACTTTAATCATTCCAGGGGCCAGCTCTACCAGAGTTGGATAGCGTAGTATTTGATGGTATTTTTTTGTAACAATTCAGTAATAATATTGCTGTAAAGTATGTTCAATAAAAATTTCAAAAAAGGCTGTCTTGTCCTCATTAAAAAAATACGTCCTTACCTTGATGGGCCTTTTTTTAAAAAATGGCAAGGCATTAGTCGTCTGCATCATTTTTTTTGCGATTTTTCTTCTATCGATTGTCTGGGCCATTGCACTTTCACATGTCGCCAGGGAAAGGCAGCAAGCGATTGAGAAATCCGTTACTGAGAGCCAAAATATAGCGTCCATTGTGGCAGCGAATCTTGGTCAGGTGTTCGGTCGTGCGGTGCTCTATGCAAAGTTAAGTACGTCTTTTTTAGAGGGGCAAAGTGCCATGCCTGCCTTTTTCAACCCGAATTTTTTAGGTGATCAGGCGTATCTCAGGCTAGCCATTTTCAATGCGCAGGAACAGCTTGTTTATTCGTCGTCAAGTCGCGATGCAGAACCGGAACTAATGCGTCTCGCCCACAATGCGCTTGCGATAGAGGGAGTTTCAATCCGGCCTGAAAAGGCAATAATAGTAGGCCGCCCAGATGTGAACGATCCCCACACGTTATGGCGTATTCCGGTTGCTATTCCACTGGGTAGCGCGCAAAAACGCATAGGCGTATTCACAGCGTACATCGATCTTGGTTATCTGCTGGCGTTATACAAAGAAGCGAGTATCGGGACAAAAAGCCGGATAGAAATACTGGATGACCAAGCCAATCAATTAGTCGAATTGGAGAGCGGGACACTTTCTGCCGGGCGCAACATAGCCCAGTCCGGCTACGTCAGTTTTATATCCAGCGACCGGGCTTATGGACCGATCAATGCATTGCGCCCGGGAGACAAGAATAAAAGTGTCGGGGTATATCGGCATCTGGACAAATTGCCACTCACGATTACGGTCACACGAGACAGTGATGCGGTGCTGAATGCACTGAGCGCACGCCACCGGACCTATCGCATACGGGCGACGCTGATGTCAATTGTGACCATGATCCTGAGTTCTTTTCTGGTCATACTGGCACAGCGTCAGCGTCGGCTGTATAAGGAGATCACGCAGTCCGAATCCCAGAAAAAAGTATTGATCGAACAGCTTGAGAATGAAAAAACGCGTGCTTTCCAACTCGCCTCGCATGACTTTCTGACCGGCCTGCCAAATCGAATGATGTTTTATGAATTGGCTGCGATAGAAATAGCGCGCGCGCATCGCAGCCGCAAACTGTCTGCATTGTTATTCCTGGATCTCAATAAATTCAAAAACATTAACGATACTCTTGGGCATGCGGTTGGAGATCTGCTGTTAAAAGCCATGGGCCAGCGTCTGCGCTTGTCGTTGCGTGAATATGACTTAACGGCGCGTCTTGGTGGCGATGAATTTGTTGTGCTTGTGTCGGATCTGGAATCCGAGGAATTGGCGGGCATTATTGCCGGTAAGCTGGTGGAGTCTATGTCTTCGCCCTATCTGGATCTGGATGGTCATGATGTAGATTCAAGCATTAGTATTGGCATTGCACTTTACCCGAGCGATGGCCAGGATATTGACACGCTTTTGTCACGCGCTGATACCGCGATGTATAGCGCCAAGAAGAGCGGTCGCGGCAAATACTGTTTTTATGAATCTTCGTTAAATAAGTCGTCAGCACGCAATTCCGAGCTGATTGCGTGTTTTCCGCGCGCTATCCGGGACAACGAATTTTGTCTGCATTACCAAATGCGGGTTGCTACAACCGACTTCAGACCGGTCGGGCTAGAAGCGCTGATAAGGTGGCAACATCCGACCAACGGACTGATCTACCCGAGTGAATTTATTGGACTTGCCGAAGATAATGATTTTATTATTGCTTTGGGAAATTGGGTCATCGATGCTGCGTGTGCCCAAGTGGTCGCTTGGCGTGACTTGGGGTGTACCGCTCTACCGGTGGCCGTCAATATCTCTGCAAAACAGTTGAGCGACAAAGCTCTGGTGGACTTCATGATACACAGCCTGCGACGGCATGATGTACCGGCTGCGCTGATCGAAATTGAGGTCACGGAAACTTGCCTGCTGGAGCATCCTGAAATCGCAGAACAGGTTTTGGGGCAACTGCATGCGCTCGGTGTCAAGATTTCTCTCGACGACTACGGCACTGGGTTTGCCGGCTTGAGCCATCTGAAGCGGTTGCCCATCACTACTGTGAAAATAGACCGCTTGTTCATTCGGGATATCCGTAACGATTCAAATGACGCAATGATTGTCTCCTCGACCATTGCTTTGTCACATAACCTGGGATTAAAAGTGGTTGCTGAAGGCGTAGAAACAAAAGATCAGGTAGTACATCTGAAAGCAGCGGGTTGTGACGAGATTCAGGGCTATTACTTTCATCGGCCTGCACCGGCATCGGAAATAACCTCAGCGTTACAAGGTGCCGTTGTTGAACCGGCGAAAATTGCATGAACAGACTAAAACAACCCAATCGGTATAGAACATTTTTTCTGATTCTGCTTACTGCAATGCTTGTCTTGACGACGCTGCAGGTGATGGCACAGACCTGCGAGAGACCGGCGCGCATCCGGTATTCCATGGTGCCGGAAGGCGACGTGGAAACTGACCTTGCACATATTCAGCCACTGCTGGACGACTTGCAGTCGAGTCTGGGTATCCCAGTGGACGTCATTACCCCCTCCTCTTATGGCGCCGTCATTGAAGGTTTGCTGGCAGGGAATGTTGACATCGCGCGACTTGGGCCCTCCTCCTATTTATCAGCGAAAAAGAGTAATCCCGGCATCACGGCTTTCGCAACTTTTTCTCAACAGGAAGGTGCTTTTCAGAAAGAAGGACCGTTTTATTATTCCTTATTGGTGGTGCGTAGCAAGGGACGATTGCGGCAGTATGCAGACTTGCGAGGTGCGACGCTGGTACTGGTTGATCCCGACAGTACTTCGGGAGCGAAAGTGCCTAGACAACTTTTTAGTAAAGTTGTGGGTGGGTCGCTGGAGCGCTATTTTGGACGCATCTCTTATGCCGGCAGCCATGTCAGCGCGGCCAAAGCAGTACTGGATGGAAGAGCAGATGCCGCCTTTGTTTCAAGCTTTCAGCTTTCCTCCATGGTCCGGGAAGGCAAAGCAATGAAAGACGATTTTCACATCATGTGGCGCTCCGTGCCTATACCACTGGATCCGTTCGTATATCGCGGAACACTATGCCAAGATGTGAAGGAAAAAATTCGTTCGGCTTTTCTTAAGCAAGGAGGCAAGAACAGTGCGCCTACGCTGAACAACATGAACGCTGTCCGATTCTTGTCGATTCATGACCGCGATTATCAGGTTATCAAAAACTTGCAGTGACCTTGCGGCCCGAAATGCCGTGGGCTTGATTTTACAAATCCAACAATACAAACCTGACAAGGTAGTCGCACACGTGTTTTTGCGACGGCTCTTGTCAGTTAATTTTAGGGTTTTATAGTTATGCTGCGGAACGACTGTTCGGATTTTTTTCTATCCTTACACAATTCTCCGCCCCTCTTCACGCCTCCATCATCACTCAATATCTGCACCATGTCAGTGTGCGGGATCGAGAATAATGCCTCGGGCCGAAGATCCTTGAAATCAACGTGCGGAACACCCTTTGCTGCTTCGCCAGCCTTTCCCGACCAGCGGTAAAGCATGAAGTTGCCGCTGTCGGCCGCAGGTCCGGCTACGATGAGATAGCTAGAGAAAGAGCGAGAGTCGCGTTCAATACTGCGAATACCACGTCCAGCCAGATCTAATGTGATCGGCTCGCCAAATTGTGCCTTTTTTCCATGGATAACTGATGTTACGCAGGCCTCAGTATAAATTGTTAATCTGTTGAAATGAAAAAAGCTGAACTTGAGTTGTACACGGATTATTTGATAAGTACATTTGGACGGGCGACAGCGACAGGGTTGTCTGCGATGGTTGATGGGG
>JBGSTZ010000123.1:0-2943 GCA_041736255.1 Burkholderiaceae bacterium
AGGTGTCAAACAGGCGCTTCATCCTCTTTTCAACCCGTGCGTTGTAGTGTTCCATGGCAATCTCGAATGCGAACCAATCACATTTAATTTATAGTCCATTGAGCACAGTGCGGGAAGTTATTTCGTACACGTTCCTAAGCCTGTATCTAAGCCTGTTTTTAAGCCTGTTCCTAACCTTGCTCCTAACTTATATTGGTGCATATGGCCTGGTAGATTAAACTGTCAGGCTAAATTGCATCGAAGCGACAGATCTCTGCGTCAATTCACAACTTGCCGTACCCTTGGGCCGACAATATTGCTGACTTGCAGGCGGGATTTGCAATGGCAATGGCAACGATGACTATCAGATCAATGTGCACATTTTTTGTTGGATGCTCCTTACATGACTACACCGATTCCGGAACTTATTCATCGTCGTATTATTGAATTGGAAGTTGAGCACCGTGATCTGGATACGGTAATTGATACGCTAATCTTTAGCGGGCGCCCTGATGAACTCCAGTTACGGCGCTTGAAAAAGCGCAAACTGCAATTAAAAGATTACATCACCTTGCTGAGAATGCAGCTTATCCCCGATGTTCCGGCCTGATTGGCAATTCGTATTTCGAGCCATTCCTCCCTCTCTTTTCTTTTTCTTTTTCCTTTATCCTAAACGATTTTTTATCGTTATCTATCTTGACTGAAGACTTTTCCTCCGCCCAACCTCATGGCACACATGATGCCGATATAGATCAGCTTTTCGGCCCAAGCGGGCGTTTGGGGAAAGAGGTCAGCGGCTTTCGCGCGCGCCAGTCACAAACTGAAATGGCAAAAGCGATTGCAGAAGCGATCGCTGCTCAGACTTCTCTGATCGCAGAAGCCGGCACCGGCACCGGCAAGACCTTTGCGTATCTGGTGCCGGCGCTGCTCTGGGGCGGCAAGGTGATCGTCTCGACCGGCACCAAGAATCTGCAGGACCAGCTTTTTTTGCGCGATATTCCGACCGTGCGCCGCGCGCTGAATGTGCCGGTATCGGTGGCGCTGCTCAAGGGGCGCGCCAATTATGTCTGCCATTATCATCTGGAGCGTACGCTGGAGAATGGCCGTCTGACATCGCGCGATGACGTCGGTCATTTGCGCGCCATTTCGCGCTTCATAAAAACCACTACATCGGGCGACAAGGCGGAGTTGGCGCAAGTGCCTGAAACCGCACTGATCTGGAACCTGGTGACATCCACCCGCGACACCTGCATGGGCGCCGAATGCCAGTACTACCAGGATTGTTTCGTGATGAAGGCGCGCAAGGAAGCGCAGCAAGCCGATGTGGTGGTGGTCAATCACCATCTGTTTTTTGCCGATGTCGCGCTCAAGGACACCGGTGTCGCCGAATTGCTACCTTCAGCCAACACCATCATCTTTGACGAAGCGCATCAACTGCCAGATACCGCAACCCTGTTTTTCGGCGAAACCATATCGACTTCGCAAGTGCTGGAATTGTGCCGCGACGTGCTGGCCGAAGGCTTGTCGCACGCGCGCGACGGCGCAGAATGGGCCAAGGTCGTGATGCCGGTGGAGCGTGCCGCACGCGATTTGCGTCTGGCGTTTCCACAGGATTTCGTGCGCTTCTCGGTGAATCAGATTGCCACGTCATCTGAATTTTTTCCGGCACTGGAGACTTTGCGCAAAGAGTTTCACGCGATGATAGAAACTCTGGAAAATCAGGCCGAACGCGCCGACACCATCGAACAATGTCGCACTCGTGCGATTGAACTCGGCGCCAGGCTCGATCAATGGAACACGCCGCAGGCCGCGTCAGCCGCGAACGCGGAAGACAAATCCGGCGCGGGCCAGGAATGCGTGCTGTGGGTGGAAGCGTATTCCACATCCTTGCAAATGCACCGCACGCCGCTGTCGATTGCGCCGATTTTCAACAAACAGCGCGAAGGCGTGCCGCGGGCCTGGATTTTCACCTCAGCCACGTTGGCAGTAAAGAACGATTTTAACCATTACGCTTCCCAAATGGGCTTGGGCAATGCGTTGGCGCAAACTTGGCCAAGTCCGTTCGATTATGCGCAACAAGGTTTGCTGTACGTCCCAAATCACATGCCGCTGCCGAATTCACCGGATTACACTGATGCGGTAGTCAATGCTGCGTTGCCGATGATCGAGGCTGCCGGCGGGCGCAGTTTTCTGTTGTGCACCACCATCCGGGCCGTGAAGCGCGCCGCAGAGCGCTTGCGAGCAGAGTTCGAGCAGCGGGAATTGCCTTTCCCCTTGCTGGTGCAGGGCGAGGCCGGGCGCACCGAATTGCTGGAACGTTTTCGTGCGGCTGGCAATGCGGTCCTGATCGGTAGTCAGAGTTTTTGGGAAGGAGTCGATGTGCGCGGCGAGGCACTCTCGCTGGTGATCATCGACAAATTACCGTTTTCACCGCCGGACGACCCGGTGCTCGCGGCCCGCATCGCAGTGATGGAAAGGAACGGGTTGAATGGCTTCATGCATCACCAGTTGCCAGAAGCAATTATTACTTTGAAACAGGGCGCCGGCCGCCTGATCCGCGATGAAGACGATCGCGGGGTGCTGATGATTTGCGACCCGCGCCTGATTTCAAAACCGTATGGCAAGCGTATCTGGCAAAGCCTGCCGCCTTTCAAGCGCACGCGTGAACTGAGTGTCGCGCAGGCTTTTTTTAATCTGCCGCAGGGATAGAGCGGTATTTACGGGATTATGTGTATTAATCAACATAATTCCGCATATAAATCTGTGTTGCCTATGAAAATATACTACCGAGGCAGTTGCAAAACTCCCAGCCTACAGCAAGCGACAGGGCCGGAGCATTAAAAGTCGTTAAAAAACAATAGTTTACCGCGGGGTATTGTAAACAAACGGGAAATCGTGTTTATTCTTGATTTTGATTTGGGAGCAGACATGAATCCTGGCATGGTCCTGATACAACGACTGAGA
>JBGSTZ010000124.1:0-24631 GCA_041736255.1 Burkholderiaceae bacterium
AGGTGTCAAACAGGCGCTTCATCCTCTTTTCAACCCGTGCGTTGTAGTGTTCCATGGCAATCTCGAATGCGAACCAATCACATTTAATTTATAGTCCATTGAGCACAGTGCGGGAAGTTATTTCGTACACGTTCCTAAGCCGATTGCAATTCCTGATACAGCGCCAGAAATTCCAGGCTCAATTTATGGCGCGCATCGAGATGGATCATCGGCAGGCATTGTTCGTGCGATTCACGAATCTTGATCGAACTGGATAATTTGCTGTCTAGCACCGGCAAACCCTCGGCTATCAGTTCATTGACCAGCCGTTGCGGCAGGCTGGCGCGGGGCTGGAACTGATTGACGACGATGCCTTCAATCGTCAAGTCGGGATTGTGGTCGGCCTTGATTTCTTCCACATTGTTCATTAGCGTATACAACGCCTGGCGCGAGAAATCGTCACAATCGAACGGGATCAGGCAACAGTCGGCAGCGATTAACGCCGATTGCGTGAAGAAATTGTAGGCCGGCGGCGTATCGATGATGATTTCGTCGTATTCCTGCTCAAGCTCTTTCAAAGCATCGCGCAATTTGTAAATTTTATGGCGCGATTCCAGCTTCGACTGCATCTCACCGATTTCCGGGTGCGAGGGAATCAGCGCCAAATTCTCGAAGCGGGTTTGGTGTATGTAACTGCTGACCGGCTTGGGGAAAATAATGAAATTCAGGGTTTGTTCAAAATATCCGGCCAACGTAGGGCTGACGTCCCGTGCGGCATCGCCCAGCAGATAGCGGCTGGAATTGCACTGCGGATCAATGTCGATCAGCAGCGTTTTTTTGCCTTGGTGTGCGGCAATCGCAGCCAGATTGACTGCGATGGTCGACTTTCCTACTCCACCCTTCTGGTTGTAGATTACACGTTTCATGTTGCGTCCCGTTAATGTAATTGGTCTGGCAAGGATTTTAGCAGGCACGGCCGCGCTGCTGTAGTCGATTATTCCGCAAGCCGCAAGCGGGACACTTGCGCTTACTCTCAAGCGGGTGAAATAAACCGCACCTTGAACTGCCGGCCCTTGATGTTGCAGGTGGACAGTTTGGCCGCTGCCTTGTCGGCAATCTTTCGGTCCAGTGCTACATACGTAATGAATTCAGACACGTTGATCTTGCCGACCTGGTCCTTGGCGAGGCCGACGTCGCCGGTCAGCGCGCCTAGCAAATCGCCGGGACGCAGCTTGTCTTTTTTGCCGCCCATGATGCATAGCGTTACCATCGGTGCTTGCAAGATGTCGCCTGCTGCCGGCTCCAATTCCGCCAAGTTAAACCAGCTCACCGGCCGGTTTTGGTATTGCTCGATCAGCTTGACCCACTTCTTTTCGTTCGGTGCACACAAGCTCAGCGCCAGACCGGATTCATGACCGCGGCCGGTGCGACCGATGCGGTGGATGTGGACTTCTGTATCTTTCGAAACATCGACGTTGATCACCGCGCCCAGCGTCTGGATATCCAGCCCGCGCGCGGCGACGTCGGTAGCAACCAGCACGGAGCAACTCTTATTAGCAAATTGCAGCAGGATTTCATCGCGTTCGCGTTGCTCCAGTTCGCCATACAAGGCCTGGGCAGAGAAACCTTGTTCGCGCAATTCAGCTGCCAGTTCGCGGCAGTGGATCTTGGTATTGCAAAAAGCCAGCGTCGATACCGGCCGGTAATGGTGCAACAGGCGCGCCACCGCAGCGTTGCGGTCGTCGTAGGCGACTTCAAAAAAGCGTTGCTCTATTTGGCTGTCGGCGTGTTGCGCTTCGACCTTGACTTCGGCCGGCTGGCGCAGGAATTCCGCGCTGGCTTTGCGAATATCGTCCGGATAGGTGGCGGAAAACAGCAGCGTCTGGCGGCGTGCGGGGCAGGCGCTTACGATACCGGAAATTTCTTCATAAAAGCCCATGTCGGTCATGCGGTCCGCTTCGTCCAGCACCAGCGTTTGCACCGTGTTCAGATTGATGCTGCCGCGCGAAATGTGGTCGCGGATGCGCCCCGGCGTGCCGACCACGATATGCGCACCATGCTCCAGCGACGCCATTTGTGGGCGCATCGGCGCGCCGCCGCACAGGGTCAAGACCTTGATGTTGTCGGCACAGCGCGCCAGCCGGCGCAATTCATTGGCGACCTGATCGGCCAGTTCACGCGTCGGGCACAACACCAGCGCCTGAATCGCGAAGTAACTCGGGTTCAGTTTGGCCAGGATGCCGATGCCAAACGCTGCAGTCTTGCCGCTGCCGGTCTTGGCTTGTGCAATCAGGTCACGCTGCTCCAGAATCAGCGGCAGGCTTTGCGCCTGTATCGTCGTCATCGTGTGATAGCCGAGGCTATCGAGGTTGGATAGCATTGCCGGCGACAGGGCCAAACTGGAAAAAGAGGTGGGTTCCATCATGAGTGTGCTCGCCGGCGTAGAGGGGATAAGGGGGAGGGCAGTCTAACAGATGGGGCGTTTTAAGCGCAGATCGGATGCTGCAAACCGTGATCGACTTCTTCTATTCAATTCTGCGTGCTGCCTCGTCGATGATTCCCTGCGCCTTGCGCATCACCGGTAGGTCCACCATCTTGCCGTCGACCGCAACTGCCGCGCCCTGCGCGGCGGTTGCCGCTGCCAGGATGCGCCGCGCCCATGCAACTTCTTCCGCGCTGGGGCAAAAGCAGCGATTGACCGGTTCGATCTGGCTGGGATGGATGCAAAGCTTGCCGCCGAAGCCGAGGCGACGGGCGTACAAGGTATCGGCCCGGAGTCGTTCTGAATCGTTGATTGCGGTGGTCACGCTATCCACCGGGGCTTGAATTCCTGCCAGGCGCGACAACAGCACCAGTTGCGAGCGGAAGTACAGCAATGCATCGGTATCGCCGTCAATGCCGAGATCGAGCTGGAAATCGATCGCGCCAAACATCAACCGCTGCACGCAACGATGTCGGGCGATCTGGTCGGCATTCGAAAACCCCCGGGCCGTTTCTATCAGCGGCAAAATCACGATATCAGGCCGTACCGCCGTGATGGCGTCGAGCTGATCGAGCTGTTCGGCTTTCGGCAGCACGATGCCGCTGCCGCCAGCAAGCGTGCACAGCGCGAGGTCGTCCAGAAACCATGCACTGTCTGCGCTGTTGATGCGCACCAACACCGGTTGCGCGGGCGACAACCACGCCGCCAGCGCGCTGCGTGCCGCAAGCTTTTCGGATGGAGGAACTGCGTCTTCCAGGTCGACAATCACGACATCAGCCCCGGCAGCGCAGGCTTTGGCAAAACGCTCCGGGCGGTTGGCCGGGACGAACAGGTAGGATCGGGCAATCGTGGTTTGCATATCTATCATCCGAAGAAATTTTCGATCTTATCGGCATGCGCAAGATTCCAGATGCGCTGGAACGCGGCGTTCATCTCTGCCGCCGTGGCGGCACCGCTGAATTCTGCCAGCCGCAGCGCTTTTTGTTCCAGTTCGGCGCGCGTCAGCGTGTTGCCCGGATCGCCTTTCGGTTCATCGATGCGGCTCTGCAACATCCGGCCCTCATTGGTTTCCAGCGTGATCTTGCCGATCCAGCGCGCTGGATAGGCTTGATCGACTTCGGGATCGAGCACCATGGTGACCTTGTTTCGGAAGCTTACGATGCGCGGATCGTTGAACATGGTTTCGAACTCATTTACACCGGCGCGCCGGAACTGCGCTATCAGCCCCAATACCGTGCCCATCGAAAACTTCGCCTGATGGACGGTTTGCGGGTTCTGCACCGGTCCTAATACGTCGATCGCACCCTGATGGACATGCGCGGTGACGTGCGCGATCTGCTCCGGCAGCAAGTTGTGTTCAACCACGATTTTCAGCAGCGCATCGGCCGCCGGGTGGGTGTGGCGGCAGGATGCATGGAATTTGAATGAGGTTTCGGCCAGTGCCCAGCGCGTACCAAGACCATCAGTGAGCCGTCCCGGATCGGCGTCAGTCGACATACCTGCAGCCATGCCTTGCGCGCCTTCGAGAATCCGTTTGGCGCCAGTGAAGCCCTGGCTTGCAAGATAGGCCGCCGTCAAGCCATCCGCTGCGGCCTTTGCCGTATGTAATTGCTTCGAATCGGCCGCATCGCGTAAAAATTCCCACAGCCCTGCTGCCTGAGTGCCGGCTGAGCCGAAAGCATCCAGCATCCGTTCCGGCGTCAGCTGCAACAGGCGACCCACCGCCGCAGCGGCAGCGACGGTGCCTGCGGTGCCGGTGGTGTGAAAGATTTTGTAATGCGAGCGGCCGAGGAATTCGCCCACCCGTATCCCTACTTCATAGCCAGCCACTGCCGCAGTGAGTAAATCGCGCCCGGAACTGCCAATCGACTGCGCCACCGCCAGCACTGCCGGGAATACCACGGCGGCCGGATGAAACACCGAACCGTTGTGGACATCGTCCTGTTCGGCAAAATGCGACGATGCGGCGTTGACCATGGCGGCAAACAACGGCGTGGTCTGGCTGCGCGAGATCAGGATTTCGGAGCTGCCGCTGGCTGGCCCCATTTGCCGGGCAAACCAGTTGATGGTTTCTACCGGACGTGCGCCTTTGCCGGCCAAAGCGGAACCCATCCAGTCGAGGAAAAGGTCTTCCGCGCGCCGCACCACGGATTCCGGAATGTCGTTAAATTGAAGATTGGCCGCAAAAGTGGCTAATGTCTGACTTGGGTGATCGCTTATTTCGTTCATTTCGCTCATTTCATGTCCTGCTTAATTAAGCCGCTTTAAATTGCATTTAGATCGCTTTAGATCGCGTGCTGGTTGCGCAGCGCGTTGATGGCTTCGCTGTCGTAACCAAGTTGGCCCAGGATCGCATCGGTATGTTCGCCCAGAGCAGGCACCGCATCCATGCGCGCACTGTAGGTGTCGGGCACGCCGGGCGGCAGCAAGGCCGGGATTTTTCCCGCCGGGGTATCGATTTCCACCCAGCGTTCCCGCGCTTTCAGTTGCGCGTGTTGCCACAAGTCGTGCATGTCGTTCATCCGGGCGTTGGCGATCTGGGCGGCGTCCAGCCGGTCGATCACCTGTTCGGCGCTGAGTGTGGAAAATGCATCGATGATAATAGCGCGCAATTCCTGGCGCGCCGCGGTACGTTGCGAATTGGATGAAAAACGCGGGTCATCGGTCAGCGTCGGCTGCAGCAATACATTGTCGCAAAAGAGCCGCCATTCACGCTCGTTTTGCAGCCCCAGCATGACGATCTTGCCATCGCCGGCCGTGAATGGGCCGTAAGGATAAATCGTCGCGTGCGCGGCCCCGGCACGCGGCGGCGGTGCAGCGTCATCGATTGCGTAATACAGCGGATAGCTCATCCACTCGACCATGCTTTCCAGCATTGATACGTCGATATTGCAGCCTTGGCCGGTTTTGCCGCGCTGAATCAGTGCGGCAAGGATATTGGTGTACGCATACATGCCGGCGGCGATGTCGGCAATCGAGCAGCCGGCCTTGGCCGGCTCGTCCGGTGAGCCGGTAATCGACAGGAAACCTGATTCGCTTTGGATTAATAAGTCGTACGCCTTCTTGTCGCGATAAGGGCCGTTGGCGCCGTAGCCGGAAATGTCGCAGACGATCAGTCGCGGGAATTTTTCGTGTAAGGCTTCGTATGACAAACCAAGGCGGGCAGCAGCGCCGGGCGCGAGGTTTTGCACCAGAACGTCGGCGCTTTCCAGCAATTGCACTAGAATGCTGCCGGCTTCTGCATGCTTGACATCGAGCGTCATGCTTTCCTTGGAACGGTTGGTCCAGACGAAGTGCGACGCCAGTCCGCGTACCCGTTCATCGTAAGCGCGGGCAAAATCGCCCACGCCTGGACGCTCGACCTTGATCACGCGCGCGCCGAGATCGGCCAGTTGGCGGGTGCAGAACGGCGCAGCAATCGCGTGTTCGAGGGTGATGACGGTAATGCCGTCCAGTGGTCGCATGATGTTATCTCTCAAGTAAAAATGCGTTCAGAATGAGCGCGGCAGGCCGAGCACATGCTCGGAGACATACGACAGAATCAGGTTGGTCGAGATCGGCGCGACCTGATACAACCGGGTTTCGCGGAATTTGCGCTCGACGTCGTATTCATGCGCAAAGCCGAAGCCGCCATGAAATTGCAGGCAGGCGTTGGCGGCTTCCCACGATGCGTCGGCTGCCAACAGTTTCGCCATATTGGCCTGGGTGCCGCACGATTGATGCGCATCGAACAATTCGCACGCCTTGTAGCGCATCAGGTTGGCGGCTTCGAGGTTGATGTAGGCTCTCGCGATCGGGAACTGCACGCCTTGGTTCTGGCCGATCGGCCGCCCGAAAACGATGCGTTCGTTGACGTATTTGGTCACTTTGTCGATAAACCAGTAGCCGTCGCCGATGCATTCGGCTGCGATCAGCGTGCGTTCCGCATTCAGGCCGTCGAGGATGTACTTGAATCCCTTGCCTTCTTCGCCGATCAGATTTTCTGCCGGGATTTCCAGGTTTTCAAAGAACAGTTCATTGGTCTCGTGGTTCACCATGTTCAGGATCGGTTGCACCGTGAGGCCGTTGCCGATGGCTGTGCGCAGATCGACCAGGAAAATCGACATGCCCTCGGATTTTTTCTTTACTTCTGCCAGCGGCGTGGTGCGCGCCAGCAAAATCATCAGGTCAGAATGCTGGACCCGTGAAATCCAGACCTTTTGACCGTTGATCAGATAACGGTCGCCTTTTTTGACGGCGGTGGTCTTGATTTTAGTAGTATCTGTGCCGGTCGAAGGCTCGGTCACGGCCATAGTCTGTAGCCGCAATTCTCCGCTGGCGATTTTGGGCAGATATTCGTTTTTTTGCCGCTCCGAGCCGTGCCGCAACAGCGTTCCCATGTTGTACATCTGGCCGTGGCAGGCCCCCGAATTGCCGCCCGAGCGGTTGATTTCTTCCATGATCACCGAGGCTTCGGTCAGGCCCAGGCCGGAGCCGCCGTATTCCGGCGGGATTAGTGCGGCCAGCCAGCCGGCCTTGGTCAGCGCGTCGACGAATTGCTCCGGATAACCGCGCTCCTGGTCGATACGGCGAAAATACTCGGGTGGAAATTCTACGCACAATGCGCGCACCGCATCGCGTATCTCTTGAAATTTATCCGCTGGTGTCAACATCTTATGTCTCCTGAATTATGGGTAAAAATTATTGCTTACTGCGCGGCTCGGCAAGTATTGCCTCGGCCTGTATCGCAAGTTCGCCGCGCGCATTCTGGGCCCACAGTTGCACGCTGCGGCCGTCTGCGGCAGGTTGCCCGCATAAAGTAAATGGCTCGATGTCAAACAACGGGCCGACTGCGCGGAAATTGAATTCGGCCAGGCGTGCATCCGGCAGATGGCGGCGTACCAGGTCAGCCAGCAGCGTCGCAATCAGCGGGCCGTGGACGATCAGGCCCGGATAGCCTTCAACCCCAGTAACGTAGCTGCGGTCGTAATGGATGCGATGGCCATTGAAGGTCAGGGCAGAGTAGCGGAACAGCAAAACCGGATCTGGAGTCACAGTGCGCCGCCATAACGCTTCGGTCGGGGCCATTTTTGGCGCTGGTGCAATTGCACCGGATTGGGGCAAGGATTGCGCCAGGGATTGCGACATATTGCGGTACACGATGTCGTGTTCTTCGGTGATGGCGACCACGCCGTCGGAGGCAATTTCATGCTGTACCGTAACGAACGCCAACTGGCCGCTTTGGCCGTTTTTGCCGGTGATATTCTTGATGTGCGAGGTGCGGGTGGCGGCGGCCCCAATCGGCAGCAGTGCCGGAAAGGTCAGGCGTCCTCCGGCCCACATCCGGCGCGGCAACGGGATCGGCGGCAAGAATCCGCCCCGCTGCGGGTGGCCGTCAGCGCCGATTTCGGATTCCCGGCAATGGGTCCAGAAATAGATCCAGTGCCACAATGGCGGCAATCCCGACCCCGGCTGTGGCGCGGTAGTATGATCCAGCGTCGCAGCAAGCGCGGCTGCAGGCGTGGCATCGATCACATCGGCGCGTACTTCCTCACGTCCGACCCATTGTTGCATCAATTCCAGGTCAAATGACACAGATTCCATCGTATATCGGGCGCAGTGCCGGGTTGGTTAATCATGATGGCTAGTCTGTGCCTCCTCAGCGGCGATGACAATCTGCATTTTTGGAAGGGTGCCTTTGGCAGCGGTGAACTCTGCGCATCTGCTTTTAGACGTATATTTAATAAAACAAGGAGCGCCTGACTATGCTTTTCGATCTGACCGACCTGCGCCTGATGATTACTATCGGTGAGCTTCACAGCCTGACGCGCAGCGCCGAGCGCATGCATCTGTCGCTGGCGGCCACGAGTAATCGGATCAAGGAACTGGAAGCGCGTTTTGGCATGAAATTGCTGTATCGCGAGAGTCGCGGGGTGCAATTAACGGCTGCCGGCATGACCTTGTTGCATCATGCGCAACTGTTCATGCAGCAACTCGAGCGCTGCAAGAGCGATATGCAGCAGTACAACAATGGCATCAAGGGGCATATCCGCATCTTCGCCAATACCACTGCGGTGACGGAGTTCATGCCGGAAGTGCTGCGCTCGTTCCTTGCCACGCATCCGCATGTCAATGTCGCGCTTGAAGAACGGCTCAATCAGGAAATCGTGCGCGGGATTCGGGACGGAACCGCTGATATCGGTATCGTGGCCGGCCCGATCCAGGGTGATGGGCTTGAGATACTGAATTTTTCTACCGATAAACTGGTGCTGGCGACTGCACTGGAGCACCCGTTGGCGGGCAAGGAGCGCATCACGTTTGCAGAAACGCTCGAATACGAGCATATCGGCTTGCATGAGGGTAGTACCTTGCACCATTTCTTGAACCGGATAGTGTCCGAAAGCGGCCAGTGCCTGAAGTTGCGGATCCAGGTGCGCAGTTTTGAAGCGATGTGCCGGATGATCGAAACCAATGTCGGGATCGGCATCCTGCCGCAGTCAGCCGCATTGCGTCACAGCCGCTTCATGCAGTTGGCATTGGTTGACCTGACCGAACCTTGGGCCGTTCGGGAGCGTAGCGTCGTGGTGCAAAAGCTCGAAGCATTACCGCTGTATGCACGTGAGTTGGTGGATTTTATCTGTAAGCCGGCGGGCCTGGCCAGCAGCGCATCTGGCAAAACGCCAAAAAATATGGGCGAAAATAAAACCCGGCGAGTCAAGCACCCTTAATTTTCTGCCTGGGCCACAAGGCTCGCGCCTGACTTGATTTGTTGTTGCCGCGCAAATTTCAGGATTGCGTTGCGGATGGTCGTGAGAACCGTTTGCGGATTGAATGGCTTGACAATGAAGCCATGCAGTCCGCGCTGCATAGCATTTTCTACTGTTGTCGAATTGATCTTGCTGAAGACAATGAAAACCAGCGCCTAGGTCAATTCAGTGCGTATCGAATCGAGCTGCGTCAAGCCATCGCTATTAGCTTGGCCGATATCGATACAGACGACCTGCTGACGCAGCTTGATCATTTTGGCGCGTCCAGCCGGACTGGTATTGCTGTCACCTACAACATGATGACGGCCATTGGTCAAAACAGCATTTAACAGATCCCACGAGACGGCACTGTCATCAAAAATCACCACTTTTAGCTATCGTGACTTTCTCGGAATAATGCGAAGTTACATCGCTGCCCGGAATTTATGTGCCGGGAGCAACGCATCATAAATAATATTGCCGTTTTGCACCACACATGAGGTCAATGCATGCAAGTTTGCCGATGCCATTGTCAATTTTGGTGTGTTGCGACGCTGATGGAACCAGGAATAGTGCAAAATACGCACCGGGTTTTAGTCGCAATCAAAGTTAAAGAATAGGAGTTGAAGAATGACTTATGAAGAATATCTGGACGAAGTAACCACGCTGATGACCGAAATGTACGATCTGAGCGATGCTGCTGCGATCAAATACGTGGTGCGCGCGCAAGCGGGAAATTTCTTTTCGCAGCATGACGACGACGAAGCCATGCGCACGCAAGAACGCGCAGCACAAGATGCGAAAACGGTATATGAGCAGCGCAACAAGTCAAACCCAGCATCGTTTCGCAAATAATTCCGGGAGATCCCGGGAGCCTTCAACGGGTTCCCGAAATGCGGCCGGTGTCGCTTGACTATTCCGAAGCGCTGGAGCGGTAGCCGACGCGAAATCCGCCCCAGTGTTTTCCTGCCACGTAAATTGGCACTGATAAATCGTGCATGACTTCACCGGTGTCGCGTTTATAGGTCTGCAGCAAAAATGGTTGGGTATTCGAGCCGCAGCGGCTACCGGTGCGGTCACTGAAAATGCGTTTGGTGCGGTTGTTGACCAGATCGGTGTCGTAGTCTCCGGTCAGCGGCTTGGAAAACTTCTTGTTATGGGTCGGGAAGTAGCCGTTGTTGTCCACTGCGCCGGCGTAGGCAAGTTGCGGCATCTCGGCCAGTATCTTTTCCTGCAGGTCGGGCAGCACGCGGTCGGTAAATGCATCGAATTTGCTTGAGTGTTTGGGTGGGTTGGTATTTTTGATTGGCGTGTAATGACGATCAAATAAGGCTTCCTGGCTGATGCGTCCGCTGGCAATCGCTTCGGTAAACAGTCGGCTGACAGCTTTTGCGGCAGCTTCGGCTGCCGCATGATTGGCGTCGTGGGAAGTGGTCGCATTAAATTTTGTGGTGGCGCTGAACATGGCTTCAGCCCGTTCGGTGAGCGCCATCGCAGCGCTGGCGGCCAGTGGCAACTCGGCTTCGGTGGCCAGCAGACCGTCGCGTATCAGCACAATGGCGTCTGCAATCGACTGGGAAGTCTTGACATGATCGCGCGAGGCAGTGGCGATTTCCTGAATCTCCGTCTGGGATTCGCCTGAGGCGCGTTCAATGTCGCTCAGAAATGTGTGCACACGTTCCACATTGTGTGCAGCTTCCGTTACCTTGGTGGTCAGCGCTTGCATGCCGGTGGCGGCGTGTTCGGCTTGATCATTGATTTCGCGCACCATGACGCCGATATCGTCGGTAGCTTCTTTGGTACGCTGCGCCAATTGCCGGACTTCGCCTGCCACCACGGCAAATCCACGTCCATGTTCGCCGGCGCGGGCCGCTTCAATCGCCGCATTGAGTGCCAGCAGATTGGTGCGGGCCGCGATTTCGTTGATGACTTCGGTAATGCCGTGAATCCGGCGTGATTTTTCCTGCAGTGCCGTCATGTTGGTCAGTGCAGTTTGCGCATCCAGTCGGGCATTGTTAATCTGAACTAATCCCTGATCGACTTCGGCGCGTCCCGCCATGCTTTGGCTGCGGACATCGGAGGCGACTTTCGACGCCTGTTCTGCATTGGCTGCAATTTGCTTGGTCATGCTGGCATTGTGTGCGGAGCTGATAGCGATATCTTCGGTGGTGCGCACATCCTGATCGATTTTTTTCTTTACCGAATCGACAAAATAGGACGTCTCAGCTGAACCGATCATGATGAAATCGAGTTCATGGCTGATCAGGTCGGCCAGCTTCGCTTCGCTGGCATTCTTGGATTTCCCCAACAGCAAGACCAGCAAGCCACCGGCTGTTGCCAGTGCAGTCAAAAGAACTGGGTTAATTGCAGCGCCTGTCACCCAGTTGCCCAGAGCAGCCAGTGCCGTGCTTGCTGCGATTACGAGGATACCCGGGAATAGGGTGTGAAGTAACTTATGCGGCATAACCTTGTCTCCTTGTTCAAATATTTTGAGGTTGCTTTTGATGTTGATATTGCCTTAAAAGATCATTTTCGAGCAATATTTATTCTCAGTAGCAACGCTTTTTTGATCAACGGATCGTGCACCGGTCAGATTACGGCAATCTTACAAAATCAATGCGCCGGTATTGGCCTGCATGCCACGATCAGCTCCCCATCCACTCCCATCCCAACCCAAGCGACTGCACTTGGGCCAGTTGATTGGTCGGATTCACTCTGGCAAGGCGATTTTGTTGTCAACGCTGTACTGGTAATCGTGGAAAATGTGCTCTGCACTGAGCCTCAGATAACTGCCATCTTCCAGGCGGCGCGTGGTGTCTTTCAGGCGATAGGTGTATTGCCCGCAAGTCCAGCAGTTGTAATTGCGCATGTGGGTACACAGGCAAGTCTTGTCCATTACCGAGATCGCCCTTTCGTTCGGATGCGCTTCCACTTCGCGGTTGTAGGCGGTGATGTAGGCGCAGTTACCGTTGCCGTCCAGCAGATAGCCATACGATTCGCAATTCGGGCGGATGCCGGAGCCAATCGCCGGTGTGTTTTTGAGCATGCGCATCGGATAACCGGTCGGCGAGATGGTGTTGACGATAATGTCTTCCTCGCTGGCCTTGAAGTATTCCTGCTGAACCTTGGCCGGCAAGCCGCATTCTTCGGCGACTGTAAAGCGGGTTGCCACTTGCACCCCTACCGCGCCATTTTCGAGGAAGGAAACCGCATCGCTGCCGGTAAAAATACCGCCGGCGGCGATCAGCGGAATATCCAGTTGTTCGTTCTTGAGGAACAGCGCAATCTCGGCCATGATCGTGGCCAGATCGTACTGCGCCCAATCCGGGCCAAAACCAAGATGTCCGCCGGCCAATGGGCCTTCGACCACGACATAATCCGGCAAGCGATTGAGCTTCAGATTTTTGCGCAGAAAAATCTGTAGCGCGCGTACTGAGGACACGATGATGCCCAGTTTGGCATCGCGAAAGCGTGGATGATCTGCGATCAGTCCGAACGAACCCAGGTGCAGGCCGGCGCTCAGGGTAATGCCGTCGATTCCCGCATCCAGTGCCGACACCAGACGCACGCGCAGTGTTTCGCGCGGCGCATTCATGGTCAGCTTTTCCATGCAATTGACCCAGATTTCACCGCTGCCGCGCTTGGCTTGCATGGTATCGCCGACATGCAGCTTGGTGGCTTCCGCCAGATGGCCGAGGTTGAAATGGATGTCGGTCTTGTCCGAATTGTTAATGTTGTACTTGTACAGCCGGGTTTTATCCTTGACGAAGCTGGTGTCAAAGCGCCGATCGGAAACCTCATTGACCATCGCGTCCGAAATATGGCCGACACCACCCAGACGCGCTGCTTCCAGGGCCAGCGCTGCAGTCGAAATATCCACGCCCATGCCGCCAATAATGATGGGCACAAGCTCTTTTTTGCCGAATTTCAGGCGGAAATCATCAACACGTTTCATCGTAATCCTTGGGCTACTTGATTGTTCACAGGCTTGTATTCTGTACTGCGCTTCGCGATTTCTGTCTAAAAATCGGGCAGCCGGTAGTCTATCAGTGTCGGCCAGATAAAACCGCACATCGTTGTTATTTCATCGGTTATTCCACCGGCGTGCAGCGTGTAGCACCGCTGTTCATTTGCTGATCTGATCAGGAATTCTTTCGGAACGTTCTGGTGACGTGTGCGTCGACTTTAATGTCGAGTTTGGTGCGGCGGGCTATTTCAGACCCAGCCTGGCGCGTGTGGCATCTATTAGCGCGGTATCGTACGGATACAGGTTTTCGATAAAAAACAGTTCGGTGCCGGCTGGATCTTCCAGGCACATTTCCAACATGAGCGGTCCGTCATCTTCAACGCCTAGAAAATCCTTGCCCCAGCGATTTTTCCGGTGCGTGCGCATTAATTCGCACCCCAGTTTTGCCAGAGGTGCGGCGACACCAGCCGCCAGTGCTTCTTGCTGCCATTCATCCCAAAAGAATTTTTTTGCTGCTTGATCATCCATCTGTAAGTGTTCCTTGGTAAAGTGTTATTTCATTTCTAAACAAACATGCGCTTTGTCGGCTTCGCGTTCGCTTTTGCATTGGAAACGTAATTAGGCCGCCATTTTACTCTTGAAATTGTTCGGCAATTACTTCCTGTCGCGCAGGCGCTGCAACAAGATTTCAGCGCTGTCGCTCATAGGGGCATCATGCTGGCGCAGCAGCCGTATGTGCAGCACCAGATTTTCCAGCACCAGCTTGGCGGATACCGCCAACAAGGACAGATGGCGGTCTTCGTGGCTAAAGTTATCCATGGCCGTCGTCATCTCGCACAAATGATTGGCCACCAGCGCCCGCAGTTCTGCCTCTTCAAACGGCAGATCGGCGAAGTCGATCGGGTCTTCCCGTTCGACTTCCTGAATTAGCGCTTCCAGTTGCTGCGGAGTAATCGGCATGGCAGGCATGATCGGACTCCTGTTGGATTGGTCATCATATTCCAGATTGCGCAGGCTTACAGCGCACAGCCATCTGGCTTGCGCCGTTACTATTTTTTGAACAGCGCACTCAGGTCAAAGTCATCGAAAGGATCGTCGCTATACGGGGATTGCGGTGTAAGCTGATAGGTTTTTAGCCAGGCTTTGATCTTTTTGGCTTGTTCAAAATCTTCCAAATCCTGTTTGATGCCATTGATGTCTTGTTGCAACTGAGAAATCTCGCGCTCCAGGCTCGCAATCAACAGTGCCGGTGCCAGGATATTTTCATGTTCAATATGAAAGCGCAGCCGGAAGGCGAGTTCGTTTTGCGCGACCTCCATCTCCAGTTCGCTGGATTGTTCGGTCAATATCTGGTTGTAGTGCTTCAGACGATCTTCGCTGATGGTGTTGATCATGCTTTGATCGATTTGCTCGACTTCGAGTTGCAGCTCTAGCAGTTGCAACAAATCTTTGTTGCCGTAGGCGACATTCACGCGCTGCATCAGATCGGTTTTGCGCTTGTGCTCGGTAGCGTCTTGTTCCCGATCCGGATGCAGGGCGCTGGCGAGCTTGCGGAAGACCTCGCGAATCGACTGGCTGATATTTTTTTCGTCCTCTTCCAGCTTGGCTTCTTTGGCGATTTGTTTGGCGGATTTCTTGCGTTTGCTGGGATGCGCTTGCTGTGCTGCTTCTTGCGCTTCATGTTCTGTTTGGGCTTTTTCAGCCATCATCCTAAGCATCGCTTCCGGATCATTGAGGTCGATGTCACCCTCAATTTCCAATCCGAACATCTCAGCCATCATGGCTTTTACGTCTGCTTTAACATCGTCGCTTTGGGTGTCGAAGTCATCTTCATTGTATTTGTTGAAAATCGCCTTGAGTTCCGGGTCATCTTTCTGAGCCAGTAACTCACTGGCAATGTGGCTAATGAGGTCTGCCAATTTGTCCCGGTCGGTTTTGCTAAAAATTTTGTCATGATAGACGCGGTCGAATAAAGCCACCATCTGTGCGCGATGTTGATCGTAGGTTTCCAACAGCGGGGCAAATTCACCTGCATGCTTTTGTTGATACAGCGGGATGGCGGTCTGCCAGGCGCGCAATCGCTGGCGCTGCACTTCAATTTTCTTGATTAATTTATTGAAGAGTTTTTGCGCTCTCGACAAGCTGGCGGAACTGGTCTTTTGTGTAATTTTGACGGCTTTGGAGGATGGGGTTTTCATGGGTAATAAGCTTTTATTAAATTTCGATAAACAAATGCTACTGCCTCAAAAATCAAAAAACAAGGGGTATAAGATTAAATATGTGATTTTACGTATATTTTTATTGCGCATATTAAAAATACACAATCATGTATATGATAATTGATGTGCCGTATGGTCGTATCTGTGCGTCACGAATCATCTCGTCAGCCCGAATAGAGGAATGAGCCCGAACCACAACACATAGATTAGGGACGCCGCCATGAGTCCGTCGATGCGGCCCGGCGGCTTTTTCGATTCAATGCGCTGGTGCAGCAGCCACACCAGCAGGATCGCGTGCGGGATAACCACGTAAGCGATGCCGGAGTAGGCACCATGCGCCAGATTCAGTATTTGCCATAGCAGCGAGAGGCCGGCCGCCAGAAGTATGAGGATGCTCGCCAGTATCAGCGTCCCGCGTTGCCCCAGACGTACTGCCAAGGTGCGTTTGCCGGCGGCGGCATCTGCTTCCATGTCCGGGATGCCGGAAAGTGTGATGGAGGGCAGAATCGCCAGAAAAAGAGGTGCGCTCAAAAGCCACGGTAGCGTGTCGTTCCAGGCTCCGCCCAATAGCACGTAACCACTCAGAATCGCGCCGAAACTGTGGGTGATGCCGACATCCAGTTCGCCCAACCCGCGATAGCAGAGTTTGAACGGAGGCGCGGTATAACCGAGTGCCGTAATTGTCATTACGCCCAGTACCGCCATCACGGCAGACGTGTTTGCAGACGTCATCGAGAGGAGGTGCAGCAGGTATGCCGAGCTGGCCAAGAACGCCATCAGCGCCACGGCGATGCCGATTTTGACCTCGCGCGGACTCAGCAATCCTTCCACCAGCACCCGGGAGCCGCCGGTAAATGTGCTGAAGAAGCGATTGTTTTGGTCGCTTTGGAAGTCCACCACTTCGTTGATCAACACGGTGGCTACTTCCAACAGGAACAACCAGAGATAGCCGAACCAGAACAGAGGATTTGCGAAAACACCGTCGGCGGGGAATGCCGCCAGCGCGCCCATCGTGTAGGCAACCCAGGTCATCGGATAGAACTGTAAGCGTAAGCTTTTGAGCCAGGCGCCGGCTTTGTGCCGAAACTGTTCCGCCGGGGTGATTCGGCCTCGCTCCAGTTGTCGTCCCTGAGCGTGGGCTTGTTCCAGCCATTTCTGTCGTTGCTCAAGGTGGGAGTCTTTTACCGAGCCGCAAACCAGCGAATGCACCGGGCGTACGCCGCAAAAACCCAAAGTCGCCCGTTCCATGGCATTCCTGCCAGGTTGCCGGTAAATAAGGCTATGGATCAGCGGCGGGGTGTCCATGGTGGTGATCAACTGCGCCGATCTGCCGTTGAGCAATCCTTGATATCCGGTGCCGCCCTCGCAAGTTTTGAACGAGAAATCCGGCGTTAGCACCCGGTCAAGAAAGCCCTTGAGCAGCGCCGGCATGGTTCCCCACCAGGTGGGGTAGACGAACACCAGGTGCTCGGCCCATAAGATCAACTCACGGGCTTTTCGGATATCGTCTTCAAAGTCCTGTTGATTGGGAGATATTGTATGTACGTCGGGATCGAAATCCAGTGTTGACAGATCCAGTCGGCGCACCTCGGTGCCTGCTTCCCGGGCACCTCTGTCATAGGCGTCGGCCAGCGCCCCGCAAAGGCTGTCGGTGCGCGGGTGGCCGAGAACGATGAGTACATTCATAGTCTATCCAAGCTGAATTATGCTTCGATCTGAAGCACTAAAATATTGTGTGCCGCTTGCGTCAACAGACATCATGGAATTATCAAGAATGCTTGATTCAGGCGTTCAACTTCAGGCGCTTACTAATACCTTTAGCAATACCACCAGCGCACCCGAGCCGCCATCCGAAGCCTTGGCCTGGCAGAAGGCGATGACTTCTTCCTTTTGCACCAGCCAGTTGCGTACTTTCTGTTTCAGCACCGGTTCCTTGTTTGCCGAACCCAGTCCCTTGCCGTGAATGATGCGCACGCAGCGCAGGCCGCTGCCGTTAGCGCGCCGCAAGAATGCGCACAACGCATCGCGCGCTGCGTCGCGGCGCAAGCCATGCAGGTCAAGCTGATCCTGGATCGCCCAATGGCCTTTGCGCAATTTACGCAGCACATCGGCACCGACGCCGCTGCGGGTATAACTCAGGCTGTCGTCGGTATCGAGCAGCGCTTCGGCGTCGAAATCATCCGATAACGATTCCTGCAAGGCGGCTTCCTCGTCCGCGATCTGGCGGCGGGCAACCGGCTGCAGCCTTACCGGCGTGGCAGCTACCCGGGCTGGCATCGCCAGCGGAGCGACTTTTCCGATGCTGCGGCGAAACAAATTTGCTTCCTGTTGCGCCGCTTGTGCGTTTCGCAGCCGCTCAGCGTCTGCCACAGCACGCGCTGCTTGTTGCACCTTCAGACGGGCGCGCAACTTACCAAGGTCGGCGAAGTTCTTGAGTGAGGCTGGCATGGCGCTGTGTGTACGTTAGTTTTCCAAATAACGCTGCGCGTCGAGTGCAGCCATGCAACCGGTGCCGGCGCTGGTGATTGCCTGACGGTAAATACTGTCCTGCACGTCGCCGGAGGCGAATACACCCGGTACGCTGGTTGCGGTTGCCATTCCCTGCAAGCCGGTTTTGGTCTGGATATAACCGCTTTTCATGTCGAGCTGGCCTTCGAAGATGGCGGTATTGGGCTTGTGGCCGATCGCAATGAATACGCCGTGCAGGGTAACGGGCGTAATGCTGCCATCAAGCATGGATTTGAGGTTCATGCCGGTGACGCCGGACGCATCGCCGGTCACTTCATCAAGCGTCTGGTTGAACTTGACCTCGATTTTGCCTTCAGCCACTTTTGCGTTCAGATGGTCGATCAGGATCGCTTCGGCGCGGAACTTGTCGCGGCGGTGCACGATGGTGACCTTGCTGGCGATGTTGGACAGGTAGATCGCTTCTTCGACTGCGGTATTGCCGCCGCCGATGACCGCGACTTCCTTGCCGCGATAAAAGAAGCCGTCGCAGGTGGCGCAGGCGGATACGCCTTTGCCCATGAACGCTTCTTCTGAAGGCAAACCGATGTATTGCGCCGAAGCACCGGTGGCGATGATCAGCGCGTCGCAGGTGTATTCGCCCTGGTCGCCGATCAAACGAATGGGTTTTTCGCTCAACTTTGTGGTGTGAATATGGTCAAAAATGATTTCGGTGTTAAACCGTTCGGCATGTTGCTGGAAACGCTGCATCAACTCCGGCCCCTGCACGCCTAACGGGTCCGCTGGCCAGTTGTCGACGTCGGTGGTGGTCATCAATTGGCCGCCTTGCTCGATGCCGGTGATCAGCACCGGGTTCAGATTGGCACGGGCGGCATACACCGCTGCCGAATAGCCAGCGGGGCCGGAGCCGAGAATCAGTACATGCGCGTGTTTGGGTGTGGACATGAGATCGTTACCTAAAAAAGAGGGGCAAGGGTGTATGGCGCGTATATTGTTTGCAGTTATATTGTGCTGCCGTGCAGCATAATATCAAGAACGGGTTGATGCGGGAGTTAGTGCTGCGTCGGAAAACTGGTTAAGATTATAGACCAAGCACCCAACTGACCTGTTTTGCGGATGCGCATCCATCTCGTGACTTACCCGCTATTTATTTCCTACTTATTTGCCATTTACTTGCTTTTTAGACCCATCCAAATACCTGTAATATGACCAGAACAAGCCAAACCTATACCCGTACTCCCAAGCCGCCGGTGGCGCCTTTACCGAGCCGTCTGGCGCGTCTCCTATTTGAGGCGCGCTGGATCGCGTTTTGCACGCTGACTGTATACATGATCCTGATACTGGCTAGCTACGCTCAGGTTGATCCCGGCTGGTCGCATGCCAATGCGGTGCCGGCCTTGCATAATTTGGGCGGCAGCACCGGTGCCTGGATCGCCGATCTGTTGCTGTTTATCTTTGGCTTTTCAGCTTGGTGGTGGTGCGTCCTGATGCTGTGCGAAGTCTGGCGCGGCTATCGGCGCCTGACACACAAGTTCTTACTGCCGGCCGCCACCCAGCCCGAACCGGCGCACCGCTACGAGGGATGGATACGTGCCGCCGGCTTCGTGCTGATGCTGGCCGGCAGCGTCGGATTGGAACACGCGCGTTTGTATACTCTGGCAGTGGAATTGCCGCGCACACCGGGCGGCGTACTGGGCGATCTTATTGGCACTACCGCGCACAGCGCCTTAGGAATGACAGGCGCTACGTTGCTGCTGTTGCTGTTGTTCGGGCTCGGTTTCAGTCTGTTTTTCCGGGTGTCGTGGCTGGGTGTTGCGGAACGGGTCGGGGCGACGCTTGAAAGCGCTTTCAAATGGACCAAATACGCGTACTGGGCCCGAAAAGACCGCAAGTTGGGGCAGGTTGCCGCAGTCAAGCGCGAAGAAATTGTAGTCCATGAGCGGGCCAAGATCATTGAAGCGCCGCCGGTCAGGATCGAGCCACAAATAGTTGCCGTGCCAAAATCGGAGCGTGTCGAAAAAGAGCGGCAAGTCGCGCTCTTTACCGATCTGCCGGAGGGCAGTTTGCCGCCGCTGTCGTTGCTGGACGAAGCGCCGCCGGCGAAAGAAACCGTTAGTGTCGAGACGCTGGAATTCACCAGCCGCCTGATTGAGAAAAAACTATCGGATTTTGGCGTGATAGCCAAGGTGGTGGCCGCCTATCCGGGTCCGGTTGTCACCCGTTACGAGATCGAACCTGCCACCGGCGTCAAGGGCAGCCAGGTGGTCGGGTTGGGGCGCGATATCGCCCGTTCGCTATCGCTGACCTCGATTCGTGTGGTCGAAACCATTCCCGGCAAGACCCACATGGCGCTGGAGCTGCCAAATCCGAAGCGCCAGATCGTGCGCCTGACCGAGATCCTGAGTTCCAAAATCTATAACGACAGTGTCTCCAGCCTGACCATTGCGCTGGGCAAGGACATCGCCGGCTTGCCGGTGGTTGCCGATCTGGCCAAAATGCCGCATTTGCTAGTGGCCGGGACTACCGGTTCCGGCAAATCGGTTGGGATCAACGCCACCATTCTGTCGCTGTTGTACAAATCCGATCCGAGCGATGTGCGGATGATTCTGATCGACCCGAAAATGCTTGAATTGTCGATTTACGAAGGCATTCCGCATCTCTTGGCGCCTGTGGTAACAGACATGCGCCAGGCTGCGCACGCGCTGAACTGGGCGGTGGCAGAAATGGAGCGCCGCTATAAACTGATGTCCAAACTTGGCGTGCGCAATTTGGCTGGCTACAACGCCAAGATTGTCGAAGCGGCGCAGCGCGAAGAACACATCCCGAACCCGTTCAGCCTGACGCCAGACGCGCCCGAGCCGCTCGAAAAACTGCCCACCATCGTCATCATCATCGACGAGTTGGCCGATTTACTGATGGTGGTCGGCAAGAAGGTCGAGGAACTGATCGCCCGCATCGCCCAGAAAGCGCGTGCCGCCGGCTTGCATCTGATTCTGGCCACGCAGCGGCCGTCGGTGGACGTGATTACCGGCCTGATCAAGGCCAACATCCCGACCCGCATCGCATTCCAGGTCAGCAGCAAGATCGACTCGCGCACGATTCTGGATCAGATGGGTGCCGAAGCGCTGCTCGGCATGGGCGACATGCTGTACATGCCGCCCGGCACCGGCTTGCCGGTGCGGGTGCATGGCGCCTTCGTCTCCGACGAGGAAGTGCACCGCGTCGTCGAACATCTGAAAGCGCTGGGAGAACCGAATTACGTCGAAGGCATCCTGGAGGGCGGCGTGCTGGAAGAGGGCGCTGACGGTGCGTCCGGCGAATCCGGTGCCGGCGGCACGGAATCCGATGTGTTGTACGACCAGGCGGTCGCCATCGTGCTGAAAAACCGCCGTGCCTCGATCTCATTGGTGCAACGACATTTACGTATTGGTTACAATCGCGCCGCCCGCTTGCTGGAGCAAATGGAGCATAGTGGCGTCGTATCACCCATGCAGTCGAACGGTAACCGCGAGATTCTGGTGCCTGCAGGCAATAACGCTGAATAAGGATAAAAATGACGAATCAAACTCACATGCATCAATATGCCCATAAACAGATTGCGATTGCCACCCACGCGTGCAGCCGATCACACATGGTCGCCAGATTATTTGCCGCCACCATGCTGGTTTTCGCGCCAATCATTGCCGAAGCCGCCGCGCTCGACCAGTTCAGATCCTTTGTCGCCAGCACCAAAGCCGCCAAAGGCGAATTCACCCAACGCCAGGTCAAGATGATGGACGGCACAGCCAAGGTTTCGAACGTTTCCAGCGGCAGCTTCAGCTTCGCCCGTCCCGGCAAGTTCATCTGGACCTACCAGAAACCGTACGAACAATTGCTGCAAGCCGATGGCGACAAGCTGTACATTTACGACAAAGATCTGAATCAGGTCACCATCAAGAAGCTCGGCGACGCGCTCGCCTCCAGTCCCGCCGCGATTCTGTTCGGTAGCAACGACCTGGAAAAGAACTTCACGCTGAAGGAGGACGTCACCAAAGATGGCGTTGAGTGGCTGGACGCCACGCCCAAAGCCAAGGACAGCACGTTCGAGCACATCGGCATCGGCTTGCGCAACGGCGTACCGCAAGCAATGGAACTGCGCGACGCTTTCGGCCAGGTATCGTTGCTGACATTCACGAATTTCGAGAAAAATCCGGTTATTCCCGCCAACAGCTTCAAATTCGTCGTCCCCAAGGGCGCCGACGTATTCAATAACTAACGCAGTGCCTTCAGGTTATTGATGCAATTTTTAGTTGATGATGGTGTATTTGTAGTGATTCTCAATTCAAAATTGATAACTATTTAATTTCAAAGATTTTTTTAAAAACTTGTATTAAAGACAGGAATAAAATCCTCTATAAATCAATGGGTTATTTTTGAATTGAGAATCGATGGTGTATTTGCCCCTTTTTTGGCGCGAGCATGCATCCGGTCTGGTTGCGCCAGTTTGTCCGACCGATTTGCAACACTCGAATTCCATCAACGCCATGAATCTTAATGCTTTGCGCGAACATCCTTATTCCCCGGGGCGAAGCCTTGCGGCACTGATAAGCATCATGCTGGCAGTGACCGTTATTTCGTTCATTCTGTGGAAAAACGATTCGCTGATAGCGGAAGAGGATGGCGCCCTTGAATTGGCGCAGTACGCCTTGCTGCTGCTGGCCTGTTTCATGCATGGCGAACGGGCATGCCATTTGAAAATGCCGTCGCTGGGTTTCCTTATCCATGCCGGGCTTGCCTTGCTGACGTATTCCTTTGCATATAGGGAATTCGATTTCGACTTATTTGGCACTTTGGAAATGCCGGTTGAGCGCATTTCCAAGCTTGCCGGCATTGCATTATGGGGTATGTTTCTGATTATTTTGATGCCGCGCATCAAACATATTTTTTCCCGCCGGTCCTCGATTCTGGCGCTGCCCGTCATAGCTCTAGCCCTATGGGGTGGCTTATTTTACATTGCGTCCTGGCCTTTCGATAAAGAGATATTTTCTGCACTGTCGCACGATTATTCGAGATTTATTGAAGAAGTGCTGGAAATCAATGCCTGCATCATCCTTTTTGCGACATCGCTCGCAGATTCCTCGCTTCAAGACCCCGAGAACAAAGTCTGAACCGCAAGCCCGGCCAGATTCTTCAGAAAACCTGCGTGCAGGGAGCGAAAAAATGTCTGCCAATATCCATTTATCTGCTGCCTGAAGTGTTTCTAGGTGAACTATTTCTCCGGTGCAGTCACTAACTCCGGGTGGACATGGACGTCATCAAAATAGCGGAAGAAAAAAGAATAATGGAAGTGGTAATTCAAAAAAATGTTGGCGAACACGATATGTTGACCAATTCAAAGGACACAGTTACAAGGGAAATTCTGTGGGATTATGCGCGCGGCATCGGTATTCTGCTCGTCGTGTATGGCCACGTTTTGAGAGGGTTGAATACCAGCGGAATGGTGTCCGATGATCACTGGATAATGGCGTCCGACTATGCCATTTATACTTTTCACATGCCGCTATTCTTCCTGCTGGCCGGGATGAACTCCGTCAAAGGACTTGCCAGAAGCAACTTCTTGCGCAGCAAGCTGATGACGATCCTCTACCCCTATTTGTTGTGGTCCCTGATTCAGGGATTGGTCCAGGTAATCATGTCAGGCAGCACCAATACACCGTTCCAGCTGTCAGATTTGGCAGCAGATATTTTTTGGAAACCACTCGGGCAGTTCTGGTTTTTGTACGCGTTATTCTTGTGCCATATTTTCGTTTATTTCACTACCGCCAACCGGCTGCGACTAACCCTGTTTGCGCTGGCAGCCTATGCGGTCGGCATCAATTTTCAGTGGGGCATCCTGTCACAGTCGCTGCGTTATTTCCTGTTTTATGCGGTTGGATTGCTGGCGGCGCAACATCTGAAGTCAACCGTTGAACGCCTGGCGAATCCTGCCGGCATCGCTGCCACTTTCATGGGCGCCGGAGTCTTGATAATCGCAGCAAACCAGGTCGGCGCTTACTCCGATCCGTGGGCATTGCCAGCAGCTTTCTTCAGCATGTTTCTGGTGCTCCAGGTGTCTGCTGTGCTGGCCCGTTCGAACAGGATGCGGATTATTGAATTGCTGGGCCTGGCGTCGATGCCGATATTTTTGATGCATATCCTCGCTGCAAGTGGCGCACGCATCGTGTTGTTACAGCTCGGGGTGAGCAACGTGTATCTGCATCTTGGGGTCGGTTTTTCACTGGGGGTCTTGTTCCCGCTGGCAGCCTACTACTGCATTTACTTGCTCAAAAAAGAGAAATTCGCCGGCTTCACCCGGGGGGCTGCTGTATTCCATAAATTCCAGCATGCCTAAACGCAACACGTTGCTAACCGATTTCTTTCTCCGCTATTTGTTGATCCAGCCTCGCTACCAAATCGGCAGAGGCATCGGTAAATTTTCTGGCGAATAGCATTTCGCCGGCACCATAGGTGTCCTCCGACGCGAATGACGATGTCGCCTGGAATAAAGCAAGATGCTGTTCCATGAGGCCTGCAGGACTGGCGCCGCCAGCACCCCAGTCGGTATATGTCAGGTTCCGGGCAATGTTGAGTTTGAAATGAGAATTACCCAGAATGGTCTGAAACAACGATTCATCGGTCGCGGTAGGGACGTCAGTTACCTGACGCCCCCCGCACAGATCCGTACTTGCAGAACTACTGCATACGGCTCCTGCCAAAGGTCTTGACGTAAAATCGCTCGTGCGGAAGCGGGTGGACTACCCGACATGGCGGTAGG
>JBGSTZ010000009.1:0-20580 GCA_041736255.1 Burkholderiaceae bacterium
AGGAATGCATGATGATCAGCGGTATCGTTCAAAAAAAACGGCGTCAGCTTTATATGCCGACGCCGTTTTTTTGAAATTCTTCGCCAAAATAACCATCACCAAACGTGAACATCGGACCATCAAATTAACTGATCACACTCACGTAATACGCTGCAATATGCCCAGAAAAGACTTCTTTTTCCCCTTGGGCTTGCCATTGGCTGCCAAAGGCTGAAAAGACTCAATCGAGCCCGAGATCAAAATATTTCGTGTCTCGGTTTTGAGCTTGGCCCATGTGACGGTCAATGGCTCGCCTTGCGCTCCTAGTACGCCACGTATTTCATCGCATAAGGCGGCAAAGTATAGGTATTCGCCTGTATTAGCGTTGAAGTTTAACGCCAGACCACCAGCGGCTATGGGCAAACCATTACGTCCAAATACGGCCTCTGACGCGACGGACGATTTTCTGCCAGTGCCATCACACGCCGGACAACGGCCGGAAATGGCGGCCTTTGAATTGAACGATAACAGTGCCTCAGACGGCTTGTAATAAAGCTGAGCCTCCACCGGTGATAGTAACGCATCAGTGAGGTGAATTATCTCCGTCTGATCTTTGCTCTGAACCACTAAAATTAAATTTTGATCCGGATAGGCTGCCATTGCTTGATTAAACACGGCCGACATCCTAGTGTCCTCATCAGACTTGAGGTTGCAGATCACGGCATAGATGTCTTTGTGCGAGCGAAACACGCTCTTTACATATTTCTCTGCTGGCTGTTGGTCTGCGTGCTCATAAGGTGTTAGAGCATCCATAACCTTGAAGCTTGCGTCAGGAAACTGTTGCAGTGCCGGCTTGATGTACCGCGCTGCTGGCCCTAGAACCATGTGTTCTAGACAGACCACTAGAGACAAACGTGCGGTGGGGAGATGACGCTGACACCACTTCACCAATTCATGCGCATTCAATGGCCCAAGCACATTGCCATGGCTATCGCGTACTTGAGTGTGAGGAATGATCATCTGTCTAAGTTTTTGCACAATACCAAGCGCAGTGCCCACTACAGACCGATTAGAAACACTCAACACACCTTGCTTGATGTAGGACACAAATGGTAACTCATTGGTGTCAGCGCCATCCTCGTAAAAATTTGGCAGCATCTTGCCAGACAGGGCGAGATGGCGGTGTTGTGCAAGCTCAAAGATGCAGTGTTCGATGAGCGTGGATTTGCCCGAACCCGACACCCCTGTGATACATACCAGCTCGCCAAAGGGGATTTCGACCGAAATGCCCTTGAGGTTGTTCTGGCGAGCATCGCTTACCTTGATGGCAAACTTAGTCATGCGATTTGTCCCATTTCCGGAAAGAGAACAGGATTTTGTGATCCTGCTGACAGTTGATCATGTCCTCTATCTTGCCGTAGCGCGCTATTGTGACTTGTGGATCATAAATCAAGAAGTATGGCAAAGTTAGACGCTTGACACCAATTTCGAAGCCTTGTGCGTGAAATTCCTGCACTATCTCATCGAGCGAATACAAGTGAAAAGGTTGACCTTTTTGGCTTCGCAGCAATTGTTGCTTAATGGTGTAGGGGTTTTCCGCGTGCCAGCCAAATGCCGAGTAATAGACGCCAGTTGGGGACAGCATGTCCCATATATACCGCGCATGCGCCGGAATATCTGCTATGAGGCTGAAAACTTCTTGAGAAAATCCAATGTCGAAGGCATGTGTGGGCTGGACGTTAGACTCGGACGCAAATACCAGATTCCTGGTTCTGCCACTGGACCAAGTATCATGGTTTTGCTTGTCATCGACCGGCATGACGATACCCAGTCCTTCTTTGACTTCGCATGCAATTTCGAGGAATTCGAGAAATTTTGAATTCAACGCTCCATACTCAAGGATCTTTAGCCCTTGAGTCGTGTCTTCGAGCACGTCGTCCAGCATGCCCATCCAGAAATTAATGGATCCGTCATGAAGACCCCTAAGATGCGCCTCCCAGATGATCTTCTTTTTGTCCATTACCACCCTGCTTTGTCGTTGATTTTTTGAATGAAAAGAATCCGCGACACGCGCGCTTGCATCGCGTTCTTAGATAGTGATAGGCTGCAAAGCCCCCTGTCGTGTAGCACTGACCTGTTGTTGACCACCAGCACATCCCCAGCGGCTTGCGGAAAGCCAATGCGCACTTTGAGTGCCATTTCCTGAAAAATAGCCAGTGTATCTAGCTCCGTTGCCGAAGCGGGATCGCCACGTGTGCGGAAACCGTGATGTATGCGCGATGGGTGAAAGCGTACTAGAGGAAGTCCTTTGGGCCCCAATTCCATGATTGGGCGCATCGTCAATACAGTAGTGCCGTCTGGTTTGGTGCCCGCAAACGGCAGCGGCGTGTTCATGACCAAATTTAATCCGCTGGTACCGTAGAATCTGGAGAAAATGTGGCGCGCTACGGATACCCCATTTTCGCCGTATGGATACCCTAGCGGATCGGGCGCACAGCATTGGATGATCGTTCCCTCTGGCGGTTCATGCAACATGGCAAAGTCAGTGTGCAAAAACAATCCCTCGGTTTGATTGCCTTGCAAAGCAGCGCTCAATGTCGGCGAAGCCTCGCTCACAATTGACGTTTGATGGCTCAAATCTGCGAAAATTGTCCCAAGTGCATGTCCCAGTAGAAAAATAGAACGTGCATCTGAGGTCCGCGAGAATCCCCGGATTTGCACATACCCATTGTCACGCAGGATATTTCCAGCAACCTCCATCACGCGGTTGACTCCTTGCAATAGCTCGACCGGAATTAGATCGCATGCGCGCTTGAAATTGGAGTCATCCTTCGCATCGACCGCAGTTTCTGGCAAATGATCTAGCGTTCGCGAAATGTCGTCCTGTAAATCAGACTCAAGGGTGAGTATCGTCATGTTAGTCGTGGATGCTTTCTGGCTTCCCTATCTGATCTGTTTTGCCAAAATAAAACAGCATTTTGTGCTCATAGGTAGTAAGTAAGTCTGCGTAACCGATTTCACAATATAAAGTACACTTCTGGTAAATAACGATCAAGAAAGATACAGTGGCACAAAAGTTAATATTGCCGTTGACGGCGGAAGAATTGTTAGCCTTGGAAGACGTGGCCCGACATCACAAGTTTGGCGACTATCGTTTCAAGGCACGAGGCATCATTTCGATCAATGCGCAGTTGAAGGCGCGGACGATTGCCGAGGTACTTGGCGTGAGCGAAAAAACCGTCTACAACTGGGCGAAATGGTGGCGAGAAGACGGTTCTGATGGCTTGTTTGATGGACATAAAGGCGGCCACCCTGCCACGCTGACGGACGAGTTGGTCGCGTGTGCGGTTGAGATTGCTACAAGTGAAGCCCTGACGTTGGCAAGCATCAAGCAGCGCATGCTGGAGCGTCATCCGCAGGCACCGGACTTCAGCCTTGGCCGACTGGCTATCCGCCTGAAAGAGCATCGAATGAGCTTCAAACGTTGCCGGCTGTCGCTAAAAAAAAGCGCTCTGAACAAGAATTCATAGAGAAAAAAGCCGTGCTCGACAAATTGAAAATTGCTGCGAAAAGCGGTCTTGCCCATCTATTTTTTTTCGACGAGTCGGGGATGTCGACCGTGCCCAACGTACAGCGCGCATGGTCGCCTCTGGGAGTGCCACATTGCGCCGACGCCAGCGTTTCGCGCAAGCGAGTGAACATACTTGGCGCGCTCAACTATGCCGCCAATACGCTCGTACACGCTTTGCATGAGAGCACGGTCAAACGTCCTCAAGTTGTTGAATTCATTGATCGATTGGCTGTGCAACACACCGATGGCAAACCGATCATCGTTGTCTTGGATAATGCGTCGATACACCACCATATCGACAAAGAAAAAATTGACGAATGGCTCTTCAATCATCGCCTCATCCTGGTATATCTGACACCGTACAGTCCTGAGCTTAATCCGATCGAAATCTTGTGGAAACAGGCCAAGTACCATTGGCGAAAATTTACCACTTGGACAAGGGAAAACCTGTTGCATGAAGTCAGCGAAATTTTTAAGGATACGGCGAAAAATTTGAAATAAGTTACGCATGATTACTTATTCGTAGTATTTTCTGATTCGCTTGTTTTATATACGAAAATGGCAGGGTATTTAACGATACTCTGCTATTTTTAAATCATGCGTAGGATGGGTGAAACCCATCATGTGCTTTGGCAGCGATTGAAAATGATGGGTTGCACCCATCCTACTTGCTCCCCGGGCCCACTCGTGGGTGCGAATTTATTCGCATCAACCTGTATTAAAACGTTCAGAGTGCGAATAAATTCGCACCCACGGCATTTTTCACTCCAGTTCTATCAAGCGTCCGTCGACGGTAATCAACGCGGTTTTCAAGGTTTTGCCGCCAAATACCAGCGCGCCTGCAGCGCGGTAACCGGCCAGTTGCGCCCGGTAGCCGGCGCGTTCGACCTCCAGGTAATTGCGCTTGTAATCGAGAATCCAGACTTCCTCTTCAAAGACGACCACGCGGTCCAGCCTGAGCAGGTTTGCACCGTGGAGGATTTCCATTTCGTTTCGGGCGCTGTGATGCTGCGCCGGGTCGAAAAAATGTTCCAGATGGGATTGCGACAGGATGCAGCCGGCGTGGGCGCGGATGGATGTCGCCAGCGCAACGGGGCAACGCAACCAGTCGGCGATGGCACTTGCCGCCGGGATGACAATCGGCCAGGCGCAAGCGTGTGTCAGTCGTTCCAGCAATGCGTGCAGCGCGATGCCTTCCACGATTGCATTGGAATCCGCATCATCGCTGACTGGCTGTGCGCTAACGGGCGCCGGCAGCGGCGGTGGATCGTAGACCTGCAGCGCGAAGCTGCCGGCGTCAAGTTGACCCGGTTCGGCCGTCGATGCAGTGAGTGCATCTGCCGGGATTTCCGGCGCGCGGCGCAGCCGGTCGTACCAGCTGTTGACCGCGCTGCCATCGGCTTGCGCGTTTTTCGCGGCAGCCACGCCGCTGACGATCAGGATCCGCTTGGCGCGGGTGGTGCCGACGTACAGCAGATTCCAGTCTTCCTGCTGCTTGAAACCTTCTTCTGCTGCGAACAGCGGGTCGCGCGCCGCGCCGCGTTCGCTCTGGCGGCCAAAGACCGAGAAGTGGGTCGGTGCCGCAGAATCTTGCGGCCAGTCGCACAGCACGCCGATGTCGTCGCGCGCCGGTTCGCTGTGGTTGGCATCGAGCAAAATCACAATCGGCGCTTCCAGCCCTTTGGCGCTGTGGATGGTCATGATGCGCACCGCGTCCAGCGCGGCGTCGATACCGGCTTCGTCGGGAGCGTCGTTGCCGGCGTTGTTTTGCAGCGTGCGCAGCGCATCGATGAATTTCGGCAGGCTCGGATAGCGGCCGGCATCGAGATTCAGCGATAGCTCGATGAAGGCTTCGATATTGCCGATCACCTGGCTGCGCACCAGTGGTTGTGCAGCTTGCGCGGTGCGCGCGATCAGTTCGCCCTGATGCAAAATAACGTCGAGCAAGTCGTGCACCGGCAATTGCGGCGCAACGAGCAGCCAATGTGCCAGCAAGCGTTCGGCACGCACCAGCGGCTCCGATGCGCCGGTGTCGTCACTCACGGCAGCTTGCAGGCGATCCCACCAGCCATGTTCGCTGCGCTGCGCCAACGCGATCAGGTCGGCGTCATCGGCACCGAATAAGGGCGACTTCAGTACGTGCGCCAGCGCCAGATCGTCGCCGGGCGTGATCAGGAAATTCAGCAGCGCAATCAGGTCGAGGATTTCCAGCGCGCTGAGCAAACCGCCGCGACGGTCGGACGCGAATGGAATCCCGGCCGCGCGCAACGCGCCCTCGTAAGCGCCGAGATGGGTGCGTTTCTTTACCAGCAGCATGACGTCGGACCAGCGCACCGGCACCTTGGTCCGTACGCTCAGAGCGTGCTTCGCGTACAGGATCGCCTGCGCCACCGCATGCCCTTCGTCGCGCCGTCGCGCATCTTCGTCTTCGTCGCGCGGCGTGGTGAGCGGGTCACGGATCATCACGACATTGTCTGCAACGGCGGGTTCACTGGCTGCGCGCCGGATCAGCGGCAGGCGCCAGACCACGCCGGATTGCGTGGCCAGCGTGGTTTGCGGCCGGAAGATTGGATTCGGCGTGAAACTGGCATTCAGCGCATCGACGATCGCTGCCGCATTGCGCCGGGTCTGGTTGGTGCGCAGCAGCGCCGCGCCTTGCGCCGCCAGATGCGCGCTGGCGGCCTGGAACACGCGCGGCTCGGCGCGCCGGAAGCGGTAAATCGATTGCTTGGGGTCGCCGACGATGAAGATGCCGGGCTTGCTGTCGTCGCTGCCATATGCGTTCAGCCAGCCCTGCACGATGTGCCATTGCAGCGGATTGGTGTCTTGGAATTCGTCCAGCAGGATTTGCTTGTAACGCGCATCGAGCCGGCTTTGCAGATACGCCGCGTGTTCTTCATTCGATAACAGCCGGTACGCCTGCCATTCGAGATCGGCGAAGTCGAACACGCGGCGCTCGGCTTTGAGCGCCTGATAGCGTTCCAGATACGCGGCCCCGGCGGTAAATAGTGCGGCATTGATGGCCAGCACCTGCGGCTCGAAACTGCGGCGCTGCAGTTGCAACAGCGTCGTGCTCAAGCCGATAAATTCGCGCTCGAATGTTTCGCCGCCGCCTTCGCCGAGATTGTCCTCGATCACCTTGCACAATTGCCCGCGGCGATGGTCGTTGCCGCGCGGAGCGCCTTTGTCGTCGCTGAACTGGGTCAGCAACTGGGCGAAATTATCCAGGCTGGCACCAGCGCTAAGCGCGCTTTCGATGTTGGTGGCGCGCTCCCGATTGCGTTTGGTTGCTTGCCCCAGCAGCCAGGCGATATTCAGCAAGCGTTTATTCAGCGCGTCGTCGTTCCACAATTCCAGCCGGGCGTCGTACTCGGCGTCAATGCCGCACAGTGCGCGCAGCCATGCCAGCGGCAACGGTTCTTGCTCCGGGTTTTGATGTTGGGTGCTGGCCCACCATTCGGCGCGCTTGTCGATGAATGCGTTCAGCAGTTTCTTGGTATTGAAGTCGCCGATGCTGTCGTACAACACCAGCAGCGCGGCTTTCTGTTCGCCATTGCCGTCGTCGTTGAGCGATTGCAAAAATGTGCTGTAGGCCTCGGACAGCAGCTCGCTGCTGGCGTCGGTCAGCGTGTAGCCGTGCGGCACGCCGGAGGCCAGCGGCGCAATCTGGATCAGCTTTGCAAACCAGCTATGGAAGGTGTCAATCGACAGCGCTTGCGGGCTGGAGAGCACCCGTTCATACAGATCGCGCGCGGCCGGGATTGCCTGCGTCGCTTCCTGCGACGACAAGCCGCGTTCTTCCAGTAGCGTGCGTACCGCGGCTTCCGGCAGCAAGGCCAGATCGCGCAATAGCGACAACAAGCGTTCGCGCATTTCCTGCGCAGCCTTGCGGGTGAAGGTGATCGCCAGCAATTCGGCCGGTTCGGTGCCGGCCAGCAGCAGGCGCAGCATGCGCGCCACCAGCAGCCAGGTTTTGCCGCTGCCGGCGCACGCTTCTACCACCACCGATTGCCGCGGGTCGCAGGCGCTGGCAATGAATGCTTCTGCGTTGACTGGACATTGATTGATTTCGTAGGCGTGCGGAGTTGCGCTCGGATTGGTGTCTAAATCGTTATTCAAATCCATGTTTTCCATATCTTCCATTACCAGGCTCCCTTGCGGCACAGGCCGCGCACGTCGCAATACTGGCAGACCGATTCGACGCCGTTGGCCGGCAGCGGCGCGCCATCCGCTATCGCCTGCATATGGGTCGTGATGTGCAGTTCCAGAGCGGTTTGCCAGTCGGCGTAATCGGCTGCGATTGCTGTGCCGGTTTTGCCTTTGCTGGCTTCCAGCGCGACGAATTGCGCGCCGGCCACCGGTGCGTCCGACAAGATGCCGTAAAACGGTAATTGCAGGTCTTCGCCATTTTTCAATTTGGCTTTCAGGATCGAGGCCTCGCTGGTCTTGTAATCGAGCACCACGCGCTCGCCGTCTGCAGTTTCATCGATGCGGTCGATGCGGCCTTGCAGCAATATTGATCCCTGCGGCCAGGATAAGGTTTTTTCGCACCATTGTTCGCCGATGACGAAGTTCCAGCCTTCGGCTTCGTGCGCATTGGCCCAATCGAGATACGCGGGAATTACTTTTTGCCAGCGTACGGTATATCCGAGCGCGGCGGCATTTTTGCCGAGAATGGTATCGAACGCTTGCGCCGAAATGCTGCGCAGTAAATTTTCGCGCTCAGGCAGCGGTAGCGGACTAGCCTGATCGCGCAAAGTATCGTGATACGTTTTCAGGATCGCATGCAACCAGCCGCCGTAATCGCGTTTTTCCGGCATGTCGGACAATTCATCCAGCGCATTGAGGCGCAACATGCGTGCCGCAAAGAATTGGTAAGGGCAGGCCAGCAGGCTGTTGTAGCCGCTGGCAGACAATTTTTGCGGCGTGAGTTGCGCGGCTTTTGGTGCCGGCATACTTGGCAATTTGGGCTGCAATTGCCGGATCGATAGTGCGCTCTGGTGCGTCGGCATCACAGGCAGATTGTGCCGCGCCAGCGTCAGTTGCAAGCGTTCGATCCAGGCGCTGAGTGCATTCGGTTCGCCGTCTTTATGCGCTTGCCACGTCAGCACAACTTCCGGATTGGCGCTCAGTAATTCGGTAAAGTCGCGCAATTGCTGGCGCTGGCGGCTTTCACGGGTTTCAAGCCCGAGTTCGCGCCGCACCGCGTTGGCGAAGAACAGGGTTTCCTGCGGCTGCGATGGCAAGTGTTGGGCGTCGGCGCCGACCAGCAGCACCGCATCGAAGCTGCGCAGGCGCGCGCCGTTGAGCGGCAGCATCACGACTCTGTTATCGGGATTGGTCGCCACAAACGGCGCCGCTTCCAGTTGCAGATTAAGGAAGGCGCGCCATTCGGCAAACGCAAAGGTTTCAGGCAGCGCCGCGCATTCTTTCTGCAGCGATTCCAGCACTTCCAACACTTGTTGCCCGGCAGCATCGGCCGCCAGCGTCGCCTGCATGTCGAGCGCCGACAGCATCTCGCCGGTGGCGGTAAGCCAGCCGGCCAGTGTCTTGCGGCCTTTAAATACGCCAGCCTGTTGCGCGATGCGGCGCACGCTGGCTTGTTCGTCCGGATTGGCATTCAAGGCAGCAGCCACCACATTCCAGCCGGCCAGCACATTGGCGCGCCGCAGTGTGCGCTCGATCGTCATCAATTGCGCCGGCTTGTCCGGCAACGGCGCAAACACATAGGGCGATTTCAGAAAATCCAGCAAGGCTGTAGTCTCGGCCCGCGACGACACAACTTCGAACCAGGCCGCCAATGCAGCGGCGGCGCGGGTGGTGGAGAGCTTCCAGCCGGTTTCATCGCTGACGAATACTTGCGCCCGCTCCAGCAGCGCCCGGATGCGCCGCGCCACGACGCGGTCTTGTGCCACGATGGCTAGCCGGGATTTGCCTTGCTGCAGCCAGTCGACGATGGTCTGGGCGGCGTGCTGCGCTTCGTCTTCCAGACTGCTGGCGCCGTACAGAGAGACGTTCCGGCATCCGGCGCTTTCCGGCACACCCAATATACAATCAGCATTGACATCGTTTTCCGCATGTATTTCATGCCACGCAGATGCATACGCCTTATTTATTGTGGATGCGTTCCAGTCTAGATAGAGTTCCAATACCGGCTGGCGCGCCGCATACGCGCTCAAAAATGCCGCTTCCTGCGGGTTTGGCGCAACCGGATTGATCCAGACCAAAGGCCAGCGCGCCTCGTCCGCAAAACGCAGCAACTGCAACATGCGAGCGGCGCTGGCATCGTTTTGTGCCAGCTGGCTCTTCCAAATGGTCCACACCAGTTGGGTTTCATCCGACAACAGTTGGCGCGCTGGCGGCGACAGTTCGGCTAGCGCCGCCTGCCAGTTTTGTTCCAGATTATCCGGCTCGGTCTGCAGCGCCGGCAGTAACGCTTGCGTGAGTTCATCCGACAGCGACAGCAGGGTGTGCGCCAACGGCAGCAGATCGGTATTGCGCTTGGCGGTGAATAGTTTTTTTAGCCACGCATGCTGGCGCAGCCCTGCATACAGCGCCATTAGGCGTTCACTGTCGTGCGCAATCGCAGCTTCAGAGTCTTGCGGCGGCAGCAATTCAAGCCAAGTGGTCGGCGTCGTGATGCGCGGCGGGATGAATGCGCATTGCAGCGCTTCGGCCAGCGCAGCCTTGAGTTGCAGCGCATGGCCATAGGTTGGTACCATCACGCACAAATCCGACATGTCGAAAGATTGCGAGCCCCTCTGCGGCGGCAGCAGTGCGCTTTGTGCAAGTTGATGCAGCAGCGCACGCGCCGCGTGGCTCCAGAAATGGACGGAAGGAGGAATCAGGATAGGCTGGATTAGCATGTGGCTCGGGCCGAAAGAAGCGAAAAAGAAAGAAAAATTTTGCGTAAAAAACCACGTTAATGCTATATTTTATGCGCGTAGCGTAGACGTATGCGAATAAAAACGAAGCGCTGTACGACATTTCGCGCCAAATAGGTTATGATTTACCGCATCCCCGCCGCAGTATTCCTTGCCCCACATTTCAAAAACATTGAATTTAAGCACAACGAATCAACTTCATTGATGTAAAAATGAAAGCGTTGTCAATAGGTAACGAGTATTGCAGGCAAGCTTGAACGCATCCCCTAAGCAGCGCCATTTACCCTTTTATCCCGGCATACCGAGGAACTCATGAGCGAAAACATAAAACATATTACCGATGCATCCTTTGAAGCGGATGTATTGAAATCCGACAAACCCGTGCTGGTCGATTTCTGGGCAGAGTGGTGTGGCCCTTGCAAAATGGTTGCGCCCATCCTGGAAGAAATCGCCAAGGAATACGACGGCAAAATCACCATCGCCAAAATGGATGTTGATGCCAATCAGGTCATTCCGGCAAAATTCGGCATTCGCGGCATTCCAACGCTAATTTTGTTCAAAAACGGCGTCGCTGCAGCACAAAAAGTGGGCGCAATGGCAAAAGGCCAGTTGACCGCGTTTGTGGACAGCAACATTTAAGATTGCAAGCAGCGGCGTTACGCTCGTAGCGCCGCTGATGCATCGTATGATCGATACATTATTTTTTTCAAATTATTTCTGCTTGATATTAAACGCCCGTTTTAAACGACTGTTTTAAGCAACCGTTCTAAACAATTGTTTACAAGCCCCCCACGCGATTCCCACCCCCACCTATATTGATCCCGTCTCGGGACACTCTCACCATGCATTTATCTGAATTAAAGGCGTTACACGTCTCAGCCCTGCTAGAAATGGCAATCGGACTCGACATCGATAACGCAGCACGCCTACGCAAACAAGAATTGATGTTCGCGATACTTAAAAAACGCGCCAAGCAAGGCGAACAAATTTTTGGCGACGGCGCACTCGAAGTGCTGCCGGACGGCTTCGGCTTCCTGCGCTCGCCGGACGCCAGCTACATGGCGTCGACCGACGACATCTATATTTCGCCGTCGCAAATCCGCCGTTTCAACTTGCACACCGGCGATTCGATCGAAGGCGAAGTCCGCACCCCGAAAGACGGCGAACGCTATTTCGCGCTGGTGAAAGTGGACAAGGTCAACGGCGAGCCGCCGGAGGCGTCGAAGCACCGCATCATGTTTGAAAACCTGACGCCGCTGCACCCGACCAAGGTGCTGCACCTCGAGCGCGAGATGAACGGCCAGGAAAACATCACCGGCCGCATCATCGACATGATTGCGCCGATCGGCAAGGGTCAGCGCGGCTTGCTGGTAGCGTCGCCAAAATCGGGCAAATCGGTGATCCTGCAGCATATTGCGCATGCGATCACCGCCAATCACCCGGATATCACGCTGATCGTGCTGCTGATCGACGAGCGGCCGGAAGAAGTGACTGAAATGCAGCGTTCGGTGCGCGGTGAAGTGGTCGCTTCAACCTTTGACGAGCCGGCCACGCGCCATGTGCAAGTGGCTGAGATGGTGCTGGAAAAAGCCAAGCGCCTGGTCGAAATGAAGAAGGACGTGGTGATTCTGCTCGACTCGATCACCCGTTTGGCGCGCGCCTACAACACCGTGATCCCGGCCTCCGGCAAGGTGTTGACCGGTGGTGTCGATGCCAATGCGCTGCAGCGCCCGAAACGCTTCTTCGGCGCCGCGCGCAACATCGAGGAAGGCGGTTCGCTGACCATCATTGCCACCGCGCTGATTGAAACCGGCAGCCGCATGGATGACGTGATTTTTGAAGAATTCAAGGGCACCGGCAACATGGAAGTGCATCTGGAACGCCGCCTGGCTGAAAAACGCGTGTATCCGGCCATTAACCTGAATAAATCTGGCACCCGCCGCGAAGAACTGCTGATCAAGCCGGACCAGCTGCAGAAAATCTGGATCTTGCGCAAGTTGCTTTACAGTATGGATGAGATCGAAGCGATGGAATTCATTCTCGATAAAATGAAAGCGACCAAGACCAATGCCGAATTTTTCGACATGATGCGACGCAGCAGTTAAGCAGTTAAGTTTCAGGGGCAAGCCTGTTTTTGATTGGCGAAATAGGGCGTGTGCTGCGGCATGCGCCCTATTTGCGTTTTAAGTGGGTAACTTCAGGCCGGCAGCCTGAGATCAAAACGCACTGCCAGCAGGCGCATGATTGTTGTGACAAGAGTGCTGGCAATGAGGGCAATGGTCTGGTGGACATCGGCCAAATCTAGTATCAGAAAAACCCAGGCGCCTATAAAAGCGCAGGTCGCATAGAGTTGTCCACGGCGAAATACCAGCGGTATTTCGTTGCAAATCACATCGCGCAGGACGCCACCAAAAATGGCCGTGATAACGCCCATCATGGCGCAGATGAAAATTGGCATGTGCATCTCTTGTGCAATCGAGGCTCCGGCTGCGCTAAACAGCCCCAGCCCTAATGCATCGGCAAAATTAATCGCCTGTTCGGCAGATGCTGAGCGTAAATGGTGCGAAAGAGGAAGCACGATCAAAGCCAGTACGAATATAAGCAGCGTGTATTCCTGGTGTTGTATCCAAAATAGCGGGCGGCGATCCAGTAAAATATCACGCAAGGTGCCGCCACCGAAAGCTGTGATGAAGGCCACTGTGAAAACGCCGATCAGGTCCATTTCCTTGCGGCGCGCTTCAATGAAACCCGAGATGGCGAAGGCGACAATACCAAGCGCCTCAATGACCTGCAAGGCCGTACTCATCCCTGAATCGATGTTGATTGCCACGTTTTTACTCCTGTGCGAGGCCGACATTTTATTCCAATTTGTATTCAAGAAAGTTGCAGTGTTGCTGGCCATTCATTGAAGTGGCGTTCTGGTGCGCAGTGCCATGCAAGCATTTCTCCTTCGAATTTAGCCGTGGCGGTTGATTGCATTGTATAATTTCGGGCTACGATTTTAAGCATTAACATTCAACCCTTGGAAAGTGATCGACAATCGGGCCAAGAAGCAGCACGGCCGACGAAGTGACGATTGGCTACCAAACTATTTAGAGGCACACATGAAAGACGGCATTCACCCAAATTATCGCGAAGTTTTGTTTCACGACTTGTCCTGCGATTTCAAATTTGTTACCCGCTCAACCATTCAGACGCGTGACAAAATGGAATTCGAAGGCACGGAATATCCACTCGTGAAGGTCGAAGTATCTTCTGAGTCACATCCGTTTTACACCGGCAAGCATAAGATCGTCGATACCGCCGGCCGGGTCGAGAAATTCCGTCAAAAATTTGGTAAAGTTGGTTCCAAAACCCAAGTTGCAGAGTAATTTTTTTGCTTCATCAAAAAAAAGGCAGCCCAAGCTGCCTTTTTTGTTGTCCTAACCGCATTCCTCTCAGGTTTTCGGACACAATATTGCCCTTACGCGTCACCTGAGCGATCAAATAATTTTAATGAAGCCCGTCCGCTTGCCTGCCTCTGCCGCGCATACCCTCCCACGCTGGGGCTTGTATGCGCTGTGCCTGTTGTACATCCTTCCTGGTTTGATCGGTCGCGATCCATGGAAGAACGATGATGCAATCAGTTTCGGGGTCATGTGGACGATGGCGCATGGCAATTTGCATGACTGGCTTTGGCCGCATGTGGTTGGGTTGCCGCTGACGGATGAAGGGCCTCTGGCGTACTGGATCGGCGCCATCTGCATCAAATTGTTCGGCTGGCTGCTGGGCGAACCGATGGCGGCCCGGGTCTCCGCAATGCTGTTTTTTTTGATCGGCGCGTCTTCGGTCTGGTATTGCACCTATATTCTGGGCCGCAGGACGGAAGTGCAACCGCTGCAACTGGCATTTGGTGGACAGCCTGACGCCCCGGATTTCGGCCGCATGCTGGCCGATGGCGCCTTGCTGATTTACCTCGGATTTCTGGGTCTGCTGCTGCATAGCCACGAGAACAGCCCCGCCGCATTGCAAGTCTCGTTGATCGCTTTCATTCTTTACGCCAGCGCCAAACTGTTTATTTCAGGTTCATTCGGTAGCGCCGCGGTGCTGGGACTCGCTCTGGGTCTGTCCATCCTCACGCGCGGCTGGCTGATGCCGCTGGCATTGTTGGTCAGCATCATTACGTTGGCTGCGTTCCAAAGCAGGAAACTGATAGTAAGACTGGTTCTGGCGACATTGCCGGTCATGCTACTGGTAGCAAGCGTTTGGGTCATTGGTAATTATTTCGTCCAGCCATTTGATGGCTCGCCCGTTGCAGCATGGATGTTAAATAATTATCATGAATTAAGTTGGCCAACGTGGAATAACGCACAATACTTCTTGGTGAATGGAGTCTGGTTCGCCTGGCCAGCATGGCCTTTTGCTGCCTGGGCCGTGTATGCCTGGCGCAAACAATACAAAGGCTTGCACATAATTATCCCGCTGGTTTTCGTCGGCGTGCTGTCTTTACTGGTGGTGCTGAATCAACATCAAAAAGACGGAATTTTATTGCCGCTATTGCCCCCGCTGGCGATCTTGGCCGCGTTCGGTTTGCCCACCATGAAGCGCGGCGCAATCAATGCGATCGACTGGTTTTCGGTGATGATCCTGTCAACTTGTGCCGGATTTATATGGGTGGGTTGGATCGCCAAGCAAACCGGCTGGCCGGCCCAGATCGCTAAAAATGCGTTCAAACTCGCCCCTGGATTCAAGCCGGAATTCAATGTGTTTGCCTTGGTAGTTGCTGTTCTGGCAACAGCATTCTGGCTGGCACTGGTGCACTGGCGTATTGCACGCCGCCCCGCTGTAATCTGGCGCGCCGTGGTACTGTCGTCTGGCGGCGTGATTCTTTGCTGGCTATTATTGATGACGTTATGGTTGCCTTGGATTAACTATGGCAAGAGTTATGCTGGCGTGGCCGCACAGATTGCACTGAAATTACCTGACAAGCAGCACTGTGTCGATACCAATGTAGGGGCCGCCCAGCGTGCATCCTTTGCTTATTTTGGCAAAGTTGCGTTTGCGCAATTAAACGAAATGAATTGTCGTTATCTTTTGTTGCAGGACAATCCGCACCATAAGAATGGAGCTAATTTGCTGCGGCAATATGATGGCCCGTGGCGCATTTTGTGGGAAGGGCGGCGGCCTTCGGATCGGGATGAGCGTTTCCGGCTGTATCGGCGCCTCGATTGAATGATTTTCAAAGCCATGCATGGCGGTTTCAATGTCCGAATGCAATATTATCAATGATTATTTTGTTGCATATCGATGCGACTGACTGAATCTATTGACGGAAATTCATTTGCGCCCCTATAGTGGCAAGATGAATTCTGAATTTAACTTACTCTCCGAAAAAATCGACAAATTGGCAGAAATGGCACAATTTTTGCGGCGTGAAAACGCCGAATTGCGCCTGAGAATTGCCGCCATGTCTTCTGAAAATGCCCTCTTGGCAGCAAAAATCCAGCAGGCGCATCAGCGGGTTTCCGCGTTGCTGGATCAGATACCTGATCCGCAAGATCAAGGCAAACAGGAGGAAGCCACATGACCCAAGTTGATGTCGTTATCATGGGTCATCCCTATAAATTGGCCTGTAAGGATGGCGAAGAGGCTGTATTGCGTGATGCCGTAACTTATCTCGATACAAGGATGTGTGCAATTCGCGATGCCGGTAGAGTGCGCGGGAATGATCGAATTGCGGTCATGGCAGCGTTGGCCATGGCAGCAGAATTATTAGCAACCAAAGCGCCCGAAGGGCCCTTGTCGGCGTTGACGATGGCTCAGGTGCAGCAGCAAATTACTGCCATGCATTCGGTACTCGACTGCGCTCTTGCTCCTCAAGAAAATCTGTTCTGATATCGCCATAAACCGTTTGACATGCGTTTTCAATAGAGTAGACTTTGCAACTCCTGCCGTGTTCGCGATTGTCATACATTCCTTGAACCATTCAATTGCATCGGTTACGGGACAAGTTTGATGGGAGTGCGCGTCGCTAGTTCGACGAACCCGAAATTGAACTGACTGTGACCACCTTGAACCGTTTTGGTTCGGGATGCCGACATAGCGGCACAGGCGGGGTTAAATTCTAAAGCGGTTGCGCATCAGTTGATGCGCAACCGCTTTTTTTTATGATGGATTAAGCCCGATGTTTGCGGTAAGAAAATAGTAGCAAGCCGATGCCGATTGCAATCATCGGCAGCGACAGCATCTGGCCGGCGGAAATGGTGATGCCGGCGAAGGCGACTTCGTAATCCGGGACGCGGAAATATTCGGTAAAAAAGCGCGCACAGCCATACAGCGTCACGAACATCGCACCCACTGCCAGCCTTGGACGGGCAGTACGGGCGAATATCCACAGGATAATGAACAGCAGCAAGCCATCAATCAGTGCCTGGTAAATCGGCGACGGATGGCGCGGCAGGGTATCCACGTTCGGCCAGATCATTGCCCAGGGCAGAGATGGATCAGCAACGCGGCCCGGCAGTTCAGCATTGATGAAATTGCCTATGCGTCCAGCCGCATAACCGAGCGGCACCAGCGGCGCGATAAAGTCGTATACGTCCAGCAGGTTGCGTTTGGTTCTGCGGGCCCAGAATGCCATTGCAATAATCACGCCCAGGAAGCCGCCATGAAAAGACATGCCGCCTTTCCAGACCGCCAGCATCTCAAGCGGGTGTGAAAAATAATAAGCCGGGTTATAAAACAGGATTTCACCCAGACGTCCGCCAAGGATGACGCCCAGCACGCCATAAAACAGCATGTCATCCAGATCCTCTTTTTTCCAGAGCGCTGCGGCAATATGCGGCTGCTTTATGCGCAGCCGTCCCAGCACCACAAACTGGGCAAATGCGACCAGATACATCAAACCGTACCAGTGCACGGAAAGTGGGCCTATCGAGAATGCGATCGGATCTGGGAGAGGGTGAATCAGCATCTGGGGGTTCTTTCGTAAGGTGTTCAAAAAAGCATGTACCCAGATGACGAGTTGCTATTCCACCTCGTTAGGCGGTTTGTATCCATGATCTGGTGCAGCCAGATTATAAATGATCATAAACTGCGTGCGGCTTAACCCTTTACCCTGCAGGTCTTACGTTCATTTTTTGCCGTAATTGGTCATAATCGGAAATGCGCCACATTTGGCACATTTGGCACAAAATTACACGCAAAGCACCTAAGCGTTAGAATCAGGCTAAACCATTTTGGAGATTTACAACATGCCACAATACCGTTCCCGCACCACCACTCATGGCCGCAACATGGCCGGCGCACGCGCACTCTGGCGCGCCACCGGTATGAAAGATGGCGATTTTGGCAAGCCCATCATTGCTGTCGTCAATTCTTTTACCCAGTTCGTGCCGGGTCACGTCCATCTGAAAGATCTGGGCCAGATGGTTGCGCGCGAAATCGAAGCAGCAGGCGGCGTCGCCAAGGAATTCAACACCATTGCCGTCGATGACGGTATCGCAATGGGGCATGGCGGCATGCTGTATTCGCTGCCTTCGCGCGAACTGATCGCCGATTCGGTCGAATACATGGTCAATGCGCATTGCGCCGATGCGATGGTCTGCATCTCCAACTGCGACAAGATTACGCCCGGCATGCTGATGGCTGCGATGCGCCTGAATATTCCGGTCGTGTTCGTCTCCGGCGGTCCGATGGAAGCCGGCAAGATGGTCGAGACCATGCACGGCAAGCAGGAAAGCAAGCAGGAAGGCACGCAGAAGATCATAAAAATTGATCTGGTTGATGCCATGATTAAGGCCGCTGACTCCAGCGTATCCGATGAAGAAATCGGACAAATCGAACGCTCTGCCTGTCCTACCTGCGGTTCCTGCTCGGGTATGTTTACCGCCAATTCGATGAACTGTCTGACCGAAGCCCTGGGCCTGTCGTTGCCGGGTAACGGCACCATCCTGGCCACGCACTCCGACCGCAAGGAGTTGTTCCTGCGTGCCGGACGACTGATAGTCGAACTGTCCAAGCGTTATTACGAACAGGATGATGCATCGGCGCTACCGCGCAGCATTGCAACCAAGGCCGCGTTTGAAAATGCAATGACGCTGGATGTGTCTATGGGCGGCTCGACCAATACCGTGTTGCACTTGCTGGCGACGGCGCATGAAGCGGGCGTCGATTTCAAGATGGCCGACATCGACCGTATTTCGCGCAAAGTACCGTGTCTGTGCAAGGTGGCGCCAGCCACCGAAAAATATCATATGGAAGACGTGCACCGCGCCGGTGGCATTTTCGGAATTCTGGGCGAACTCTCGCGTGCCGGATTGCTCGATACCAGTCGTCCCACCGTCCACAGCAAAACCATGGCGGATGCGATCGCGCAAAACGACATCGTATGCACGCAAGATCCTGCCGTACATCAATTGTTTAGCGCCGCGCCTGGCGGCATCTCGACTCAGGTTGCTTTCTCGCAAAGCGAGCGCTTCATTAGTCTGGATACCGACCGCGCCGACGGCTGCATCCGTGACAAGGCCCATGCGTATTCGCAGGATGGCGGCTTGGCCGTGTTGTACGGCAACATTGCCGAAAAAGGGTGCATCGTCAAGACTGCCGGCGTCGATGAAAGTATTTTGAAGTTCACCGGTCGGGCGCGCATTTTTGAGAGTCAGGACGATGCGGTGGAAGCGATTCTGGCCGATGCGGTGCAGGCCGGTGACGTCATCATCATTCGCTACGAAGGCCCGAAAGGCGGCCCCGGGATGCAGGAAATGCTGTACCCGACTTCCTATATCAAGTCCAAAGGATTGGGCAAATCCTGCGCACTGTTTACGGATGGACGTTTCTCTGGCGGCTCGTCCGGACTGGTGATCGGCCATGCTTCTCCGGAAGCAGCAGAAGGCGGCGCGATCGGCTTGGTCGAAGAAGGCGACACAATTGAAATCGACATTCCCGAGCGTCGTATCCACCTTAAGATCAGTGGCGCTGATCTGGCGCAACGTCGGGTAGATATGGAGGCCAGGGGCGACCGTGCGTGGCAGCCGGTAAATCGTCAGCGTACCGTGTCGCTTGCGCTGCAAGTGTATGCAGCACTGGCAACCTCAGCTGACCGCGGCGCAGTGCGCGATATCACGCAATTGAAAAGATAAGCAAGCCGCTGTTTGATGCGCTAATAAAAAAGGCCGGAATTTCGATTCTGGCCTTTTTTGGATTTGCAAGGTGCAAAACTAGCGTTGCTTGTTGCGATTGCTTTTGTCAAAGGTTGCCTTGACACGCTCCTTGCGTATTTTTTCCATTGCATCGTGGCCGCGCCGCTTATCCAGTCCGAGCATTTTTTCTATAAATTCGAACCAGACAAAAGTAACCGCCATCAATCCGACAATCCACCACCACGAAAAATTGGCGAAAAAAGCGACTTCAAAATATTTCAATATGGATAGTAATACAATGGCAATAATGAGGGGCATGGCAGATCTTTCATTGCAAATATTGTCAACGAGTGTAACGGAACACATACGATAGTCAACGAAGTGCGATAATTTGTGCGGGTGACGTAATGTTGTCCTACGTAAATGAAAAACAGCTGTAAAAGCTTGCAGCTATTATTTTGGAGAATGCAATGAAACGTTTTTTACTGGTTCTTTTTGCAATGGGTGGATTCGCTTCTAACGCTGCTATGGCAGACGCCGGGTTGGATTTGGCTAAGGCCAAAAACTGCATGGCTTGCCATGCAGTTGCAAACAAGTTGGTTGGCCCTGCATACAAGGATGTAGCAGCAAAATATGCAGGACAGAAAGATGCTGAAGCAAAGCTGGTTACTAAAGTACTCAAAGGCGGTAGCGGCGTGTGGGGAGCAATTCCAATGCCAGCCAACCCGCAGGTCAGCGAAGCTGAAGCGCACACTCTGGTTAAGTGGGTCTTGTCCCAGAAGTAAAATTACTGCAGTGGTTAGGCAAAAAAGCGCTCTATCGAGCGCTTTTTCCGTTGGGCGTTCGCGAATCGGTTTGATACAAAAAAATACCCGATCCGTAATTGATTAACTGATGTTACGCAGGCCTCAGTATAAATTGTTAATCTGTTGAAATGAAAAAAGCTGAACTTGAGTTGTACACGGATTATTTGATAAGTACATTTGGACGGGCGACAGCGACAGGGTTGTCTGCGATGGTTGATGGG
>JBGSTZ010000096.1:0-21613 GCA_041736255.1 Burkholderiaceae bacterium
CGCTGAGGTCGGCAAGGTGTCGCCGGTGACGGCCAGCGCCAGTTATCTGGCCACTATCCGGGCTGCATGGAACTGGCGTTTTCCCAATAATCCGCTGGAGCAGCAAGACGTGGTGCTGACCGTACCGGCTTCCTTTGACGAAGGCGCGCGCACCCTGACCATCGCAGCGGCACGCCAGGCGGGGCTTGCCAAGCTGCGCCTGCTGGAAGAACCGCAAGCGGTTTTCTACGATTGGCTATTTCACCATCGACATAATCTGGGAGCCGAGCTGGCGCAGACGCGGCTGGTGCTGGTATGCGATGTCGGCGGCGGCACCACCGACCTTAGCCTGATTAAAGTGGCGCTGCGCGATGGCCAGCCGCAGCTGACGCGCATCGGCGTGGGCAATCATTTGATGCTCGGCGGCGACAACATGGACCTGGCCCTGACGCATCTGGTAGAAGCACGGATGGCGCAAATGGCGCAATCCGAATCTGCACCGGGGACGACCACGCCGCACCTGTCAGCGGGCAACTTGTCGCAACTGGTGGAGCGTTGCCGTGCCGCTAAGGAAGTGCTACTGGCGTCACAGGCGCCACAGCGGGCGCCGGTGACGCTACTCGGGGCCGGCGCAGGGCTGATTAAAAAGGCGCGTTCGGTCGAACTTTTGCGGGAAGAAGTTGAACGGCTGATCGTCGATGGATTTTTCCCGATGGTAGCCAAGACCGAGCAGGCCAAGCGCGGCCGCAGCGGCATCGTTGAGTTCGACTTGCCTTACGCCAGTGACCCGGCCATCACCCGTCACATCGCCAGCTTTCTACACCAGCATGCGGCGGCAATCCGCGAAGCGCTTGGCACTGACAACGCAGATACGTCTGAACAACTCGCGCTGCCCGACACCTTGCTGCTCAACGGCGGCGTATTCCGCGCCGAGGCGCTGGTCAAGCGCCTGCAAGATACGCTGACAAACTGGCGCAGCGCACCGCTCCATTTGCTGCACAACGAAAATCCGGATCTGGCGGTCGCTCGTGGCGCGGTGGCTTACGCATTGGCCGGCCAAGGGCGAGCGCCACGGATCGGGGGCGGCGCGCCGCGCAGCTATTTTCTGGTTCTTGACCAAGACGGCAAACAGAATAAACAGGATGATACTGCTGCAGTGCAGCACGCAATTTGCGTTTTGCCGCGCGGCAGCGAACCCGGCGGCGAAATCCTGCTCAAAAATAATATTTTTGCCTTGCGGGTGGGCCAGCCGGTACGTTTTCATCTGGTGTCCTCGATTGCCGACGCCGCCCACCAGACCCCGCCCCAGGCCGGTGAACTGGTTGACCTCGTCGACGGCAGCTTCGTCCATTTGCCACCGATCGCCATGGTGCTGCAAGCCGAAGCGAGCGCGGGCCGGCAAGACATTCCGGTGCAGCTGGCAACGGCGCTGACCGAACTTGGCACACTGGAAATGCACTGCGTCGAGGTGACGCAGAGTAGCGAACATATCAAACACACCGGCCAGCGTTGGCTGCTGGAATTCCAACTGCGCGGCGTGAACGGAAACGCTGTCACACAGGTCAAGGAAGACATTCCATTACCGCCCCACTTTAGCCAAGCGGTCGAGACAATTGAGCGCATTTTCGGCGCCCGCAAGCAGCAGGTGACACCGAAAGAAGTCAAACAACTCCGAATGCAACTGGAGCAATTGCTCGGCAGCCGGGAGCGCTGGCATACGCCGCTATTGCGCCCATTATTCGACGCGCTTTTATTGCATGCCCGGGGACGGCGGCGCTCGTCCGAGCACGAACGCGCATGGCTCAACCTTGCCGGTTATTGCCTGCGTCCCGGCTTCGGATACCCGCTCGATGACTGGCGCGTAGAGCAACTCTGGCTGCTGTTCGAGCAAGGTGTCCAGCATGGCAATGACAGCCAGGTCTGCGCGGAATGGTGGACGCTATGGAGACGCGTCGCCGGTGGCCTGGGCGCACCGGAACAACTCCGTCTGCTAGACGATTTTGCATTCAATGTACAAACTGATGCAACAAAATCCGGGCCGCGTCCGTCCAATCTGGTCAAGGGCAGCGTGGATGACATGCTGCGCTTGGTAGCATCGCTTGAACGCATTCCGCCTGACTACAAGATTGAAATCGGCACATGGCTGCTCGATAACATTCGCAAGCTGAGCGCCGGGGCGCATAAATCCGACAGTCAGGACAGTCAGTTAGCCCGGAATCTGTGGGCTCTTGGGCGCATCGGCGCGCGCCGGCCGTTCCATGGCAAAACACACGACGTTGTTCCATTCGCCGCCGTGGCCGAATGGCTAGACATGATTCTGACCCTAGACTGGAAAAAAATTGAACCGGCAGCATTTGCCGCGGCCCACATGGCGCGCATGAGCGGCGACCGCGCGCGCGACATTCCGCCGGCACAGCGCGAGCAGGTTATCTTGCGCCTTGAGGCGAGCAATGCCGCTCCCAGTTGGGTCGCGATGGTGCGCCAGATCGTGCAGCTGGAGCAGGCTGACGAACAGCGCATGCTAGGCGAGTCGCTGCCGCCGGGACTCAAATTGATTGCCTGATGTCGTCAGGACGATAACAACAACAGGCGAGCAATTGCGCGCACGGTCTTTGAAGTGCCAACGCCAGAATTGGCACTTGATTCATGTCAGCATGGTTTGGAGTATATTTAAACTCACAATAAAAATATGCGGTAAATATCACTAAAATAGTGATACACCCTATTTTTTAAATAATGATTGCACCAAAAGAATTTTTTGCCTTTTTCGTAGACAATGCGCAACATCAGCGGCAGTAAAAAGTGTCTGATATTGACACCGAATGAGAGGATTGTATGACCACAGAAATCATTGAAGCCCAGGAGAAGGCTAAAGAAATCAAGCCCCTGGAAAAGCACACGCCGATGATGCAGCAATATTTCCGCATTAAAGCGGACTATCCATCCACCTTGCTGTTTTATCGGATGGGCGATTTCTATGAGCTGTTCTTCGAAGATGCGGAGAAAGCTTCGCGATTGTTGGGTATTACGCTGACGCAACGCGGCGCTACCGCTGGCACGCCGATCAAAATGGCCGGGATTCCATTTCACGCCGCCGACCAGTATCTGGCCAAGCTGATCAAACAGGGTGAGTCGGTAGCGATTTGTGAGCAGATCGGCGACCCGGCAACCAGCAAAGGCCCGGTCGAGCGCAAGGTCCAGCGCGTCATCACGCCCGGAACCTTGAGCGACCCGCATCTGTTGGGTGAAAAATCCGAGCAGCCTTTGCTAGCGCTGTGCAAAGTCACGCAACGCAAAACCGTCACTATCGGCCTGGCTTGGCTCTCGATGGCGAGCGGCGCATTGAAATTGATGGAATTCACACAACAGGCGAAACCGTCCGATACGCGCCTGCAGCAGGAATTGGAACGCATCGTGCCGGCCGAAATTCTGCTGGCCGATGGCGGCGATTTAGCGCTGCCAGATAATATTATGGACAAAGCCGTGCGCGTGGCGGACTGGCATTTCGATTTCTCCAGCAGCAAAAAAGCCTTGCTGGAACAGCTCAATGTCGCCACCCTGAGCGGTTTCGGTGCAGAAGGCTTTAGTGCGGCCATAGGCGCTGCTGGCGCCCTGCTGCGTTATGCGCAAGCGACCCAGGGCAAGAGCTTGCAGCATGTACGCACGCTGACGGTCGAGTCCGAAAACGAATTCATCGGCCTGGATGCGTCGACCCGGCGCAATCTTGAAATCAGCGAAACGATACGCGGCGGCGATGCTTCATCGGCAGCGCCCACCTTATTTTCGCTGCTGGACCATTGCCGCACTGCGATGGGTTCGCGTTTGCTGCGTCACTGGCTGCACCATCCCAGCCGCGACAAATCGATTGCACAGACAAGAATTGCCGCGATTGATGCATTACAGCAACGAGATGCCGGCGATCCATTATCGCGACTATTGACCGCTATTCCGGATATCGAACGCATCACCACCCGTATTGCGCTGGTGTCTGCCCGCCCACGCGACTTGGCCAGCCTGCGCGACGGCTTACAACAATTACCCGCATTGCGCGACCAGGTTACGCGCTGCAATAGCGCCGCCAACACCGATTTGCTGGCGCACCTGCAAGATGCACTGGCCACCCCGCAAGACTGCCTCGACCTACTCACACGCAGCGTGATGCTTGAGCCGGCCGCGATGGTGCGCGATGGCGGCGTAATCGCACCAGGTTGCGATGCGGAACTCGATGAATTGCGCGCGCTGTCCGAGAACGCCGGGCAATTTCTAGTCGATCTGGAAACCCGGGAACGCCAGCGCACCGGCATCGCCAATTTGCGGGTCGAATACAACAAGGTGCAGGGTTTTTACATTGAAGTCACGCACGGCCAAACAGACAAAGTACCTGACGATTACCGGCGTCGCCAGACCCTGAAAAATGCCGAGCGCTACATCACGCCGGAACTCAAGGCGTTTGAAGACAAAGCCTTGTCGGCGCAGGAACGGGCACTGGTGCGCGAAAAATATCTGTACGAAGAGTTACTCACCGCGTTAGCGCCATGCATTGCCACATTGCAAAATATTGCCCATGCAGTAGCGCAGCTCGATGTGCTGGTGGCGTTGGCAAGTCACGCTGCACGGCACAACTGGTGTGCACCGACGCTGGTCGCCGAGCCTTGCATTGACATCGTGCAAGGCCGCCATCCGGTGGTGGAAAACCAGATCGAACGCTTCATCGCCAACGATTGCCGCTTCAACCCCGAGCGCCGGCTGCAACTGATCACCGGCCCCAACATGGGCGGCAAATCGACTTTCATGCGCCAGGTGGCGTTGATCACACTGCTGGCGTATGTGGGCAGTTATGTCCCTGCCGCCAGCGCCACGATAGGCCCGATCGACCGCATCTTCACGCGCATCGGCGCGGCCGACGATCTGGCGGGCGGGCGTTCCACCTTCATGGTCGAAATGACCGAGTCGGCCGCCATCCTGCACGGCGCCACCCCGCAATCGCTGGTACTGATGGATGAAGTCGGGCGCGGAACTTCCACTTTCGACGGCTTGGCGCTGGCGTGGGCGATTGCCCGGCATCTGATCGACACCACCAAAAGCCTTACCTTGTTCGCCACCCATTACTTTGAACTGACGCAATTGCCGCAACAGCATCCGAGTGCTGTCAACGTACATTTGTCGGCGATCGAGCACAAGGACACCATCGTTTTTCTGCATGCGGTGGAAGCCGGCCCGGCCTCGCAAAGCTACGGTTTGCAAGTTGCGCAACTGGCAGGCGTACCGCCGGCGGTGATTCGCGCTGCGCGCCGGCATCTGGCTACACTGGAGGCGCATTCGGCCTTGGCATCACCGCAATTGGATCTGTTTGCCGCGTCAAATACCCTAGAGGCTGATGCGCCGTCGGAGGCCGAGCCAGAGGAAGCGCGCAACGCCGTCACTGACGCCTTAGCCGAGATCGAACCGGATGCGCTGACACCGCGTGAAGCGCTCGATGCGCTGTATCGTCTCAAACAATTGGTACATGCCGAATGCACGATGCGATGAATCGAAATGCTTTATTTCCATTTCTAGCCGGATTGCTGTTCAGCGCATCCGCGGCAGTATGGTCGCAACCGAATAGCTTTGACTTTGGCGTGATTGCCCATCCTTTTCAACATAATGATGACAACAAAAACCCGCTGCAGCAGGCAATTTATGCCAGCAATGCAGAAAACCTGGCGTTCGTGATTGTCAATGGCATCAAATCCAGTAACGAAAACTGCAGCGACAATGTGTATTCTCGCAGCAGAAAAATCCTCGGCAGATCAGAAAACGCGTTGATCGTATCGCTTGCGGCGAGCGACTGGGTCAATTGCAAAAACAAAAACGGCAAATCAATCGCGATTCAAAGATTGAATCGCGTACGCGAACTGTTTTTTTCGGATGATATTTCTTTTGGCAACAGCAACGCCACGCTGATTCGCCAGACCAGCAGTGCCAAGTTTCGCAGCTATGCGGAAAATGCACGGTGGGAATATGGCAATATCCTGTTTGCAACCATTAATTTTCCTGCAGACAACAACCACTACTTGCCGGACGCAGGGCGCAATAGCGAATTCGAAGATCGCTTGATCGCCAATAGCGCGTGGCTGGAACGCATCTTCAGCCACGCAACACTGAGAAAAAATCGGGCGATTGTACTGTTTTGTGATGGCAATCCATTAATCGTTCCAGGTGCGACAGAAATGGCCAAGCTTGCAGGAAAGCGTGATGGATTTATTGAAACGCGCAAGCAGTTAGTCGCACTCGCCAAAAAATTCCCCAGCAAGATACTGCTGGTGCATGGCCAAACGCAAGCAAATCCGGATGCGATTCATTGGCAGGAAAATATCGGCAGCATGAGTTTGCGCAGTGGCTGGGAGAAAATCAGCGTCCGGCCAGAAAGTACCGCATTGTTTCGTCTGGCACGCGCCTCTACTGATTAATAGTGAAGTATAGGTAAAAACGTGCCTATTACCGCAGATATAATATGTGGCTGATTAAAATACTGTTACCAGAATAATATCCTGCATAAAAACCACGTTCAAGCTCGGCAGACGTAAAAAAACCGCAGAATGCATTCTCTGCGGTTTTTTCATTACAAGATTTGAGACCTGTTGCAGCCGATTTAGTGCAGCGGATGGGAGCGGAATGCATCGCCCGCACCTTCATCCAGATCATCGTCATCTTCATGGTGATGACCATGCGCACCGTGTACGTGTTCATGCACGATTTCTTCCTCTGTGGCGGCACGCACCTCTTTAACATTGAGCCAGAACCGCAGCGCCATGCCTGCCAGCGGATGATTACCATCCAACACCACCTTATCGTCAGTGATATCGGTCACGGTAAAAATCAAACCATCGTTGTCATCATCGGCTTCTTCCGGAGTGCCTTCGAACTGCATTCCGACTTCCAACGGATTGGGCAAGTTTTTGCGTGATTCCACTTTCACCAACTCGGCATCGTATTCGCCGAAAGCATCGTCTGGCTCGACCTGAATTTCGATCTCAAAACCGACTTCCTTGCCCTCCAACGCTTCCTCAATCTTGGGCAGTGTATTTTCGTAGCCACCATGTAAATACACCATGGGCTCGCGACCTTCCTCGATCAAATTGCCTTGCGCATCTGAGAGTTTGTATTGCACCGTCGCTACTGTATTTTTGGCAATCTTCATGTTCAATCCTTTCTGATGTTAATGACCAGATTATACCTGCCCAGCCGGCTACTATAATACGCACATGAAAAAACTCACTCTTCTGGGCGGATTGACGCCAGCACAATTTTTCCGCGATTACTGGCATAAAAAACCACTGCTAATCCGGCAAGCAATTCCCCACTTCAAGCCCCTGCTAACGCGTCAGGCACTGTTTGCGATGGCCCAGCAAGAGGATGTCGAATCCCGCCTACTGACCCATTTCGATCAGCAATACATATTGGAAAATGGTCCGATTGATGCCGTTCCTGACATCAGGCAAAAAAACTGGACGCTATTGGTGCAAAGCGTCAATCTGCATCACGATGCGGCCGATGCACTGCTGCGGCAGTTCCGCTTCGTGCCCGACGCACGCCTGGACGATCTGATGATCAGCTACGCTACCGATACCGGCGGCGTCGGCCCGCATTTCGATTCCTACGATGTGTTTCTGTTGCAGGCACACGGCCAGCGTCAATGGCGTATCGGGGCACAAAAAGACCTGACCATCATCGAAGGCTTGCCCCTCAAGATCCTGCAAGATTTTCAGCCGGAACAAGAGTTCGTGCTGGAACCGGGCGACATGCTGTACCTGCCGCCGCATTATGCGCACGACGGCATCGCGATTGGCGAGTGCATGACCTACTCGATCGGATTTCGGGCACCAGCCTATCAGGAACTGGGCGAATCATTTTTGCAATTCATGGCTGATTCGATCGATTTACCCGGACAATACACGGACCCAGACTTAAAGCCGACTGCGCACCCAGCTGAAATCAGTCGGGCCATGCTGTCGCGCATCTCAGCGGAATTGATCAAGGTGCAATTCACCGAAGATGACATGGCGCTGTTTTTGGGCGGCTACTTGTCGGAGCCGAAGGCTTGCGTCACTTTTAAACCGCCGGCACGCCCACTCTCTGCAGAAAAATTTATCCAGGCAGCCATCAAGCGTGGCTTGGCGCTGTCCCGCAAAACACAAATGCTGTATCGCGGCAAACATGTCTTCATCAATGGGGAGTCGTTCGCTGTCGCTCATGCCGATAAGGCTACGCTAGACTTGCTGGCGGATAGTCGCGCGCTGGGCGGCAAAGAAATTGCCGATGCTTCGCTGGACGTACAGGAAGCGTTGCATTTATGGTACCGGGACGGTTGGCTGAATCTGGCTTGAATATTTTTTGATAAACGTTGATATCTATCATGTACAGAGTTTGTATTCACCTCCATCTTGCGCTCCAGACATAAGCCAGCATGTGTTGCGATATTACAAAAAATATTTTAAGCACTTGTAGCGAAATTCCAAAAAATCACTATAATCTCGGGTTGGTAGGGCACAATTATCGCAGTGCATCAAAAAGTGCATATTCGAACAAGATTCAACCTATTAATCGGTAATAACCGGTAATTATTCTTCACATCAATTTGTAATTTATTCAACCTAAGGAATACCATGAAAAAATCACTTTTGTTAGCTTCCCTGTTGGCTATCGTTTTGGTTGGCTGCGGCAAAAAAGAAGAAGTTGTTATTGTTCCTCCTGCTGATACTGTTATTGTTGCTCCACCAGCTGAAGCCGCTCCTGCAGCTCCTGCTGCTGACGCTGCACCTGCCGCTGATGCTGCACCTGCTGCTGATGCTGCACCAGCTGAAGAACCAGCCAAGTAATCCTAAGATTGCCTGAAAAAGCCAGCCCTTAGGCTGGCTTTTTTGTATCTGAAAACAATCTTATTGCGCTGCGAAAAAAATTGTTAATACCGTTAATTCAAAGAAATGAATTAAGCCGGGGACAAATCAATCCAGTCAAATCCATCCTGCTGACAAGCCACTCTCACTTCGGCCGGATGACCATCCAAACCCGACATTAAAGCGGTTAGAGCTAGTTCTGGTGTATTGTTTTGCGCACTGAGATGGCCCCCTATTAATTGCTTCAAACGCGATTTGTCAATCTGACGCAAAATCTCGGATGTGGTTTCATTGGAAAGATGCCCATAGCTGCCGCCGATGCGCTTTTTGAGTGAATACGGATATTTGGAATTGGCTAGCATCGCCCTATCGTGATTGCATTCAATTAAAAGGGCGTCGCATCCGCCCAAAGCTTGCACCAGATGCGGCGTTGACTGGCCAGCGTCGGTCAGCACGCCAAACAGAAATTTTCCATCGGTTGCGACATATTGCAGCGGCTCGCACGCATCGTGCGGCACGGTGTAAGGCGACAAGCACAAGTCGCCAATACTGAAATTATCCCCGTCGCGACAAAAATGCAGTTCAACCCCATCGCACTTATGCGCTACCGCCTGATATGTGCCAAAACTGAGCCAGACAGGAATGCGGTAACGGCGCGCAAGCATGAATACGCCACCGACATGATCTTGGTGTTCATGGGTGATGACGATGCCTGACAAATCTGCTGGCGTCATGCCAAGTCGCAGCAATCTGCGTTCGGTCTCACGCAGGCCAAAGCCGCAATCGAGCATCACCGTTGTGCGCGTGATGCCCGATATGGCACAGATCAGCAGCGCATTTCCATCGCTGCCGCTGCCTAGACTAGAGAACCTCAAAATACAGCTACAGCAATAATGTGCGCCCTCAGGGCTGTCAACTCCATATATCCCATAAGCGCCCGCAATTTATTTCAATTGCTCGTTCAACAATGAAAGAATTTTGCCGGCAACTGATGACGTTTCCGGATTTCCCTTGTCATCTAGCACAGATATCTGACTACTCGCAGCAACGCCTTTAACCGCAACGCGATAACGTTGGGCTGTTTTGGCCTTGTCGGAAGAACTGGATGAAAACAGGCGGGACAAGAAGCCTTTATCGCCGGAAGTCTTATTATTGGCGTCCAGGTCTTGATCAACGTAACGCACAAAATAAAGACCTTGGCTGCGGTCACGATCTACTACCGTAAATCCCACCCGATCCAGAGCAAGACCGACCCGACGCCACGCGCGATCAAAGCTTTCATCAACTTCGACATAGGTGCCGTTGCTGCCGGCTGCCTTGACGATCCTGGCACGTGCCTGTTCTGGCACGGCGTTCGCCACCATTATCTTGGCCTGCTCTGTTTCGACGCCAAAACGCGCCATCAAGCGTGCCAAAAACTCGGCTTCCAGTTCAGGATCAGCAGGACGCGGCGTCCATACGGTAGTTTCATTGTCGCTACCCGTCAGTACTTCTTGCGCGCCGCGGTGACTGAGAAAAATTTCCGTTGCACCATCCGCGCGACGTTCTAACCGCGTTCTGAACTTATCGCGTTCGCCCGTCGAATACAACGAATCCAGCACTTTTCCCAAGGTTCTACGAATAATATCCTGCGGAATTTTCGCCCGATTTTCTGCCCAGTCAGTTTCCATAATGCCGGATTCAGGAGATTCGACATTGATCAAAAAGCCTGATTCCTGCCAGAAATCCTTAATTTGCGGCCACAACACTTCCGGTGCTTGCTCGATGACCAGCCAGCGCTGGTCGCCGTCTCGTTCGATGCGCATGCCGGCCACCGTCTTAGGCGCCACGGCCGCAGCGGCTGTGGCTGGACGTTCGATATTTTGTTGCAAGTTAAAGCCGGAAGCGGTTGCAGTGCCACGATTATTAATATCGGGAATAGCATAGCGATTGTCGCGTTGCAATTGCGTCAGATCCGGCGGGATTTCCAGCGAAGATGTGTTTGTCTTACCCGCGCTTTTGTAGTCGATCTTGTCTGGCTCAAGCATGGAGCCGATGGAGCTGCAACCGGCCAGACCAGCCAAAACCAAGCCATAAACAAGGCCCCGCTGGGCGATCTTACGTTGATTAATCTGAGTGTTCTTGCGAATAGTCATATCGTTTTGGAATGAAAAAGCGAGGTTAGGAAGCCGGATCAATGCAATCTGTCCGGCCGTTGGAGAATTTGGCGCCCGCCGTTATAAGCCTGGTTACAAACCCGGCAACACACCCGACTCGCGCAAAGCTGCACGCACCGTATCCTGATACTGCGCAGACATGGGTACCAGCGGCAGTCGTATCCCCGGCGGAATCAAACCCATTTCAGTCAATGCCCATTTGACAGGAAGCGGATTGGGTTCAACGAAGAGCTTGTTGTGCAACGGCAGCAAGCGATTGTTGATTTCAATTGCGCGTGCCACGTTGCCTTCCATAGCTGCCATGCATAATTCATGCATCGCGCGTGGAGCCACATTGGCGGTTACCGAAATATTGCCTTTGCCGCCGCATAACATCAACGCCATGGCGGTCGGATCGTCGCCCGAATATACCGCGAAGGATTTTGGCAGGAGGCGGATCAGATCGGTGCCGCGACCAATATTGCCAGTTGCATCCTTGACTCCGACGATACCCGGGATTTGCGCCAGACGCAGGATGGTGTCGTTCTGCATATCGGCCACGGTACGGCCGGGCACGTTATACAGAATTACCGGCAAATCAACCGATTCGGCGATCTTTTTGAAATGCTGATACATGCCCTCCTGCGTGGGCCGGTTGTAATACGGCACCACTTGTAAGGATGCAACGGCGCCTGCTTCCAAGGCATAACGCGTCAGAGCGATTGCTTCCGAAGTGGAGTTGCCGCCAGTGCCGGCGATGACTGGAATGCGCTTATTGACATGCTCCACTGCGACTTTAATCAGTTCGCAATGCTCTTCCACCGAGACCGTCGGCGATTCGCCGGTGGTGCCGACAATCACGATGGCATCAGTACCTTCGGTGATGTGCCAGTCGATCAGTTTGCGCAAGCCGGGCAGATCGAGGCTGCCGTCTGCGTGCATAGGGGTGACGATTGCTACAATGCTGCCCTTAATCATAGAGACTCTTTAAAACGTTGGAATATAAAAGATTAATTGTAGCGGATAGCCCGCGTCTGTGGTGCTGCGGCGCTCTTTTGCTTGGTTTTTTTGCTAGAGATATCAAAACAATCGCGGCTGACCAGGGGCAAAATCCGTGGCGTTCTTGATGGCACAAATTCTCTGCACCATCGCAGGATTCGGCGCCTCGGCATAGCCATCTTCAAATGCGAGCACATGCATGTTAATTGAAGGTTGCTGCCTGAGCAATTCGAGTAACTCACCTCGATCCAGTAAAAAATCAGGATTAGACGGTTTGCCGTACAGTGCATTGCCACTGGCAAAAGTTTCATATATCAGCAAACCACCGTTTGCCAGACTGTTCAGGATATATGGAAACAATGGTCGATACAGATAGTTGGTAACCACAATCGCAGCGAAATGCCCGGCTTCAAAAGGCCATGCTGCGCCATCGGCTTCCAGATCAACTTGTTTAGCGACAATACCCTGCCCGGCAGCATGCGCCAATGCTACCGTATCCCGATCCGCCGCCAACACCGGATGCCCTAATGCTGCCAACAGACGCGCATGACGACCGTTGCCGCACGCCAGATCGAGCACGGGTCCCGGAGGAATCAGCGCCGCAAAGCGTTGCACCCAAGTAGAAGGCGTGCCCTGCGTTACATGCGACGCAATGGAATCATGCATGGCCTAGTTATAGCCCAAACCCATTGCCTCGCGCACATCGCGCATGGTTTCCTGCGCCAGTTTGCGCGCTTTGTCGCAACCATCGGCGACGATCGCCCGCACCAGAGAAGGGTCGTCAAGATATTGTTGAGCCCGTTCGCGCATAGGCTCCTGCTCTTTCAGCACCGCATCAATGACGGGTTGTTTGCATTCCAGGCAACCGATGCCGGCAGATTTGCAATTTTTAACCACCCATTCTTTGGTGGTGGAATCGGAATACACCAAGTGTAATTGCCATACCGGGCACTTTTCCGGATCGCCCGGATCGGAGCGGCGCACGCGCGCCGGATCGGTCGGCATAGTGCGGATTTTTCGGGTAACCGAATCCTTGTCCTCGCGCAGTGTGATGGAATTGCCGTAGCTCTTCGACATTTTTTGTCCATCCAGCCCCGGCAGGCGCGAGGATTCAGTCAGACGCGCTTGCGGCTCAACCAGAATCAGCTTGCGACTGCCTTCCAAGTAGCCAAACAGCCGCTCACGGTCGATCATCAACAAACTTTGCGCATCATCCAGCATGGCTTTAGCTTGCTCCAAAGCATCTTCCTTGCCGTGCTGCTGGAATTCGGTGCGCAATTGGTTATACATTTTGGCACGCTTGCTGCCGAGCTTCTTGACTGCGTCCTGGGCTTTTTCCTCAAAGCCTTTTTCCTTGCCATACAGATGATTGAAGCGGCGTGCGATTTCGCGTGTTATCTCGACGTGCGGCACCTGGTCCTCGCCTACCGGCACTTGCGTGGCGCGATAAATCAGCACGTCGGCAGCCATCAACAACGGATAACCCAAAAAACCGTAGGTGGTGAGATCTTTTTGCGACAGCTTTTCAATCTGATCCTTGTAGGTCGGCACCCGCTCCAGCCAGCCCAGCGGCGTGGCCATCGACAGTAGCAAGTGCAATTCTGCGTGTTCCGGCACCCGGGACTGAATGAAGAGTGTCGCTTCGGTCGGGTCCACGCCGGCCGCCAGCCAATCGATCACCATATCCCAGGTACTGGCTTCAATCTGCGAAGGATCGTCGTAGTTGGTGGTCAATGCATGCCAGTCTGCAACAAAAAACAGGCACGGCATTTCGGTCTGCATCTTTATCCAGTTTTTCAGGGCGCCATGATAATGGCCAAGATGCAAGGCGCCGGTAGGGCGCATGCCAGATACAACGCGATCAGGATACATAGTCAGTCGGTCAATTCAAAAGAAATTTCAGGGGAGAAACGATTAATGTTAATACGGTATTGGCAAGCACCATCACGGGCAACAGCCAATATTGCAGCATCTGGAGCAGCATCAGCCCGATCAGAATAAAAAAGCCGTAAGGTTCAATGCGGGAATAGGGAATCGCATATTTATTTGGCAGCATGCTAGTCACAATACGCCCGCCATCCAGCGGCGGCAGCGGAAACAGGTTGAGCGCGAAAATCACCAGATTGATCATCACGCCTGCTTGCACCATGCGTGTGAAAAACACGTCATTGGCCTGCAGCGCAATTAGCAGGATACCGAATATCATCCAAAGCATCGCCATGAATAAATTCGACGCCGGACCTGCAAGAGCGACCCAAGCCATTTGCTTCTTTGGATTGCGCAAGCGTGAAAAATCGATCGGAACCGGCTTCGCATAACCGAACAGGAAAGGACTGCCGACAAGATACAGCACCACCGGGATCAGGAGTGTGCCTACCGGATCGATATGCTTGATCGGATTCAGGCTCATGCGCCCCAATTGATAAGCAGTCGAATCACCGAAATATTTGGCCGCATAGGCATGCGCTGCTTCATGCAGGGTAATTGCGAAAAGTACCGGTAGCGCATATACCGCGACGGTTTGGATCATGTCATTCATGGCTGGATTTTATCAGAGGGATGGACCGCAAACAGTTTGCGGCAATTGCAGATACCGCACCAAGCGCGATATGAACCGGATCAGGTACGCTTAACACCTCCACATTATTTTAAATAAGGCGGAGTATATGCAAAAAAGCACATTTTCTGCATATAAAAATTAGTATATTATTAATACATACTGCACTATATTAAGATGGAACACCATCACAAACCAAATAATGCCGCGTCGCCGCGTCCCTGACGCACCAAAATCGGTTCTTCACCGACTAGATCGATCACCGTAGTCGGCTCCAGACTGCAAGCGCCGCCGTCGATAATCAGATCAATTTGTTTGGACAACAGCGCGCGAATCTGTTCCGGATCGGTCAACGGGTCTGCCTGCCCCGGCAAAATCAAAGTCGTGCCCAGCAGAGGTTGCCCCAGTTCTTCCAGTAAGGCTTGCGCAATGCGGTTTTCCGGTACGCGCAAGCCGATCGTCTTGCGCGATGGATGGCTTAAACGGCGCGGCACTTCCTTAGTGGCTTCCAGAATCACGGTGTACGGGCCAGGCGTAGCGGCCTTGAGAATACGGAACTGCGCATTGCCAACCCGTGCATAGGCCGAAATTTCACTCAAATCACGGCACAACAAGGTTAGCAAGTGTTTCTCATCAATGCCGCGAATACGGCGCAAGCGTTCTACCGCATGTTTGTCATCGAGATGGCATATCAGCGCGTAGCAGGAATCGGTCGGCAATGCAACGATGCCACCGGCATGGAGGATTTGCGCTGCCTGCTTGAGTAAGCGCGGTTGTGGATTTTCGGGATGCAGCTGAAAAAATTGGCTCATGGTGGCAAATGAAAACGACGGTAGTCTTACGCTCCGTCGCCTTAGTAGGTTAAATAACAGTGGATTAGGTGTAACTGCAAATTTATTACGCGCCGCGGCCACGTAATGCAACCAATGCTGCAATACGGGCCTCAATCGGTGGATGGGTTGAAAACAGTGCCGCAAAGCCGGGCTTGTCGCTAATTCCCAAGGCTGCCATCGACTTCGGCAACTCGCCCGGTTCAACGCCGCCCAATCGGGCCAGCGCGTGCACCATCGGCTCGGTACGGCCGAGCAACTGCGCCGATCCGGCATCGGCGCGGAATTCACGTTGACGCGAAAACCACGCCACGATGATGGACGCCAGCAAGCCGAACAACAATTCGCAAACGAACACCGTGGCCATGTAGGCGATGCCCGGGCCGCGATCATTGTCGCCGCTACGGAACAGGGCCTTGTCGATCGCATAGCCGACTACCCGAGCCAGGAACACCACGAAAGTATTGACTACACCCTGAATTAGCGTCATGGTCACCATATCGCCATTGGAAACGTGAGAAATTTCATGCCCGATGACGGCTTCGACTTCTTCCTTGGTCATGCTTTGCAGCAATCCTGTGGAAACGGCCACCAATGCAGAATTCTTGAATGCGCCGGTAGCAAAGGCATTCGGTGCACCATCAAACACCGCCACTTCCGGCATGCCGATGCCGGCTTTCTCCGCCAGACGCCGCACGGTATCGACCAGCCACAACTCGGTGGATGACGAAGGCGCATCAATGACGCGCGCGCCGGTGGACCATTTCGCCATCGGCTTGCTAATCAACAGGGAAAAAATCGCGCCGGTGAAACCGATCACTAGTGAAAACACCATCAGGCTACCCAGATTCAGGCCGCTGCCAGTCAGATAGCGATTCACGCCCAACGCCGACAATACAACCGACATGACTAGCATCACGGCAAGGTTGGTCACAAGGAACAGGACAATGCGTTTCATTTAATGCCTTTTATCGACTGGATCGGAAATAAGTAACTCCGAAGATAAGGCGTTCGCAGTGAAATTTCAAGGGTGCAACCCTGACAAAGCGTGACGGCTTGCGCCAAGTCAGGTCAGGCCCAGTCGTGCCAGACCGGCCTCACTCCAGCCGGCAGAGGTGGCAATGCGCCGAGATCAACCCGTGACTCGTGCGGCCCGTGAAAATCGGAGCCGCGTGACGCCATGAAGCCGTAATCCTGCGCCACCTTGGCGTACACCGGATACTGCTCTTTTGTATGGCTGCCGGTGACTACCTCAATAGCGCCACCGCCAAGCTGCTTGAACTCATCCAGAAAGGCATTGAACGCCAACGCGCTATATTTGTAGCGGCCTGGGTGCGCCACAATCGCGATGCCGCCGGCACCACGAATCCAGCCGACCGCGTCTTGTAAAGTTGCCCAACGGTGCGGTACAAAACCGGGATTACCTTCCGATAAATAATGACGGAAAACAGCGCTGATATCGGGTTGATGACCCAGTTCAACTATGTAACGGGCGAAATGGGTACGGGAAATCAGATCCGGATTACCGACATATTTGAGCGCGCCTTGGTAAGCATCCGCAATGCCGTGCTGGGCCAATTGCGTGGCAATCTCGCGGGCACGTGGTTCGCGCCCGCCGCGAGTCGACTGCAAGCCTTGCAACAACGCGCTGTTGGTTTCATCAATCTGCAAGCCGACGATATGCACCGTTTGCGCCGCCCAGGTGACGGAAATCTCAACCCCGGCCACAAAACGCATTCCATGCTCGGCAGCCGCTGCCCTGGCCGGCGCAATGCCATCGACTTCATCGTGATCGGTCAAAGCCCACAGGTCAACGCCGTTCAATTTAGCGCGTGCAGCCAGAAGTTCTGGCGTCAGGAGACCGTCGGAGACGTTGGAATGGCAATGGAGATCGGCATTTAACATGGCAAAGGGTGCAAGTTGCACATCAAAAGAAGATTTATTGTACCTCGCTTACAAGACAAATGCTGCAAGTGCACATTTTTCGCTTCGCCAGTGCATCGACTGGGACCAGTGTAATTTTTACTCCAGCAAAAAATCTTCCACCAGGCGCGCCAACACTTCAGGCTGATCATGATGCAGCATGTGGCCGGCATCGTCGATCATCGCAGTAGTGACATTGCCGATGAAACCAATGCGGCGATCAATCTCGATTCTGGCTTCGGCTTTCGGCCCCATCCACTTCCAGATATCGGTATCGCTGGCTTCGACCCACAGCACCGGCGCTGTGATTGCCTGCCAGCAAGCCATCACTTCCTCAACCTGATACAACAGCGGACTGGTCAGTTTATGCGCCGGATCGCCGAGGATTTCCCAGGCGCCGTCACTGTTTTCTGTCGCCCAGTACTTTGACAGGAATGCTGCCCGTGCGTCGCCCAGACGCGGATTAGTCTTTTGCAGCCGGGCGGCAACCGCGGCCTGGCTCGGATAGGTGCGTAGTCCTGGCTTTTCACGCAACTGATCGAGCCACTGGAGGTAGCGCTTGGGTGCTTGCTGCGCATGCGTCACCGGCAAACCGAAGCCTTCCAAATTAATCAACTTGCTAACGCGCTGCGGCCGCACGCCGGCATAGCTGAGGACCACGTTGGCACCCATGCTGTGCCCCAGCAGATTGACCGCTTGCTGGGGCGCATAATGATCCAGCAGCATATCTAGATCAGCAAGATAATCGGGGTACCAGAAGCAGTCAACGCCGGGCGAGTGGGTCAGGCCAAAGCCGCGCAAATCCGGCGCAATCACATGCCAATCCTGCTGCAAGCAATCGACCACGAACTGGAACGAAGCCGACACATCCATCCAACCATGCAGCATGAACAGTTTTGGTGCATCATCATTACCCCAATGGCGCACATGGTATTGCAAGCCGCGAAGCGGGATAAATTCAGAACGAGATTGTTTGGAAATTTTCATAATTTTATTTTTTAAGTAGCGATTAAAAAGCACGACCGTTCAATAATTATACTGGAGACCCGATGAAATCACCCATTTCCAATCTGGCGGTAAACCCGACAGACAATTATGCCGCCCTCTATCAGGCATTTCGCTGGAAAGTACCGACCGAACTGAATATTGCCGAGGTATGCTGCACCCGCTGGGCTAAAGACAACAGCAGCAGCGAGCGCATCGCGATGTACTACGAAGATGACACCGGCACCACCGCAACGCTCACCTATGCTGCATTGCAACAGCAAGCAAATCGGTGCGCCAACCTGTTACGTCGGCTCGGCGTGCAACGCGGCGATTGCATTGCCATCATTCTGCCGCAACGCCCGGAAACAGCGATCGCCCACATGGCCTGTTATCAACTCGGCGCAATCGCAATGCCGCTGTCATCCTTGTTCGGCCCCGATGCGTTGGAATATCGCTTGCAAAATAGCACGGCGACGGTAGCACTCGTCGATCAGGCCGGCGCCGCCAACCTGCAACAGATACGTGCCGCCTGCCCGGATCTGTTGCACGTGCTGGCGCTGGAGTGCGACCTGCCTGACGCATTTGACTGGAAGCAGGAAATGGCGCAAGCGAGCGCCGACTTTGCGCCGGTGGCCACGCTAGCCACCGATGCAGCGATCCTGATTTACACCAGCGGCACCACTGGCCCGGCAAAAGGTGCGCTGATTCCGCACTCGGCCATCATCGGCAACCTGAGCGGATTCGTCGCTTCGCAAAACGATTTCCCGCAAGATAAAGACGTATTCTGGTCGCCAGCCGACTGGGCTTGGACCGGCGGTTTGATGGATGCGCTGCTGCCGACGCTGTATTTCGGCCAGCCGATTCTCGGCTACCGCGGCCGCTTCAGCGCCGAAACCGCGTTCACGCTGCTGGAAAAATACCGCATTACCAATACCTTCCTGTTCCCCACCGCGCTGAAAATGATGATGAAGGCGATACCTGAGCCGAAACAGCATTACACGCTGCAATTGCGCGCCATCATGAGTGCTGGCGAAGCGGTCGGCGAAGTTGTATTTGGCTGGTGCCGCAGCGCGCTCGGGATTACGATCAATGAAATGTTCGGTCAAACCGAGGTGAATTACATCGTCGGCAACTCTTGTTTGCAATGGCCGGCCAAAGCCGGCAGCATGGGCCGACCTTACCCTGGTCATCGGGTCGCGGTGGTAGACGACGACGGCAATCCGGTCGACGCCGGCGTGGTCGGCGAAGTGGCGCTCAACCGCACCGATATCCACGGCGATGCAGACCCGGTATTTTTTATCGGCTACTTCAAGAACCCGGCGGCAACCAGCAGCAAATACAGCGGCGACTGGTGTCGCACCGGCGATCTGGCGCGGATGGATAGCGACGGCACACTCTGGTATGAAGGCCGTGCCGATGACATGTTCAAAGCCGCCGGCTATCGCATCGGCCCCTCCGAAATCGAAAACTGCCTGCTCAAGCATCCGGCAGTAGCCAACGTGGTCGTGGTGCCCAAGCCGGACCCTGAGCGCGGCAACATCGTCAAAGCCTTCGTGGTGCTGAGCGAGGGTTTCAGCGGCGACCAGCATTTGATCGCCGCTTTGCAAAATCATGTACGCGGCACACTGGCGCCATATGAATATCCGAAGGAAATCGAATTTATCGCGCAATTGCCGATGACCACCACCGGCAAAATCCAGCGCAACGTGCTGCGCCTGCTGGAACAAGAGCGCGCTGCCAAACCCTAGTCAGGCATGTAGCAGGCGCGCCAGATTGAACGACGAGCGCGTGCCGATGCTGTCGAAATTTTGCGTCAGCCAGGCTTCAGCCTGGCTTCGGCCTTCGTCGCGCAGCGCGTGGAGGAAGCCCGGCTGCACATTGAGCTTGCTGTGAATATTCAGCCGGCTCATCATTTCCTGAGCGTCGATCAAATGCAAATTCAGTTTTTTCAGGCGGCGCTCCAGAGGGCCAATCGTCAGCCAACCGCGCTGCGCTTCCCGTTTGGCCAGAGCCAGGCCCTGCAACTCGGTAAAAAAGGTGGAGCTGAAACCCATTTCAGTCAAGCGGTGCGTTATTTTATCGGCCGTAGTGGGGATTTCCGAGCGCGGATAAGGATGCAGCAGAATCACCATCACATCATGCGTAGAACAGCGATGCAGCAATGGAAATAGCGGCGGATTCGCGGTCAGGCCGCCATCCCAGTACGATTCGCCGTCGATCACGACCGCGCGGTGAATGGTCGGCAAACAGGCAGACGCCAGCAGCGTATCCACACTGAGCTGCTTGTTGCGGAACAGTTTTAGCGTCCCGCTGCTGACATGGGTAGCCGCGATGAACAGCTTGAGATCACATTCAGCCCTGATCCGCTCAAAATCGATCTGCGCCGTCAGGATGTCGCGCAAGGGATTGATATCGAAAGGATTGAGCTGGCCAGGCGAGAAAAAACGCGCCATCGACAGCATCGCCTTGAGCATCGGCGACGGATTCGACTGGGTGCCGATATCGGGCACAGCAACCGCATCGTCCCGCATCATGCTGAACGGCGATTTGCCAGCCACGCTATCCCAGAAATCCTGCAGCGCCTGCCGTGCACCGTCGCGTCCGCCGACGGTATGCCCATGCGCCAACGCGATGGCATTCATCGCCCCGGCACTGGCGCCGCTAATGCCCTCGATATCGATCCTGCCATCTTCCAACAAGCGATCCAACACGCCCCAGGTAAAGGCACCGTGCGAGCCACCGCCCTGCAAAGCAAAACTCACGATTTTTCTTTTCACGTTGATTCCTCCGGCTAGCAATGCATCAAGTTGATGCATTAGTACGGGTTAACTAAACTGGGAAATGGGAATTTGAAAGTGCAATGGAATTGTTATTGCGTATGCTACAGTGAATTTTGCTGCAACGCAGCACAAGAGAAAATATCTTTTTAACCATGAAAAAATAGCAAAATCATAGTTATTCGTTGAGTATGACAATAAACATGCCAATGACTGCATATATAATATGCGGTACATTTATATACTGCCAAGTATCGTAAAATTGAATGCGTTCCGGCCAAACCCGAACGCGTGACGTTTACTACCCCAGCGCCGCCAGTTCAGCCTCGCTGAAACCCGCCGCCCGCCGCGCTTCCAGGTTGAACGGGCCGCGCTGCACTGGGGCAGCAAATTCCTGCGCCAGCCGGGCGTAGGTTGCCACCGGCTCCAGATCGCGCTGTTGGCACAGCCAGTCATACCAGCGATTGCCAATGCCGACGTGGCCGATTTCATCGCGCAAAATGATGTCGAGAATCGCCGCCGCAGCCATATCGCCGGCCTGCGCCAGCTT
>JBGSTZ010000110.1:0-1837 GCA_041736255.1 Burkholderiaceae bacterium
GAACTCTGCGTGGTACAGCGTGATGCCGAGCGCTGCGCCGAGCAAAAACAATCCCGCCATGCGCAAGTCGTCGCGCGCCAGCAGAACCGCGAGGCCCGCCAGCAACAGCAGCGCGACGGCCAACGGACGGTGCTGCCACGGCCACCGCAAGGGCGCGGCCGGGACTTTCAACACATCATTTGCCAGTGGCATCGCTGACGATCTTCGCAAAAACCGGATCGAGTTCGCGGGCCAGCGCGTCGAGTTTGCCACTGCCGTAAGGCGCGAAGGTTGCGCTCGGGGTACGGTAAGTGACGCTTGCAGTGCCGTTCTTGTTTTCCGTCACATACAGCCGCAACGGTGCCTCGATGCCAGCTGGCACGTTCGCTTCCAGCATGCGCACCGCATAATCGTTGCGAAACACCATCAGTACCACATTGCCGGGGATCTTGACCCCGCGCGCCGCCGCGCCCTTGCTCGCGCTCGCTTGCGCCACCAGACCCATCTTGTTATCGGTGATCGCCTGCTCCAGGCGCTGCAACACCTTTTCGAACGAATGTTGGGAAGCTACGGTTTGCGTTCCAGGGTAGGGGGCCGGGCTTTCAGCGTGGGCAAAACTGCCAGCAGCCAGCAGCAGGCATGAAAAAAGCAGCGCGCGTGGCGTGGAAAATGAGGAAGATAGTTTCGCAGAAACAAGTGTTTTCATCATGAAAGTCTCCAGGGTTGCAGGTAAAAGCAGGTACTTCAGAATGTATGGCCGACCCCATGGGCAAGCCGGCTGCGTTTTAGTCGATCCAGAAGGGCTAATTCTTACAGCTGTCTTTCTCAGAGTATCAGGCATGCAGCCGAAACCGGAACGCAGGCGCTTGGACGTCATCCGGCCGGTGCATGGATGATGTTTTTGCATGCGGCTTGTGCGCGCATTGCTGCTGATGCCACGGAAAAATGAACCAGATAATTGTAACAATCCCGGATCTCGAGCGTCTAACAAGTAAGGACAAAACGCAAACAAGGCTGCATCGGCAGACCTGCAAACCGATGCGCTAGTCCGAGAAATAGCTTGCGGAAAAGTTAAATGGTTTTATGACTGCAAGCTTGGCGGTGGTTCTTTCAAAGGATACAAACATATTTTTCATCCCTTCGAACGAGCCGCCAAACAAGGTGTTTTATTTACTGGTTGGAGGTTGTCATGAAAAGCAGACATTGGATTGCCGCGGTGATAGCAGTATCCGCAATTGCCACAATGGGTTCGGCTGTTGCCGATAGTCGTTCTGATGGGCCGGTCGCTGGGTCGACTAACGGCTTGAAAAATTCGGCTAGTCAAGTGTATAACATCAATGATTAATCAAACAAACAAAGGCGTCCGTTTACCATCTCTTTATTTGACAGCGGTTACGACGTAGTCGCGGTCCTGCTTTACGAACTCGATCTTAACTTTCTGGCCGACCGCGAACTGGCCGAACAGGGTCTTGTCTTTCACAGCGAAACGCATCGTCATTGCCGGCCATTTCAAACTTTTGACCGGGCCGTGCGCCAGCGTCACTTTACCCTTCGCAGAATCGACCGCTTTCACCACGCCAGTCGCCTGGTGGCGCATTGCTGCGGGGGCTGTGCCTTCGGACATCTTGTCCATTTCCATGCCTTTCATGTCCATACTCTTCATGTCGCCGGATTGCGCGAGAGCAAGACTGGATGCGGACAAAGTGAGAATCAGTGACAGGGTTGTGCTAAGTTTCATGATGATTTCCTTGGTTGTTTAAGATGCAGTTGAAAACACTTTTTTATCGTGCGAAACAGCTTCATAGGATTGATTTTCGGTCGGCGATGCAATCCTTTCCGCACGAATCCGACGCCGGCG